>JBOFPH010000080.1:0-88367 GCA_051659845.1 Fimbriiglobus sp. | reverse complement strand
GATCGATGCTATCTCCGCTGAGGAGCCACAGTCATCTGGTGAGATGCGCTATCTCCAGTTGGGTAACCAGAGCGTTGAGCATGAAGGGCTGCCTGGTGGATATGAGGATGATGAAGGGAAATCCACCCCTCTGGGAACGGTCAGTCTCACAGGTGGGACCGTTGCGGTGCAGTATCAACCGAAGAAGGACAATTTCTTCGAGTCGACGGAACGAGGGCATCGGGGAGTATTTGCGATTGATGATCGTGAACTCGCTCCTACTGGTCAGGCCAATGATGGCGCCCGGCCTTATGATGGCGTGACTTCGTATCAACACACAGACTTCGTCGCGACAGGTTATGACCTGACTTGGGGCCATCGCCGAGAATGGGTCAGCGATCAGCAGTACAACCTCAACAACTCGATCTACGAGGGCACGGCGGAGTTCAACGGACGAGGCTGGAACGTCACCGAGTTCCCACGGCTGGTGCGAGAGGGGCAATCGATCCGCTATCGTGTTGGTGCGGATTGGTTGGTCTTTGATCTCCTCCAGAATGATCAATACCGCCCCCGTTTCGGTGGCCAGGATACGTTGACTCGTAACCGCTCAGCAGGTACTTTCACGCTGTCCCGTCAAGACGGCACGCAGATCGTTTTCGATGACTTCAACTCTGCACTGCCCAGGTTCCGTCGTGGCCAATTCAAGAGAATCGTCAGCCCAGGTGGTATCGTCACGGAGGTGACAGAGTACATCGCTAGCCCTTCGCCGAACGGTAGTTCGAACTGGGGCACGACAAGCACGAATGGCCAAATCGGCAAAGTGGAGCGTACACAGACGATTGGGGATGTCATCTACAAAGATCGCTTCACCTATACTTGGACTGGATATTCTCCTACCTACTTCAACGATTGGGACTATCGCCATATTTCCAGTGTGTCTTGGGATCGGATGATTGACCGTCCAGCACCCCGACCGGATCCAGTGGACCCTGAAGAGGAGGAGTCAAACCCCAACCCTCGGTCGATTGAGTGGCTCAACTTACGTAGGGTGCACTTCACCTATGATTACCAGCAACCATACTTCTGGGGCCACTATCCAGCTGCTCCAAATGATCGTTTCCCCGACCTGATTGCAGCGAAAATCTACGATGGTGAAGGATCGCTGATTGATGGGGAATACTATGTCTATGAAGGCGATTCCATCAGCCGGGAAACGAATCGTCCTGCGCTGAAGTATGTTGTGAAGCATTCTGTTTTAGTGCAGGCCGGTTATGGAGAGACCAGCCCACAAACTATTCCTCATGGCGTGCTCGACAATTTCTCCAGCCGTAAGTTTGAGTTCAGTTACCCGAGCGGTACGCTCACTTCGATCACCCGTGCTGGTGCAGGGTCAGCAGCTACGTTTGGTCAAGGGAAAACCAGTTACACCTACGATTCCAAGATCGATGTCGAAAATGGCATGAATGGTGTTAAGGCGACTCATACCATCGAGAACGCGGAAGGTCTCACATCCATCGTCTACCAGAATGCCTACGGCCTGACGATGGGCACAAAGACCACGATGGACAAGTCGAGAATCTTCAACAACTATGCTCGATTTGATGGCGATGGCCGGATTACGGTCTCCGCTAGCCCGTCAGGTATCACGCAGCTTGCCCCAGAGTCACGGGATCTCATTGATTTTACAGATATGTCCAGTGACAACTTTGTCGCTTTCGGTGGGGCAATCGCTTACACAATCTACGCTAGTCAAACGAACGCGACCGCTAGCCAGAGTGGCGATGTTCGCTCGCTGCCCAGAGCGACGTTTTTGAGCAATGGCAGCCGCGGGGGCCTCCTTCCACAAAGTGAGTTCACTTACTGGCAAATTCCTGCCTCTGGCACTCTTTTCACGCCACTTGCAGAAGTCACGACGTATGACAGATCTAGCCGATCGTCATCTGTTTATCCATCTTCAGTGATCACAAGCACTGATTATGTCTGGCCTGCAAGCTGGGGGCGACCACAAACAATTACCACAACCTCGAGGTATTCGTCTCGGTTTGTTATCCCTGGAGTCGCAGAACCTCCAATTGTATCGATCCGCAAGCAAAACCAGACAGGCACTCAGTCTTGGTCGGTTGATCCGCAAGGGTACGTCAACACATCCATCACCGACATCATCACGGGCGGCGTCTTGCAGACAGTTCAGGACGCAAACACCAGCGTTCCTGGCATCACCTGGACTGGCCCTGCACCGGTCGGCAATCGCGCGAACTTGGTGTCGAACTTCAAGCTCGACAAATATGGCCGAACCATCCTGGCTGTCGACCCAAATGGCATCCCGACGAAGTACAGTTACGACTCATTCAGGCGCACAAATTGGACGTATCCCGGTTGGGATCTCGAAGGGCCGATCGAATTGCCTTTGGGTGTCACACGGCCTGCGATCACGGTAAGCCGTGTGGACTGGTGGAGCGGTTTCACTGAGACTTACACAATCCCAAGTCCCGAAGGACAATTTCCATACGGCGAGCAAAATCCAACAGCATTTTTCAACCCATTGCTGTCTATGTCGAAAACCTATACCAACCTTGCTGGGCAAGTCACCAAGATCTTGCAATACACGAATTTCGAGGGTTTGTACTATACGCCAGAACCCCACAACTCTTGGTACGTTTGGAATGGTCATGACACCATGGGTCAGCCAGGAGTGCACTATCTCCAGACGTCATACGGCTACGACCAACTCGGTCGGCAGTACATGACGACGACGCCGGATGGTGTCTCCATGAAGTCGAGCTATGACAAACTCGGCCGCGTGATCTCACAAGAGAAGATGGCCGTGCCCTTCGCTTGGACGACTGTGAATGAGTACGTCTTCGACCAAAACAAAGTCGGCGATGGCAATGTCACGCTTTCGACGACCTATCCTGGGTTCGGACAGGTTCCACTGGAGACAGCGACTCTCTACGATTGGCGGAATCGCCCTGTCTTCACGAAGTCCGGTAAAGAAGGTACGGGGCTGCCTTCGGCTCAAGACGCCAAGATCAACCGGCCGCTGACGCGAAACTACTACGACAATCTCAATCGGGTCATTCGTTCGGATGTCTACGATGGTGACGGCGTTACACCTGTCATTGATGAGGGTGTTCCTCAAAATCTACCCACGACGCTGCTCCGTGGCATGACCACGAATCTCTACGACTACCAAAGCCGTGTCGTGGCCACCGCCGCCTACGGTGCGAACCAAGTGAACGGCACTATCACAGCAACACCTGCGATCTCCCGGACTTGGTATGACTTACGTGGGCTTCCCATCACCACGATGTCGCCAGAAGGCCGCGTTCAGAAGACGGTTTACGATGGCGTCGGACGCGAGGTCGAGTCATTCTCGATGGCTTCGACGAATTCCGTCGTGTTTGATCCCGCTAATCCGGTGGCTAAGGATGCGGTCATCTCCCAGTCTTACCGTTACTACGGCGGGACGCTGCTTTTAGGCACCGAAGACCGTGAAGCGATCTACAGCCCGACGCTTTTCTACGGGCGGTTGAACGCAGCCAACTCCCGGCCACACTACGTCACGAATTACTACGATCCGCTGGGGCGCTCGTATGCGACCGTCGATTCGGGGGTCAATACTCATGTCGTCGTTCCGGGCGTGTATCCGACGCCGAACGAAAATCAGTTTGTGACTTACACCGGCTACGACTTTAACGGCCGTGTGGCCGTGACTCAGGATGCCCAAGGTGTTCAGTCCGAGCAGACCTATGATCCAGCTGGGCGGATCACCTCAATGACCGCGGCATCGAACTCCGCCCAGCCGATGACGACGGTCTACACCTACAACAGCCGTGGCCAACAAGAGAGCGTGATTTCGCCAGGGAACCGCATCTCGAAAACCTTCTTCAATCCCTGGGGGCAGGTTTCAGCATCCGTCAACAATTTTGGCACGACGTTCGCTACGACGACGACTTATGAAAGTGATTGGCTCGGTCGCAACCTTTCGACGACAACGCCGGATGGGGTGGTCAGCAAGACCACGTACAACGTGCTCGGGGCAGCGACTGGCTCGATCCAAGCAGCGAATACACCCGACCCGATTGTCACGAACTCGATTCTGGACGTCTTCGGGCGGACTCAAGCGACGCAAGATGATAGCGGTGCGATTTGGGAGACCCGGTACGACGATATCGCCCGATCAACGATTGCCCTCGAACCGACGATCGATGGCGTAACTCGCTGGTCCTCTTCGACATCGGACCGAGACGGTTTTGTTCGATGGGCCACCAATGCGCTTTCTCAAACCGCACAGACCATCTACGACGGCATTGGGAGAATGATCACCTCCATCGATCCATTCGGGGCCACTGATCAGGTGAAATACAACGTCGACAATGTCGCCACGGTGATGATCAACTCGCTGGGTGAAGGGGTGCGCTCGGCGGTGGATTTCTTGAATCGCCCGGATGTGGTTGTCGAAGATGGTATCACGATGGACACCAACTACGAGACCTACTTCGGGACGAATGCAGCCCTCGCGGGAGCGGTAGGGAGTGTGGAGTCCGTCGAGAACCCGGCCAAACCTGCGAAGACGAAGACGTTCACCGATCCTCTGGGCCGGGTGGTGCGAGTCGCTGAGCAGCAGAAGGGGAATTACGTCACAGTCTCGTCGTCGACCTATTACGCGACAGGTGAACTGAAAACGACGACCGATGGCAAGGGAATCGTCACGCGGTTCAACTACAACGATGCCGGGCAGCTCATCGAGCAGATCGTCGGCTTCGGGCTGGCCGAAGACCTGTCAACCAAGTTCACTTATGATGCCGCAGGGCGGTTGCAGACGACAACACATCCGACGGGGCGTGTCGATAAACTGACTTACGACGCCTACGGGCGCACAAAATCCGAGATCATCGGGCTAGGCACGGCCTTCGAAGCCGAGACGAAGTACGAATACGACAACCTCGGCCGCGTCAACAAAGTCACAGACGATCTCGGCCACGCCACTACGACTCTGTTCGATGCTGCTGGGCGCACGATCGCCATCACAGATGCCAACGGCAGCAAGACGAGCTTCGGCTACGACGAACTGGGCCGTCAGCTCTGGATCCAAGATGCCAGCAACAACAAAACGAGTTGGGAATACTTGGATGCCTCACGCACGCTCAAAGAGACGGATCCGTTCGGCAAAGTCTCGACAACCCAGTTCAACTCGGAAGGGCAGACTCTCAGCACCATTGATAGGATGGGACATACACGAGAATTTGGCTTCGATGGAAATGGTCGAGTAAATTTTGAGATTTGGAACGCGAGTTCTGGCGGTAAATCCTACGGCTACGACTATGACGAACGTGGGAATCTCAGGACGGCTGGTGAGTACACCTTCGAGTACAACGACCGTGATCTCGTTGCTATCGTGAATGCACCGTTGGACTTCGTATTCACCATGGATTACGACGCGAACGGCAACCGGGATTTCATCGCGGATAACAAGGGCACGAACGTTTCGAGCCAGTACGACTCCCTGAATCGGTTGAAGAAACGGTCGTTGCTGGTGGGCGGCTCGCTCGTCGAAGCGGAATGGACCTACCAGGACCACAACGGCTTACTGAATGAATTGAAGCGATCGAAAGACGCTGATCATGTCACAACGACCTACGGCTATGATGCCGTAGGTCGGGTGAATGATGTTTCCACGAGTGTGCCCAATGGCGCGACTCAGAGATCGGCTGTGTCGCTCGATAGTATCGGCAGGGTGACGTCACGTACGGTGGATACGAAGACGCAGAGCTTCAGCTACGATGCGGTCAACCAGATCACCAACAACAATGGCCAGTCGATTACGTACGACAAGACGGGGAACCGGACGTCTCAGGGGAGCCAGGCTCCTGTGGGGAATCGTTTGGTGACGGATGGATTGTGGAGCTACACGTACAACGACAACGGCCAGGTGACGACGAAACTGCTCACAGGCGATGTGAAGCATTGGGAGTATGTCTACGATGTGCGTGGTCAGTTGGAGTCGGCGAAGTTTTATGATTCGAAACTGTTGACGAAGGGCGGGAACGTGGCCTATCTGGCCCTGGAAGTGAGCTATGAGCACGACGTGTTTGGGAACCGTTTAAGGCGTTGGGAGACGGTGTATGATGGCGATGGTGGCTCGAAGGCCTCAGTGGAGAGCTTTGTTTACGATGGCTGGGATACGGCGAAGCCTGGGTCTATCGGCAGCGAGCATTTCGATGTCTGGGCGGAGCAGGAGGGTAAGGAATTCGACTATCAAGCAACATCTCGACTGTTTGGGCCAGGGTTCGATGAGCCGATCGCGAAGGTGGGGCCATCGAGTTCGGTGTCGTGGTATTTGGCGGACTACCAAGGCTCGATCGTCGACATAGTCGACCAGGCAGGCAACGAGATCGAGCAGCGTCAGTACGACGGCTTCGGTGTGCTGGTCTCGGGCACGCAGACGGACCGCTACGGCTACGTCGGCCGGGAGTGGGACGCGGGGCTGAAGTTGCAATACAACCGCGCCCGGATGTACGACCCCGCCATCGGCCGCTGGCTCTCCGAAGACCCCATGTCCTTCGCCGCCGGCGACCCGAACCTCAGCCGCTACGTCGGCAACAACGCCACCAGCGGGACCGATCCGAGTGGGAATTGGCTGTTCGTACGATCCGAAGAAAAGGATAAATGGGCTAATGTGTTCGAGAACAATGCTAGAATGATGCCGGTCACCAAAGACTTATTCCTTGTTGTGCCCAAACGAACAAAGGAAAATCATGATGCTATTGCGAATCGACTGCGTCATTATGCAGCCAATGAAGAGCAGTTAAGGGAAATTCTAGCTGTGGCGTATGGTTCGTGTGTGACTTACCCGGTTCCAGATGGGGACCTTCAAGATTTCCAAGGTGGAATCAAAAACGGCTGCCTTTTGCCTGGTGCACTCAGGAATATATATCTTAATCCAACAGATCGATATTTGGCAAGATCTGCATATAGAGATTCTGGCGGTGGATTTTTACTTAGTGACGATCCGATATTTCAGCAAGCCTATGAAATCATGTCTCGTAAATATTACGACCAGCTGGAGGCAGCTCAGCGTCAAAACTCGGGCCTTCAGTTCCGCGCCCTCACTGACCAAGATCTGAGAAGAATCGAACAAGAAGATAACTCACGGAAAATCCGCGAGCGAGACGTTCACTATCAAGCGACTAACGAGTGGAATCGACTTATCGGTCGACCCTTCGGAGTATCGCCTAACTTCAGAATCATGGAAGAATCGAGGCAGCTTCGAATCCGAGATGACGAAAAAATTTGGAATGCGAAGTCGCCAGTTGAGCAGTTTATGATTACCATCACTATCGAGGGAATCATGTTTGCTCTTGGGGCAGGCATACCTTCAGTCAACTTCACCGGCAGGGGGATTCAGTCGAGGAGCTTCACAGCGGCAAGCAGATGGCCAAGTTCGGCATTTCACTTTGAGAGAGTTTATATACCTGCTGCACATACCTTTCAATATTCCCAAGCAGAGCTCGGGATTCTCCGAAATGCGGGTACAAGATTAAAAACTATTGAGTCTGCTCCAAAAACTTCACCCTTTGCGGCCAAGTACGACGGGGTGCCAATAAATATGATGCGAGACGGCAGACCAATACCTGCACTGAGGCCCACAGCGAGTGGAGTGGGTGATGCTTTGCCCACAAATGGCATTACCATGGAAGATTTGCTTATGGGGAATTTTAGGCCACCAGGTGAAGCAGGTGTAGTAATCATAACAAACGAACAGCACCGCGTTATTTACTTCAGCGACTTGTTTAGGTTAGGGGAAAAATACAACAACGGGTTTGGAGCAATAGAATTTACTTTGACAAGAGAAATGACCCCCAACGGCTCGTTTGTACGCAAGCTGTATAGTGGCGTGAATGACAAGGTCTGGAGGCCCAACACAGTATCCAACGTCCTTGACCCTGGTCCGGTAGTACGTGCCTACGGCCACAACCATCCAAGTCGTATACCTCACCCAAGCCCCGGTGACATGACGGTGATCAATAACGAATTTCTGGACATGCTCATCCGCGACCCGAACGCCCTTCCGCCGAATAGTAGGATTATCTGGGGTGCAGGAGATACGAGCGTTACACTTTACTACCCAAACTTATTGAGGTAAAATAATGACGCAATCAACATCTTCAGACCAAGATAACTGGATCCCTATCTGCAGTCGATGCGGATCGCCCATGAGACTGGTTGACGTAACTGCCAAGGCTAAAGCGTTGGGGTTTTCCTTAAAGGATACTTCCCCTCAGTATGTCATTCAGTGCTGTGGTTACACACTTACTATTGAGGACCCCGATGTCGCTGCTCATGCTGTAAAATATTTAAAAGAATACCATGGCTTGTGACGATGCTGTGGTTAATACAGGTATTCCATTGGTATTTGCTGTTCCAGCGAATTCTTAGTTCTGCTACCAACGACAACGGCCAGGTGACGACGAAGCTTTTGACGGGGGATGTGAAGCATTGGGAGTACGTGTACGATGTGCGTGGGCAGTTGGAGTCGGCGAAGTTTTATGATTCGAAGCTACTGACGACGGGCGGGAACGTGGCGTATTTGGCCCTGGAAGTGGGCTATGAGTACGACGTGTTCGGGAACCGGCTGAAGCGTCGTGAGACGGTGTACGACGGCGATGGCTGCGCCCTGATAGGGGCATTTCGTAGATTGTTGGAAGTCTTGGTTGGTTTCGATCCCTACGAAATAGTCCCCCCATGCCAAACTCCTTTTTTGAACAGCCCATTTTGAACTCCCCTTATGTCTACCCGGTGCGGCATTGGGAACTCGACCCGCAAGGTCAGCCAACGCAGAACCTCATCGGCACCCGGCGACGAGCGAGCTTCGTGACGCCGATCCCGGTGCCACGCAAGAAGAAGTCGACGGGGACGCAATCGAAGATCGTCTTTGCCGATGAGCATGGCCTTTCGACTGAAGCTCAGCAATACGAAGACACCTCCGCACTGATCAACGCGGTTCGCGGGCTTGTGGACCGCTGGCGGGCGTTGCCAGGGCCGATTCCCGGCGTGACTCCACTCACCGCTCGGCTGCTGAAACACTGGCGGGAACATGACTTCCGGGGCGTGCGGCCTTTCTTTTGCCAGTTGGAAGCGGTCGAAACGGCCATCTGGCTGAGCGAAGTCGCGCCTCGGGAAGCTATCGCCAAGCCGATTTTGGAAACCCTCAAGTCGGCGAATCAGAACGCCAACCCTGAAATCTTTCGCATCGCCCTCAAACTGGCCACCGGCGCCGGGAAGACGACCGTCATGGCGATGCTCATGGCCTGGCAGACTCTTGCAGGGGCGTGGTGAGGCCTTGCAAACGACGGAAAACGAAGGCCAGATGATGCAACGGGTCATGCCTGAGTTGATGGGCATGAAGAACATCATCGTCATCAACGACGAAGCACACCACTGCTACCGCGAGAAGCCAAGCGAAGACGACGCGGAGGAATTGAAAGGGGACGACAAAGAGCTGATTTCATGGATGACAAAGCAAGAGCATTGAGCATTGAAGCACCGTTCCATTTCTCCAAGGATCCCGACTTGCCTGAACACAAAAAAGACCGCTCGAATATGAATCTTGTACTTGCTGGACGGAATCGAGAGAACTTCATCCTCTTTTCTCGTCTTTGCTGATTTTTCATTTCCTCTTGTCAAACTGCGAGGTTAGTATGCGTTATTAGTGGTTTGTCTGGTCGTTCCTGGAGCAATCATGGGCATCAACCTCACCCAAATCGTCCGGCGTTTGTTCCAGCGGGATCGAGTTCAGAAATCTAAACCAGTCCTACCAATTCAAAATCCTCGGCGGGTCACGCTCGGATTGGAGGTGTTGGAATCACGTGAAGTTCCTGCCGTTGACCTCATCGGTTTTGACGCAAGTGGTCAAGGAAGTGGATTTGCTCAAAACTACTTCCAAACCCTGACGTCAACTCCAGCCTGGGGTAGGCAGTTGAGTTTCAACTTCAGTATTCTCAATCAAGGAAATAGTGGCGGTGGCACACACTCAGTGGCGATTTACCTTTCCACGGACACGAACATCACGACCAGCGACCACCTCCTCGCGCAGTACAATGGCCTCAACGTCCCAAATGCGAACTCTTTCATCGCGTATTCAGGGGCAACTTTCATTTTACCGGCATCGAACCCTTTCGGCTCTGGGACATCATTTACTTTCGGTATGATTGTCGATTCGAACAACACAGTCGCCGAATCGAACGAGAGCAACAATAGCAATCAGGGCAATCGCAAAGACAAGCAGACCATCAGCATCCAGCCTCCGGTCGCTTCGGTAGCGGATTCGCAGACGCCCTCAACAGATCGTAATGTTAACTTCGGTTCAATCATCGCTGATGGTTCCGGGAATTCTCAAACAACTCATACCGTCACCCTGAGCAACTCTGCTGGCCTGTCAGCACTCAAAGTATTGCAGAATGGCATCAGCCTTCTTGGCGGAAGCCATTTCAAAATCGTCAGCATCCTGAGCAATCGGCTCTCTCAGGTCGTGAATGTGGCTGGCGGTTCGAGCTTGATCGCTGCCAACTCTTCCGAAACCTGGACCATTCAACTTGCTTTCGACCCACTTGCTGTTGGCACTCTCACTGACACCCTCCGCATCAATACCGATGACCCCGCTAACCCGATCATTAATGTGGCGCTTTCCGGGAGCGGTGTTGCACGACCCAACTTAGTCGTTGGCAATGGAGGAATTGAGAATCGGACTGTGCCATTCAGTGATGTTGCCGTCGATGGAGCGGGTGGAATTGCCGGGACCGCTTCCCTGACTTTGTCGAACAGCGGCAGTGGTCCGCTCATCGTCAACCAGAACGGGCTGTCGCTTCCAGTCGGCCCGTACTCTGTGACTGGGATCACAAGCAGTACCCAAGGAGCCATCAGCCTATCCACGGGGTCGAAAACCATCGCTGCGAACTCAGCCGAAACTTGGACTGTCGGCCTCAAGTTCGACCCCACATCAACAGGGCTTGTGCAGCAGGCTCTCACAGTCTTGAGTAACGACCCGGACGAGGCTGCCGCTTCGATCACCTTGCTCGGGACCGGGAAGACTCCTCCACAGTTGGCGTCGACTCCGAGTTCACTTGCTTTTGGTAACGTTTACTCAGACGGAGTGGGTGGACGAACAGCAACACAAACGCTGTCGCTATCCAATTCCGGCCAATTGCCGCTGAACGTCGCACAAAATGGCATCAGCTTCAACTCCGGTAGCCACTACCGAGTGACAAGTATTACCAGTAGCACGCAAGGACCGATCAGCCTCTCGGCTGGACCAGCCACTCTCGCTCCGAACGCTACAGAGACGTGGAGCGTCACTGTGGTCTTCGACCCAACCATCGGCGGCAGCCTTTCTGACAGCCTGCGCGTTGCCAGCAACGACCCAACTGGGCCAGCGACGGTGGCTCTCTCTGGAACAGGGCTCAACCAGCCTGGGTTGCTGATCAACCAGCCCACGACAACAGAGGGAAACCTAGTCGCTTTAGGTTGGGTAGCAACGCTTGCTGACGGGGTTGGTGGCCGAGTCTCGACTCGCACTTTGCCTGTGACCAACATCGGGCCACAACCTCTCAATGTCTCCTCTTTGAGACTCGTCAACGGGACAGCTTTCCGGATCACTGGAGTGACTTCTTCTCTAGGAGGAAGCATCAACCCCGCAACGGGCGGAACGATCCAGCCGAACGGCGCTGAAGTGTGGACTGTGAGTGTTGATTTCGACCCGATCGCGGCTGGGGGCGTCAACGATATATTCCGAGTCAGCACCAACAACGACCCACTGGCTCCAACGCGCGATGTGAACCTGAGTGGTGAGGGCGTGATTCCTGTCGTGAATGTTGCGACACCTTCTCGGGCAATCAACGTGTCTGCGGGGCGAGGGAACCGAATCTCGTGGTCAGGCGATGCCTCTCCCGGCAACGGTTCTTACAGCGTCTTTTTCGACACGGATACAAACCCTGCGAGTGGTCTCGTACCGATCGTTACAGGCCTCTCGCAGAAAGCAACTGGATACACTTGGCAAGTTCCAACAGGGCTCATCGGTAGCACCGTTTACGTCTATGTTGCACTCACCGATGGCACGATCACTCGTGGTAACTATGCCGCGGGAAGCATGCGAGTCGAACCTGTCGGCACCGATCGCTTGCTCTCTGCTCCTGTCACGGACCAATCGATTTACACCCTGTCTGCGCAAGTCAACGGGACACCTGTGGGTGGAAACTACGCCCTCGTGATGGGGCGGAATTCGGTCTATCTCCCCGTCGGCGGAGCGACCTATGAATACCAAATCACCCGAGTCCCAACTCTCGTTGACGCGGATCACCTCGGCTACGACGAACTGGGCAACGTCACCTCGGCAACCGATTCGGCAGGCCATGTGGCGATGACCACGTACGACCTGTTGTCTCGTCCGACGCGCACCACATACCCGGATGGGAACAGCGTTGAGTTTGCCTATGATCCCGCCGGCAACTTGTTAACCATGCAGGATTCGACAGGTTGGCAGATTTATAATTATGATGTCGCCGATCGTTTGACGGGAGTGACCTACTCACCGACAAACAATCCGAACGATCCAGCGGCCCTCAAAATCGGCTACGAATATGACCTCACAGGTCGTCGTACGGCCATGGTTTACCCGAGTGGCAAACGGGTGGAGTACGTCTTCACCACGGGCGGCAAGCTGAACCGCGTCACCGAGAAAAACAGCGGACAGCCGGACCTGATCACGACTTACTCCTACACCGCCAGCACTGGTTTACTCAACAAAACCACCCGGCCGAACGACACCGAGACGCTCTACGGCTTTGATACGGCAGGTCGGCTCAACGATATCCACCACCGCCGCACCAGCACCCAGGCTACTGTCCTCCGCTACCAGTACTCACTTGACACGGCTGGCCGCAGGACGCAAGTGGTGGTGACCGCTCCAAGCGGGGTCCGAGCCGAGAAGTACTCTTACGACGACCTCAACAGACTTAATGAAGTCACCTACTCCGACGACAACGGCACAATCGACACAACGGACCGCGTGGTCCGCTACGCCTATGATCGAAACGGCAACCGCCTAACCCAAACCACCTTTGCTGGCGGGGTGGCGGCAGGGGCAACGGAGACCCTCTCCTACGCCTACGGCTTCGAGAACCGGTTGCTGAGTGTGACGGATCAACTGGGCGTCGTGCGAGAGAGGTTCGCCTATGATCACCGCGGCAACCAAATCCAAAAAGTGACACCAACATCCACGACCCAATTCAACTACGATTCGCGCAACCTACTACTCAGCGTCAATGATGGCGTCAATCACATTGAATATCAATATGACGGCGCTGGTCGACGAGTGGGACAGACGGTGAATGGCGTGACGACACGCTTCGTAGTGGACCCCTCAAGTGCTGTCTATCAGACGGTCGAAGAACGGACCGGAGCTGGCGCCCTGTCCGCTGACTACGCCTACGGGCTGGAGCGAGTGAGCGGCCGACTGCCTGGGCAGACTGCGCAGACGTTTTATCTGACCGATGCCTTGGGCAGTGTCGGTGCGCTGAGTGACCCGACCGGGGGGAATCTCGGCAACTACAGTTATGAAGCATTTGGAAAGACAAGATCTGCTCCGGTCTCACCAAACCAGTTCCAGTTTACAGGCGAGCGACTGGACACGGAAACTGGGCAGGTGTACCTGCGGGCGCGGAGCTACGAGCCGAGTTTGGGGAGGTTTGTACAGAAAGACCCGCTAGGGTTTGTTGACGGTCCAAGTCATTTCGTTTACTCAACTGGAAACCCAGTGATATTCGCAGACCCGCTTGGCACAGATATCGAGTTAAGAGGAGGTATCGGAGTTAACGGTCTCGTAGAAGGATTGTTTGTTGGAGGGTATCTCAGCCCATCTGCAAACGTCGGTGTGGCATTAAATCTTACAAATATCGGTGACAGCCGATTTACATTCACTCCAGGGGTTTCAGGTGGCGTTGGAATCGGCATTCCTGGCTATATCGGCGCGGGTGGACTTGTCACAGGAGGGGTCAGTTGGGGTGATCCAACACATGCTGGTTGGAATCCTTTGTCACTCAGCGGAGAACTCCAAGGTGCAGCATCCGTCGCAGATGTTGGGATAAGTGGAGCTATCAACTTAAATTCATCTTCTATCATGGGGACTATTAGTCGCCCTCCTATTGCATCTTTTGGATTTGGAGTGGAAGCTGGAGTCGGGGCAAATGCATCTGCTACCTACGGGTCTCGGACATTTGGTGAGTTGATTTCGGATGCCTGGCAAGGTGTGAGCAAATTGGCTACTAATGCTTGGAATGCAACTGTGGAAGCGAGCCAGTCGATTCTCAATGCCGTAGACCGTGTCCTATTCCCGCCTGCTTATGGCGTACAAGTATCAGGTTTATATGATGGAGATACTGGGCAACCATTGAGCTTTGGCTCGTATCGACCTGGCGGAGTGCTGATCGACAAAGCTGCCTCGCTGGTCGGCTCGAACATCAAAGACATCACTGGCGCATCTTTCGACCCGGCTACCAACCAACTCGTGTTCCTGGGCAACAGTAGCCCGGCGTCGCTCCACGATATCGACCTCGGCCTGTTTTACACGGCCATCCAGAGCGTGTACGGCTCGGCTGCTCCGCCGTTCGTCACTCTCGATCCGCCTGCGAAGCTGATTTCCTCGAACTTCAACCTTGGCAGCGGGGATGGGGTGATCCCGAGTGGGAAGGTGGCTCCGATCCCGATCAACTACACTCCGTTCACGCCGACCAACATCGACGACATGACCTTGTCATTCAAGGTAAACGGGACTGACGTCACGGCTCGGCTCGATGCGGTCGTGCATGACGGAAGCAACGGGACTGGCAATGTCCGGGCCGGTGGACGACCGATCGTCACCTTGAGACTTGGGAGCGTCACGGGACTACCGACAGGGGTCACTCTGACTCAGCCTACTCAGTCACTCTTGCTGAATGGGACCATCACTGCCAACACGATTACGCTCAACGATGGGTCAGGTTATACGCTCACAACAGATGCTCGAGGTCAGCAATCGAATTTCTACTTCACCATCAATAACACAACCGCCAGCCCGGTTAACGTTTCTAACATCACCCTGAAGCCTGATCGTCAACATCGCAAGTTAGGTGGGCGAGTCGAAGACACCAAACTTGGCTGGATCATGCACGAGGCGGACCGAGTCATGAAGGCACTCGGCATCGGCAAAGACCATCTCACTGGGGCGACCTACAGCAGCACAACGCCAGGGATGCCTCCAGGCTACATGAATTTGTTGGAACGTTATGCCCAACTCAATCAGTCTGGTGGGTTTAACAACCGCTTCTGGTTCACACCGAATGAACAGAACCTCAAGCGCTACATTGACCCGGTCACTGGTGCCGCGACCGTGATGTTCAGCGCGGCCTCGGTCAAGCTAAACACGGAGGCTCTGGTTCTTGGCCAGCTAGAGGACAATGCAGCGAAAGATTGGGCCAACTTCTTCACAGCTCGATACGATCAGTTCGCCAACATGTCGTTCCCGGTTTACGATCCTGCCGACCCGACCGGGCAGTCGATCATCAACGTCAAGATTTTCGAGCAACTTCGAGACGCCATGAAAGCCGTGGCACTCGCCCGATTCTTCAATGACAACGGCATCCCGCTGGATACCTGGTGGATCAACCAATATCAGCCGACGAAAGCCTTCATCCCAACGACCATCCCGACACTCACCAACTCGATCCAGAACGGTGCCACGACACTGACCATGTGGGGTGGTGTGCAGATCAAGACCCCGAACACGTATCTGCCTGATGCAGTCGCGGCGTCACTGGCGGCAGCCGTGAAGAATCAACGCCCAGGAGGCACAGGCGATCTTCCCTCTCAAGCTTGGTCCGTCGCGGGCGGAACTGGGATTGGCAATCTGAACGCTGTTGCCGCGACACTCGACGCCGAGAAGCAAGACGCGAGCGTCAACCTGTCCGCTGCCGACTTGAGCTTCGCCAGCCCTGGCGGCCGGACGCTCACGTTCGACCGCTACTACGACAGCGGCTTCCTTGGCAACAAGAACCTCGGCACCGGCTGGCAAGCCACGCAATTCGACCTTCAGTTCGAGCGGCCAACCTTTACCGACGAATACCGATTGATGCGCTACGGCTCCAACACTCAGGTGCCAATCTTCGGAGCGATCTCTGAGACGTACTTACGGTCCGGAGAATTGAGGTTCTTCGACCGGGCCAGCGGACGCGTGTTGAATTTCAATTCTTCGCTCCGGACGACGTATGCCCTCGACAACCACGGCAACCCAATTATGGCCGCTTCCGGCTTGTCCGCGACCGCCGTGCCCACTTTTACCGCAGGGATCTATCGTGACGGTAGTAGCCTCGCCCAGGATCCTGTCACACATAACTACATCCTGACTCGCCCCGATGGCAGCAAGATTGAGTTCGAGCCATTCGGCAAACTGGTCAAAACGACCGATACGCTTGGCAACGAAATTTCCTACTCCTACGACGGCTCAGGGCGGCTCACCCAGATTAGCGATTCTTCAAACCAAAAACTGGTTGTGACTTACGGAACTGACGGTCGAATGCAATACGTCAGTGGGCCAGACGCCACGGGCACACCACAACGCCGAGTTGCGTTCCTCTACACCAACGGTCGGCTCACCCAAGTCGACACCCAGGCGCTCCAAACCGGCACGACGTACACCACGGCACGCAGCACCCGATACCTCTATAACACCGACGGCCAAGTGAGCGGGGTGATCGGCCCAGATGGCGTCACGAGTCTCACCAACGCCTCAGACATCCGCGGTCGGTCCACTGCCAGGACGGATGCGGTTGGCACCACAACCAACTTCGGTTTCACCCAAGACGCAACTGGTGTCCGCACGACCCAGATGTCAGACGCGGGGTCGGCTGGGAACGATCCACTGGCTCACGGTCATGCAGCCCTCCGATACTTCACCCCAGGGGCTAGCTCTGCACAACAGTTTGACCCCACGGCCCGTCCGACACGAAGTACAGACGCCCTCGGGAATGCCACCAAGTATGGATACTCTGGCACCGCCCAAGCCCCGACCTCGGTCACACTCCCGACACCAGGCCGCCCGACGATCAGCGTTCAGCGGAACGCGGCCGACCTGCCAACCGTCATCACAGACCCAGCGAACGTCGGCGGCACCCCCGTCCGAGTGACTTACACGGCTGCGAATCTGCCTTTGGAGGTCACCGACACGAAGGGCCGAGTCACGCGTTACACCTACACAGCGTTCAACGCTGTTGCCACCGTGACAGTCAACTTCGGTACGCCAGTTGCTGCCACGACGACCTACTCTTACAACGCGGCGAAGCTGCTCCAGAGTGTGACTGATTCACTCAATCGGCTACTCGCGTCTTACACCTACGACGCTTTTGGCCGAGTTTTGACATCGACCGACGGTGACGGGGCAGTGACCACCAACACTTACGATTCTCTCGGTCGACTCAAGCGGGTTTTTGACCCCCGCTTGACCGGGGCCGTCAACTACATCGAGTACTTCTACAACGACAACGATCAAGTCGTCAGGATCGCCACTCCGACGGGCGACCAGACCTTCCAATATGACCCGACCACCAAACGGCAGACATCAGAAACCGACTTGGCTGGCAACATCACTCAGTACAGCTATAACCCGACGACGGGTCAGCTCACTCGGGTCACTCAAGTCAGCAGCGCTGGGAATGCTGTCACGGAGTATGAGTATAACCGCCGCGGCGAACTCGTGCTCCTGATCGCTCCAGAGGGCACACGAACCACCTTCCGCTCCGATGTTCTCGGACGCCCAACAGCCACCGTTGAAGACAATGGAGTGGCTCCCACTGCAACTGGGACCATCACGGTCACCTCCGCGACTACGCTTCGGGTTGCACTCACTACTTCTGAGCAGGTCTTGGTCGCGGCCGTCAAATACTGGCAAGTGGGGCAACCCGAATCGAGCGCGGTGACGGTGTCTCAACGCGTCAACGATGCCTCTGTGCTGACATTCGATTTGACTGGAGTGAACACTTCGCTCCAGTACAACGTCAAGGTTATCCTGACCGATCGCGTCGGACGTACGACCGAGATGCCACTGGCTGTTCAAAACACAGCCCCATCGGCCACTGTCAGCTTGTCTTCGACGACCCCGTTGACGAATGACATCCTCACGGCCACGGCAACGAAGTCTGATCCCGAAGGCGATCCTGTGAGCCTGACTTTTGTCTGGACAGTGAATGGCGTCGTGCGTCGCTCGGTGACATCAGCAACGGCACTCACTGACACGTTCGATCTCTCACAAGTTGGTAACGGCAATCGCGGTGACACAATCGTGGTGACCGTGACTCCGAACGACGGTTCACTCACGGGGCCGACCACCAACGCCATCGCTAGCGTAACGAACACCCCACCTACCGCAACCGTGTCCGGCCCAACACATACAGTTGTTGGTGAGCCTCTATCACTCACGGCTTCTTCGACTGATCCTGATGCTGGAGACACTGCGACATACACTTGGACTGTTACACGATCCGGCACGAGCATTGCGAGTGGAAATGGAGCGACGATCTCGTTCACACCGACTGAAGTTGGCGTGTACAGCATCTCATTGTCAGCGACGGACTCAGCCGGTGGTGTCGGGAGTACGACGAAATCCGTGACTGCGGTTCTTCGGGCAGCTGTTGCTCAGGGCGGCATTACAGTCAACCCCGGCCAATCCAGCGCGGTCCAGCGTTCGCGTGTCACCGAGCTGACCGTCAGGTTCAACGGCGAGGTGTCGCTGGCAGCAGGAGCATTCACTCTCACTCGTCAATCGGATAACGCGAGCATCACCGATGGCGGTAGTACTGGTCCAAGGATTTTTGTCACAACCTCAGTGGTCAACGGGGCGACAATCGCATCGCTGACGTTCCTCCCGGCCACTGGCAGCCCACCAGTGGGTAGCCTGGTTGAATACGGCTCACTCGCTGATGGGGTCTGGGTGTTAAAAGTCGACAAAACAAAAGTGACAAATCCGATTGGTGGCATGGCCGCAGATTTCATGACACCAGCTGCTGGCACTGGGCGACTCCATCGCCTCTTCGGAGACACGGACGGGGACGGAGATGTTGACAACACCGACGTCATCCGATTCCAACGTGTTCGTCAAGGGTTGCTGCCCTCGCTCTTTTCCGCAGTTGACTTTGACATTGATGGAGACGTCGACAACACCGACACGATCCGCTTCCAACGCCGGTTAGGCACCACCTTTAATACACCTTAACGCAGCGATTCTCTCCAGTTTTAACATGATTCTGGGGAAATCGGTGATCACTTTGAGAGAACATCTATGAGTTTGCGTCCATTGATTCTGTTTTTCGTTTGCCTTGTCTTGACTCAAGGAATCGCATATGCCCAACCTCCTATAGGTGGTAGCCTGACTTACCATTGGTCTCTGGTGAACGGAGCAAACGTCACCAGTTCCAGTTCAACAGTAAGCGGATCTATCAACAGCTTAACAGTGAATCCGAATAGCACTGTGGCATTGAGGCTATTTGTTCTGGCGAATACAGACATGTCCACCTTTCTTGCGACCGAAAATGGCCTTGCTGCCGCAGGAACACGGGTGGTTTCGAACAACGCTGGTTTCACAGCGTCCCCAAGCTCTGTGATGCCACACTCCGGCTGGAACTCTACGATCCCACTCCCTCCTGCGGCCGTCAGCGGAGTACCAAATTCAGTCCGATTTGAGCTTGCTAGTCTTTCGGGTGTTACGGCGGAAACAGGTCACCTTTTCCGATTGGCAGACGTCTCTTTTACCAGCGGAGCAGGAGATACTACAACAATAGTCTCCGTAAGCGACTTCGAAGGTGGCTCTTCGAACAGCTTCGTTTCAAATGGCCCAAATCTCTACGAGCTTGACTCATTTCTAGTCTCAGCACCCAATCTCACGGTCTTTGTAACGCCAGTTCCTGAGCCATTTGGGTTATTGCTTGTCTCGGGATTCACAATCACGGCTGCGACTACGATCCGAAAACGCATTCTCAACAAACTCAACCCAGCAATATGACTTCATCCATCCAAAAGTTCACCTCTCGAGCGAGTTGGGAAGGCGCGGCAAATGGGCCTGGCTGTAAACCAGGCGCCGGTTCTTCGCCACGTGTAGGTGGTTAGTCTGCCTGAGTCTGCCTGTAGAGTCCGAAAGGGCGGACGAAGGCCTTGGTATGCTATACCATGCGTGGGCTTACATTCATCCGCCCATTCAGCCAGTGGGCATCTCGGTGTATCGTTCCTGGAGTCCCAGGAGTGTCATATTTTCGGCCACAGTTTCGTGGGGGATCATGAGGTATTTCCAGGGCTTGCTTCCGTGCTCTTTTGCGTAGTCTGAAGCACGCTCACACCACAGTATCCCGGCGTCTCGTTTCGCCTGCACACTGGCTTCGTCTTTCATCCCGCCAGCTTTCGTTTCGAGCATCAGTATCGCTTCATCCGTCTCGGCTACGAAGTCTGGTTGATACTCTCGCTGTTCATGGTCGACCTTGTAATAGATCTGGAACTGCCCCTTCGCGGGCCGGAACCATCGCTTGGAATTCCGCTCAAGGATGATCGCCAGTTTCCGCTCAGTGTCTGATTGAAATTTCGTTAACCGGTAGAGGCATCGCTCAAAACCGGAGTACAAATACTGTGTGATTCTTGATTTGTCGGCTGGCGGCTGGCGGTAGTCCAGGACGGTGTCTTTGGCTGTTGCTGTGTAAGCACTCGCTCGGAGTTCGGTGAAGCCCTTACTCACTTCGACATCGTAGCCAGTCGTTTCTTCCCAGAAGTGATCCATCATCTGCGCGTGGATGTACGCAGCGATTGGCTTCTGGTGGACTCGCAGCACCTTGCGGACTTCAAAATCATCTTTCAGGTAACTCTTGAAGTGCTTCACCGTCTGGGTGGCGAGATCATAGAGCAACTCCGCATGGTCGTCGTAGGAGACATCATCGAAGTCGACCAACCCACCGACGATGTAATCTTCCAGCCGTTGCTCCTCGATCCCACCTCGACCAAGGCTGATACTCTCCTGCTCACCTGTTCGTAGTGTTTGGGAGACGAGTTCATCCGAGGGTACGGGGTATCGAAGTGTCGCGAGTTTCAATTGGAATGGCTTGAACCCGCTCTTCACTTCGTCTTTCGGGACCACCACGATTCGCGGAATATCGATCGTGCCGAGCACGACCTGCTCTGTCGTCCTGGCCACAATATCCGCGACACTCGACTCCATCCCTGGCAACTGCGGCTGTGGGCCGAGGCGGCGATTGACTTCGGCCACGACCTCCGCTTGAATGTTGCGTCTTTGCAAGGATGCCACCGTCGGTGCGACGTCTGGTTTGTTCTCGAATGTGCGGATCACCTCGTACGTGACTTGGGCCACTTTCAATTCTTCAGGGGTGAATAGCGAACCGCTCGAACGAGGAGGCGCGGATGATTCATCGTTGTCTTTCCTCTCCGTTTCTTGACGTGGTGGCTCCGCTTCCAGCATTTCCTGAACCCGTGATTGCGATACCACTGATATCATCTTCTCGCCTAGCAAACCTGGGTCAAGAACCAGTTGCTGCAAACGGATCGGAGAATCCGGCCTTTTGGCTTCGTCGATGATCTCCTGGAACTTGTCGTGGGCGATGATGTTCAGTCGGTCCACGGTGGCGACACCCGTTCGTTTGCCGTAAGGCAGACGCAGGCCGCGGCCTATGCTCTGCTCAATCAGGATGCGGGCATTTGCGGCACGCAGCGGCACGATCGTGTAGAGGTTGGTGACGTCCCAGCCTTCCTTGAGCATGTTGACGTGAATGACGATCTCGGTGGGTTCGTCCGTACTCTCGACTTTCAAAAGCCGCTCAATCATCTCGTCTTCGTCTTTCCCGGATTTTGACGAATCAACCTGGATCACACGGCCTTTGTACCGGCCATCAAAGAACTTCTCTTCCTGGATCAATGCCAACAGTTCGCTAGCGTGTGTCGTGTCTCGGGCAATCACGAGCACAAAAGGCTTCACGATTGGCTGTCTTGTTTCACGGGCGTAGGTTTCCAGTTCGACCTTCACTTGCTCATGAAGCCGGACGCCGTCCTCAAGCTTCATTCGCTCGATATCCTCGCGGGACATCCCCGTCGGGTCAAAGTTTTTCCGGGTCACCACGGCCGGTTCTTTGACGAACCCATCTTCCATCGCCCGGGCCAGGGGGTAATCGACGACGACGTTCTTGAACGGGACTGCCCCTTTCGTCGTCTCCACGAACGGCGTCGCGGTTAGCTCTAGTCCCAGGATGGGCTTCAACTCGTTGATCGCCCGCACCCCTGCACTCGCCCGGTAGCGGTGGCTCTCGTCCATGAGCAGTACCAGGTCCGGTAGCTTGCTGAGGTAGTCGAAGTAGCTCTCGCCGATGTACTCTTTGAGTCGCTTGATGCGGGGGGACTTGCCTCCGCGAACTTCGCTGTTAACCTTCGAGATATTGAAGATGTTCACCTTGCAGTCGTCGGGCTTGTTGTGAATCGAGGCCGCCTCGTATTCGTAGTTGTCGCCAGTGATGATGACCGGCGGGTTGATGGCGAAGTCCTGAATCCCCTGGAAGACGTACTTCGGGTGGGTGCGTTGGCTGAAGTCGGTGATCAGCTTGTTGTAGATCGTCAGGTTCGGGGCCAGGACGAAGAAGTTCCGAATGCCATGGGCCAAGTACAGGTAGCTGACGAACGCCCCCATCAGCCGCGTCTTCCCGACACCTGTGGCTAGCGCGAAGCACAAAGAAGGAAAGTCTCGTTCAAAATCCGTTACACCCGGATACTCTTTCCGAATGATCTCCTTGGCGGCCTCCGCGTCTTGGCGGCCTTTCTCCAATGAAAGCATCTCGGCTACACGAGCCAATACTTCCAAGCTCTGCCGCTGCGGTGCTCGCAGACTCAAGCGCCCGGCCACGTTGCTTACAATTCGGCTCATGAGTTTCCTCGGTCGTCTTTCGACCGCACAGAGTTGCGGTTCCGGATTAATGCCTCCCGGAGTTCCGTTTCGGTTGGCAAATGCAATTGATACCGGCTCGCAAAAATCTGTTGTTTCTGGTCCGCGCCCAACGTGTACTTCACCACGGTATCGTTCTTGTCCGTGCAGAGAATCAGCCCCAGCGTGGGTTGGTCACCAGGCGTGCGTTTCTCACGATCGTAGTAGTTTACGTAAAGCTGAAGTTGACCCAAATCTTGGTGCGTCAGTTTCCCTGTCTTCAAGTCGATCAACACAAAACACTTCAAGGTCGTGTGGTAAAAGACGAGATCGATGTAAAAGTGATCGCCTTCGAGAGTGAGCCGTTGTTGGCGAGCAACAAACGCGAAGCCCTTGCCAAGTTCCAGCAGGAAGGCTTGAAGATGATCGATCAACGCCGTTTCCAAGTCGGATTCCACGAGTTTGGCCGACTCCGGTAACCCGAGGAACTCGATCACAACGGGGTCTTTGAACACATCGGCAGCCGTCTGGATTTCTTGCCCCTTCTTGGCCAACTTTTTGACGCCTTTTTTATCCCGGCTCAGGGCCAATCGCTCGTACAGCAAGCTGTTGATCTGCCTCTCCAGTTCCCGCGCGGACCAATGGTTTTCCGTGGCCTCGATCTCGTAGAAGGCACGAGCTTCCGGCTTCTCGACCTTCAGCAGAGTTCTATAGTGTGTCCACGAAAGGTTCGGGTGAAGTTGACCAGTCTTCCAAGATTCGGAATTGGTTGGCTGCGGAATCACTGGAGAAAGCGACGAATCAGAAATTTGACGCACTGCGTCAAATTTTGCGTCAATGAGTGCAGGATATCCCAGATAGAATCGGCGAAACCAGAAAAGGCTGTCAATGGAATAGCCTTTCCCAAAATCGGCAGTGAGTCGTTGCGAAAGGTCGCGGATCAACTCTTCCCCGTACCCCGCTCGCTTCTTACCCTGTTGCTCCTCTTCCACAATCTCGCGGCCAATCAGCCAGTTGGACATGACTTGCGTGGTGTTCACCGTGCGGGCCACGTGCGAGCGGGCCGACTCCAGAATCTCCCGGATGCGCTCGTAAATCTGGATTTTGCTAGGCTTGCCCATGATGTCGAACCGCCAAAACGTTGAGACGCCAAAAGAGTTAGAGGGAGTAGATGACTCGCTTGATGCCGTCTTTCAAAACGGGCACCTGGAAGTTGATCAGTACCCCAAGGCAATGCCCGGTGACCTTCAAGTAAGAGATCAGCTGGGCACGATGAATCTCGGCCAGTGAGTCCACGGCTTTCAGCTCGACCACCAGACACCCACCAACGAGAAAATCCAGTTTCCCTTCACCCACAGTGTGCCCCTTGTACGGCACGGATACACACGGTTGCCGCTGGAATGGAATCCCTTGTAACGTCATCTCGACTGCCAACGCCTCCTCGTAGACTTTCTCCAAATATCCTGGTCCTAACACCCGATGCACCTCAATCGCTGCCCCGATCAACCGACGGGCTAACTCGTCTTCCTCCAGAGTCGGTTCTCGTTTCATTGTTTGCCTCACTTCTTTTATGAAGCCGCCAAGTCGCCAAGTTGCCAAGAAAACAAAAAACCAAGAAACCAATCTTTTGTTTTCCACTCTCTTTTGTTTCTGTCTTCTTGGCGTCCTTGGCGTCTTGGCGGCCAACTTCTTGATCAATTCGAGCCGCCAAGTTGCCAAGAAGACAAAAACCCAAAACCACTCTTTTGTTTTCAACTCTCTTTTTTTTCCACTCTTATGTCTTCTTGGCGTCCTTGGCGTCTTGGCGGCCACGTTCACTCTTCTTCATCGAACAAGCTCGTTCGCTTCTTCTTTGGTGGCTTGGGGAGATTCTCCACTTTCAGCGAGTAGTCGTCGTGGCCCCATTCGCACTTGTGCAGCACGGCTTTTGGGATCTTCTTCAAGGTCAGGTTCGGCCAGGCATCGGCTTTGCCGCGGAAGGCACTGCAGAGGACCAAAAGCGTTCGCCCGACGCTGACTTCGGCGCTCAAGTGCTGCAATTGTTCGATGCTCAGGGTCTGCGTGGTGCAATAGAGAAAGTCAGATTCGGTGCTACGGCCTTGCATCCAGAAGATGCTGTCCGACGGCTCGTACCGGAACCCTTCGAGCTTGCACAGCGCCTCGGCCAGCATCGGGGCGTTGTACTCCTTGCTGATCACCCACTGGCCCCATTTGTCTTGTTGCAGCAGGCTGGGGGCGAGCTTGAAGTAGCGGAACCCGCCGCCGCCCTTCCACCCGGTCGCCTCGGTGACTCCGCCGGGATCGGTCCCGTCGATCACCTTCGTCAGCCGCGGGATGATGTGCGTGTGGCAGTGCTCGCCGAGTTCGACCATGATCCACCGCCGGCCCATCTTGTGCGCGACCGCCCCGGTCGTCCCCGACCCGGCGAACGAATCAAGCACGAGGTCGCCGGGGTTGGTGGCTATGGTCAGGATGCGGTGAAGCAGTTTTTCGGGTTTAGGTGTCGCGAATACATCGGCATCAAGTACTGCGGCGAGTGATTCTTTCTTTGCCTCTTGTGTGTTGCCTGCTTCTTCATGTGTCCAGATGGTTTGTGGTACGATTCCATCTTGCACATCACAAAGAAAACGCTTTAGACGAGGCATATTGTCACCATCTTTGCCCCACCAGATACGCTTCTCCTTGTCCAATTCACGAAATCGCTCCTCGGAAATCGCCCAGTATCTACCCTTAGGCGGACCATCAATCTTCCGACCTGAAGGACATGTGACGGGATACAATCCCCGACTGTAGGGGTTGCGTGCAGTCAGTTGGTCAGAGAGCCACGGTCCACGTTGATCATTGTCCGGATTCTTATACCGCTCATCCTGCGTTTCAGTTCTTGGCGAGAGGTTTCGTTGCCAAAGCTCAATGTCCTTTGCAAAGACCATGATGTAATCGTGACTCACGGAGAAGTGACGCGCAGAACTCTTTGGCGAGAACATCTTCTGCCAAACGATAGTCGCTACAAAATTTTTACGCCCAAAAACCTCATCAGCCATCACACGAAAATAGGCCTGTTCGTTGTCGTCCAGGTTCACCCAAATCGACCCGTCAGGTGTAAGCAACTTCCGCAGCAGCTCGATGCGGTCGCGCATGAGTGACAGCCACAGCGAGTGCTCGATGCCGTCATCGTAGTGCTCGAAGGCGGAGCCGGTGTTGTACGGCGGGTCGATGTAGATGCACTTCACCTTCCCGGTGAACTCGGCTTCGAGGGCCTTGAGGGCGAGCAGGTTGTCGCCGAAGATGAGGCGGTTGTCGAACAGGTCGGCGGGCGTCACCCGCGCGGCTGCGACGTGACTGCGGGCCGGGTCTTCGAGCAGGATGCGCGGCTCCAGCTTCGGCCGCACCTCCTTGCCGATCCAGGTGAGTTCGAGCTTCTGTTTCCGCTGGCTCATGGGGTGTTCCTTTCACTTCCAGAGAGAGTTCGCGGTCAAAGGTGGGTTGAGACCCATGAGGCCCGCTGCATTCGGCGCGGTCGGTGGTTTGGCTAACACCGTGTCAATTCGCTGTTTCCACTCGGTAGCAAACGTGCTAATGGCAGGGCACCGTAGCGACATGCGATAGAGGATGAGGAGCGTAGCAGCGAGCCGCTGACTGCCTGCCAGCTCGCAGGCTGACCAAGCGTTCCCGGCGGGTAGCTCGGGAGGAATGGACCAGTAGCGATCCCAGAGTCGACTATGGTGAGCGCACAAGTTCCGAACATAAACGAAATGGTGAATCCAACTATCCAGGATACTTGGCTGCTGGCCGTATCGCAGCGCAATAGGACGCTGTTCCGCCTTTTGCATCCATTGAAACATCATGGAGAGCGAACCAAAGCTCATGACTTCCGTGAGAACCCAGATCGGAAGGTCCGGGAAGCCACTGTAGTTTTTCTCGAAGTGCTGAACAAATCTCTCTTTGGAACGCTGAACTTCCTCTCGAAGTTTCGCGAGCCATTCTTCGTGTGGTGGGACGTTAGTGTGCTTCCGTCGGCGGGCAGTCGCGGCCATCGCGGCAGTGTCGAATGAAACAGCTTGCGTGTGTCCGTAGGCGTGACGTGTACGTCCAAACTCGTAGGCAATGTTCGCACGGAGATCAACTTCCACGATTTCTAGCGCTTCGTTGAGCAGGTCGCGGATAGCAAGGTCGAACTGGTATGCGTCACGGATCTGTTCGAATGTGGTACCACTGATGAATGAATGCCTCGAGTTGTACGGCTCAAACGCCAAACAGTATCCACTGAAACGATAGTAGTTTACATGGGATAGAAACGCCTCGGCAGCGACACGATCCGTAACAACCAGTCCACGATTGATGAGGACTTGAACTTGGCTGGAATAGCTGAGCCAAGGCTTGGAAAAAGAAGCGGGGGAGGCCTCATTCATTGTGGCATCCCCCGCTCGTGTAAGTACCCGCCCTTGATGCACATCAACGAGGTCGTCGAGCGGTGCAGCGGGTTTGTTGTTAATAGTATCGTCTGATTGGTGGAGAAAGTCAAGCCAAATCGGTGGGGAAATCTCGACGGAACAAAGGAAGCGGGGCAGCGTATGTCGTTGAATAGAAAGACTTTACGACAAATGAGATCAGAGTGAGGACCATGGTGTTTTTTTGCATCCAGTGGGGTCATACCAGTCTCCACTTTGTGTTTAACACCGGTGTCAGCGTTACTTTTTGGTCCATTTTGGTCTGAACGGACTCGATCAGTTTATCTCGTCGTTGTTCGATTTCATCCTGGGAGACGAAGAGTTTCCGCCGCCGATCCGTCCGCTCCGCTTCTAGCTTTTTGACATGCTTCTGGCCTGCCAGTTTCTCTTCCAAAGAGAGTGCCGAGGTCGCCGCTCGTCGAGCTTCTTTGAGTTGTCGGTCAAGGTCTTTGATCTCGCGTTCCAAACCCACTTTCAAGTCTTCGGCCCAGCCATCGAGTTTGCTCGCCTCTTCCTGAAACAACTGGCCGTTGCGTACCGAGATTCTCTGCCGTTCGTTCGCCTGAAGACGCTCGATCTCGGAGGTGAGCAGGTTGTCTGGTGAGAAAGGCTCCAAAGAATGCGTTTCGAGGGCATTCAATGAGAAGAACTTACTGGCAACATCTGATGGAATCAGCTTCCCGTCGGATGTTCGGGCCGCAGACAGGAGAATATCCTCGGCCTGATCCATGGACTCAATACTCAGCTTGGTGACCAGTAGCTCACCCGAGCAGCCGCGATAGAGTTCGAGTGCCCCGACTCTGGGAAGCGTGCCAGCCCAGTCGAATACGATTTCAGCATGCCCGAGTTTCCGCTCCGTAGCCTGTTGCACCAGTCGGAGTGCGAGTGGGTGTTGCAGTCGGTAGAGGTGTGCGTCCCCTGTCCGCCGAGGGAGTTCGTACCGGCCTATGGGCACATCAAGGTCCAGAAAGGGATTCGAAATCAGCTCAAAGGAATCTTGCGAGTCAGAGAATATCGCGAGGCCGTTCAGTTCATGTCGAGTGAGTTGGAGTAACATCTTTTCGTATCGGGTTTGGTGCCCCTGGCTCTCGGTTTTGGAAACCTTCAATTTCGCATGAACTTCCTCGTCGAAGTTCTCCAAGAGTTGCCGCTTGGTGTTCGTGATGGCCTCGTTGATTTGTGCGTTGAGTTCTTCCTGAAGCCGGGTGAAAGCAGTGCTGATTTGATCCGGGGTCCGGCAATCCTGGTAAATGCGGGCGATACGCTTCTCGATGTCCACGCCAGACTCAATGGCCCCGAGTACCTCATCCGACGCCCCGAATACCCCGTCAAATAGCTTGAACTTCTGATCGAGCAACTCGAAGACACGAGCGTCAGCCTCATTGTTTCGGTTGACGAAATTGACCACCACGACATCATTCTTCTGCCCATAACGGTGGCACCGTCCGATCCGCTGCTCGATGCGTTGCGGGTTCCAGGGCAAGTCGTAGTTGACCACCAAGGAGCAGAACTGGAGGTTGATCCCCTCGGCACCTGCCTCGGTCGCAATCATGATGTTGCCAGTCGCGCGGAAATAATCCACAAGCGCAGATCGCATATCGGCAGTCCGAGAACCCGTGGCCCGATCTGTGCCCGTATTCCGTTCGACCCACTGAGTGTAAATCTGCTTTGAGCGTGGGTCGGTGTTCGAGCCGTTGAACAGCACGATTCCTCCCGAGTGCGGGCTGTTCTGGAGCAGGCGAAGAAGGTAGTCCTGCGTTTTGCGGGACTCGGTGAAGATGATGGCCTTCTTCGCCGCACCGAGCCGAGCGGCCTCTTCGAACGCTTTATCGAGCGCAGTCAGGAGTGCGCGACCTTTAGCATTGTGAGTGATTGTCAGGGCGAGGTCACGGAACCTCTCAAGGTCATGGATTTCTTGTTCCAATGCCGTTCGGTCTTTTTCGGATAACGGCTCGGAATCGTCCGACTCATCGCCCCACTCCTCGGCCGTCTCGTGTAGTGCTTCATACTCTGCATACAACCGGAAAATGGGCGAGTTGCTGAGGGAATCTGAGTCTTCAGAATCAACCTCCTCTTCCGTCTTCCTCGGCGTCTTAGCGTCTTGGTAGCCGATCTTGCCTTTCAACCTCTGAATCAAGGTATCGAGTGCCCCGGCAATAGCAAAAGTACTCGAAGCCAGTAACTTCCGCAGGACGAGTGTCATGAGCGCCCGCTGGCTAGCTGGCAGAGCTTGAAGATTCTCCCGTTGGAGGTAAGCGGAGACCTCGGCATAGAGTCGGTCTTCGTTCGCAGCCGGGGTGAACTCTTCGACCATCGCGTGCCGTCGAGTATACGGGACGTACTCCAACACCTGGCGACGGAGTGTCCGGTGACAGATCGGCGCGAGTCTTGCCTTGAGAGTACTGAAGACCTCCTCTTCACTGAGGTTGGCAAACTGCTCGCGGAAGCTCCCCAAATCACCAAAAGTGTGACTGTCAATGAAGCTCACCAAACCGAACAGCTCGAGCAAGGAATTCTGAAGTGGGGTCGCCGTAAGCAGCAGTTTCGGTGAGCGAGCGAGGGCGTTTTTGAGCACATTGGCAATAACATTCGATGGCTTATAGACGTTCCGCAGGCGGTGTGCTTCGTCGAGAACAACTATATCCCAAATGATGTTCTCAACATCAATCGCCTTCGTCTTGGCGAACTGATACGAGCAGATCACAACCGCATCTTCGGTTGAACGAAAAGGCTGGAATGAACCGACTTTGAGAGCCGAGTTGTAGGACTTCGCCTCAAGGATGTGGCAAGGTAGGAAGAACTTCTCGGACAGTTCCTGGTGCCACTGTTTACGAAGGTTGGCGGGAGTGATGACGAGGAGTTTCCGTTTTCGTTCGGCCCACTTCTGCGACAAAACGAGGCCAGCTTCAATGGTCTTGCCAAGACCGACTTCATCCGCAAGGACAGCACCTTGCGACAACGGTGAACGGAAGGCGAATAAGGCCGCTTCGACTTGGTGAGGATTGAGATCAACCTGTGCGTCGACAAGCGCCCCAGCCAGTTTTTCCAAACTGTCCGAGGAGCACCGTTTCGTCAATTCGTGGCCGAAGTAAGCGCTGTGAAAGTCGGTAGACATCATGGTTCGAATGGCTCGTGGATACTCGTCCTTATTTTCTATGAAGACAGTCATTTCAGGGGACTTTGGGGACGCTTTCCAGCATTGGATTCGCGTCGCCGGCTGGTAGAAATCGCCACACTATCGCCACACTATTTCGGGAAACCAGGGGATATGCCGGGAAGTGGCGGGATGAGGAAGTGCCTAAAACATGGGGAAATGTGCGATTCCTAGAGGTTTTGAAACCCTGGCCCGATAACTCTTAATCAGCGGGTCCAAGGTTCGAGTCCTTGCCGGGGCACTACGAGTTGTTGTCGGAAAACGTCAGAGCCATTCACTTCTGTTCTAAACCCTTCATTTCTAGACACTTGTGGTGATTGTGGACGGTTCTGAACATTCTTGGCCGCTTCAGACTGCACCGGATTTTGCACCATTTCGCCATTGACTGCACCGGATTCTGCAGCGCCCTTCAAGGCTTTTTCGAAGTCTGAATCCAGGGTCTGGAGATAGTGACCCAAGGCGATAGAAGGGGTGTTTCCGATCCATGCTGTCACCACATGGATGGGGTGGTTTTGCATGAGGTCGGTCTCGAGTGAAGCACGCAGGTTGTGGAAGAGCTTCGGCCAGGGAGATACTCCTGCCCGTTTGATAATCTTCATGAACGGTGTTCGCAGGTTGGAGTTATTCCAACCTCGTGGCCCCTGGGCTGCGAGACGATACTTCTTCCCCGACTCGCCACCAACCACATACTCTTCCCCGTCTGCCGCCATCGTCTTTGCGGCTTCGAGGTAGGGCCGCAGTCGTGGGAAGATCGGCATGATCCGGGTGGCTCGACCTTCGAGGTGTTCCGTCTTGGGACTCGTCACTTTCATCCGCCCAGCCACCAGATCGACATCTTTCCAACGAAGTGACAAGACCTCCGAACCACATCGACGCCCAGCGTAGCGGGCCAATGCTAGGATTGTTTGCCATGTGGGGTTACACGACTTCATGATCATCTCGATCGTGAGTTCTGATACGTAGTGCTTTCGCTCGGGCGGGTTGATCGACCGGACAGAGACGTAACGAAATGGATTTTCGGTGATCAGTTTCTGACGGAACGCATGGGAGAAGATAGTCCTGACAAACCGAAGTCGCCGGGAGACTGTGGCTGGTGCCAACTTTCCTTGGCGAAGTAGGTAGCTGTCCTTGAATCCTTCGGCTTTCGCTTCCGTGATCTTCCGAAGCGGCAGATCTGCACCAAAGTGCTTCAATAGATCGTCGACAACTCGTTTGGCATTTGTCTGAGTCGAGGGTTTTCTGTCGTTTTCCAGCAACTTCAAGTACTGCTCAAGGAAGTCTTGAAGGGTCGTCGTCTGGCGAGGCGGAATGAGACGCGAATGTTTTTGAGGATCGAATTGATATCCGAGACGTCATGGAGATGAACTTTACTCCAGATGAATACGAAACGTTCAAGCTGGGTTACGGCGATATCCTTCTCAATGAAGGTCAAAGCATGGAACTCGTAGGACGCCCTGCTATGTATCGAGGTGAGGTGTCAGGTTCTTGTTTCACCAATACTCTTGTCAGATTCCGAGCTTCTCAAGGCCTAGACCGACTGTTTGCATTGAATGTTTTTCTAGCATATCTTAAAAATGGTCGGTTTCAGAAAATCGCGACAATCACAGTAAACATCGCACACCTTGGAGCAAGAAGATTTGCAGAACTCGAATTCCCCCTTCCGACCCTCGCAGAGCAGGAGCGGATTGTGGCGGAGGTAGCCGAGCGGCTCTCGCAGATCGAGGCGGCTGAAAAGACCATCACCGAAGGGCTGAAGCGAGCAGCCCGGCTGCGGCAGAGCATTTTGAAGGAAGCGTTCGCTGGCAAGCTCGTTCCGCAAGACCCAGCCGACGAACCGGCCAGCGTGCTCCTGGCTCGCATTTGCCAACAGCAGAACCTCCCCACTCCTGACCCGAAGCGCGTCAGCACACGTGGCCGACGTCGGGAATCTTCACTGGACATGGTCGGTTTTGTGACGGCTTACATCCTCAATCTCTTCATGCTCAACTTCAACGAGATGCCAGGCCGGGTCATCAACGCCAAACTGCTCTACATGCTGCAGAACCATTTTCTCTTGTTCTTGAATCTGACCTTCTCCCGGCAGAAGTATGGACCGTTCGACGAAGCTATTCACAAGGCCGAGCGAATCGCGCGGAAGCAAGGCTGGTTCGATTTCCGCGAACAGACCAAGAGCAAAGAGCGCACAAACTACACCCTCACTGACGGCACACCTCAAGCCGTCGCCCAAGCCGAAGCCTTCCTGGGCGAGCATCGCGCCGGGTTCGATGCGCTGATCAAGCACTTTGGCCCCCTCGACACCGATGAGGCTGAGCTGTTCGCCACAGTCTACGCCGCTTGGAATGACCTCATTATTGATGGACGACCAACGGACGTCGACACGATCGTCGCCGAGGTCTACGGTTGGCATGAATCCAAGAAGAAATTCACACCCGAGGCCATCATCACCCAAATCGGCACGCTGCGAACCCTCGGCTACATCCCCACCGGCCAAGGCCAACGCACTCAGCCCCTCGAGCCTCAAGCCAAGCCCGGCAGGAAGCGAAAATCATGAGCACCGATAGCCAGCAAATCGTCTCCAAAGCTTGGAACTTCGCCCATGTCCTGCGGGACGATGGCTTGTCTTATATGGCCTACACGGAACAGATCACCTTCCTCCTGTTCCTGAAGATGGCCCACGAGCAGACGAAGCCGCCTTACAACAAGCCTTCGATCGTCCCGGAAGAATACAGTTGGGAGAGCCTGCTGAAGCGCGAAGGGGAAGACCTCCAAATCCACTACCGCCACATCCTCGAAGAACTCGGCAAAGCTCAAGGAATGCTCGGCGAGATCTTCAAGAAAGCCCGGCCGGACATTCAAAACCCGACCACGTTACGTCGGCTGATCGTGGATCTCATCGACCCCGTCAAGTGGTCGTCGATGGAAGCCGATGTGAAAGGCGATGTCTACGAAGGGCTACTCAAGAAAAGTGCTGAAGAATCCCCCAAGGGAGCTGGCCAATATTTCACACCTCGTGAACTCATCAAATCCATCGTCGATTGCATGCAGCCCACCGACAAAGACACCGTCTGCGATCCTGCTGCGGGGACCGGCGGCTTCTTGCTCGCGGCTTACGAATACGTCGTCAAACAGCAAGGCAACACTCTCGACAAAGACCGTAAGAAACACATGCGAACCCAGTTCGCCCAAGGCTGGGAACTCGTGCCCAATACGGCCCGGCTCTGCATCATGAACCTCTACCTCCGCGGCATCGACGCCGACCCTTGCCCGATCCGCTCCGGTGTCGATGCACTCGCCAGCGACTCCCCCGATAAGTTCTCCGTTGTCCTCACGAATCCACCCTTCGGGAAGAAGAGCAGTATCTCGATTGTCAACGATGATGGCGACCTCGAAAAAGAGGACAACGAATATAGCCGTACAGGCTTCTGGACCACGACCAAGAACAAGCAGCTCAACTTCGTTCAACACATCAAGACGATCCTGGACAAAAACGGGCGATGCGCCGTGGTCGTCCCCGATAACGTGCTCTTCGAAGGCGGAGCCGGGGAGACTGTGCGCCGGAACCTGCTTCAGCAATGTGACGTCCACACGCTGTTGCGGCTCCCCACTGGCATCTTCTACGCCCAGGGGGTGAAAGCCAACGTCCTCTTTTTCGACAACAAAATCGGGCGAGACAAGGCTTGGACCAAGACACTCTGGGTCTACGACCTCCGCACCAACATGCACTTCACCCAGAAAACCAACCCGCTGAAGCAAGCCGACTTGGCTGAGTTCGTCGCTTGCTATCAGCCTGGCCAGCGTCAGTTGCGTGAAGCCACTTGGAGTGAATCGACCCCCGAAGGACGCTGGCGTTCTTACGAGTACGAAGACCTCATCAAACGCGACAAAGTGAACCTCGATATCTTCTGGCTCCGAGACAAAAGCCTCGAAGACAGCGACGACCTTCCACCCCCGGACATCCTCGCCCAAGAAATCGCCGACGACCTGCAAACTGCGCTTGAGCAGTTTGCTACCATCGCCGCTGCCGTGCGGAAGCCCGGGTAGGACGGTTCTCCACCCGCCGCGCCGTCACCAGCCCGTCTGGCCGGTGCGCGTCCCGGCAACCAATGTGACCACAATTCAGTGAGCCACATCCTTCGTTCGCTGATGCCGGTTCTTCTCTGCATTAAATTGATGAGGGACGATCAATCTCCAGAATGTCAACCCCACTACGAGCAAGGAGTTGCTCAAATTCGGCTGCACCGTACTTAGTGAAGTAGGCACGTTCTGCCGTGGTGATTGGCGTTACCAAGTAGAGCATTCCAGTTAAATGCCCTCGGCGGACAACCCGAACATGTTCAGGGAACAATGTCGGAAGACTGAAGTACAACGCCGACTTGTCATATTTGCCGCAGAAAAATGGAGCGACGGCATCAACACCTCCAACGACCATTCCCCAGCCTAAATCCATTCTCGATTGGACTAGGTAGAATAGGCTGGATGCCAGGATCACGGGCCAGTCATCGGATGGAGAAGTACAGACCAGTGCCTCTCCGATTGACCCCACTTCCCCCGAATAGTGAGTCAGGCCAATCGACGCGTAGACACGGCATCCACGCATCACGTTGTCATAGGATAAAACCTGTATCACTGGGCCTTCTTGGTGGGGTTGAAACACTTCACGTTTGGTGAAATCGCCGAAGCATCGTTCGTAGTGGTCGAGGTATGCCTCACCCCAGTTGATCGCATCACTCATTGAAACGGCCCTCGCACACCTTCCCATAGGTGACTGATGTTGCAGCCCCTGCACTGAACCCGAAGGCCAGCCGGATTATTGTAGGCGTCGAGGATCGCTTGCCTTGTCGCTCCCGCCGCTTCCAACCTTGACTTTATAGCCGACCACGTCTCGGGAAAATGGTCGTATTGCTTGAGCCGCTGAACGATTGGTCCATTCTTCCCCTGTAGAACTGTTTCGACAAGTACCCTCTGCTGGACAGGCCCGCTCGGGCCGTGAGTAACGACGATTCGGTCTAGTTGCGTTCTACAGGTGGTGCAGATCATGTCACCCTGCGCGTTCCTCGGCGCAACGGTATCGACAGCACTCTCGGTGCTTGTCCTGAAGCCAGACGGGCGGTCGTAGATTCCACCCGCTCCCCTCTCCCCGTAAACGCCGTTCTCACCGTAGAGAAGTGGATGGCGTTGAGCCATGCTGGCATGGGGCTCGTGCATCAGGCTACGAGCAGACAACGCCACGGCTTCCGGGTGCAGTTGCTTGGCGATTGCTTCAAACTCCCCAATCCACTTGTTGCCATCGACGCCCTTCCGCGCGCCCATCTCGGCGAGGAAGTACGCCTCCTCCGCAGGGACACCGAGTTTCCGTAGAGCTGCCTCAACGCTTGCTTGGGTACGATTACCCGTGTACTCGTTATGTGCCCAGGCGGAGAAGCCCCAGGCCTCTTCGCCGACGAAGTAGGTGTGGTCGTCGGCGACGCGGAGGTTGTAGACGCGCTCCCAGGAGCCGGTGTCGCGGAGGCCCTCGACGGCCACCCAGGAGCCGTCCTCGGTCAGCAGGCGGTCGCCGACTTGCAGTTCGTGGCAGGCCGTCCAGCCGGACCGCTCCGAGTAGAACGGGTGCTCCGCGGTGGTGCGGATCGTCTGTCCGCCGAGCCGCAGTTCCCAGACCAGCCCCTCGCGGACGAACACCTCCTCCACCCGCCGTGCCGTCACCAGCCCGTCTGGCCGGTACTCGTCCCGGCTCAACACCAAGTCCCCAGGAGCCAGCTCCTCGATCGCCCGACTGCCCGTCGGCGTCCGCAACGGAGTCCCCGCCGCAAAGCAGACCTTAAAGTCTGGCACGCCGAGACCCGTCTCTCGATAAACCCGCCTTCGAGGTGGCCAAATCCCTACAGCGGCAATTGGTGTGCTAGAGCTCAAGCAAAAACTATAGCATGAAGCGCCTCTGCGAAAGCTCTGCACTTGGCTTCAGCTAAGGTGTCACCGTTCGTGTGAATCGTCACGCCACCGTCATGTTCGTAACAGATACAGAAAATTTCTGGACGATAGACAAACCCAAATCCTTCCTGCGGAGGAAAGGTGGTAAACGAACCATCAGAGTTTTTAATTGGCAATGGTCCATCGGGATCAGTGCCCCAATAAAGATCAGGATTGTGGTTCACTAACCCCCGCACATCGGCTACCGTTAGCAGCCGAAACGGGTCTTCTCGCTTTGAGAGCTCCACGCATCTCAGTTCCAACCATCCCATTGTCTGACTCCTTCGATCACTATCGCTCGAAAACTAGACGGAGATGCTCCGGTGGCCCGTCTAGCTTGCCTTCAAGTCGTTGGGTTGTGAAGCCGAACCGGCCAAGCATCTTACCTGTAGGCGTTGCACCCACGTCTCGTTTTGCCATCAATGCCGTCAGGTTATCTTTCACTGGGCGGCCAATGACGATTCGAGCTTCCGGAAACTCCGAGAGGATTCGATAAGTAAGCGCAGTCCCCCAGCCGCTCTTGCGAACGCTGGCCTCTATGTTCTCAATGAGCAGCGTTTTGGTTGCCTGATTATACCTTCCCCAGATGAAAGTGTTCGCATCCCCGATCCGCTGGAACTCTACGACACCAGGGCCCTTCTCAATACGTACTCCGAGTTGAGCATATTTCTGCGGATCAACCCCGGCCGGGAGAGTTGCTGGATCGACACGCAGAACAGCAGCCTCAGCACTTTTGACCCGATTGAGCATCCCCCGGATATTACTGGTGGTCAAGCCAAGTGAATGATCTCGTTTTAGAGTCCGAAGGAACGTCTGTAGCGCCGCTTCACCACCTGACTCGAACGCACGCACCGCAGCGTCGATATGAGCGTCAGTCATTTTCGTTATCCGATTTGCAAAATGTCCGAAGCCACTGTAAATCGTTTCCTTCCAGTACGAGTTATGCGCCCAGACGCTGAACCCCCACTCGTTGCAGCCGACGAAGTAGGTGTGGTCGTCGGCGACGCGGAGGTTGTAGACTCGCTCCCATGAGCCGGTGTCGCGGAGGCCCTCGATGGCCACCCAGGACCCGTCCTCGGTCAGCAGCCGGTCGCCGACTTGCAGTTCGTGGCAGGCCGTCCAGCCTGACCGCTCGGAGTAGAACGGGTGCTCTGCGGTGGTGCGGATCGTCTGGCCGCCGAGCCGCAGTTCCCAGACCAGCCCCTCGCGGACGAACACCTCCTCCACCCGCCGCGCCGTCACCAGCCCGTCTGGCCGTCGTGCGGAGGGCTGTAATGCCTGCAATGCGGGTGTCCATCTGGTTGAACAGGATGTTCACGCAGGCATCGGGCAAGGCGTAGTAGATGAAGTCGTCAGAGAGTGTCTCGAGAGTCTTGAGTTCCCAAAAGCAGTGCACGAACTCGGAGAGGTGACTGGGTGGCTTCGTCTCGGAGTACGTCACCAGAGATACCGATTTCGCGATGCGATCTTGTACCGGAGTACATCGCGATTTCCACTTCAGACGAATCGGAGAGGTGCGAGACTTTCATGGAACCGAGCCTGATAGGAGCACATGCTATCGCTTGGTCTCCACCACTGACCTCTGCTGTGGCAAGGTGTCTGCCTTGAGATGGGCGGGGAGCTTTTCTGCTTTCTGACTTGACGGGGTTGGGGAGGATGTTATCGATGCCGATGTCGGGGAGTTTCAGGGGGGAATGACAGGCAAGTGTCACTGGCGACATACGGTTGTCACTGACTTTCCGAATGGCGCGTGGGTAACGAGATGCGCGATTCGGGGAGTTAAAAGGTGGGGTGGTAGCGACGACGGCGCCGAAAATGCGCAAGAATCTGTGTCACTTCACCAGGTATTGCTTGTTTTTCACAAACTCCGCGTTAGGATTCGTCTTTGAAGCTCGATGAGCAGACTCGATAGAGTTGTTGCACACGTTGTTCCTCACTGCTAACTGATGATGTCGTCAGTCGGTCGAGGGTCGAGCGACACCGAGGTCCGTTCTTTTATGTTCGAGTCCGACATGCAGGACCCGCTCTTCAACGAACCTGACGTTCTGGCCTCTGGCTCGAACTCTGGCGGGTTTGAGGAAGAAGAGCCTCCAAGTCAGCCCCGGCGGCACCCTCTCTGGAAGGACGTGTCGCAGGAACAGTGGGACGACTGGCGTTGGCAGACCCAGAACTCGATTCGCTCGGTTCGCCAACTGCGTTCGCTGCTCCCCTTCACCAGCGAAGAACTCGAAGCCATCGGCAAACTCGAAGCCGACTTCAAGGTGGCCATCCCACCTTATTACTTCTCACTGATCAACACCGAAGATCCCGGCGACCCGATCCGACTCCAATCGGTCCCATCGCCTCTCGAAGCCGTCTCGGGTTTCGAACTCGAAGACCCCCTCGAAGAAGACAAGGACTCGCCGGTCCCTGGGTTAACGCACCGTTACCCCGATCGCGCCTTGCTCATCACGACACCGAACTGCTCGATGTATTGCCGCTACTGCACCCGCAAGCGAGCCACGCTGACCCGTGGCGGCTGGGAAGGCGTCAGCGCTGATGATGAGCGCATGATTGAGTATGTCCGCAAGACGGAATCCATCCGAGACGTCATCGTCTCCGGCGGTGACCCGCTGACGTTGCCCCTGAACAAGCTCAAGTTCTACCTCCAGAACTTGAAGGAAATCGACCACGTCGATGTCATCCGGATCGGCACCCGCGTCCCCGTGACGCTGCCACAACGGCTCTACGACAACGAACTCCTCGACACCCTGGATGCGGCTGAGAAGGTCTACATCCAAACGCACTTCAACCACCCGCGTGAAATCACCCCCGAAGCCCACCGCGTTTGCAAGTCGCTGCTGCGTCGGGGCATGATGATCAACAACCACTCGGTGCTGCTGAAGGGCGTCAACGATCGCCTCGGCACGATCCGCTCGCTGCTCCGCGGCCTGCTCAAGATCAAAGTCCGGCCTTACTACCTCTTCCACTGCGACCCGGTCACGGGCGCAGGGCACTTCCGCACGAGTGTCTGGAAGGGGATGGAGATCATGGAAGGCCTGCGAGGCCATATGTCCGGCATCGGTATCCCGACTTACGTCGTCGATAGCCCGCATGGCGGCGGCAAGATCCCGCTCATGCCGAACTACATGGTCAGCATGTCCGATGATGCCGTGATCCTGCGGAACTATGAAGGGATGCTCGTTCGCTACCAAGCCGAGGACAAACCCTCGACCGCGAGCGCCCCGACCAAGACCCGTGGCGTCAGTGGACTCATCCAAGGCGACAAGACCTCGCTCATGCCAGAAGGCAACGACCGAATGGCACGCCGACGTAAGATTCAACTGGCCGAGCAATCTGGCTGCGGCGACGTCCATTCGGACGACAACGAACGCCCCATCATCTCGCTGCCGATGCTCTCCAGCGGCTCGTAAGGCGACGAATCACCGACGCACGAAAAAAGCCGAGCGATCCGCTCGGCTTTTTTCGTGGGCCTCGGAAAACTAGAATGATCAAGAGTTGAACCAAGCTGGTGTTTCCCTTCCCAGGATTCCCATGACAACATTACGTTCCGTGGCCGCGACTCAGGCGGGCGAGTTGGCGAAGGCTCTGGAAGCCTACGACACCCAGGCCCGGCACGGGGTCTGGCAGTCGCCGAGGTATCGGTTGGCGTACACCGATTGGGGTGAAGTGGGAGCTCCCGTCGTGGTCTTGGTTCACGGCATGGCGGACGAGGTGCGGTCCTTTGCGATGCTCATGCAACAACTCACGGCTCAGGGCTTTCGTTGTTTGGCTTACGAACTCGCCGACGGCCGCGATGGAGCGAACCTGCGATCTTACTCCCATGCTGACTTTGCCACTGATCTCCTCGAATGGCTCGCCCATCTGGAATTGAAAGACGTCCACATCCTCGGTTGCTCGTTCGGCTCGACCGTGACGTTGCAGGCCGTGCATCGGGAACCGGCGCGGTTCCGGAAAGTGGCATTGCAAGGGGGCTTCGCTCGTCGGCCACTCAATAGCGTTGAAAAAGCACTGGTGCAACTCGCTCACTGGCTACCCGGGACGTTCGGCGGCTTGCCGATGCGGCGCTCGATGATGGCCAAGATGGACCAGCCTCAGCTCGTCGATTGCCCGCCTGAGATCTTTGAGTTTCTGATCGAGTGTGGCGGAAAGACCCCCTGCAAGGCGGCGGGTCATCGCTCGCGTCTGTTGGGCCGCGCGGACTTGCGTCCTCTTCTGAAGGACATCACCTTGCCGTTGTTGATGATCACAGGCGAACGGGATACGGTCGTGGAGAATCGTTGGTCTGAGGAGGTCGTCGCGGGGGTGACGAACGGCCATGAAGTCCGCCTCGCTACGACGGGCCACTACCCTCAATACTCCTGCCCCACGACCCTGGCGACGATCCTCGCCGAGCACTTCCGCTGAGTTTAGGCTTTCATGTCGGCATGGTGCGTGGCGCGGTTGCGGCCAGTGTGTTTCGAGTGGTACAAGGCTTGGTCGGCGGCTTCGAGCATCTTCTCCGGGGTCATCGGCTTGTCTTTATCGGCGGGGTGCCAGGTCGCGGCCCCGAAGCTGGAGGTCACGGCCCGATGGGGCCAGCGAGCGTTGACAATTGATTTGCGGATTCGTTCCGCCGCAGAGATCGCTCCTTCTTTGTCCGTGTCGGGCAGCAAGATCAAGAACTCTTCGCCGCCCACCCGCGCAGCCAAGTCCGTGGGCCGCAGGCTGCGTTGGATGATGGTGCTGATCGCCATCAACACCGTGTCGCCAGCAGGGTGGCCGTAAGTGTCGTTGTAAGTCTTGAAGTGGTCGATATCCATCGCCACAGCCGAGATCGGTTGTGAATGCCGGTGAGCATCCATGACGAACCGCTCCAAACCCGAGTTCAGCCCCCGGCGATTCTTGAGGCCGGTGAGTGGATCGGTGACCACGGCTTCTTGTAACCGGGCATATGCTTCCTCCAGGTCCCGACGATGAGATTCCAGTTGCTCTTCGTGCCGTTTGAACTCGGTGATGTCTTCGCAAAAACCGAGTATCATCGTGGCATCGGTGGTTTGTAAGCGAATCCGAATCCAGCGAATTTCTCCCAACGGCCGTAGGATTCGCAGGTCGATCGGGGCGTAGTGTTGGTTCTGGGTCAGCGTGGCAAAGCGAGCGCGATCATCGGGGTGAAAGGTACTCGTGAGGAAGCCGAGGGTATCGCTGGCGAGCAGCACTTCATCCGCCGGTCGAGACCAGACTCGCTCGAAGGCAGCATTGAGGTAGACGACTCGTCGCTGTCCGCGGTCAAAGAGCCAGACCACTTCCGTGGTTTGGTCCAGGATGGCTTCGAATTTGGGCGGCTCCGACATCCGCTGGTACTCCAGCGCGTTGTAGTCCATGGGGTTTACAGAAGAGGTTAACACACGCCACCTGCCCAAGTCGGAAATTCGCTATTACTTCTATTATTCTTCGACGAGATGCGGAGTCCAACTTTCGTCGAGAATCTCACGATCAGATTGATGCTCTGCACAACAAGCTTGCCCAGACCGCAAAATCAACGCAGTTTAAGCCTTCGAAACGACCAATACGACCGAAACCGCGACTGGGCCACAAAGTGTCCAAGGCCCAATCGTTCGCATCTCGTGATTTGATAGCTGATTAGTTCTTTCTGCGCTTTCGAAACCAAAGCGCACATCCGATCCCAACCAGAGCAAGAATGGACCCTGGCTCGGGTACTGGCGTGAATGTCAGGATCACGTCATGGACATCGGTGTTTGTGCCGACACTCAGTGAGAATGTCCCTGCAGGCCAGTTTGGGTTGCTGATGGTCCCCAATGTCGTCGGTTGTTGGGGGTTCATCCAAGGCGAGTCGCCGAGCCAATCGACGATGGTCCATTTTTGTTCGCTGCCCCAGAAAGGGTTCAGCGAGGCCGCATCCGGGCGGCTGGCTGCCGCCAAGTTCGCAAAATCGAGCGTAACCTGGCCGCCTTCCAATAGGATTTCACCGCGATTCACAGTGATCTGATCGGCGGATGTCCCTGGCGTGGAGGTCGAAAGCGAAGCGAGTTTCCACTGGTATGTGCCACCTTGCACGAGTCTCAACCCTCGAGTGGTTTTCAACCGGCCAGGAGCAGTGAGACTACCCGGTGAGATGCGACCATCGTTCGAAATCATCGTGATCATATCGACTTCACCGTTACCATTAAGCAGCCCACGACCAACGCCCATCTGCAGCCCGGATTGAATCCCTTCCACGGTTAAGACACCTTGAGAGACCTGGAAGGTGAGGCCGTGCCCGCTGCGGATACCCTGGTTGAGGATCAGCGTGTCGTTGCCGGATTTGTAGAACGTGCCATTGCCATAAATGTAACCGTTGAGGGTCTGTGTGCCTGAGGTAACTCCCCCGCCAACATCCACACGTCCTTGATTTCCGATCTTGATAAACCCTGTTCCACTGACAGTGCGGAGTGGTTGGTAGCCTTGAAACATTTCCAAAGTCGCGCCGTTTTGCAGGATTACGTCTGTAGTGGCAGGTAAGATTCTTGTGGCACCGAAGGGTTCATTGAGGGTGAGCCACGTCTTGCCGGAGATCGTCGTCGATCCGGTGTAACTATGCCTTCCTGTCAATGTCCAGCCGCTCCCTTCCAGGGAGCTTGGCAAACCGACCGAGAGGTTGCCAGTGCCAGAAATCACTCCCGAATACACCCCGACCGAGCCATTTTGCAAGGAGACGAAGAGGTTACCCCCACCGAGCGTCACGCCGCCAATACTGCCGGTGCCGATGAAGCCGTCGGAGAGAGCGGCGAGCTGTTGATTCGTGCCGTTCAGGTCCAGACGGGTGGCTGCACTCAGTGTGACACTCGAGTTCGGAGCGAGTCGCTGGTCACCCCCTGTGAGGCGGAGTGTGCCTTCGTCGATGCGCCAAATTCCTGGGAACGGATTCGCGGCCGAGAGCACCAATGTCCCGGCTCCGAGCTTGCGGATCTCGTAAACCGTCATAGGCTGGCGGTCCACTGGCACCGCAATCGTCACCGTGGCCGCGGCTCCGCCGACGGTGAAGTTGGCGAACGAGTCTGGGCCACCATGCACGATAAGATTTCCTGTGCCCTGTAAGCGATAGTTTCCCAGGTTGGCAGCGTTGGGGCTGGCGTACTGGAAGGTCAGACCACGAACCATGATGGCTTCGTTGATGTTGATCTGCTGAGTTCCGGTCGTGGCCGGCCCATTGAAAATGGCGACAAGTGGGTTGAAGTTGGAGTTCGTCCAGGCCTCGACACTCAGCAGCGTGGGGTGTCGCCAACTCAGGCTCGTGGTACTCCAATCGAGAATCGTCGCAGGATCGAATGCTTTGTCCCAAATTCGAAACTGAGGCTGGCTGAGACCCGTCCCAGCAGTGAGCAACGTGAGCAGCGCGACGAAAGCCCATCGACTAGAATTTCGCAGCATCTTTGGATCTCTTCATTTTTGATTCTGGAACCACATCGTAGGCCTGTCAGACACAGCCAAAATCACGACTTCAACTGAGATGCGGAGATTTCACAGTTCGTTAACACGAACCCAACTCTTCCCTCGATTTTTGTGGGATTTCGGGGTAAAGTATGAAATGTTCACTGGAGTTTGCCGTTATACTGGGTGTGCACTGTCATCTGAGGGTTTTGCCATGACTGTTTTGGCCACCATTCATCGTTCGGTACGCAAAGCCCGGCGGCGGTTGTTCTGGCAGGCGTTTGTCACACGCTGGCCGGTGACGCTTTCGGCGGGGCTGTCTCTCGGTGCGGGTTACATTGTGGCGGAGCCGTTCCTCGGCGAGTCTCTTTTGAATGGTTATCGCTGGTATGTCGTCGGGGGCTTTGCGGCTCTGGGCACAGCCACGGCGATCTGGTGGGCGAAACGAGCAACACCTTCGGAAACCGTCGCGGCGCTCGAAGTCGATAGCCGCTTCGAACTCCGCGAACGGCTCACGACTGCTGTGGGCCTCACGGATGCTGAGCGGGCCACCCCAGCCGGGGCGGCGGTCCTCGCGGATGCCGCGGAGAAAGTGACGCCGATTTCCGTGCGTGAGCGATTCCCAATTCGCCCGACGTGGTCCAGTGCGGCGATCCCAGCGGTCGCGGCGGCACTTGGCCTCGCAGTCTTCTTCCCACTCTCGCCGAATGGGGAACTCTTCGCGAGCAGCGAAACCGAAGGCAAAAAAGCTTCCGATGCGATTGTCAGTGCGGCGGTTCCGAAGAACCCGACGCCCTTCACACAACGCAACAAACCGCCCGAGTTGGTTCGCCGCGAAGACAAATCGAAGGAACTCAAGGAACTCGAAGAACAGATCAACGAACTGATCAAGAAATACGACACCGACCCCAACCGTGAGACGCCCGAAAAGCTCAAAGAGAAGATCACGGAGATGACCTCTCTGGAAGAGAAGGTCAAAAAGTTCAACGACATGAAGCGCGACAAGCTCGAAAAACTGGAGCAACAGCTTCAACAACTCGACCGCTTAAACAAGGACCAAGAGTTCCAAGAAGGCCCTGCCAAGAAGCTGAACGAGGCCCTGCAAAAAGGTGATCTCGAAAAGGCCAAGCAAGAATTCGATGAGCTGAAGAAGAAGGTTAAAAACGGCGAGTTGAACGCCGAAGAAAAACAGGAACTCGCCAAGCAGATGGAGAAGATGCGCGATCAACTCCAGCGCAACGAAAAGGCCAAAGAGCGTGAAGAGAAGCTGAAGCAGATGCTCGATAAGGCCAAGAAGGAAGGCCGTGAGCAAGACGCCGAGAGCCTGGAACGCGAACTCAAGCAAGCCCAGAAGCAGTGCCAAGAGTGCGAGCAAGCGGGCAAGCAACTCGGCGACAAGCTGCAAAAAGCCAAAGACGCCCTCGAAAAAGGCGACATGGAAGAAGCCGCCAAGCAGCTCGAAGAAGCGGGTAAGAGCCTCGAAGAGACTGAAGGCGAACTGAAAGATCTCGAAGAAGCCAAGGACTACCTGCAACGGCTCAAGGACGACAAGAAGCAAGCCTGCAAGAAGTGCCAAGGCGACGGCGAAGGTGAGCCGAAAGAGAAAGACGACGCCGAGTGGACGCCGAATGGTCAGATCGGTGCCGGTCGTCGCAAGGAAGATAAGGACGCCAAGACGAGTTCGCAGGATGAGCGAATCAAAGGCCTCTTTGACCCGAAAGGTAAGAAGACCTACGGCGGCAGTACCAAAGGCCCGGCCTTCAAGACGGCGAGCACGGGTGAACTTGGCCCCGCGATCCAGTCCGCCGCCCAAGAAGCCCCCGCCGCCGCAGACAGCCAACGCCTTCCCCGCGACGCCAAAGAGACGGTGAAAGAATACTTCGAAAACCTCAGCGGCCAAAAACAGTAACCAGCACTGACGCCCAAAACATCGAAGGCCACAGGGAAACCTGTGGCCTTCGATGTTTTGCGACTGTTGGGCGAGCGGCACAGTTCAGCGTGCCGTGGATAACTGGCTTTTCACGGCGTGCTAACGCAACGCCGCTCGCCAGGTTCTACAAACCCGATACCCGACCCCCGATACCCGATCGATCACGCATACTTGGCCCACTTCCGGGCGAGGCCGGCGAGGTCGGGTGGAGTGGTGGTCGTGTCGCCGAAGTAGTGGGCTTCGATGGTGGTGAGGTCGGCTTGCCAATCGGCTCGGTCCCGTTCAGGGATCTTGTCTTGCTTGTCCAGCGACTCCAGGAACTGCAGCAGTGTGAAGGCGTTGACATCTTTCGGGATCGCGGACTCTTTCACCGGAGCGGGCTTCCGCATCAACACAAGCGCCAAGACCAAGCCAGCCAGGAACAGTGCCCCCAGAGCGATGACACCCGCGAGGATGTAGGGCAGGTTGCTCTTCTTGCCGTAGCTCTTTTCCAGTGAGACAAGCTGCTCGACGCGGGTCAGGTTGGCGTCTTCGTAACGTTGGAAGCTCTTCTCTTTGGTCGGCAGTTCGATGTCGGCGAAGCTGAAAGTCTTGGGTAACTCGGCCAGGCCCGATTTCCCTTTGAGCTTGATGTTCCAGACCCGTTCACAGACGATGCTATTCTCGGTGGCGTCTTCATCGAACTTCTTCACCGCGTTGCCCGAGTCTTCGATCTTGTCGATCTCGAACCCTTCGGGAGCGAACTTGCCCAGGTCTTCGAAGTCCGGGATCAAGCCGATGGCCTGGGCTTTGACTTCGAGGCCCAGTTCACCTTTGCTCGCCTGGCGTTCGTCGAGGGTTTGGATGACTTCCAAATCCTTCACGGGCCGGGCGGGGCCTTTCGGCTCACGGCAATTGATGGGGATCGTCTTCGAGTTCACGGGCATCACGACGAAGCCCGAGGTGTCGAGGAAGTCAAGGTCGAGGTGCAACTCGGGGATGCGGTCCACTTGCGGTCCACGGGGCTTGAGCAGGATGTAGGCGTAAGGCGTGTAGCGCCAGCCGTACTCTTGCGTCGCCCGACTCGTGACTTTGTCCGTCTGGAACGTCACGGACAACACTTCGAAGTTCTCCTTCAACGCTTCCTTGGCGGCCTTCTCGAAACGGTCACGGTAGTCCGTCGTCGGACGGCCGTAGTTGTACGAGTAGGACATGCTGTTCTGGTTTTGCAAGTAGCGGCTGAAACCACCCGATTCGCGTTCGATGTCGCGGGTGTGGCGGATGTTGACGAAGATGCCAAAGGGCTTGGTGTGGCCGATGTCCGTGGGGCCATCGGGGATCGCGTCGAGTTGGATTTCGGTGACGAGATCCTTGTAGTAGTCAAAGAGCTTCTTGGCTTCGACGGCTTGCTTGTGGTCCCCGACGATCTCGAAGCCGCTCTTCAGGTAGCGGAACTTGACGTGCGGTTTCGCACCGGAGAGCCGGGTGAAGAGGTCGTTGGCGAAGCGGTCAAAGTGCTTCGTGTTGGTCGGTGTCGGCAGAGCCAGCAGGGCTTTCTTGATCCGCTCGGCTTGGCGCAGATCGGGTTGGCGTTCTTCGGTGATCATGCCGAGATCGACAGCCCCGAGGCTCGCAGCGAACCAGGAGTCAAAGATCTCGTTGGACTGTTCGTCGTCCGGGATGGTCTTGACGACCTTACCATACTCGGCCGCCGCCTTGGCGTAGATGTCAAAGGCGATGTCACGCTTCTTGCTGAACTCGGTGGTCTTGGCCAGGTCTGAGGAGTAGTTGAGTTCATCGTGCAACAGCGAGGCTTGCACACTGAGCAAGGCGAAATGATTCGGGAACTTCTTCAACCCATCGCTGACCACCGATTGAGCGACGGAGTAGCCACGGAGGATTTCGGCTTCGAGGTCTTTCTTCTTGCGGTTGGTCTTCTTGCTCTGTTGTTGGCGGTCGTCGCGCCACAAGCCGACGAGGTTGGTTCGCATCTGCTCGGCGAAGCCGGCGATGGTCTTCGGTTGCATTTGGCTGATCGGGCCGAAGACCTTTTCAATGGACTCGGTCTTGTAGACTTCCGCCGAGGAATGGCAGGTCGTGAAGGCTTTGACGATGGCGGTGTCATCGAGCGGCGGGATCGGGAGTGCGCGAATTCGTTTCAACCAACCGGCCAGTTCTTCCAGGTTACGTTCTTGCTTCGAGCGTGTCAGCGGGATCGACTCGGAGCGGGTTTCGTAAGAGAAGAAGAACCAAGAATAGCGGTTCTCGTTGCGACGTGCGTTGGGGTCGTGGTTCTTGGTCCAGACGCGGATGAACTCTTTGACCAGTTCCTTGGCTTCGTTCTTCTGGTTCTTGGCAATCTCTTCGATGAGTGGGAAGGCTTTGTCTTCCTCGCCGACTTTGAGGTGCATTCGCGCCAACACATCCGCGAGCCTAGGCCGTACGGAGTCACTGACAAGCATGACCCACTTGTCGTTGGGCCGGGCACGTAAGACATCGCCCACGGAGACGGGTCGTGGCATCCCTTGCTGCTGTTGCATCATCATCATGCGGCTCATGCCATCGTCGTCGTCATCGGAGGAGGAGTAGAAGATGTTGCCGTAAACGTCCCGGCGCAGGCGTGGACCAGAGCCGCTGCTGCGGTCGTACTGTTGGCTGAACTCGGCTTCTTTGAGCCAGGCCACGGCGAGGGCCGTGAGCGTCGGTTGCCATTCTTTGGCCTTGGCGGGGGAGGCTTCGAGCAAGCCTTCCACGGCGGTCTTCATCAGCTTCAAGGAGTTGACACGATCGTCGGTTTGGAATGGCCGTGAGGTGATCCCCGTCGAGACCAGTGTGCCGACGGTGGCGATGATGTTCATGCCGCGTTCGGGCTTCTGGGTGAAGCTCTCGGCGAGCCAAGCTTGGCCCAGTTTCTCGGTGACACGCGGTGCCAACTGCACGGCTCGCATCAGCGCTTCTTCTTGCTGTTCGCGTGGCGAATCAGGGACTGCCAACACACTCTGCACCGCACCCCAAGCCCGTTCAAGGTTCCCGGACTTCTCTTCGCGGTCTTGCAGGGCCAGGTAATACTGCGATAGCAGGTTCAAGGCTTCGAAGTCGTTGTCTTTCTTGGCTTGGTCCAGTGTCGGCATGAAGTCCCCGGCGTAGCTCGAAAGCGAACCGTTGATGAACATCTTGGCGACTTGCCGCTTATCAAAAACCGGGTTGGGCTTGGCCACTTCGGCTTTGAGCCGGGCGACCACGACTTCCGGCAAGGTCCCGCCTTCCATTGTGATCGAGAGCAAGCTCGTGAACTCTTGAAGTTGCGGTTTACCAATCCCAGCCGGGGCGAGGGCGACGATCATCGGCGTGCCCATCAAAGTCGCCCGGCCATCGAAGAACTTGGGGTTCGAGGCTTTGGGAGCCGCCGCAGCGATGCCGAGGAAGTCGTCGATCGTCAGCAGATTCTTCTCGGCGAAGCGCATCATGTTCGGGTTGCCACCCATCATGCGGGGCTGGTTTTCGTCATCGCCACCCGAGTTCTGCATCATCATGGGGTTGCGCATCATCGAGTTGGTGAGTTGCTTGTAAGCGACGATGGCTTCTTCGTCAGGCAGAGTGCCGAGATACTCTTTAACTTTGGTCCACTCTCCGAGGGTGACGATCTTGCGGAAGGTCTTCAACTCCGCGTCGAGTTCGGCTTCTTTGGGGTCTTTGGGTGGGGCGGCTTTGTTGTCGTCTTTCTTCGCTTCCGGTGCCCAGGCTTTGAGTTGTGCGGATGGCCGCCGATCGAACGAGATCGTCTTCAACTTCTTCAGCCGTTCGGATTCCTTCGGCTTCTCCGCGACTTTCGCTTCGGCAGGTGCACCCGGAGCACCTTCGCCTTCGATCACCATCGGTTTGCCATCCGGCCCGACGACAACCTTCGTCGGCGGAGCCGCTTTCACGGCTGGAGTCAGGGGCACGGCTTTGGATGTTGATGGGGTGGACTGAGCTAAGGCGTCTTGCCGTGATCCCAGGTGGATGAGGAAAGCCGTTGCCAGGAGTAGCCCGCAAGCGATGAAGCACTGGCGCATGATGCACCTCGAAGGAGATTTGAAGTCTGAACTGACCGATAGGGAGAGGTTGAACTGCATGAAAAAGCCCGTGGGGATGTTTGCCACGGGCTTCGAGAGACTCAATTAGTGGCCGCCATCTTCAATCGGTGGGGAACCGCCAGCACTGCGGACATCTTGCTTTTCTTTCTTCGGGCCTTGTTTCTTGCTGGGGCGATTGCTCTTGCAGGAGCAGCAGCCTTTGCACTGCTTCGGCAGCGGCATGGCTTGCAGGTCGTTGAGGCTCATGCGGGCCAAGCGAATGGCCGCTTCGAGATCTTCGGTCGCTATGGCTTGGGCTTCAGGCGTGCCTTGCTCGGCGAGGAGTTTGTAGTTCTGGCGAGCGGCATCGATTTCCGGCAACCATTCTTCTTCGCCCAGCCCTTCGAGACGCATCAACCAGGTCGTGTAGTATTGGGCATTGGCGAGGGTCGAACGAGCCTCGGAGAGGACTTTGGCATCGGCGGTCTTGTCAGCGGTCAGTTCATCGACGAGAACTTTGAGATCAGCGTGAGCTTCGGGCAATTTGTTAGCGAGCATCTGGGCCTTCGCTTTTTCGACGCGAATCTTGCGAGAATCATCTTTGCGTTCCGCAGGGATGGCAGCGAGAGCTTGATCGTAAAGTGTGATCGCTTCGGCGTAGTCGCCGCTCTTGCCTGCGGCATCCGCTTGAATCAGGAGTTGATTGGCTGCGTCGAGCTTCATCTTTTGCTCGCCAGCGCTGAGGTGGTAGACGCCAACACCAAGAGCCGCCAAAAGCCAAACTGTCAGAAGGCAAAGCCGAAGAACCATATCCGCACCCCACATGTCCACGGAAGGTGACCAAACTCAAAACAATACTACTCACCAACCGAAGCCGATGCCAGTGGAAAACAAAGATTCTCGAACGGAGTTCCCAGGGTTATGTGATGTGAGGGTTACGCGTGTGCCCAGGGTTACGCTACGCTTCGCCCGATTGAACCTTAGCGTAACCCTGGGGTCTCTGCTTAGCCACGGAGTGGCGTCTGGGCACTGGGACGGGCTGGGTCGTAAGCTCTGCGGTTTCTACAATTTTTCACACAGCCTGCTCGCACCCCTCTCCAAAGCGGCTCCAGTAACTACACTCCCGTGATAGACTCGTCCATGGAGGATGGTTTTCGATCATGACTGAAGAAGACCTGCAACTCATCTTGCAGTACATCATCCTGGGGCTGACGAAAGGCTCGCTTTTCGCGCTCATCGCCCTCGGATACACCATGGTGTACGGCATCATCGAACTCATCAACTTCGCCCACGGCGACCTGTTCATGTTGGGTTCCTTCCTCGCCCTCACATTGATCGGTGCCGTAGGGCTGAAGAGTAGTGCCGACAACTGGCAGCAAATTGCCCTTATCCTGGCGGCCTGTTTCATCCTCTGCCCGCTCTTCTGTGCGGCCTTGAATGTGACGGTCGACAAGCTCGTTTACCAGCCGTTGCGAAAAGCACCCAAGCTGGCACCCCTCGTCTCCGCGATTGGCGTCAGCTTCATCTTCATGAACATTGGCCTCTTTTGGGGCGGCTCCCAGGATGTGGACTTCCCCAAGCTCATCGCTGCGGACGACAACCTTCTCCCAGAGGGATCGAAGCTCAAGTTTTCCAGTAAGGACGCTCTCATCGTGGGCGTCACGATCCCCTTGATGGTTCTGCTGACGGTGTTCGTGAAGTTCACCAAGCTCGGCAAAGCGATGCGAGCCACGGCTCAGAATCCCATCGCGGCGCAACTCATGGGCATCAACACCGAGATGGTCATCCGCACGACCTTTGCCATCGGCGGAGCACTGGCCGGGGCGGCGAGTGTGATCTACGGCCTGAGTGTCGGGACCATCAGTTACACCATCGGCTTCCAAAACGGCCTCTACGCCTTCACGGCAGCCGTCGTCGGCGGCATCGGCAACATCCCAGGTGCGGTGCTCGGTGGCTTGCTCATCGGCCTGATCTCGTCCTTCGGCTCGGCCTACCTCGGCGACCAATGGACGAATGCCCTGGTCTTCTCGATCCTGATCATCATCTTGGTCTTCCGGCCTTCGGGCTTGCTCGGTAGCCGCGTGCGGGAGAAAGTCTAATGAGCACTCCCAACAAGAAACCCTGGGGCCTGAGCTGGGAGGTGGCAGTCTTTGCGATCTTGCTGCTTTACCCGCTTTTCCCGGTCTTTGAATCGAACTTCTTCAACATCACCCGCCGTTCGCTCGGCGATCAACTGCCGACGGTGTTCATCTTCGCCATCCTGGCCCTGGGCCTGAATGTCGTCGTCGGGTACACGGGGATGTTACACCTCGGCATCGCGGGCTTCTTTGCGATCGGGGCCTATGTGGCGGGGATCCTGATGGCCCCCTCGTACACCTTTGGGGCCAATATCATCGTGGCCCTCATCCTCGGGCCACTCATCGCCGGGCTAGCGGGCTTCTGCCTCGGTGCCCCGACGTTACGGCTACGAGGCGACTACTTGGCCCTGACGACTCTGGGCTTCGGTGAGGTCGTCCGCTATGCGTTGCGGAACCTCGGCGGCATCACGGCTGGCACCCAAGGCCTCAGCCCGATTCCACCACCGCCGAGTGTGGGCGATTCCCTCGATTGGATTGGTAGTTATGTGCCTTGGTATTACCTGACGCTCATCATCCTCATCGGCGTGATGCTGATGTTGCGGAACCTCGAAAACTCCCGCCTCGGCCGAGCCTGGATTGCTCTGCGAGAAGACGAACTGGCCGCGAACTGCATGGGCCTCAACCCTGGTAAACTCAAGCTCGCGGCGTTCGCATTGGGCGCTGCGATCGCAGGCCTGGCCGGGGTGCTGTACGCCAACCGGCTCACGAGCACTTCGGCCCCGGACGCTTACAGCTTCAACCGCTCGGTGTTTATCCTCTGCTGCCTGATCTTGGGGGGCCTCGGCTCTCGGCGTGGGGTGCTACTGGGGGTCTTCTTGCTCGTGGGCTTTGACAACATTGTCAGCCCGATCGTCGACACCTTCGTGCAGAGCAGCGTCACCCAAGACAACGGGGACATGAAGATTTACAAGACCTTCTCTGGCTGGCGGCTCATCATCTTCGGCCTCGCCCTGATCTTGATGATGCGTTTCCGACCCGAGGGCTTGATCCCTTCCTCGCGGGTCAAACATGAACTGCACCCCGATGAACTCGTTCAAGATGAAATCAACCCTGTGACCTTGGGCAATAGCACGGAAGAAATCAACGGACTGCCAGGAGGCCGCTCATGAGCACTCTCGTGTTGGATCGCGTCTCGATGAAGTTCGGCGGCATCACGGCCGTCAATGATTTGTCGCTCAAAGTGGAAGCTGGGCAAATCTTCTCCGTGATCGGGCCGAACGGTGCTGGCAAGACGACGGTGTTCAACGTCGTCACCGGGATTTACGCCCCGACCGTCGGGGAGATTCACTTCGATGGCGACGACAAAATCCGGCCCCTGAGCACGGAGGTCTTTGTTCGTGCGGCGGTCATTGGCTTCATCGTCGCCGGAATCGGGGCACTCTTGGCCCTCGGTATCGAGGGCCTGTGGACCGCGACCTTCAAAGCCCCCTTCGCCACCGATGGCATCTTCTCCATCGGCAAAGCCTGGGAAGGCTTTACAAACTACTTGACCAAGGCCTTGGAAACCAAGCTCCGCATCGTGCTGCTCGCTTCGATCTTCGGCTATGCCGTCGGGTTCTTGGGATCGTTCATGGCCTGGATTCGCGGTCGCCGGACTCCGGACGGCATCGCGGCAGGGGGCATCTCACGGACCTTCCAGAACATCCGCTTGTTCCAGAACATGACGGTCTTGGAAAACATCCTCATCGGGATGGACCGCACCTTGACGGGCAACGTCTTCGCCATGGCCCTGCGGCTACCGGGCTTACGCCGCGAGGAGATCGGGGCTGAGAAGAAGGCCGTCGAACTCTTGAAGTTCGTCGGCCTGACTGGCAAGTCCGGTCAACTCGCCAAGAACCTGCCCTACGGGGACCAACGTCGCTTGGAGATCGCCCGGGCACTGGCCACCGAGCCGAAGCTGCTTCTCTTGGATGAACCAGCCGCTGGGATGAACCCCTCCGAAACCAACGACCTCATGGGCCTGATCCGCAAGATTCGGGATCGAGGCATCACGGTCATGCTGATCGAACACCACATGCACCTCGTCATGGGCATTTCGGATCGCGTTGCGGTGCTCGATTACGGCACCAAGATCGCTGAGGGGACACCCGCCGAAGTGAGCCGCGATCCGAAGGTCATCGAAGCCTATCTCGGCAAGGAAGAGGTGAGCTGATGCAACTCTTGACTGTCAGGAATCTGCAAGCCGGTTACGGGCCCATCAATGTGCTCGATGGCATCTCCTTGGAAGTGAAACAAGGCGAGATCGTCTCGATCATCGGGGCGAACGGTGCTGGCAAAACCACGACGCTCATGGCCCTTTCGGGGATCGTCAAACCCCGTGGCGGCTCGGAGATCATCTTCCAAGGCACCGCCATCGACGAGATGGCCCCGCACCAGATCGTGAAACTGGGCCTCGTCCAGTCTCCGGAAGGCCGCAAGATCTTCCCACGCATGTCGGTACTCGAAAACCTCCAGATGGGGGCTTTCACCCGCGAGGGGGATTTCCAAGCCGATATCGACCACGCCTTCGAACTCTTCCCGATCCTGAAAGAGCGGCAAAACCAAGCCGGCGGCCTGCTCTCGGGTGGCCAGCAGCAGATGCTTGCCATCGCTCGTGCGCTGATGGCCAAGCCGAAGCTGTTGTTGTTGGATGAACCCTCGCTCGGCTTGGCGCCACAGATCGTGGTGCAAATCTTCGAGGTGATCCGCAAGCTGAACGAGACTGAGAAGATGTCCATCCTCATCGTCGAGCAGAACGCCCGCATGGCACTCAAGTTCTCGCACCGTGGCTACGTGCTTGAAACGGGCCGGGTGACGATGGAAGACGACGCCAAGAAGCTCCTCACCGATCCCCGCGTCCGCGCTGCCTACCTCGGCGAGTAATCGTCAATCATCGTCGTCCGTCGGCGGCAGGTCACGCTTCACCATCAGCCGCTCGTAGCTTTGGTAGTCAAAGTTCCGCCAAAGCGCGAGCACTAGCCCCGCGAAGTAGAGACCAAAGATCGTCGTCAACAGAAAGAAGAACCAAAGGCCCATCAGGATATTCGTGAAACCCGCCTGCTTGAGAGAGAACAACGCACACCCCGTGGCGAGGATAAACCCCAGTATCGCCCCCGTTGGCAAGGAGAAAGCGGTCGCCATCCTCATATTCTTCCGGCGATACAAGGCGAAGAACAGCAGCAAACCCGAGACCACGAAGTTGGCCACGAAGCAACTCAGCAGGATGTTCTCTTCGTTGATCATGAAAGGATCCTAGGAACGACCCCTAAAACGACCCCTGAAACGACCAAAGCTCTCCAGTTTTGCTGGAGAGCCTTGGTGTTGAGTGCGGGAAAGAGGACTTGAACCTCCACTCCGTTGCCGGAACTAGAACCTGAATCTAGCGCGTCTGCCAATTCCGCCATTCCCGCGTCGTGTGCATCCTACCGAGAGAGGCGGAGTCGTCAAGGAAGGTTCACTTCTTTGCGGCCTTCGGCGCCGATTTGAACTCGTCAGGGGTCATCTTCTTCACCGTGCCGTCTTGGAGGAGAACTGATCCGCCAGCGGTTGGGACTTCAGTTTCATAGGCGATGATGTTCTGCCCAGTCGAGATTTCATTTCCCCACATGTAGACGCATTTGTTGTTGGTCAAAGCGTGGTACGCAGCTGGGAAGTTCGGTTCGAGAGCTTGCAAGTCGCTCAGCTTTTTGGGTGCGCCTTTGGAGGTTTTGGCATATTCCTTGAGTAGTTCGGAGAGGTCCGAAAGCATGTCGGAAGTGGTCACGGGAGTGGCATTCGGTTTAGAATCCGAGCAACCTGTCAGGAACAGAGCAACCGAGAACAACGCAACGGACGCAAGAAGTTTCAAGTTCGATCTCCTCTAGAAAAACAGATGGCAACCTTTAGGTTGCCATCTGTGGTGGAAATGGGTTGCCGATTAATCGTTGACAGGCACTTCGCCACCGGCGATGCTGCCAAACGCCTGCCACACATTGAACTGGGTGGAGTCGCGGAAGAATCGGATGCTACCGTCACCCATGCAAGCGTTGACCCCACCCGAGTGATACGAGGAAGCCGCGATGTGGGCTTCGGCGACACCAGTGAAGTAACAGTGGCTCGGAGTATTCAGACCCACACGATTGTTCCAGTTCACAGGCAGGGTCGTGGTGAAAATCGAAGTCGCGTGCAAGAATCGGTAGTATTGCTGCCCGACATATCGGATACCACTGGTGGCGGCGGTGCCGCTACAGCCACCAACGGCACGTCCGTCCGTTGAGTTCCAGGTGCCGCTGAACAGTTTGCAAGCTGTTTCGTCAACGGGGCCTGAGAGCGCGTTCTTACCACGTTTCACTTCAGCGAACATGACGGTGTTACTCGTGCCGTCGATGACACCTGCCAACCGAACTTCTCGCGCCCAGTTGAAGTAACCTGTTAAGAGAGCCGAGCCGTTCGGGTTGGACGTCGCGCCACCGCTAGCAAAGTAATTGTTCCGACCGTAAGCGGGTGAAGTGCCGTATTGAATGGCGGCCCCGGAAGGATCCGAAGGGCAAAGCAGAATGCTGAGGTCTTGCTGGCGGGCGATTTCATTCGCTGCACCACCGTTAGCGTCTTGAGCCAAATTGAACTGGCTGTACTTGGCGGCTTGTTCGATGTAGGCGAGCAACTCGGCTTGTGCCGAGCCGTTGAAGGTGTTCACACCAGCAACGATTGGCCCAGACCGACCGCGAGGATAAACCATGTTGGTGCTCTCGTAGTTGTGAGCTGCAAGTCCCAATTGCTTGAGATGATTGCTGCACTTCGCTCGTGCGGCGGCTTCGCGGACTTTTTGGACGGCGGGCAGAAGTAGGCCAATGAGGATGGCGATGATCGCGATCACCACGAGGAGTTCGATGAGCGTGAAGCCCATCCGTTTGGACGAAACAGCCATGGAACACTCCCGGAAATAGAGAGAGAACGAAAGAAAAAAGCAACCGATCAGAGATTATAAGCGTGTCTAACAAAAAACTCACGAAAAATTCGTGAGTTTTTTGATACCGTTTTGATAGCCGTTTCTTAGTTGCCGCCACGCACGCCACCGCCGCCGCCAGGTACGCCACCGGGGAAGCCGCCAGGGAAACCACCTGGAGCGCCGCTGCCACCGGGTTGACCGTTGAGGTCGTCGAGTGGGTATTCAGCAGCCTGGGATGGGGTCACTTTCAGGTAGTTGACCCAATCTTCCGCGAAGACTTTGAACGCTTCTGGGTTGATGGCCGCTAGGTTGGCGTCCATGAGGCCGAAAGTGGTGCAGAACAAGTTCAGCACTTCGCGCTTATCGAGGCGAGAGTCACGGGGCATGCGGTTCATGGCCGTCAGGAATTTCTGGTAGCTCGGGCCTTTCTTCTTGGCGAGATAGAAGACCAACCCCCAAGACGTGACCTGAGCCTTGTTCTCGAGCTTCATTCGGAGAGCACGGGCCTCGGCTTCGGGGTCCGGGGCTGGACCGCCAACACCGCCCATGCCTGGCCCCATCGGTCCGCCAGGAGGGCCACCTTCGCCACCTTCACTGCCAATTCCAGGAGGGCCACCGGGTCCAGGAGGGCCGCCGCCACGGATCCCACCGCCAGGTCCAGGAGGGCCACCGCCACGGATCCCACCGCCCTGGCCAGGGGGGCCGCCAACCGCACCGCCGGGGCCACCACCACCCACAGCAACACCACTCTCGGTCGCTTTGGGTTTCGGGTCGATGTCTTTGCCGTCACGGGAGGCGTCGAAGTACTTGTCCATGAGGGTGTTCATGAGCAGTTCTTCGGGCGTGGGGTTCAGTTCGCCTTTCGAGAGCAGTTCGCGGAACTTGCGGATCAACGCAAAGTTCGCGGAACCGTAACCCGAGGCCACGCCCACGGTCATGATCGGGGCTTTGCCAGTCTCGGTGGTGAAGACCGGGCCTTTGGGTTTTTGAAGCAGGTTGGCGACGCCGTTTTCGAGCCATTCGGGCAGCAAGACGTATTGCGACAGCACTCCACTCGTGGCGAAGAGTTGGCGGGTACCCTCGCGGGTGACCATGGCGTAGGTCGCGTCTTCTTCCACGAATTTGTCGATTAGCGAAATCGTCATCATCTGCACGGCATCGACTGGGGATTCACCGGCTTTCAGCGGCGGAGCGATGCCTTTCAAAAGGTCGTCCCGGTTCCAACCTACCTGATACCGGTTCTGGGCGTATTTGGTAAACGTTCGGCCTGCGGCATCGAGGCGTTCTGGGGAGAGCACCACGACATTGTGCATCGGAGAGTAGAAGGAATCGGAGACGATCGGGTTGCCGTCCAGCCCTTCGCGGAGCCGGTTCATGTCGAGAGATTTTTCCGCCATGACGACGATCAGCTTGCGATCTGGAGCCTTCGGCGTGATGCCCGAGAGCGTGTGCCAAAGGTAGAAGGCTTTGTAATTCGATTCCAACATTTCCAAACGTCGGGTCAAGGCTTCCCGGGAAATGGCTTGGTCGCCCCAGTGGATGATGGTGTAGTGCTGGCTCGATTCGTAAGCGGAGCCGCCGACGGTTTGCTGCCATTTCTGGACATCGGGGTTATCAGGCAAAGCGTCCTTGAGCTTCGTATCGAGCGCATTGTAGGCTTTGACGAACTCCGCCACACTGACCGGTGGCGGTTCTTTGCGGCTGGCGACGATTTTGGCCGTTTCATCGGCGAACTTGAAGGCCATATCCACAAGGCCGTAGGACAGCGCTTCCGCGACGAGATCATAGCCGCCTTGTGCGGGTTTCTCTTTGGCCCAGTTCGTATAGTCGCGTTTGAGTTTATTTTCGAGGGTACCCGTAGCGAGTGGCACAGAGTAGACACGGACAAGGGACTTGTCTTCGTAAACCAGCGAGGTGCCGAACGCGGTGGTGATGCTCGGCATCATCGGGTTCCGCATCGATTGCAATTGTTTCGGGAAAACGAGCCGCGAAGTGCTGGACTTATACGGCACGACCACCGCCACGATCTTGTTGGGGTCAAAGGCCGCTTGAGCCGGTTGCCCACCACCACTGCCTACGCCTGGCCCACCCTCACCACCGCCGGGAGGCCCACCGACCATGCCCGGAGGCCCGCCGATCATCCCCAGCCCCGGAGGACCACCAGCTGGGGCCGAGCCACCGGCGGCTGCGGAGTTCAGGTTCACACGGAAGACATAATAGCCAGGTTTCGGAGCGACGGGGCCTTGGGCGAGGGTCACGCCGGAAACCAACCCAGCGCCAAGTATCGAGAGACTCAGTTTCCGGGACAACATAGATCACCTCGACCGCAATGAAGAAGAATATGAATTGTGACTTTTGGGCTGAGAAATCACAAGGAAATTCTCAAGCTGTCTTGGAGAGTTCTTACCGAAAATCTTCTGTAGCTGGCCTCTGTGAGGCCGGTTTCGCTTCCCGGGAAAGATGATACCAACTTTCCCTTCAAGTCGCACCGGCCTCACAGAGGCCAGCTACAGAAAACCCAGTCGCCAGTCTTGGGTGGCCAGTTTGGCTAGGCGAACACGCCATGCGGTTCATTACTGCGGGGGGACCGTGAACTTGTACTGCGGTTTATCGGAGTACAGGGATTTGGCAGCTTCCTTGGGGGCGTTGGCTGCGAGCCACTGCAAGAGTCGTTCATTCGAAGGTCGACCGGCGCCGATGCTGGGGTCTTTTTCCATGATCGAAAGCATGTCAGAAATCACGATGTCCGCGAGTTCGGTGATCGGCTTGCCATTCAATCGTAGACGTGGGCTGATTGGAATGGCTTTCTTCAGCGCGTTGAAGGAGGCCATCATACGCCCTGATGTGATCCGCCAAGGGAGGCTCGTGTCTTTGTCGTCAGGCAGGCGTGGTCTCACGAAGTTGTTCATCCCCACGGCGATGGCATACGTCCACACATCCAGGTTGAGGTTTTGGGAAGGCGACATCCCCACCAGCCCCAACGTCGCTTCGGCGATCTCAGCCGTCGTTGCCGGGAGGCTTAAACTGGGGTCGTTAACGGCGACTTTGGCGAGCGTTAACGCAGGGCGAACTTCGGCACCAGTGGTTGTTGAGAGTGTGTCAAACCGCACTTTCGCCAAGGCCCGGACCGCCGCTTTGCGGAAGTATCGCACCACGTTGATTTGCTCACTGGTGAGTTTCGGGGTAGCGGGCTTGGCAGCTTCTTTGCCTGGCTCGGTGGGCATGGGTGGGGCTTCAGGCGCAAGGTCGATTGGCCGGCCCGTGAGGTCCAGGGCACTGGTCGCGGCACGATCGGCGACCGGCGGACCTTTGACAATCATCTCTTCCAACACTTTGATGAGCGCGACCAAGTCCGTATCGACCAAACTATGTCGAGTGACGAAAGTCCCGGTCAGCACCGTGGGATCGTACGCGGCGAGGATGTTTTCTGCGGCTTTGAGGGCAAAGTACAGCACTTCCGGTGGGGTTGGCAGTGGCTTGCCAGCGCCATCTTTGAAGTAAGTGTTCGAGAGCATGGCGACGATCATTTTGCCATGAACAGGGGCACCAGACTTCGAAGCAATCGAAAGCAAACGGGCGGCATTCACGCGGATGATCGACGGAGGGTTCTTCTTAAACACATCCCCAAGTGCCGCATCGACGGCGTTCCCGAATTCGTAGATGTACTGAGCTTGATCGGGTGCAAGGCGAGACAAGTTCCCTTCCGGAGTCGGGATGAGCAGGCGGGAGTTCAGGTCTGAGACGATGGTCTCGAGATCCTGTTCCGCAGTACGTGGTTTCAGTTCGCCGCTGTCGGGGAGGTTGTGGTAAGAATCGTGGGTGACCCGGTAAACGATGAACTTGGCAAAGGCACCGATGACTTCCTTGTTCCGCTTCTCTTCAGGGCCTTTGACGAGGAGCTTGCCGTTCATGAGGTCAAGCATGCGCGTCAAAGAATCGCCGGTTGGCTGGGCGGCATCAAGGCGGAAGGGCTTTAAATCGGAGACGCCTTGGCCTTGCGAGGCACTTGGGAGGCAGGCCAAGCAGCCGAAGACCAACAGGAGAACCGCCATGCGGCGCGACCACGGCATCATACGTCGAACTCCGGTAGAGAAACCACCTAGCGGCTATAACGGCGCAAGTCGCCTGGCGTTGGCAAAAGCCCAAAACCCGACAATGACCGCATTTTCGAAGGGTACCAACCACCACCCCACGAAACAAGCCCCCACCCCCGTGCTGCCGTCATTTCCCACCGACCTCGCCCGCAAACTCGGCGTCACGTGGTTAACTGAAGACCTTGCTCGATTCTTGCTTCAACTCAACTGAAGGCGTTCGAGAGTTGCAGGTGCTGTTCCAGGGTCAGGACTTCGGAGCGAGCGGTGCCGTCAAAGTTCAGGGCCGCGAGTTTCGCGTCTACCTCGGCTTTGTCGCGGGCACCGGTGGGCCAACCGATGAGGGCTTGGCGGAGATTCTTGCGACGGTGGACGTACAGATCACGCAGGAACACGCGGAACTTCATCACGTCCCCGACGCGGGCACGCTTCTCGGCGTTCGGCTTGATCATGACGATGGCCGAATCGACCTTGGGCCTTGGGAAGAAGTTCGTCGGGGCCACTTTGCGGACGATCGAGACGTCCGCCAGAGATTGCACCAAAACACTCAATGCGCTGAAATCTTTGGTACCCACTTGGGCATTGAGCCGCTCGGCGATCTCCCATTGGACCATCACGACCATGCGTTCGATCGGCACATCGGCGATGAGCAAGTTGCTGATCAGCGGTGTGGCGATGACGTACGGCAAATTGGCGACGAGCTTACGGCGTGTGAGTTGATGCTTCGCGGTCCAGTCGGTCCAGCCGTTGAGGAGATCGGGGTTGAGTTCATTCTTGCGAGCCAGAGCGTCCGCGAGGAGCAGCTTGACGTTTGGCCTCATCCCAATGATCTGCTTGGCGACGCGCTGAATCTGTGTATCCACCTCGACGCTGAAGACACACCCAGCTTGGTCGGCCATGAGTGCGGTCAGAGAGCCGGTACCCGTGCCCACTTCAAGGATGGAGTCATCGGGGGTGAGTTCTGCGGCCCGACAGGTGAGGTCGAGGAGGTTGAGATCAATGAGGAAGTTTTGGCCGAGTTTGGACTTGGGTTCGAGGCCGTAGTTGTTGAGCAAACCACGGAGGTAGCTGAGCGTCTGCCGGGGGGCAGGATGGGAAACCGCCGGTGGTAAGACCGGCGGCTCAGGAGATGCCGCTTCAGGGTGCTGCGGCATCATCGGGATTTCATTCGGGTTCGCCATAGTGCCATTCTACTCAAGGGAACCCATTGTGGGGAAACTACTCAATGAGAGTCACCTGGACGCCGCTCTGCAGAATCCGCTCGAAAGCCGTGCGGAGCGACTCGATCCGTTGGGTGTATGTCCCCGTGATGATCTGGTAATTCGGGATCGCAGTATCCGTCGGACCGGAGGTTCCGCCTCGCTTCTGGATATTCAGAAGGAAGTTGCGAGCATCCGTGTTCAGACCACTAGGCGAGCTGAACAAGTCGCCGAAGCCTATCGAGTACACCCGTGCCGGGGTACTCGGCGTGGAGAGACCGCTGTTCCCTGTGTTTCCGTTTGCCATTTGGCTGACGATGCGGTCCACGATGCTGTAGGCTGCCGATTCCGCACCACCGCCCCCTTGGCCCGTATTGATGGCGTACCAAGAGTCGATGCCCAAGGCGTTGTAGTTGGCCTGACGCGAGTTGTTCGGCACGCCGTCCGTTTCGAAGATGACGACTTTCGCCGCACCCCGACGACCCCGTCGGCTGGCGGTCTGGTTCGCGTAAGGAGCAGGTGGTATAACTGGCAATGGAGGGTTGCCAGTGTTGCCCACCGTCGTCGGGCACAAGATATTGAAGGCGACTGCGAGGCCGGTGTTCGGGTCGGTACCACCTGCCGAGGTTTGGATCTTGTTGAAGCCTTGCCAGTTCATCCAGACATCAAACGCACGGACTTCCTTGGCAGGATTCGACCAGACTTCACCAGAATCGATGAGGTCTTTGGGGTAGAAGAGCGAAGCCTTCAAGAGTTCGAACTCTTGGCCGACTGCGACGGAGGTAAAGCCGTAGCCGACCGTGCTGAAGTAGCTCATCCCGACGCTGACGTTTGGCTGGTTGTTTCGGATGTCGTCCAAGGAGGAGTTCACCCCCGCCTTGAGCTGCCAGCACTGCGATTGGTGGACTGTGCCAGGCATCGCAAAACGGTCGTCAATCATCCCCATCATGGTCACTGGGCCGAACCAGAACTGCCCGCGTGGGCGGCTCGGGTTATCGGTGTAGTTCATGTAAGGTCGCGGATCTGCGATCTGGGGGCCAGTCCCGTCGATGTCATAAGTCAAGATTTCAGCACTCGTAACGAGGTTGCCAGCATTCCCGTTGTCATCTGGCCAGTGACGGTTTTCATGGTGGTGAATGTTCGTGCCGTTGTCGTTTGTGCCGTTGTCTTTGTTGAGCAAGACGTACTCGATGTAATACTTCCAGAACGCCTTGTCACGTTTCTCGTCGTCTGTGCCTGTGTTCGTGTCAACATCGTTCGGGATGGAGGAGTAGTACAGAACCCGGCCTGCACGCAAGTTCGGTGGCAAAGCCATCGGTGGGGATTTGATCCACCGTAGAACGGCTGGGTAGTTGATCTGGTTGGTCCCAATCGCGAGAGTCGAACCAGTGCCGTTGCGGAGGATCGCTTCGCCGATGTTGTCCAAATTCCCACCACCCGGAATGTTGTCAGCATTGACACCCAGTTGTGTGCCATCGTTCTTCAGGAAGAAACGTCGACGCCAGTCTCCAGGGACGTGGTTTGCATCACCAGGGTTGCCAACCGGTTGGCGTGGGTCAGGTGGCCACACGAAGAAGGTTTTGCCCCAGTAGCCTGGCCCCATGCTATAGCCTTTGAACCGTCCAGGTGTGACGATGGATGCAGCGTTGGCCTCCCACCAGATGCGTCGGGCGTCAATCGCGGTGTACGCGCGGGGCAAACCCGTGTTGCCGACGTTGCTTGCAGGAGCGGTGGGGTCAATTCCCGCGTCCCAGTTTGCAGGGCGGCCGTTGACATAAGCATTGACGTTGAGGTCGTATCCGTAGCGTTCCCAAGTTGCGTCACGGAAGTTCGTCCAGGCGAGTGAGTTGCCCGAGCTGTCGCGACTGTAACCCGCTTCTGGGGTGGTACGCACAGGTGGATCTGGATTCGCAACGGCGCCGCCTGTGTATCGTGGTCTCCAGCCTAAGTATTCGATCAAGTTGATCGCAGCGCCGTTCGTGACTTCGGGGCTCCAGTTGTGATCCGTGAGTGTCGTCCATTCCGCACCATACTTACGAGGCCATTTGTCCCCGAGGTAGTTCGCATCGGACTGATTCTCAAAGTCTTCCGGGCAGGGATAGATCACAAAATTGTTAATGTCTTTAGCCCCGTTCCAGCCACTGTAGTTAAACGTGGCAGCGGTGTAGGTGGCATCGTTGCCGGGCGTGACCAGCGTCGGTTCCCAGTGGTGGAAAGCGCGAGGCATCGGCGTCGCTGGCAGCACAGCCGACATATTCACTGATGGCGTCGTTAACGTCGAAGCAGGGTTGTTGACGTTCCCGCGGTCCATGTAGAAGTCTTTGACAATCGGCGGACCACCCGAGTTCTGAACAGTGAAGTTGTTCGGCGAATAGGAGTAATAGGGGCGGTAAATGCTCGTGGTGAAGAATGGATTCGTCCGGTTCGAAGGAGCTCCTCCAGCATTCGTTCCGTTCGAAGAGTTGGTTGTAGAGTAGGCCAGGTACCGTGCGAGGTGACCCATTTGCGGATAGATCGGGTCCGAACTGGCATAGTTGTCGTTATGCTTGGTCATGCTACCGAACTTCATCGAGCCGGTCATGTCCAAGACCATGGCGATATCCCGGGGGCGATACACAGACACTGCACGTGCACCTGTGTTGAGCATCGTTGTGCCCGCGCCACCGAAGACCAAGCCAAAGGTTCGAGCGAAGAACACGTTGCTGGCCGCATTGACGGTCACTTCCGTCGCGGTCCAAGAACGGCCTGGTGGTGGGCTAGCTGGGTAGGAGACTTCGAAGCGTGCTGGGCTGGCCGCTGCGTTGTATTCGTAGATCCCATAGCGAACATTGGTGATGTTCGTGGCCGTAAACTTCCCAGCCAGGAGTTGGTTTTCCTGGATCGAAGTCCGGGCCGCGGCATCCGCTATGGCTCGGTTACTATTCACACTGGTCGGTTTGTTGTCCAGGTTTCGTGTCGAGGCCAGCGCCCCGGCGTCCGCAGCATTTTGGCACTGTGTCCGTGCGACAATCAAGACTCCCAAATCGAGCGCGAGTGCCACAAAGCAGCAGAGCGCCACGATGAGAATTGCCGTCATGGGCAAAATGTTGCCCCGGCGGCGGGAGTTTACACTCTGTGTCAGGATCATATATCACCTGGGAATCGAGATCGAACAAAGAAAATTAGCCTTCGCTACCGACTAACACAATCACATTAAAGTTAACAGAGCTTGTCAGAATGGGGATGCCACCCACAAAGGTGTTATCACTCACACTGGATACAAACGGTTGGTAGATACCGACGACTTGCACAGCGATGCGTTCGGAAAAACTCGCACTATTCCAGGCCGTAGCAGTCGTCTTAGGCCGGATCACAGGTGGATCCGAATAAAGAAGCGCGCTTTCGGCTGCGAAAACACGGATCTGGAAGTTCGAAATGTTGTTGCTCATCCCAGCCATGCGGGAAAGGAGCATATTCTCGACAAATGGCACTTTGTAAGTGAGTGCCACGTCTGCCGAGTTTTCGAAGGGGAGAGCATTTCCGGTGTTGTATTGCGTCACCCCGGTGGTCGCTTCAGGGAATGAGGCTCGCACGGAAGCATGACGAGCGGCATCCCGAGCAGCGTTCGTGGTGACATGCAACACCAACAGATACCGGCAGTATTCAAAGATACCGAACACGAACGCCATGAATACACAGATCACCATCGCAGTTTCCACGAGGGTGTGACCGCGTCGGCGTCTCGTTTTTGGGGAAGAAAGAATCATCGGTGGATCTCAATGGTGAATAGTATTTCGGGACTTACCAAACTGGCATTGTGTCATTCACTCGAAATGGATCATCGACCAAGATTCTCCACTCTGCGACAAACTCAGTTTTGGCAGCGGTCACGATGCCAAAATTGACCCAACGCACTTTGTTGTCGTAATTGATGGAGACTTTCACGGTAAACCGCTGATCCTTCACACCTTGATAGGGTTGTGTGGCTGCAGGGTTCGAATTGGGCGGACTGCTGATGTAAGTGAAGGTGACGTCCACATCGTTCCAGCGGAGGTTCGTGAGGCCCGCACCGTTCAGCGATTGAAGCACTGCGGCTTTGATGTTCGGCAAGCCAGTCGGGTTTGAGGCTGGTACGATGGAGTTTGAGATTTCGGTGGGTGAGCCAGTTGCGTTGATAGTTCGGCCCTGAGCGGCCAAGCGTGCCCCTTCGCGTGCAGAGTTTGCCACGATCTGCTGAACCAGGATGAGCCGACCCACTTCCCACACCCCCATGATGATGGGGAAGAGAACAAACATCGTGACAAACGCAAACTCCACAGCGGCGGCGCCACGGCGAGCTTGAGGAGTCGATGGATTTCGGGGGAGAATCTTCATCTCTCGGTCCCAGTATTATGGTGAAGCGAATACAAATTCTGGGCCGGAACCCAGGCTTTCCAAGACTAGAACACGCCCTGGCAGACTTGCAGCGAATTGAATCATTTCTCCGAAAAATCCGTTGGATTTCTCGACAGTCCCCCCACATCGTTCTGAGTCTGTTCTAGGCTTCATTGCTGTATCGTGGGTCGGAAGCCCCCGGTGCGCTTTCTCCCGCTAATGGCACCATCATGGCGAAAACGGTCACCAAAAAAGACGTAGTGAGCTTGCTCCGTTCGAGTCAGTTGCTCCGCGAGGAGGAACTCAACGATGCCGTCGCCCAATTCACCGAACAGGGCGGCGACCTGAGCGACTCCGTGCTGTTCTTGAAGTTCCTGCAAAAGACCAAGACGCTGACGCCATTTCAGGCCAGCTTGCTGAATGCTGGCAAGTACCGCGGCTTCGTTTTCGGTTCCTACAAGTTACTCGATCTCATTGGTCAGGGTGGCATGGGCCATGTGTTCCTCGGCCAACACATGACGACAGGCCGCCATGTCGCCGTGAAAACATTGAACTTAAAGCTAGCGAACGACGAGGTGGCTCGGCAGCGTTTCTTCCGCGAGGCGAAAGTTGCCGCATCGCTCGCGCACCCGAACATTGTTCGCGTCTTTGACCTCGAAGCGACTGCGACGCCGCCTTACATCGTGATGGAGCACATCGACGGGCTGAACTTACAGGCGATGGTCGCTCGGGCTGGCACGTTCCGTGCTGAGTGGGCGGCCTATTGTGGCGTGCAGATTGCCCAAGGCTTGCAGTGCGCTGCGGATGCCAAACTCGTTCACCGCGATATCAAACCAGCCAACTTGCTGATGGATCGCAATGGCCTCTGCAAGATTCTGGACCTGGGTATTGTCCGCGTGGCCTCGGACAATGGCCTCACGATGAGTAGTGCCGGAGATGTCATCCTCGGCACCGCGGATTACCTCGCCCCTGAGCAGGCGATTGATAGCTCGAATGTCGACTGCCGTGCTGACATCTACGCTCTCGGATGCACGCTATACTTCCTACTCGCTGGGCATCCGCCATACCCCACGGGCAGTTCGCAAGCCAAGCTCATCGCTAAGCAGAGTGCTGACCCGCCACGGATCGATCGCCTTCGCCCCGATATCCCCGAAGACCTCGCGGACATCATCCACACCATGATGGCGCGGAACCCCGCCAACCGGTACTCCCAACCGCAGGACGTCGCGCAGGCTCTCGAACCGTACGCGCAAGTGGATCTTGACTTCCACCGCAAACTCTTCGCGGACCCGAGCAGCCAGGCGGAAACGGTCCTCAATGGCCAGACCGACCCTACGAACGCCACCAATGTCCGCAAGTTCAATGCAGGTGACACCCCGCTGCCGGTGGCCAATAGCTCCATCCGATTGCCAAGCTCCGAAAGCACCCCATCGAGCATCAGTATGGTCGCTCCAAGGGGGCAGGGTAATGTTTTTGACTTTAGCCAAGAGGACGTCCAGGCCACGACCAGGGTCTCAATCGACGAGGTCATGCAGGCGGCCCCCGAGTCTCAACGGGTCGATTTTGAAAAGCCGAAACTCCTGGAGAAGCTCAAGCAGAAAAAGATGCTGATCGGCCTCTGCGCCCTCGGGGTGTTCATGGTGATTGGCTCGGCGATTGTGCTCTCTGTCCTTTTTGCTGGGAAACCCAAACCAGTCGTCACGGCGCCAACCACGACGACGGTAACTCCCGTCACGACTCCTGTTGACCCCACGCTTTTGCTTGCGAAGCAGGCCGCGAAGCGGAACACCTTGCTGGTCAGTAAACAGCGGATCCCAGGTGCCTACTCCACCGTCGCCTCAGCCATCGCAGCGGCGACGAACGATACTCGCATCGAGATCATCGACCCGACCTGGACCGAAGAACTCGTCATCCCAACGACCCAGTATCTCCCTCTGGACCTTGTGATTGCGGGGAACAATCGCGGCGGCCCGGTGACTTGGACCGGCAACGCTGAAGCGAAACTCGGTGCCGCGATATCGATCGCCAACTCTCGTGGAATCACGTTCCAAAACCTCGTCATCGAGGGAACACCGAACTACGCGGCAGCGGTCTATATCTGCTGTTCGGCCGTGAAAATTCAGGATTGCACCATCAAACCGGCTGCATACACAGCGATCCAGTTTCACCATATCACCGCTTCACCAAGACCAACCCGGGTCGAGAACTGCCGAATCGTGACCACAAAACCGACTATGGCAGGCATCTTCTTTCCCGCCGCCTACCTCTATAGCAATGCTGGAGTCGAGGTTGTTGACAACTTGATTGATGGCCCGTTCAATGTCGGCATTATTTTTCAAGGGAACACAAATGCTGTTCTCATCGATCGAAATCGCATCGCGAATTGCCAAGTCGGAATCCGGTTTGACACGACCCACGCAGCACCTGTTGGCACACCGATTGTCCCAGCAAACATGCAAACCCTGATCTCGCGGAACTGTTTTGTTAACCTTGCGATTGGCTTGAAATTCCAGGCTCTTCCGGATGCGATCGGCACGACAATCGCCCTCAAAGAGAACGTCTTTGACGCTGTCCAAGCACTGACATCGTCTCCGATCTATGCAACTCTTAACCATACGCCCTGGATATGGAACCGGGACTATAAAACTGAAGATGGAGTCGTTGACGAAGATATATTCTTCCGAGGTGAGTTCACCCTCACCGCTGAAGAACAAAAAGCTCCTTGGCATTTGGATTTCTGCACAGCGGCACAGAGCCAAGTCTTCATCAATGGAATTCAACTGCAAAATCCTGCCATGGTCTCTGCGAATATGACCACGGCACTTGATCTGCAACCTCATCTTCGCGTGGGGAAAAACGTCGTCGCGATTCGTGTCACGACGGGACCAGCCAAAGTCACGGCGGGCTTGTTAGCCGCGGTCGTCAAGTTAGGGCCTCCAGTACCCCCAGTTCCACCGGTAGCACCGCTTGCGGCTCCGGTGACGCCTGCGGTTCCAACGCCTGCTCCGGCTACGACAACACCGGCTCCGGCTACGACAACGCCTGCTGCAACAACTCCAGCTCCGGCTACGACAACACCGGCTCCTGCAACAACACCCGCACCCGCCGCGACACCCGCTCCGGTTGCACCCGCTGCGACACCGACGCCTGCTCCGGTTGCACCTGCCGCGACACCCGCTCCTGTAGTGGCCCCTGTGTCGCCACCGTTGGTCGTGACTTGGAAATGCTTCGACAAGCCCGTGCCGCAATGGCCACTTGCGGATTTCGATGACTCAGCCTGGACTCCACCAGTGGCTTTGAAAACAGCCGATGGCAAACCTTACTTCGGCACGGTCATCCGAATCGCGAGCTTGGAGCAACTCTACCCAGGATATAACAAGGCCTTCCGCTTCGGCCCTGATAACATCGTCACGAGTAAACTCAGCGTTGATGGCGTGCCGATGGTGTCCGCGCAGTTTGACGCCTCTGTGACGCTTGGCAAAGACCCGACCAAAGAAGAGACTTACCTGCGAGTCACCGATCCCAAACTGAAAGTCGGGGTTCCTCCGAAGCCCAAAGCTCCGGAATCACTGAATTCGCCATAAACGAACACCTTCTCCTGGCTCGTGTACTAGAGTTCGCACGGTACCCGTTATCCTTTGTTAACAGTTCCATGCCGCCGCCAGTCCATGTTCCAGAATTGCTTGACCGCGTCCGCATGAGCGGGCTATGCCCGATCGCAGACGTCGAGGCGCTCATGGCGGAGGGGACACCGCCTCCCGGCGGTTGGACTCCACCAGAGTTGCTCGAACGCCTCGTCGCCTGGCAACTCCTGACCACATTTCAGGCCGACCGCATTGCCGCAGGGAAGTACAAAGGCTTCGTCCTGGGGAGCTATGTCATCCTCGATCGCATCGGGGGCGGAGGCATGGGCCAAGTCTTCCTAGCCGAGCATGCCGAGATGCGTCGGCTTGTGGCACTCAAAGTGCTGTCGGTGCCGAACCCCGAAGATACAGTCGCCCGAGAACGGTTCTTGCGTGAAGCTCGGGCGGCCGCCGCTCTCAACCATCCGCACATCATCAAGGTTTTTGACCTGAACCGCGAAAGCCGGATGCTGTACTTGGTCATGGAGTACCTGCCAGGGCTGAACCTGCAAGAGTACATCGGCAAGCATGGCCCCCTATCTCTGGCGGCCGCTGCGAGCATCGCTCACCAGGTCGCGCTGGGTCTCGGGCACGCTCATGAAATGGGCCTCGTTCACCGAGACATTAAGCCTTCGAACATCATCATCGACGCCACCGGCACCGCCAAAATCCTCGACCTCGGGTTGGTTCGCTCCGAAGCGGACGTCGATTCCCGGCTCACCGCTCAATATGGCAACGCGATCCTCGGCACCGCGGACTACCTCGCTCCTGAGCAGGCCGTCAACAGCTCGAATGTGGACATCCGCGCGGACCTCTACTCCCTCGGCGCAACACTCTACTTCCTACTTGCCGGTCGACCGCTCTTCCCCGAAGGTCGAACGGCTCAGAAGCTGATGTGGCAACAGTGGAAAGAACCCGAAGAGTTGACGAACTTCCGTGAAGATCTGCCCTCAGAGTTGGTGCAGCTCGTCAAGAAGTCGATTGCTAAGCAGCGGGAGAATCGCTTCCAAACCCCCGCTGAGTTTGTCGAAGCCTTGGCACCGTTTGTTGGAGAGAAGGTCCAACCACCGGCGGAGTTCATGCCGATTGTGCCTCAACGTCGCTGGATGACTCGTACCGATACCGCCAGCAGTGCTGTCATCCGCCTTGAAAGCGAAGTCGGAGTGACGAGTGGGAGCCTTGCCAAAATCAAGCTCGAAACCCGCCGCCTCACGACCTCGGTGATGTCACTCGATCCTGCCATCACGGCCCTCAAACCGACACCGCCACCGCTGCCGTTTCCAAAGCGTCAGCAACCCTCGACGAGCGACGAGGTCATGATCGACACCGTCGACACCATGACGCCCACGGTCCGCTCTGGCTACGCGCCGGTATCCCATCCCGAAATCACGGTCACCCAGCCAGCCCCCGTGGCGCCTGTCACTCGCAACAAAATGTGGCAACCGCTTGCGATAGGCCTCGCTCTCGGGGCACTCTTCGCCACCGTTGTCTGGCTGCTCATACGCTGAACTCCGGGCATTTTGCTTGCTCGTCTCGATTGATGCTGGTAGATTGCGTCCACCTGCCTGGACGGTTCTTCCACCGTTTCGAGATGACTCCCATGCTCTCTTTGCTCACCCCGTCGCGCCGGGAGTTCTTCCGTGTCGGTGGCCTGGCTCTGGGCGGCTTGAGTTTGCCTCAGCTCTTCTGTCAGGCGGGTTCCCCGCTTCCTGCGGCCAATTCGAGTAAGCCGCTGACGGATCAATCGGTCATCTTTCTCTTCCTGCACGGCGGGCCGAGCCAGATCGAAACCTTTGACCCGAAGATGGGTGCTCCTGCCGAGATTCGCAGTGTCACGGGCGAAGTGAAGACGAGCATTCCTGGTGTTACCTTCGGTGGCAGCTTCCCGAAACTCGCGGCGCGGGCGGATCGGTTCACGATGGTGCGGTCGTTCGTCACCGGGGATGGCAATCACGACATCAAACCCATCGTTAGCCGGGATGGCCACCTCGCCAACCTCGGGAGTGCTTTCGCCAGCGTCGCTGGGGGCAACCATCCGCAGACGGGTTTGCCCACCAACATCGCCTTGTTCCCGCAATCCGTGGACCCGAACACTCAGCCGATGCAAACAGGCTTCGGGAACTTCCTCGCGTCTGGGCCATTCGGCACCAACCAAGCGCCGTTCGTGCCAGGCAGCGGTGGAGCGTTTCAGAAGAACCTCTCACTCGCGGTTCCGCAAGACCGCATCGGCGATCGCCGTTCGCTGCTCTCCTCCTTCGACCAACTGAAAGCCGGGTTAGATCAATCCAGCGACACATTGGATGGCACTCGTGAGAAGGCGTTTCGCCTGCTTCTAGGCGGCGTCGCGGATGCCTTTGACCTCGCGAAAGAAGACCCCAAAGTTCTGGCCGCGTACGACACCGAAGGCTTGGTGAAAGTTGAGAAGATTGACAAGAAGTGGAAAAATCACAACTTCTACGCCGACAACACCCGGACCCTTGGCAAGTTGCTGCTCCTCGCCCGGCGATGTGTTGAGCGTGGAGCGGGCTTCGTGACCGTGACCACGAACTTCGTCTGGGATATGCACGCGGACGTCAACAATGCCACGATGACCGAAGGCATGGGCTACATGGCCCCGTCGCTCGACCATGCTCTGAGTGCCTTTCTCGATGACCTCAAAGCCCGCGGGCTGCAAGACAAGATTCTCTTAGTCGTGTGTGGGGAGATGGGCCGCACGCCCAAGATCAACAAGAACGGCGGTCGGGATCACTGGGGTGGCCTGGCACCTCTTCTGCTCGCCGGCGGCGGGCTGAACATGGGCCAAGTGCTCGGCCAATCGGACCGTGACGCGAGTCGGCCCGCCACCGAACCTGTCCGCATCCCGAACCTGATTTCAACGGTCATGCACTCCCTCTTCGATGTTGGCAAACTCCGCGTCACCCGTGGCGTCTCCCGCGAACTCCTCACCATGACCGACGCCAACCCGATCCCAGGACTGCACCGAGGCTGATTTCGCAAGTCTATGGCACTCGATCTGTAGGTTTGATGGCAATGAACGGACGGATGTTTTCGAGGGTCTTGGGGCCGATGCCTTTGACTTGGCGAAGATCATCGACCGTGGTGAAGGGTTTGTTTTCCCGGTAGGCGATGATCCGCTCAGCGAGTGTCGGGCCGACACCCGGCAGGCGTTGCAGCGTGTTGCTATCCGCAGTGTTGGGGTCGAGGGGTGGCTCGCCGGGTTGGATCTTCGTTGGCTTGACGGCCATGGGCGGCGGGGTGATCGGCTTGCGTTCGAGCAGTACGGCATCTGGAGTGGGAGTATTCCGTGGCTCATGAGCGACGGTCAGCCAGGGGCGGAGTTTCTCCAGGGTCTTGTCGCCAATTCCTGGCACCCGTTGCAATTCGCTGACGCTCGTGAATTCTCCCTGACTCTGGCGATGCTCCACGATCTTGGCCGCCAGCCCGGGGCCGATGCCGGGGACTTGCTCAAACTCTTGGATGGAGCCGCGATTCAGATCAATCTGCATGCGAGCCAGAGATGTGGGCCGGCCCTGAGAGTTCGGTTCGAGTCGACGGTAAACAAAGAAACCGATCATCAGCGCAACAAAGACCAGCACGACTTTTTGCGCCGCATTCGACGTGGGCTGACTTTGTTCGGGCGCCGTCATGACTGTAGAGTCCGTACGATCGGAACGTTGATTCCAATCTTATCGCCGGTTTAACACAATCACCACGTAACGGGCCCAGTTTTTTAGCCTTGGGCAAGCGGCGAAGCTGATGCGGTCGAGGGTGTGCAGCGGTCTCGCCCAACGAGGGCCGATGAGCCGTTGGGCCATGCCAAAGAGTTGGTAGCCTTGCCAAGTCAGTTCCGGGAAGTGCTCGCACAGTGGAGCGAGGTCGCGTCCTCGAAGTGGGGCCTCGTCGTCAGTGTGGCCTTTGCCGGGGTACGGCAGCCGGGCGCGGGCGAAATTCAAAACCGGGTTCTGGCCCCACGGCTCGGCAAACACCGCGACGCCACCTGGCTTCAGCACCCGATACAACTCCGCACCAGCGAGCTGCAGATCGAGGTGATGCAAAATCGCATTCCCCCAGACGATGTCAAAACTCGCATCCGCATACGGCAACGACTCCCCGGCCGCGACGTGACACGTGACCCGCACGCCGTTGGCTGCCGCACGCGCCTCAGCCTCCGCGACATACCCCGGTGACAAGTCAAAAGCCGAGACCTTAGCCCCCGCTCGCGCCATCACGACCGCGGCCATGCCGTGCCCACAGCCGTAGTCCAGAGCCGTCTTGCCACGCATATCGCCAAAGTGTGCGAAAGCCGGGCGAATCCAGGTCTCGTGATCCAAGAACTCGGCATCCGTAAACCGCAACCGCTCCGGCGAAGTGCGAAACGTCTCCTGACGAGCGCTCGCTTGCTGGTCGTGGAAGACTCGCTCCGCATCCTGTCTGGCAACTAACCCCGGCATCCTACCACCTCCTGATGCCACCATCTTCCCCGATGTCAGCGACTTTGGGAATGCGGATTTCGGAAGGGGCTGGTCTGGGAACTGTGAGTCGGCGGGCGGATGATCCGGACGACGGCGGAGCAGGCAAGGTGGTGACGACAGCATGCTCATGCTGATATGGTTCTGATCACAGACACTCACGATATCCACCCGTCACCAGGTCTTGTGCGAAATACGTTCAAGATACCTCTATCTTTGCTAGAAACAAAAAGAGGATCGCAACCGAAATCCCGAACATGCCTGACGATGTAACGCTGTTCGATTTTTCAATTCCCTATCTTGCCACACAACTAGTCGGATCAACGAGGTCATCTATGTCTTTACGGATTTCACACAACGGAATCGTCATGCGAGCCGAATGTGCGGATGAATTGAACGGGGTTCTGCAGAACCTTTTCGACCTTATGGTTCAACACATGGATCGAGGAGCCCAACTCCGAAGTGGAATTAAAGTCAACTTCGGCTGGTCGGAATTGCAAGTCGAAATCGTCAACGGGGACTTCGTTTTCCGCGAGCCGGATTTCGATAACGATCCCGATCGTGAGTATCGAGAGAACGTAGATTTCAGTCTGTCTGGGTATCGGCGGCAAAAGTGGCTTGTTGATACGCTGGGTATTGGCCGTTGGGATCCCGCTCGATTTTCCGACACGGTTATTGCCGAGAAAGGCGTGTTGGCCGTTTCGAGAGTTGTCGCTAAGCGAGTCGCGGATCAGGACAAAAGATCGAGCTGGCTTGTTTGCCTCGAAAAGACGGCGAAAAGAAAGAAGGATATCTCGGTTGAGCAACTGAACAGTTCATTTGAACAAGTTCCGGTGTGGCATCTGCATGACATTCGTCCCGCGCTCTTCGACGCACTCGCTTTGCCGGTGGGCTACCATGTGCTAATCGACGACAACCGCATTTTGCAAGTCGTGAGCGATGATGGCCAACACTGGAGTTTGTAGCGTCGGAGAAGTTGAGCGCGAGTGCCATCTTGAAGCTTCGATCACCGCGTTCATTCGCTGTTCAAATTGCCGATGAGCGATTCATTGCGATTTTAGATAGAGCATAGCCCGCAGATTTGAACCGTCGGGCTTCAAGGTCTGATTCGCGATGGGACACCGTCGCGAATGCAGGGGATTTGGTAGCGAGCCGGACGAACATGGTCGTAGAGGCTTCTCTGGTCTAACATGAAAAAGCCGCCGAAGGGTCTCGGCGGCTTTGCTGTTTTAGGCTTCGAGTCAATCTGGGCAGAGTTCTTGGTTCAGCTTGGCGAGGGCTTCGCTTTCGATTTGCCGGACCCGTTCGCGGGTCAGGCCGAGGGATTCGCCGATCTCTTTGAGGGTCTTGGGTTCGACGTCGTCGAGACCGAAACGCATCCGCAGGACGGTGGCTTCGCGCTTGTCCATTTTCTCCAAGAGAATCATGACATGCTTGAGGTCGTCGCTTTCGACCATTTCGTCGTCAGGACTCTTGGAGTTGGTGTCCATGAGCATTTCTTCGATCGACCAGCCTTGCTCGCCGCCTTGATCGGATTGCGGAGCCGAGTTGTAAACGCGAATGGCTTTCTTGATGATGCTCAGCTTCTTCTTCGGCAAGCCGAGGAGCTTGGCGATTTCTTCTGGCGTCGGTGGACGACCGAGTTCGTCGTTAAGCTTGTTGGTCGCTCGGCGCCATTTGGCGATGAGTTCCACCATGTAAGCCGGGATGCGGATGGTCTTGGCGGTGTTGACGAGAGCACGTTTGATGCTCTGCTTGATCCAGTAGCTGGCGTAGGTGCTGAAGCGAGTGCCCATGACGGGGTCGAAGCCTTCGACGGCTCGCAAAAGGCCGAGGTTGCCTTCTTCGATCAGGTCTTGGAGTGCGAGGCCTTTGCCGGTGTAACCGCGAGCGATGTTGACGACGAGCCGAAGGTTCGCGCGGACCATGCGGTCGCGGGCTTCGGTGCTGCCAACCGCGATCTCGCGGGCAAGTTCTTTTTCTTGATCCGCGCTTAATAAAGATGTTTCATTGATTTCCCGGAGGTATGTCTCCAAGGGGGATTGCACGGCATCGGAACGGTAACGGCGAAGTCGAGTCATCGAGGGCGTCCTGGCTGGTTGTCCGTTTCGGCTTCGGGAGTTCCGCAATCCTGCGTGAACGACCGTATGGCCACAAACAAGGGCCGTCCGTTTGGTAAGTGCCCGAGCACAAACCCACGAACCCGAAAATAGTTATCGACCGCTGCAACAAGAATCCGGTAATGTGCATCTAGCCCGCCGAGGAAATCACTGACTTCCCGAACGCAGTGCCGATGCAGCCCGCTTAACCGTTAACCTGAGGGGAACTTGCGAGGACTCAGGGCGTTATGCGGAAGAAGAATCCATTCATCCGGTGGTGTCGTCGGAAACTGTCCGAGTTTCCGACGGTCACCCGCATTCTCTAGTTCACAGTTTGGGCCGATGCAAACGATTTTCACACCCGGCCCGAAATCACCGAAGAATTCATCTTTACTGTAGGCGATTCATCGGTGTCGCAGCATTGTGATAATGGGTTTGGCAAATCAGTTCCAGAGAATTTTCGAAGGGTTCAGGGAGTTTCGCAAAAAGGATTCTCCTGGGTGTGAAACTTTAACGCCTGCCGCTAGAAGCCTCACAAAATGTAGCGTTTGGGGCCACTTTGACGCCATACGTTCGTCCTGGGATTCACTCGATACTCACCCCTCAGATTTGAACTCCGAAGGAGATGGCGGTGTCCGAAAGAAAGCCAGGAAAAGCACAAATGCCACGACGCAGCCAATGAGCGGAGCGACCCAAACGGCGGCCCAATCGGTACTCGTCACCGTGTAGCGGGCGATCATCCAACCCGAAAGCAAGTTGCCCACCCAGGCCCCGAGGCCACTGGAGGCGAACGAGACGATCCCCTGCGTACCCGCCATGAGGTCCGCAGGAGCGACCCGTTTGATGAAGACTTGAGCCACGATGAAGTAGAAAGCAAAACTCCAGCCATGCATCGGCACGGCAACCGCAAGAATCCAGAACTTCGAGCCGTAGACCATCACGAAGCCCCGCAACACCCAACCCGCTAAGCCGATGAGCATGAGCCACTTGATCCGCTTCTCAGGCAGCAGCCACGGAATGACGAACATGCAGCCCATCTCAAGTACCTGGCCGAGTGTCAGGATTTGCTCGGGCGACGAGACCTCGTAGTCCTTGAGCGTCTTGTGCATGTAGACGCCGTAGAACTGGTTCATCACCGTGGCCAAGAACGCGACCACCACAAAGATCATGAATGATGGCAACGCCAAGAGCCGCAACGCCGGCAAGAGCTTGTTCTCCCGGCTACGTGGTGGTGTGAATGGCAACGTGAGCGAGAAGATCCCCAGCAGGATCGAGGAACCTGCCGCGAGGTAAAACGGCTCCGGCGACACGGGATCGAGCAGCCAGGTGATGACGTTCCCTGCCACGATCCAGCCGCCGGTGCCCCACATGCGTGTGCGGGAGTAGCCCGAAGCCCCGGCGGGGTGGTGTTGCAGCGTGACTACGTTGGCTAAGGTAATGGCGAGGAGCAAGAAGAAACAATAGGCCAGCAGCACCACGAACAGCACACGCTGGGTGAACTGGATCATCCCCTGTGCGTCTCGGGCGTCCGCAATGATGGGTGATTGATGCCAACACCACCACCCGGCCACGAAGAGCAACAGCCCACCCACCACATTTGAGACGAACATTAACCGCTCGGCGCGAAACCACCGGTCCGCCAGCGGGCCAATGACGATCGGCGCCAACATCCCGGCGAAGGCAAAGGTCGAATAGGTCCAGCCGACGAGGTCCGCCGAGAAGCTCAAGCCCCCCTTTGCGGCAGGCATCATGAGGTAGCTACTGAGCGTGACGGCCCAAGAACCGAGCGAGAAATACAGGAGAAACATCATCCCCGAAAGCCGCCAACGCACATCCGTGAACATCATTCCCATCCCAAGACTGGTAAGCAGTCTGTGGTACGACCTCCCCAACACGCTGACGAGTTCACCCTCGCTTCTTCCCCTTGGCCTTCTTGGCGAGCTTGGCCACGAAGGCCGTGTGCTCGGCGGATGAGAGACCCTGTTTCATCGTCTCTTCGATCTCGGATTCAGAGCCTGGGAAAAGACACGGCAATGTCATCCAAAGCCCTGGGAACACCTTGGATTTCCAGATGCCGTCTTCCGGTATCAGCTCACGGTAGCTCTTCCGCACCAGATGAAACCAGTGAATTTGCTCATCGGGGATGTCCACCACGAGGTACTCGGAGACCCCCAGCCGCTCGTAGTAATCCTTCTTGGCATTCAAATCTAACTGCCGTGAAGACTTCGAGATTTCGACGAGCAATTCCGCAGGCCCACGGAGGTAACCATCTTCCGTGCGAGTCATTCGTCCCCCGGCTTCGGGCATCACATAGAGGCCCATGTCGGGCTGTGTTTCATCGTCTCCATCGCCGATGATCGAGGCATTATGTAACCCGCGAACCCCTGGTGTGCGGAAGCCATACATCGAAATCCAGGCCCCGACAAAGTAGTGCTGGTCGCTATGCTCGAAACTGACGGGCGAGGCCACGTCAACGACTCCATCAATAAGCTCAGCACGAAAGTGATTCGGGGTATCCAGGTACAGCCGGTGGAAGGTCTCGCGATCCAACTTGTCGCCAGTCACGAAAGGTGCCTCGAAGTCGCGCGGGGGTGTTGGTAGCGTTCGGTTCATCGCTTCTTCCCCTTCGCCTTCTTGCCGAGCTTGGAGACAAAGGCCCCATGCTCGGCGGACGCGAGACCATCGCGCAATGCCGTGTGGATTGTGCTGTTGTTGGCTGCAAATGGCCCCGCAGGGTCGAGCCAGAGACCAGGGAAGACGTGGGATTGGTAAATGCCATCGATCGGTTCGAGTTCTTCGTAAACCCCTTTCACGAGGTGATACCAGACCACGGTCTCACTTTCGCAAAGTACCACGACGTACTCTTGCACTCCCGCTTTCTCATAGTCCGCTTTCTTCTGGTTCAGGTCCATTGAAGCGGTTGAGTTGGCGATCTCTACGAGAAGTTCTGGCGCACCCGAAAGAGTCTTGCCGTCCTGGAATTGGCAGGAGCCGCCGTGGCTCGGCAACACGAACAGCCCGCCGTCTGGCTCCGGCTCAGACTGCTTGCCAAGGATGACCGTTGTTTTGTTGATGACTCCTAGCCCCGGAGTTTCGCCCTGGTAAAACCAGAGCCAGAATTGGATGAGTCCATCCGGGTTACTGTGGGAAAAGTGAACGGGCGAAGCCACGTAGACGATCCCTCCGATGAGTTGGGCGTGGAAGCCTTCGGGAGTCTTTTCGTAGAGGTAGTGGAACGTCGGCTGATCGAGTCGATCGCCATTGTGCAGACTGCTCGGAGGCAGGTTCATGCGGTTCATCGCATCTTCCCCAACGCCGCTCGTCAGAAACCGCGTCACATTCTAACACAGTTGGGGAACGCGGTCATGTCGTGTAGTCGGCGTTCAATTCGACGTATTTGTACGTCAGGTCGCAGGTGTAAAAGGTGCAGCGGCCGGTGCCGTGGGTGAGGGTCAGGGTGAAGGTCACGTCGCGGTTGTCTTTCAGGTACGCCGAGGCGACTTTGGCATCGAAGGGCAACGGCTGGCCGGCGAGGTAGAGCGGCATATCGCCCATGGTCAGGGACATTTCTCGCTCTTCAAACGGCACCCCGGAATACCCCGCGGCACTGACGACGCGGCCCCAGTTCGGGTCGGCACCGAAGATGGCGGTTTTCACCAGCGGACTCTCGGCGATCGTCTTGGCGATCTGGCGGGCTTCAGCATCGGTGCGTGCTCCCTCGACGTGGAGCGTGACGAGGTGGTTCGCCCCTTCGGCGTCTTTGGCGATCTGCATGGCCAAGTCCGCGGCAACTTCGGTCACGGCTTGGGCGAAGCCCGCGAGTGCAGCCCCGGTCAGGGTTGGCCCGGTGCCGTTGGCGAGGAGGAAGACCGTGTCGTTGGTGCTCATGTGCCCTTCGACCGAGATGCAGTTGAAGCTCTGATCCGTGGCCGTGGTCAGGATGCGTTGCAGATCCGCAGACGCGACGCTGGCATCGGTGAAGAGGAAGCCGAGCATCGTGGCCATGTTCGGCCCGATCATCGCGGCGCCCTTGGCGAACCCCGCCACGATTTGGCCCGAAGGCAGGGTCTTGCTCGCGGTTTTGATGACGGTGTCTGTGGTTATGATCGCGTGGGCGGCATCACTGAAAGCCTCTTCGCCAGGAGCGAGTTTCTTGGCCGTCTGTGGGATGCCCGCTTCGAGGATCGCCATGGGCAACAACCGGCCAATGACGCCCGTACTCGCCACGAGCACTTCTTCGGGCTTCGAGTCAATGTTCGTGGCCAGGAGTTCGGCCATGCGTTTGGCATCCGCGAGGCCCTGATCGCCGGTGCAAGCGTTGGCATTCCCCGAGCAAACCACGATGCCCCGCACCAGCCGGCCAATCCGCTCGCGGCTGATGGTCACCGGTGCCGCACAGACGCGATTCTGCGTGAACACCCCCGCCGCCATCGCGGGCCGCGTCGAAACAATCGCGGCCAAGTCCCGTCGGTTCGGCTCCGAGCGCAACCCCGAGACATGCCCTGCAAACAAAAAGCCTTCCGGCAAAGCCAAGTTTTTCATGGGGAAATGCTACACAAACTCGACCCCATCGACCGCGCCCGCAAGAAAGGAATGATGGCCTCACGCTCTCGCGGAGTGGCCAAGTTGAGCTATAATGGACAATTGAAACTTGGGAACTTGAGCGATGGCTGTTGATCGAAACTCTTCCGAAATCGTGGCCCTCTTCGAACGAGGCCAAGATGAACTCCAGAACGGCGAATTCCGCACGGCTTTGGAGACCTTCACACGCGTCATTGCCATGGCACCGGATCGGGCCGAGGGCTACCGAGCACGAGCACGCGCTCACCTTCGCCTCGACCAACGCACCGAAGCACTGAATGACCTCGACCGGGCTGTGAAGTATCTCAACAACGACCCACAGATTTTCGCCGAACGGGCCGAAGTGCTGTACCGCCAGCGAGCCTATTCACCAGCCATCGCCGACTGTGACAAGGTCTTGTCATTGGATGCCGGCATCAAGGCCATCCATGGGCTGCGGGCCAATTGCTATGCTGCGATGGGTGAGACAGAGAAAGCGGTCTCGGATTATGCGCTCGCGATCCAAGGCGACCCGGACCATGCCAAAGAGTATCTCCTGAGCCGGGCGGATTTGATGCTCGAGTGCGAGAACTACAACGCCTGCATCGCCGATTGCTCGATGGTCCTTCGCATCGACCCGGAGAATGCCTCCGCTTACCAAACCCGTGGCCTCGCTCAACGCGAACTCGGTAACCCGAGTGCTGCCGAAGAGGATTTCTCCCAGGCCATCCGCGCAAACCCCGAATCGACGCTCGCCTACTTGGCTCGTGCGACGATCCGCTTTGACCGCAACGACACGGCTCTCGCCATCGCGGACTGCGACAAAGCCCTCGAACTGGCCCCGGGTAACCCCCGTGCGCTGAGCCTCCGCGGTATGGCACGCCGTCGGCAGAACGACCTCGACGGGGCGCTGCAAGACTACGACAAAGCCATTCGCCAAAGCCCCGAAGTTCCGACGAACTACAACCTCCGGGCCTCGATTTACTACCAACAAGCCAAGTTTGGCCACGCGATTCAGGACCATCTCGAAGCCCTGAAGCGCGACCCACGTAGCCCTTCGACCTTCAATCAACTTGGCTGGATTTGGTCCACGGCTCCGGACCCCGATATCCGTAACGGTCGGCAGGCGAAAGAGTGCGCCACCCGCGCTTGTGAACTCAGCGAGTGGCAAGAACCAGGATTTCTGGATACACTGGCGGCAGCTTGTGCCGAGTGCGGGGACTTCGAAGAAGCCGTGAAATGGCAGATCAAAGCCCGCGACCTCGCCGCCCCCGAGCAGGCCGACGACTACGAAACCCGCGTCAAACTCTACCAAGATGGCAAGCCTTACCGCACCGCCATCCCCACGTAACACTCACCGGAGAGCGGCCCATGAAATGGCTTCGTAACCATGTCATCGAGATCGTGGTTGTGCCTTCCATCATCGCGGTGATCATGTTTTTTCTGGTTCGAGAGATCCGCAAGGTTCGAGAAGTGGCCAGCCGACTGAGCGATGAGTGAAACCTGAAGCAGCTGTCGCTTGCGGTCGCAAGTTATCACGACAGCCATGGCCACTTCCCACCACCTTACGTCCTGGGGCCTGACGGCACGCCTTGGCATAGCTGGCGGGTGTTGATCTTGCCTTATCTCAGCGACAACGATCTCTATGAACAATACGACATGAACCAACCCTGGAACTCGGAACACAACCTCAAGTTGTTGCCGAAGATTCCAAATACCTACGTTTCCTATTCCCGCCGGGACGGCAAGCGAACCGCTACCAGTTACCTCGCGGTCGTCGGCCCTGACACCGTCTGGCCTGGCGATCGCAAGATCAAGACCGAGGACGTCTTCGACGGCTCATCGGTGACGATTCAAATCGTTGAGAACGAAGGGCTGAACATCCCCTGGACGGAGCCACGTGACCTGAACTTCGCCGACATGCCTTTCACCCTGAACCACCCGCAAGGCATCAACTCGCCTTACAAAGCACCCGCCGTCACGAGGGTCGATGGCTCTGTGCTCCGACTCGATCCGAAGATGCCCGCCAACGTCCTCCGAGCGCTACTCACCCGCCACGGCAAGGAGGTCGTCGACTTCGACAGCGCCACGTGGGAGAAGATCCCCGACGGCCGCATCCGCGAACTCGCCAAGTAGAGGGTTTGAAGAGACGCGACCGCGAGGGAGCGTTTGGAGCATGAAGAGACGCGACCGCGAGGGAGCGTTTGGCGCATGAAGAGACGCGACCGCCAGGGAGCGTTTGGAGCTTGAAAGAGACGCAAATCACTTCATCTCCGTAGCCATTCGTAGACGACGATGGTGTGGCCATCGGGGTCTTGGATCTTGGCTCGGCGATAGCCTTCGTCGCTGGCTTTGGTGCTGGCTTCGTGGTGGCCGTGGGCAGTGAGCCAGGCGGTGAGATCGGGGACGAGGAAGTGAAGTAACACCCCGACGCTAGGAGTCTCGCCGCGTTTCAGGGCGAGTTTCATCGGGTGATCTTGGTGAGCCAGGAGAATGAAGCCTCGTGGTGTGTCGGTGAGTTCACGGGCCCAATCGAGTTGCTCGCAGTACCAGGTCGCCGAGGCTTCGAGGTCCATGACGGTCAACTCGATCATCGTGAACGTGGCGTTCATGTTTTTGCATTCCCGAAGAATGGGAATTTAAAGCTCTTCTTCTGCGGGCCGGTTTCGCGGAACAGCACACTCTCGCGGGTGAACTGCTTAGCCGCGAAAGCCAGGGCCAACCCGACCCAGAAGAACGAGGCTCCGAGCACGAGTGGGAAGTACCACCACTCGGGGAAATCCTGGGTCACATTGAGGAGCCGGGATTGCAACAACATCGGCCCAGTCACGGGGACGATGGCCATGCCGGGCGAGAGTTCGGTGCCAGGAATCATGGACCAAAACGCCAGCGGCATCGTCAGCAATAGCAAGGGCATCAGGTAGTATTGGCCTTCTTTGGTGCTCTTGGCAAAGACTCCGAGCGCGATGCAGACCGCGCCAAAGAGCATCGCTTGCGGTAACCCGAGCACTACCGAACCGAGCAAGCCTGGGGCGTAGACGATGCGGAAACCGAGAATCTGTTCCAAGATCAGTGCTCCCCCGGCGAGCCAGACGACATTCCACAGCACCGAGACATACGAGAATAATGTCGTCGCAAGGAACTTGCCCAAGACGATCTCGATGCGTTCCGCGGGGCTGATGAGAAGCGTCTCCATGGTGCCGCGTTCCTTCTCACCAGCGGTCATGTCCACAGCGGGTTGAATCGCCCCAGCCACGAGCCACATGATCAGCAAGAACGGAAAGACGCGGACGAAGGTATCCCGCAGCTCATCGGCGGCCTTCTTCTCCTTGGGCTTATCGGAGAGCGTGTCTTCAATCTTCAGGATGCGATGGAAGTCTTTACGAAGCCCACGTTTCTCGAAACGAATCTCCCGGATGCGACCTTCCCAAGATTCGATGATCCCAGCGACTCGCTTCGCGGAGATCTTGGATTTATCATCGCCATCACGATGTTCGATTCGCACCACGGGGCGTTTCTGCTCGTCGTCGAGGTCTTTGGCGAAGCCTTCGGGGATGATTAAGACGACGTCCGCTTCTTTGGACTTGAGAGCCGCCTTGGGGTCGGTGGTCAGGTCTTTGAAAACCATCGCTCCGACACCATTCTCGCTCTCTTTCTCCAGACCCGGTACGGACTTGTCACCTTCGAGCAGCTTGAAGGCTTCCCCGGTGGGGAGTTGATCCCGACCGACGACGCCAACCGTCGTGGCCTTGCCCATGAGAGTGGCCGCGAAGACGTACCCTGAGACTCCGAAGAGTGGATACAGAAGTGCCGGCAACACGAGGATCAAGAGGACCGTGCGACGATCACGGAGTAAGTCCCGGAATTCTTTCCGAGCAATCAGCGAAACTACCGATCGTCGCATCACAAAAGCTCATTTCCATAACAGGGCGTGATTCTATCCAATCGACATCAGCCATTCTATCTCGACCCGTGTGGAGTGTCCGTGTTAACAGATTTTCAGAACAGCAGAAACTCGCCCACGACGAAAAGGCAGGTTTCGTATATCATAGGATGATTCTCTTGAACCTTCGCAGTTGACTCTGCGAGGGTTCTTTGCCATGAAACGCTATCAACTGCCCGCGTGGTTGGAACTCTGATGAACCCCGAAGAAGCTGACCTCACCCCCGAAACGCCACCAACCCCAGATACCACGGCCTCAGATGCCGCCGCCTTGGCTGCATTCTTGGGCGCTGCGAATACCACCAGTGAGACGCTCGAAGAGTCGATCCCGAGTGCCCTCACAGAAGAAACGCCCACGCTGGATAGCCCTGTCGAGAGCGAAACACCGACAGCACCTGAGGCGCCCGAACCTGCGAAAGCGAAAGTGGCGGCTACGAAGAGCGGCAAGGCCCCAAAGGCCCCAAAACTGCCACCGCAAGAAATCCCCATCGCTGATCCTGATGCTCCGATCCTCGCCGCCAACAAGAAGTGGTACATCGTCAAGATCACCAGTGGCCGCGAAGAGTCCATCAAGGCCGCCATCGAGCGCAAGATCAAGATCGAAGGCTTGGAGCAATACTTCGGTCAGGTCCACATTCCGGTGGAACGCGTTCAGCATGTGAAGAAGGTCAAAGAGACCAAAAACGGTGAGACGACGACCAAAGAAAAGCGGGTCACCAAAGAGATCAAGAAGTACCCCGGCTACATCATGGTTGAGGTCGAGTTCAACGACCAAGTCCTGTACCTGATGCGTGAGACCGCAGGTGTCGGCGATTTCGTGACCGGTGGACCAGGCCGTGTGCCAACACCGATGGAAGAGATTGACGTGCAACGGATGCTCGGGGACTCCGTAGCTGCGGATGCCGCGACCCTGAAAGGCCGCAAAGGCAAAGTGGTGGTCAAACTGGATTTCGAGAAGGGCGACAAGGTCCGTGCTCGCGATGGGGCCTTCGCCGGGATGGAAGGCGAAGTCAAAGAGATCTCTGTCCCCAAAGACTCCTCGGAAACCCCCAAGGTCACGGTGGAAGTCACGATCTTCGGCCGACCTGTTCAGATCGAACTCGAGCACTACCAAGTCGACAAAGTCTAAGAAATCGCTGGTTTATGGCGAGCGGCGTGCATGCCGCTCGCCTGTTATGGCTCAATTCTCACTTCGCTACCAACCTGTCAGCCAGGTTGCCGATCTCTGCCGATTTCTGCTATACTCTAGTACCCTGCGACTGACTTGGGGTTCCTTTGCGGACTGGGTCGGTTATAAAGTGGCGATCTTACCCAGGTTTTAGGGTGGGTCGTCATGGCTCAGGTAGCGATTTCGGAGCGGCAGCAAGTCCTTCTCAAAGAGATTCCTCGGGGCTCATCTTTCGAGCCAGTATCATTCTGCTCGCCTTCGAAGGATACGACAATCCCTCCAACGCGCCAGCACGCCAAGGTAGGTGCTGAGGCTCAAGTTCGTGATCCAGTTGGTTACCCCTGACTGTAGCCGAGAATATTGAGCTGGGTGTCGTCTCCCCACAAAGCCGTCCAGTCATTCACATTGCTGTCAGATCCGAAGAGGATCCGACTCGACGGCACGCACTCAGCCTGGAACTCCCGGCGATGCTGGTTGATGAACCGAACCGCCGCGGGGCGGAGCGGGGCCGCTTCCTCTTCCAAGGTGAAGAGCCAAATCAGTTCACCTGCCCACGGCATGTCTGCTTCGGCCTCCTCCAGGGTACGTGCATGCAAGGAACTTGTCAGTCTCAACCAGAGCGAGGCGTCGGCCGTGATGGTGATCGCGAGACGATCGAAGACGCCTGTCCCGCCGCTGAAGAACGATAGGTCGTAGAGCAGTTCACCGGCCGGTGGCTCCGGGAGCCTCAACACCTGGGCCACGACCTCTCGGCCCAGATCCTGTTTGCAGTCTGTGTGGTGGAAGCGACGTTCCACGTTGTCATACGGGTGGAGGTCCACCGTCGTGCGTTGATTCATCACAGTCACCACGCAGTTAGAGCCAAACGCCCTTCCGGCCACCTAGAGTTGAACCCAGGTCGTCTTTGCTACCAGAACCGCCACCACGGACGGCGCACGGGCTGCCGGCCTTGGTTCTCCAGCCATAGCCGCTTGCGAGACTCGAAGTCGAAGGTCGGAACCTGCCCGCGATCGTCCGTCGCACCGCGAGCCAGGAGCAACTCAAGTACTGGCGTGTACTTGGCCCAGTCCGTCAGGAACTGAGCCTGAGAGATCAGGTCAACTACCTTGGGACAGTAGATCGAAGCCGCCGGCTCCTCGGCCACGAGGTTCGGGTCTGCGCCCAGATCGAGCAGTAACCGTACCATCTCCACATCACCCGACAAGCTCGCCGCGAACAGAACCGAAGCTCCCTCATCACAACGGGCGTTGATGTCTGCACCGCCCTCAACGAGTCGGGCTACCTCGTGATGGTTTCCAGTCAACACCGCTTCAAGCAGAGGTTCCACAGAAAACTATCCTTCGTTGAAAGACCAAGCTCCAACGCTTCCTCCGACCGCTCCCACATCCTAGTGACTACCAGCTGTAGCCGATGATCCTTAACCCGGTGGTGACCTGATGGACTGGGAAGTGCCCAATAGCGGCTAGTGCCTCGACCACTCCTGCGGCCTGCTCAGTCGGGATCTCCACCCAATCAATCTCCCGGTACGGCACACCCACGGCCATCCCGAAATCGCCCAAACACGATTCGAGCAAGGCACACGCATGCGGAGGTGGTTGGTGGGTTTGGCCACCGTCGATGAACCTCCATTTCATCCTACCGACACGCAACTCGTCGAGGGCGAGGAACAACTTCCGCCACTTGGCGTTGCTCATATGGCAAGCCGAAGCACGAGCAATCGTCGCGTCTATCCGCCTCTGTCGTTCTCGCAGATCGTCTTCATCAAGCTGAAACATCCGCTAGAGGCTGTTATTGACTTACGGTTCGAGTCGTCTGAGTATTAGTATCACATAGGCTAGCCAGTGCATGTTTCCTAGGACACCCGAGAGACGTTCATAATCTCGGGTCAACCGTCGGAAACGACCCAGCCAGCCGAA
>JBOFPH010000079.1:0-58960 GCA_051659845.1 Fimbriiglobus sp. | reverse complement strand
CGAGCAACTCAACGGCGAGACTTTTTGCTTGGGAAAGTGCTTCCCATAATCCTCGTCTAGACAACGTGAGCATTGGCAACAACGTGCTGGCGTTTCCGAGCAACAGTGAATTCGAGCTGACCAATGGAGTCACGTTCGCACCGGGGACCACCTTTAGCATGGGCTTTTCGAGTTTCCTTCAACTCGGGACTGGGCAGACAATGTTGGCGAATGTGGCCATTACGACCGGGAATAACACACACATTTTTGGGACCATGAACTCAACAACATGGACCATCGCGAACACGGCGAGCATTCAGAATACCTCCTCGACTGGTACGGGCTATATCGGCTCTCTCAACGGAGCACCAACCGGAACTGCAAGATCGGTTGTGAACAATGGCACGATCTGGAACAGCGGCGCAGGGACCACGCAAATCGACCCCTCTGGGAACTTCACCAATAATGGGCTTGTCTTGGCCACGGCTGGCACGATTCGAATCCGACCTCAAGGGACCTTTGTGATCGGTGCAGGCTCGACACTCAGAACGGAGGGGGCTGGTGTCATTCTCATCGAAACCAGTAACGTCTCCAACGGCGGAACGGTGAACGCCCAGCAAGGAACTTTGGATATCAATCCCACCACAACAACAACTTACTCCAACATCACCGGTGGTTCGACGGCGATCGGCACGGTGGGGGCGGCCACGATGAATGTTGGCAACTCGAATTCGTCGGTGCTCAACAATGCGGGCATCGTGGATCTTCGATCGGGGAGCGTCATCAACATTGGCAACACCGGGGCGAATCGGGGGACGTTTAACAACACTGCTGGCACGACAACCATCAACGGGACACTCAATAGCCGGACCACCACGTTCTCGGGCGGAGATCTGACGGGGTCAGGGACCATTCAAGGCATCACAGGAACGCGGGCCTTGCTGTTGACTTCGTCGGCGACGTTGAAGCCGGGGAACTCGCCGGGGCAGATCACCATTGGCGGTGGGTTGGATATCAACAGTGGCTTGGAGATTGAGATCAGCGGCGGTGGTGGCAACAACTCCACGACCGTTGGCAACACCACAGCAGGAGGCGGCTTTGATACGGTCCGCAATACCCCCGTCGATGGCAACCCATCCGACATCATCGTCCGCACGGCGCTGAGCATCAGACTGGTGGTGGAAAGTGCGAACCTGGGGACTGCGTTCTGGGCGGCTCCGCAATCGTGGCAGATCATGTCGACGTCCAATGGCTCGGTCATCTTTTCGAGCGGCGTGCCCGGTGACCCGGTCACGAATATCGGCATCCCGACGCCAACGGTCTTCATGCTCGAAGCGGGCACTCAGAACACCATTAACCCACTCATCACTTATCCGCAGTCGCTCTTCACATTCAGCATCACGAATCAGGGCAACGAGAACCGGCTGATGCTGAACTGGAACCCCGTCCCCGAGCCGACGACGATCCTCGCCTTCGGGGCACTGCCGCTAGCAGCTCTCGCGTGGCGCCGACGGCAACGGGGTTAAACTCCCGTGCGGCGGCGGGCGGCTTCGACGATGCGGGTGATGAGTTCGGCATGCGTGACGTTCAGAATCCCGGCCATGATGACGAGGTCACTGGACTCCGGGTTCAGCCCCGGTAGTGGGTTGATTTCCAAGAAGTAGGCGATGCCATCTTTCACCCGGAAATCGAGCCGGGCCACATCACGGCAACCGAGGGCATCGAAGATAGCGAGCGAAGCCGCTTCGATCTCCCAGACGACTTCCGCAGGCAGCTTGGCAGGGCATTCGTAGTCGATCAACCGGACGTAGTCGCGTTTCACTTCCAGGCTGTAGACGAAGTTCTCGACCGGTGTCTTGGGGGTGATCTTCATGACCCCGAAGATCTCCGGGGGGTCGTTGCCAATGATGCCAACCGTGACTTCGGGGCCTGCGATGAACTCCTCGACGAGTACTGTCTGCCCGTAGTTCTCCCACAAGTAAGCCACCGTCGGGCCGAAATCTTCGGGCTTTTCAATGAGACAGCGATCGCGGATGCCTTTGCTCGAGCCTTCGAAAACAGGCTTGGCGATGATGGGTAAAGTCAGCCCGGCTTCGGCAAGGATTGGCGGAAACTCAGCGAAGTCCCCATCGTATTTGGTCTTGGGTGGCGAGAAGGTTAGCCCCTTGGGAACCATCACCCCGGCATCAGCGGCCAGGCGGCGCGTCAGGTCTTTCTCCAGTGCCACGGCCATCGTCAACGGGTCGGAGCCGGTGTAGGGGATGCCGAGCATCTCGCACACTGCGGGGACTCGTGCTTCCCGGCTGCGACTGGTGCCGGTGCCTTCGGCGAAGTTGAAGACGAAGTCTGGTTTCTCGGTCAGGATGCGTTGCAAGAACTCGACGTTGTCACCCAACTCGACGACCTCATGCCCAAGGCCACGGAGCACATCGCCGATGGCGCGGATCGTGACCGGGGCATCGAACTCCTCGTGGAGGTCGTCCGGGGCACCAGCGGGTAATGGGCCATCGGGCTTGAGGTCAAAGGCGATGCCGAATTTCATCACAAACTCCCAGAGGCCAAACCATTCTTTTGATGTATGGCCTCAGCGCGGAAGTGCGATGTGATCACTCGGCAGGAATCAAGAAATTGACTCGGACCAACTGCCCAGCCGTTGCGGTCACGGTCCGGCTCTCCGCTTGCTCGCGGCCATTGGCCGTCCAGCGGGCCATGATTTGGTAGGTGTATCGCTGCCCCGGTTGGAGTTCCGGTGACTCAAAGACACGCTCGATGCCCTTCGCTGAGATGATCTGCTTCTCGACCCATAAATCCGCGTTGGCGTCGGGCATGGTCACCATCACGCGGATGCACTGTCCCACCTCGGCGGACGGTGCCGCGATCACACTCATCGGTTGTTGCGGAGCCTGTGGGTAGACGCTGACGTTCGGCAGTGGCCGCGGCGATGGGCTGTAGCGACTACCCCAACCGAGCGAGCCTGGCCCCATCACAGGAGCGAAACTGGAGCCAGCCGATCCACGCCCACCCACCGACAAGCCCACCCCATAACCGAAGCCAAAACCGGGAGGTGGGGGTTGATGGGAGAACAAGCGGGACATGTCGGCGTTGCCAAAGGAACCGGGCACTGGAGCATACGTCGGGATCGGTGGGCCATAGAGGCTCAGACCGTTGGTCCAGGTCGAGCCAATGACACTCTGTTGACCCCACCCCCAAGCTGGCCCAAAACCCACCCCCGGCACCCAACCACTGCGAAACGCCCCAGGCCCGACGTAGGCTCCATGCCCGACTCCGGGCACGACTTGTGGGCCGTTGGGCACGTTGTGGTAATTCCAGGCGGGGACGCCGGGTGTCGTGTCCGGGCGGACTCGCCGGGGATCGCTGGCGATAGCGGAAAGTGAAGTTGCCGTCGTGATAGCGAGGATCAACCCTCGGCGAAAGAATTCCCGGCCAGCCATGATCGTCCCTTCCTGGGTGTCTGTATCTCCTCCATCGTCGTGACCCACTCCAGACAGCATCCCAAGATTGAGATCCCACGGATCCACTCGCCTTCGCAGGATCATACCCCACACATCCCGCAGAACCCTCTCGTGTCAGCAAGCGATTGCCAGTTGTGTCGGGCCTCGTCGCAAAGCCCGCGACGCGTCTCGGGCCTGGGTTGTTGTCTTACCATTTCCGATGTTCCAATCCCACACCCGTACGCGGCGAACCTCGGTCGTGGGGCTTGATCTCTGGTATAATGACACTTGATCCTTGTTCTCCTTTGCGAAAGAGCCGACCTGTGGCGGATGATGCACCTGTTAGCCCTGCGACCCCTGTGAATCCTGTGGCCTCGGATGTGACGGACCTGGTTGCGGTGCGGGAGGAGAAGCTTCGGCAAATCGTCGCCCTCGGTCTCGATCCGTGGGGGCAGCGGTTCGATGGGGCCATGCCGATTCGCAGCATCCGCGAACTGGAGCCGTTCCCGTTTGATGACAACAACCCTCAGGGTCAGCAGGTCTGTGCGGCGGGGCGAGTGGTCCGGCAGAGGGTCGGTGGGAAGTTGCACTTCCTCGAACTCTGGGACCAGACCGGCCGCATCCAACTGATGGCCCGCATCAACCGGTTGAGTGAACGCGACTGGCAGGTCTTAAACCTCCTCGACCTCGGCGACATTATCGGCGTGCATGGCGAGTTTGGCAAAACCAAGACCGGCGAACTGACGATCCAAGTCCAGCAACTCACGTTCCTCACGAAGTCTCTGGAGCCACACCCCAAGGACACCTACGGCCTGGGGGATATTGAGTACCGCCTACGGCACCGTTACCTCGATTTGATCTACACCCCCGAGACGCTCGACCGTGCCCATAAGCGGGTGCGCATCCTGCGGACGATGCGGAACTTCCTCGACGATCGTGGCTATCTGGAAGTCGAGACGCCGGTCTTGCAAAGCATCGCGGGCGGGGCGGCCGCACGACCTTTCATCACGCACCACAACACCCTCGATATCCCGCTTTACCTGCGGATTGCCTTGGAATTGCCACTGAAGCGGTTGCTGGTCGGGGGCATTGAAAAGGTCTACGAAATTGGCCGGGTGTTCCGCAATGAGGGGATTAGCACCAAGCACAACCCCGAGTTCACCATGATGGAACTCTACCATGCCTATGGCGACTTGTTCACGATGATGGAGCTGACCGAGAGCCTGATCCTCGCCTGCGTCACCGCCGTGAACCCGACCTCGACGATCCCGTGGGGCGACTTGTCGGTCTCGTTTGCCGCACCGTTCCAACGGTTGAAGTACGGCGATGCTTTCCGAGCGGCGCTCTCCATTGACATGAGTGATCATGCTGCGGTCGAGGCCAAGGCCCAGTGTCTAAAAATCCCGCTCAAGACCAAGGAAGGGACCGTGAAGGCGCACGATGTCTTGGTCAACGACTTGTTCTCGGACCACGTCGAGCCAACGCTCGCCGGGCCGGTGTTTATCTACGACTACCCGGCTGCTCTCTGCCCGCTCACCAAGCGGAAGCGCGAAGAACCGGAGATCGCGGAGCGTTTCGAACTGTACGTCCACGGTATGGAGCTAGCGAACTCGTACACGGAACTCAACGACCCGATCACCCAAGAAGCCAACTTCACCCAGCAACTCGTTGGCCAGGCCGACGAGGACAGCATGGCGAAGATGGACCATGACTTCGTCCGGGCACTCCGCCACGGCATGCCCCCCGCGGGTGGCTTGGGCATCGGCATCGACCGGTTGGTGATGCTGCTCACCAACACGCCGACGATTCGTGATGTGATTCTCTTCCCGCTGTTACGCCCGGAGAAAGGGTCATGAAGTTCTTGCTTGCTGCTCGGGTGCTGATGATCGGCTTCTGGCTGACGGTCGCGGTGCTTTTGAACCTGTTCCCGTCGGTCGTTGAGGATTTCACCGTTCGCTACGACCCGACGATGGTGCTTTGCATGCGGCTCCTGAGTGTGGTGCTGGTGCTGCACAACACCCGCAGCCTGATCCTGAGCCTACGCCGAGATGACAAGCTGACCCGCCCGAAACCCGCTCCTATCGAGCCGCGCGAGAAGGCCGAGGAGTACAACCCCGACCTCGACTTCACGAAACCGGCGGACCCAAAACCGTAACGGCCACGCCGCCATCGGTGGTGAGTTGGGTGCCCGTGGCGATGTGCTTCCAGTGGACGTAGCCGACGGCGAGCGAGTGACCTGGCACCAGTGTCGATGAGGTCACGAGGCCAACATCATCTTCGCCGACTCGCAGTTTGGCCCCCACGGGCAGTGCTGTTTCGCGCGTCGCTTCGAGGCGTAAGAAACTCCGGTTGATCCGCCCGGCACGGTCCCGAGCCATGACGATTGGCTCTTGGCCGGGGAAGCAACCCTTGGCGTAGTAGACCGCCTCCGCCGCCCGACCGATTTCCATGACGAAGCGATCCTCGCCAAAATCGACCCCTTGCACGGGCGTCCCCGCTTCGATCCTCAGCGCCTCGTAAGCCTCCTCGGAGCCAGCCTTCGCCCCCGCGGCCACGAGCATCCGTTTCACCCCTTCGAGCTTCCCGGCGAGCATGACGATGTCATACCCGGGCGTGCCCAGGAGATGCCGCTTGCGGACGCTGGCCGTGGAGGTGGAGCCAAAGGTCCGCTCCATGTGGTAGAACTCGGGCAAATCCGGGATCGCTTCGCCGAGGGCGGCTTCGAGTACTTCTTTCGCCTTTGGCCCGGCGAGGTGCAACTGGGCGAACTCGGTGGTGACATCCGAGATTTCGACCGCCTCGGCGATGAGAAATTTGTCGAGGTGCTTCATCAACCTTTCAGCATACCCTGGCGTCGTTTCGAGCCAGAGGGCATGTTGTGTCCCCCACATCAGGTGGTAGACATCGGCGACGAAGAGTGCCTTCGCCAGTGAATTGCAGAAGAAGGTCCGGCAGCCCGCGCCCAGCGGCATCGGTTTGATGTCGTTGGTTGAGATGTTGTGCAAAAAGCCGGGCGCATCGGCCCCCAACAATCGCAACTTCCCGACCGTCGAGCGATCGAACAACCCGGCCCCTGTCTTCACCGCTTCGTAATCCGCATGCCACATCATACATCCACCCGAAGGAAACAACTCATTCTAGGCGACACCCGGATTCGGGTGTACTACGATGAGCACCAACCTTGGAAATCAAACCACGAAGGACAACCCATGGGTGCGGCCTATTTCATCGTCCTGGATAACGACGAACCGGGCTTCGAGACGTTCGTCAATGGCAAAGCCATTGCCAAAGAGTCTGAAGCGATCGACAAGATTGCCAAAGAGCTGGGTTTGAAAACCCTGGATGAGATGTCGAGTTTCGCGGACCTCGAAGAGGAGTTCGATCTCCCCGACGAACTCCGCGAGACCGAAACCGTCTGGCTCACCGCCAAGCAAGGACTCACCTGGGTCCGGGCCATTCGCCAGCACATCGAAGCCAACCCGAAGTCCGTCAAGTCCGCGAAAAGCGTGCTGGGCGAGTTGGCAGAGTACGAAGAGCTTCTCGAAAAAGTGGCCAAGATCAAAGCCAAATGGCACTTCGAGATGGATATCTGAAACACTCGAAGATCTAGCTTAGGTTGGCAAAGCGGGCCCCTTGGAGCCAGCATTGGTCGCTTATGTTCAGGAGGAAAACTCTGGGCGAACTCGATCCGTTCTGGATTTGCTCGAGTGCTCACCTGGAACGGTTGCGAGTGTCGAAATGATCCGCGTCAGTCTTGCTGACGAACCACCCCAGTTTGATTGATAGGTCATGGGGAATCCAAAAAGCCTAACTCTGCATTCTGCACCTCTTTGAGGCAAGCGTAGGCGAGAACAACTGGAGTCATATCAAGTACTGGGGCAACTTTCTTCAAAGTAGATGTAGTAAGCCCCAATGTGTTGTTTTCAATTTTGCTAATGATGCTTGGATTAACTCCAGCTTTCATTGCAAAATCCCTAGACGTAAAGCCTTTGGCGAGTCTGAGCCTTCTCAAGAGCTGCCCAGCCCCACGCACGCTGATTTCGATGTCCTCGGTTTTCATGTCAACCTCCAAGTCAAAGGATACACTTGGGAGATTAGCAAGAATGAAAGGGGTTCTAGATGTTTCTATCGCAGTAAATTCGCGTCACTCGCTCGAACCGCGTAGCTGATGTTTCAAGCATCAAGACACGCAACTCGACATCGATGATTGAGCTATGGTCGAGGAGCTGCATATTTCCATCAAGGTTAGTCAACCTCATCAGAAGTTCTGCTCCTTGGCATCTGTTCTTTTGGGCCTCAGCAAAGTCGAGCATGTAGGCATCACCTTCGGCATAAGCTCTCCTCATCTCCTGAAGCACGTCTTGCTTGTGGGAGGATCCAATCCTAGTTGCCACCGAACGTCGGAACCGTCGGGAGCAGTTGTGGAGACGACCGAGCGCTGTACGAAGGCGCTCAATATGAAAAGAAAACTCAGTCATGGGCGCATCCCTCGAATGATGATCAACGGTAATAATGAAACTCGTTGGCTATCAGTCGGTGAATCGTAAGGGGTCGTGAGGGTCTACCCCCACAGTGCCTGCCTGCTGTCCTTAGCGCAGCCTTTTGCGAGTCATCGCGACGAACTTTTCTAGTTCCCCAATCCTCCGTGCTAGCTCCAAATGGGTAATGGGGAAGATATAGCAGTGTTTCAACATGTTTCAAGTGGGAATCTCTGTCTTCTCCCATTCTTCGTCGTTGACAGTGTTCGTTTCTCAATTATCTTGAGAGTTCTGTTGGAACGGGAGATGCTCTCATTGAGCTGTGTCTCCACGCCAGCGAAACAATCACGACCAGTTTACCCAAGAAGAGACCCCACCGGGCCTCCTTAGACTGTTTTTTCGCTATATCTTAACATGACATTGGTATAAATATGTCCACAAAAGCGAAGATGGCTCGGTTCAAGAAGCAAATGGCGGCACTCGAAGCTCACAAGGCTGAGATGGCGAAGCCAGAAGGCCAACGCGATGCTTCGAAGGTCATGCAGCCACGCGAATTGATTCGCATTCGCAATCGTTGCCAAATCACGGGCCGCCCTCGGGCAGTTTATCGCAAGTTTGGCGTCTGCCGGATCGTCTTCCGGGATCTCGCCTCCAGTGGCCTGATTCCTGGTGTCCGCAAGGCATCCTGGTAAGCCCATTTTCCGCATAAATCTGGCCGCATACGTCTGGAGAAGTTTGTCCCATGATGACCGACCCTATCGCGGATATGCTCACTCGCATCCGCAATGCTAATAACGTCGAACGCCCGGCTGTCGAAATGCCGGCGACCAAGCTCAAAGTGGCCATCGCCAAAGTCCTCACCGAAGAAGGCTTTGTGCTCGGCTACCGCGTTGGCAAGTACACCGAAACCGAAAACGGCAAAGAGTTCGTCGAAAGCACGGACCTCGGCGAAGCCCACGTCACGCTGCAAGTCTTCCTGAAGTATGGCCCCGATGGCGAAAAGGTCATCCGGAACATCTCCCGGTACTCGAAGCCTGGCCGTCGGGTGTACCAGGGTTACAAGGAAGTCCGTCGCGTTCTTGATGGTCTCGGGATCGCCATCCTGAGCACCTCGAAGGGTGTTCTCAGCGACCGTCAGGCTCGGAAGGCCAAAGTCGGCGGCGAAATCATCGCCACCGTTTGGTGAGTTCGTTATCTCCTAACCCAGGCTGCGACCGGGGCCACACGACGTGCGTCCCGTGAAGCCTTTGAGGATTTTCTATGTCTCGTATTGGTAAGGCTCCGGTTGTCATCCCTGCCGGGGTGAAGATTGCCGTAGCAAACGGTGTGATCAAAGTCGAAGGCCCCAAAGGCAAGCTCGAATTTGCTCACCACCCGAACATCACCGTCAAGGTCGAAGGCTCGAACATCATCGTCACCCGCCCGAACGACGAACGGCTCAGCCGCTCGCTGCACGGCCTGACTCGTGCTCTCGTGAACAACATGGTGGTCGGCGTGACCAAGGGCTTCGAGAAGAAGCTCAAGATTGAGGGCGTCGGTTTCCAGGCTCTCGCCAAAGAAGGCAAGGTCGATGGCAAGCCGGTCAAGGGCGTCGAGTTGATGGTCGGCTTTGCCAACCGTCCTCTGCACCTGCCGCCTGAAGGCGTCACTGTGGTCGTCCCGGACCCGACGACGATCGTCGTCAGCGGTTCGGACAAGCAAAAGGTTGGCCAGTTCGCAGCGGAGATCCGGGCGAGCAAGAAACCTGAACCCTACAAGGGCAAAGGTGTTCGCTACGAGAACGAAGTCATCCGCAAGAAGGAAGGCAAGACCTTCACGAAGTAAGCTGGCCTTCCCTGACACCATTTATCAATTGGATTTTTCGATATGGACGCTCTCAAACTCAAAGCGAAGCGGGGCGAACGCCGCAAGAACCGTGTGCGGAAGTCGATCCGTGGCACGGCCGAAATGCCTCGCCTCTCCGTGCATCGCAGCCACATGCACATTTACGCTCAACTCATCGATGATGATGCGCAAGTGACTCTCGTCGCTGCGTCGAGCAACGACAAAGATGCGACCGTCGAGCATGGCTCGAACGTCAAAGCCGCGCTGATCGTTGGGGCGAAGCTGGCCGAGAAAGCCAAAGCCAAGAACATCACGCAAGCCGCCTACGACCGTGGTCAGTACCGATTCCATGGCCGGGTTAAGGCTCTGGCTCGTGCGGCGACCGAAGCGGGCCTCATCTGCACCGGTAAGGAAGATGTCGTGAAGCCGAAGCGTGACCCCGCGGCTCCTAAGGCTGCCAAGAAGATCAAAACGAAATCGTAACCCCGCGTGCGGCCTAGCGAGGAATCGCTGGGTTGTTGTCCCGTGATCTCTAACGATGCCGCCGAACTCGGCGCAAAGGATATCCGAATATGGCAAGAGAACGAGCCGACCGCGGTGAACGAGACTCCCGTGAACAGGCCATGGTCGACTATGTGGTGCGGATCAGCCGCAGCGCGTGCGTGGTGAAGGGTGGCCGTCGCTTCAGCTTCAACGCTCTCGTCGTTGTGGGTGACAAGCAAGGCCGCGTTTCGTTTGGCTACGGCAAAGCGAACGAAGTTCCACCAGCCGTCGAAAAGGCCATCAAAGAAGGCGAAGCCCAAGCTCGCCGCACTGGCAAGCTCCAACTCCGTGGCACGACCATCCCGCACCGCGTGATTGGCCGCTTCGGGGCGAGCAAAGTGATTCTTGTTCCCGCTGGTCCTGGTACGGGTGTGAAAGCCGGTCCTGGGGTCCGCGAAGTGCTGCAAGCGGCGGGGATCCAAAACATCCTCTCCAAAACGCACGGCAGCACCAACCCAATTAACCTCGTCAAAGCGACAATCAACGGCCTGCAACAACTGCGGACCCGCGAAGAAGTCGCCCGTCTCCGGGGGGTGGCTGTCTAATGGATCTTTCTTCAGTTTCTACAGGCGTCCAGAAGCGCAAACTCAAAAAGCGCGTCGGGCGTGGTATTGGCTCCGGGCACGGCAAAACAGCCAGCCGCGGGCACAAAGGCCAATACTCGAGCGCCGGGGCTAACCTCCCAGGCGCACTCTTCACCGGCGGCCAGACGCCGATCCACCGTCGCTTCCCGAAGCGCGGCTTCACGAACGGCACGTTCAAGAAGGACTACGCGATCGTCAACATTGGCGACCTCGAAGTCTTCGACAACGGCGCCACCGTGAACATGGAAACGCTCCAAGAGAAGCGGCTCGTCGTGGGCACCTACGACGGCGTCCGGATCCTTGGCGAAGGTGAACTGACCAAGAAGCTCACGATCACCGCGGACCACTTCACAGCGTCCGCGAAGACCAAGATCGAAGCCAAAGGTGGCACCACGACCGTGATTCCGAAGCCTAAGAAGCCGGTTCGCAATAAGATGGGCACGCGGGCCAAAGCCCTCGCCGCCAAAGGCCCGAAGCCGACCGCCGCGAAGTAACTCGTGAGGTCGACGGACTTGCCTGGCACAGGACATTAACCCAAGCGGAGAACCATCAGCCCACTCGCCCGTGGTGAAATGGTTCTCCGCTTTTTCGCTTCCTTCATCCATGACGGGGTCGGACATGATCTCGATGATTGCTACGATTTTCAAGATCCCCGAGCTGCGCCGGAAGATCTTCATCACACTGCTCTTCCTCGTCGTCTACCGCATCGGTTACTACGTTCCGCTGCCGATGATCGACCAGGTCAAGATGGCCGAGCAGATGTCCAACGCCTCCTCGGGTGCGTTTGGGCAAATCCTGGGCTTCGTCTCGATGTTCTCGGGCGGTGACCTCAGCACCGGCTGCATCTTTGCCCTCGGGATCATGCCGTACATCTCGGCTTCGATCATCATTCAACTGCTCTCCTCCGGTGTGGTGCCTTCGCTCGAAAAGCTCCGCAAAGAAGGGGCTGCCGGTCAGAAGAAGATCAACGAATACACTCGCTATCTCACCGTGCCGATCTGCTTGATCCAATCGATCATGTTCGTGCAATCTCTGATTCGCCCCGAGTCCTCGGGGGGGATGGGCATCGCCCAAGCGGGCTACGCTGAAGGGGGGAACCTCTTCTTCTACGGCCTGTCATCGGTAGTCATCATGACCACCGGTTGCTTGTTCCTGATGTGGATTGGCGAGCAAATCGACGAATACGGTATCGGTAACGGCATCTCGCTGATCATCATGGCGGGCATCGTCGCTCGGCTGCCTCAAGCGACCGCGAGCTTGCTCTTTGTCCCTGGCACCACGACTTTGAGCCCTTCGCTCATGACCCTCGGCGGCGACGGCAGCGGGGATATCTCGCTCGAAAGCTTCTTACTTCTGATGTTCCTCTTCGTCGGTGTCGTGGTCGGCGTGATCGCCATGACCAAAGCCAAGCGACAAATCCCAACGCAATCGGCGAAGCATGTGCGCGGTCGCCGGTCGGTCGGTGGCTCAAAAGCCTTCCTGCCGATGAAGCTGAACACCTCGGGTGTGATGCCCGTGATCTTCGCGAGCACCATGCTCCTGATCCCGAGCCTCGTGTTCAAGTCGATCGCGGCCTACGCTCAAGACCTCTCCTGGGCTTCCACCCTCGAAATGATCTTCTCCCGTGGCGACGGCTGGACTTACAACGTCCTCTACATCATCCTGATCTACATCTTCTGTTACTTCTGGGTGGCCATCACCTTCAACCCGAAAGAAGTCGCGGATAACCTTAAAGACCAAGGCTCGTTCATCCCCGGTTACCGCCCTGGCAAGATCACGGCCGACTACCTCGAACGAGTGCTGATGCGGATCACCTACGTCGGCGCTGCGTTCCTCGCTGTGATCGCCATCATCCCGACGATCATCTCCTCGAAACTCGGCGTCAACCAACAGATCGCTGCGTTCTACGGTGGCACGGGTCTCTTGATCGTCATCAGCGTGGCCCTGGACCTCGTCCAGAAGATCAACAGCCACCTCGTGATGCGAAACTACCCAAGCCTCACCGACGAGTAAACGAGCCTCTTTGTCTCAACAAACCAAGCTCATCAGCGACCTGCTGATGAGCTTTTTTGTTTCTGGCGCCGTAAACTGATGGCTCAACGCTGACTATTGTTTCAGCGCGTCGTCAGGTTGTGGAGGCTTGTGCAACGATGGATGCAGATAGTGAAGTGGCAAAAGCGAAATGGCTTCTGATTTCGGTGGTCGTCTTCCTCTTTTCCGGATGCATCAGTTGGACGGAGATGAGCTATCTTCTCTTCGGCAAGGACGCTCAAGCCGATGTGACCAATGCTTACGAAGTCACACGACGTGGGAAGTTCGGAACTGGTGGTCGAAAGCAGCTGGTCATCGACTATGCATTCAACGAGCCAGACGGTACCCGACGCACTGGCACGGAAAACGTATCGCTGGATTGGCCGATGCCGAAGAATGGCAAGGTTCCCGTCCGGTACATCAGTGGCGCCGACAGCAGCTCACGTTTGGCCGGTCAAGTTCGCTGGGGCGGTTTGGCCTTGTTCGGGGCATCCTTAGGATTGATCAGCTTCTTCGGTTTCCGACTCTGGCGTGAAGCCAACGATGACGGTCCACGCAAGCCACGCCGCAAGTGATGGTCTTCGTCAAACTTGAACTGCCTGACGTCTTCCGCTCTGCCGTGTACAATAGAAGCTGTCGAGGAGGTGGGTGATGAAGCTGGCGGATGCGTTTCCTGAAATCACGAAGAAGAACGAAGCCTTGGCTCCGTATACGCACTTGCGGATCGGTGGGCCAGCGGAGTGCTTCATTCAGCCACGGTCGGTGGAGGAATTGCGGGCGGTGCTCGCGTATTGCCATCAGCACAAGATCGCACTGCGAATGCTCGGTGGCGGGTTCAATCTGCTTGTGCGCGATGAACCGGTGACTGGGGCAGTGATGCGGCTTTCGGGAACAGCGTTTGAAGCCATCGAGATCAACGGCCGGACGGTGCGAGCCGCTGGTGGGGCGCCGCTTTTTGACCTCATCTCGAAGTCAGTATCCGCAGGGTTAAGTGGCCTCGAAACCTTGATCGGTATTCGTGGCAGTGTTGGCGGCAGTGTGCGCTGCAACGTCGGCGATCGCTCGGGCGAGATTGGCTCGGCGGTCCGTCGTGTGGCTGTGCTCACCGAACATGGCACCGAGCATATCCGCTCCCGCGATGAACTCACCTTTGGCGACCACTCCAGTGATTTGGATGAACCGGTGATTCTCTGGGTGGAATTCGAACTCGACAAAGAAGCCCCCGATGCGATTCTGAAACGTATGCGTCGGACCTGGATTCTGCGAAAAGGCGCTGAGCCGTTGAGCTTTCAATCGGCGGTACGGATGTTCCGGAACCCCGCGGGGGCCAGTGCTTCGGTGCTCATCGAGCGCGCGGGCTTGGCCAAGGCGAAGGTCGGCAATGCCGAGGTCAGTGACCGCAACGGGAACTACGTCATCGCTCACCCTGGCACCACGGCGAAGGACGTGCTCGGTGTCATGGAGATGGTCAAGATTCGGGTAAAACAATCCGCTGGGATCGAGTTGCAACAAGAACTTCACGTCTGGTAAGGGATGCGATGGGCAAGGCAGGAAGCAAAAAAGCCAAGGTGGATGAGATCGAGTTGCCGCCCGAAAAGCCCGCGGCCAGTCGGCCCTTTCTTGGCACGATTTTGAAAGGCTTCCTCGCCTTTGGTATCATCCTCGGAGCACTCGCCCTGGTCGTGCGGCTCGGGAACTTCGCTGGCAAAAATGTCGCTGAGCAAGATCGCTATCTCGTGCCATTTGCGGACATTCAATGTGAACCACCTCAAGGCCTCGATCGGCAAATCTTCCTGACGGAGGTTCGTCATCTGAGCAAGGCCCCCGAACGGCTCTCTGCCGTGGACGCGGAACTGCCGAAACATTTGCAAACGCACTTCGCCGCTCATCCTTGGGTGGAGAGTGTCGGAGCAGTCGAGGTCAAACCCGATCGCTCGATTCATGTGGAATTGAAATACCGCACGCCTGTGCTGGCGATTGTCGTGATCGGGGATGCCGACCTTTGGTCCGTCGATCGCCTGGGCACCGTCTTACCCCATCGACCCCCACCGTCACCAGATTTAACACGCTTACTGACACCTCAAGAGAAGCCCTCCAACATCGGCCAACTCTGGCCCGACGAGAGAGTCCGTAGCGCGGCCAACCTCGCCTCAACCTACAAACCCCGCTCGGTTGAGATGACCGAGAAAGGCTGGCGACTCACCCAACGCGACGGCAGCTTCTTGATGGTCGGGTACTCGGGCTATCGCTAGCAATTCCTCTTATCCTTCACGCCTTGGTTTTCGCTCGCCTGAGTGATGCTGCGTCTCCTCGGCTCACGTGTTGACTCCCTGTCTTGGAAAATGGGGCGGGCGCGATAGCTTAATCAGCGAAACGGCGGAATTACTATTCTTCGGAGAAGACAGGCAATGGCAGCGGTGAAAGTTGGGATCAATGGTTTCGGTCGGATTGGGCGCCTCGTGTTCCGTGCCCTCGTGGAACAAGGTCACCTGGGCAAGGAGCTGGATGTCGTCGCCGTCAACGACCTCGTCCCAGCGGATAACCTCGCTTACCTCTTGAAATACGATTCGACCCAAGGCAAGTTCAAGGGCGAAGTCTATAGCGAAAAGTCGTCGCCATCCGTCGCCGAGGACGATGTCCTCGTCGTCAATGGCCACAAGATTCAGTGCTTGGCCGTCAAAGAAGGCCCACAAGCTCTGCCTTGGGCGAAGCTCGGCGTCGAGTACGTGATCGAATCGACCGGCCTCTACACCGAAGCGGACAAGGCCAAGGGCCACATCACCGCCGGTTGCAAGAAGGTCATCATCTCCGCTCCGGCGAAGGGTGAAGACATCACGGTCGTCATGGGTGTGAACCACGACAAGTACGATGCGGCCAAGCACAACATCGTCAGCAACGCGAGCTGCACAACGAACTGCCTGGCACCGCTCGTGCATGTGCTCCTGAAGGAAGGCTTCGGCGTCGAAGAAGGGCTGATGACCACCGTTCACAGCTACACCGCGACCCAAAAGACCAACGACGGCCCTTCGAAGAAGGACTGGAAAGGTGGCCGTGCGGCTGCCGTCAACATCATCCCAAGCGGCACCGGTGCTGCCAAGGCCGTGGGCCTCGTTTGCCCCGAAGTCGCGGGCAAGCTGACCGGCATGTCCTTCCGCGTGCCGACGCCAACCGTGAGCGTCGTGGATCTCAACGTCCGCACTAAGAAAGAAACCACGCTCAAGGAGATCTGCGCAGCCATGAAGAAGGCCAGCGAGACCTACCTCAAGGGTGTCTTGGTCTACACCGGTGACGAAGTCGTCAGCAGCGACTTCATCCACGACCCCGCCTCAAGCATCTTCGACGCCGACGCGACCCTGAAGAACCCTGAAATCAGCAAGACCTTCTTCAAGCTCGTGAGCTGGTACGACAACGAGTGGGGCTACTCGAACCGCTGCGTCGACCTGCTGAAGTACATGATCTCGAAAGCGTAACAACAACGAAGCCCAGCACCAAGTGCTGGGCTTCTGGGTTTGTCGGGGATCTTGGGTTCAAAGAGCCTCTCCGAAGCTTTACATCGAGGAGCGGTGGCACGACTCTGATGGCGGCTCGTGGAAGACGACTCTTGTGGTCGCGTGTCTGCGATTTCACTCCACACAGCCTGGACCTTGGGCTCTGCGAGTGACATGGCAGTGTCACAACTGTCGAAGTTTGATGGTTGCCGCTTCGTAACAACCGCGTAGCCCAATTCTTCGTTCCGTTGCAGATAGAATGAACCCCAATGAAGTCGTTTCACATGGGTCATTGAGCTTGATCGCTCGGTGGCGGAGGGCGCATGAACGAGGAAGTCGCGCTGCGGCTGGCTGAGACGGTGGCGTGGTGCAACCTGCACGCCCGCGCCGACGACGCGGACACCTCGACCCGCAACCCGGTTTTTTGCCCTCCATTCATGGCCCTACCCCCGCGACAGCGGTTGTCGTGGCTGCTGGATCGGGTCGGCGAGCCGCAGGCCGCGGTTGAGCATGTGGCCCAGGCCCGGCGGCGGGAGTTGGCCCGCCTCGGCGTCCCGGTGGTTCCGGTCGGCCCGGACTTGGCCGGCGGGCGGGTGCTGTTCACGACAATCGACACCGACTCGTGCGGGGCGGCCACCGGCCCCTCGAACGGCTACTACGACCTCGACGACCTGCCGGGGTGGGACACATGGTTCTGGCACCGCCCGACGGACCGGCTGTGGGGCGCGATCTACTGTTGGGTGCCGGCCCGGCTGGTCGAGCTGGCCCGCGACGGCATGGATGTCATCCCTGTTGTGAGCGTCGAGTGGTCAGAGTCGTTAGAGTAGCAAAGGCACGCCGATGGGGTGATGTGGGAAAACATCGCTGCAGTGGACCTCAGTTACGCCTTTTTGCGTGAAGCCGTTTCACGCGGGCTACTGAGCTTGGGCGTTCGGCGACGGAGGGCGTGCGGTGGGCCAGCTCGCAGGAAACCGCACGCGGTACGTCGCCGTGTGGCGGGTGTTGCTCCGCGACTGGCTCGCGTGGCCCGAGGAGCGGTTCGCCGAGTGGGTCGCGATGTTCGACGACGACCTCAACGACCGCGGCAACTCCCTGTTCTACCACTACGACGAGCTACACTTCGTCGTACCACAGCTCGTCCCCCGCGAACTGGCCGAATCGCTTCAGTGGGAGCCGTCGGCGACGAGTTACAACGCACTGGGCGAACTGCTCGGAGAGTTGGGGTGGGCCATTACCGGGCGGCCGTTCCTGCCAAATTGGGGCACGGAGCAGTTCGATTGGCATGCCGCGCGTGAGCGGGTTGAGGCCGTCCTGCAGCGACGCGGGGCGTCGCTCGGGTAGCCAAGGCACGTCGGGTTTTCTTGATTCACGGAACCAGTAGCCTGCTGCCGATGAGTTGGGTCGTTCGGCGGCGGACGGTGCATGGCAGACCCGACGTTTTCCCCACTGAACGAGATTGAGTGGGCGTGGATCGCCCAACAGCTCGACGAGTCGCGGCTCGATCACGACGGCTTTCCGAAGAGCATTTCCTGACGATTCCCAAGTCCCCTTTACAGTCAGCACATTCTGGGGGTAATCTCACCTCGCCAAGGAGGGCGGGATCATGGGCTTACGGATGACGCTGGTGTTGGCGTGTGCTGGGTTATGCTCAGCGTGGGTGGGCGCTCAATGGCCGACGACGGCGGAGCCACCGCTCGCTCGGAATTCCTCGCTACCACCGGGGGAGATCATCCGTGTGGAGTTCTTGTTACCGGTCGCTGAAGAAGCCCACGAGTTGGCACCGATGCCAAGGCTGCATATCCCTAAGAATCGCCTGTAGGCGACATTGACCCATTCTTTGATTTGGATTTGCTGCTGCATTTTCTCCTTCTCCCATTGCGGGAGAAGGTGGCCGATCCTGCTCGTTAGAGCCGGATCGGACGGATGAGGGGTAACACGCTGCAAGGGAAAAGGCGCATTGACACAACCCGCGCTGACCCCTCATCCGTCTGTGTTCACCCCGAAGCGGGGTGAACACATCCACCTTCTCCCGCAAGGGGAGAAGGGTTCAAAATCGCCAATACCAAGTCATTGGAGGTCTGTCTTCACCTGCCAAATGCCTGTAGAGAGTCGTGTGATATGGCGATGTCCGATCCAGAGTTGTACGTGGCCCTGGCTCAGTCAGCGCTCGCTGCGGGGCGGGGTGATGTGGCCGGGGAGTTGCTCCGTCGCCTGGTGACGTTGCCCAACCCGGCGACACCCGAGCAAGGCTTCGCCTTACATTCCCAAGCCATCACGCACCTGCAAGCCGGTCGGCGGCGGGAGGCAGAACAACACCTCTTAGCCGCGATTCGAGCTTGCCCGCACATCGGCTCGTGGGTCGATCACCTCGGTGTCGTCTACGCTCAAGACCAGCGCTTTGCCGAAGCCGAAGTCACCTTCCGTTTAGCGACGCAGATAGAACCGACCAATTCCTCACCTTGGCGGAATTTGCTGCAAGCCTGCATGGATCGGAAGAAGTGGCCCGAAGCCCTCGCGGCCAGCGAAGGCTTGATCGCACTCGAACCGCACTATGTTGATCACCGGTTGCAACAGGCCGTGATCTTGTGTGAGATGAAGCGGTTCGAAGACGCCGAAAACCTGATGCAAACTTTGATCCGCGACGGGCACCAATCGGCGAATGTGTGGAATCGCCTTGGGGTACTTCGTGGCATGAAAGGTGACGCGGTCTCGGCGATCGACTGCTTTGAGAAACAGATCGCACTCGAACCTGAGAGCGGCATGGGTTACGCGAACCTCGCTGCGGCCTTCGGCAAATGCAACCGCTGGGTCGAGGCCGCCGAAGCCGGCGAGAAAGCGGTCCGGCTCGAACCGCAGAACGGCGGCGGTTGGGCCAACCTGGGGAACGCCTACCGCGACCTGGGCCGCTTACCCGAAGCCATGAACGCCCTGCAGCAGGCGATACGCTTGGAGCCACACTCGCATGAATCGTTCGGGAATTATGCTCTCTGCTTAGCGATGCTGGGCCGCGTACCCGAAGCACTGACTTGGTACGACGAAGCCTTGCGACGGAAACAGGATGCGGCGGAGGTTCGCTTCAACCGCGCGATTGCCTACCTCTCGATCGGAGACTTTGAGCGTGGCTGGGTCGAGTACGAATGGCGTTGGCGTACGGATCAAATGAAAGGCCAAACCCGGAATCTTCCCACCAAGCCCTGGCGTGGCGAACCCCTCGTCGGCAAGACCATCCTGCTCCACACTGAGCAGGGCCACGGCGACACGATCCAATTCTTGAAGCTCGTGCCGCAGTTGAAAGCCTTGGGTGCCAAGGTCTGGATCGTCACCATGCCAATCCTCGCGGACCTCATCCGCACGATGCCGAGCATTGATAGCGTCTACTTATCAGGCGAAGCCGTACCGACTCACGACTTCCACGCCCCGCTCATGAGCTTGCCACTCCTGTTGAAGCTGCGCCTCAACACCATCCCCTCGACCGCCCCACACTTCACGGCGCCTGCCGAAGCCATCTCACGCTGGCAGGCCCGAGTCGCGGACCTGCCACGCCCGTTGATCGGCATCGCTTGGCAAGGCAACCCGCAGCACATCGGCGACCGTTGGCGAAGTGTCAAACTGGCTCAGTTCGCGCCATTACAAAGACTCGGTACGCTCGTCAGTTTGCAGAAAGGCCACGGCGCTGATCAACTCGAAACCGCGTCGTTCCCGATCCTGGACCTCGGCCGCGAAATCGGCGATAGCTTCGCCGACACCGCCGGTCTGCTCATGAACCTCGACCGCATCATCACCATTGACTCGGCCCTCGCCCACCTGAGCGGTGCATTGGCTCGCCCGGTGAGCATCCTATTGCCGCTGAACTCCGACTGGCGCTGGCTCCAAACCCGCACCGATTCCCCCTGGTACCCGACTGCGACGCTGCACCGCCAAACCGATTTCGGCCAATGGCCCGCCGTCTTCGCTCGCCTCGCTGATGGGCAGAATTGATCGACACCTGGATCGAATCCAGTGAGACAAGAGCGACAGGAAGCGTTGGGGAGTTCCAGTCAAAGCACTCCCTCGCGGTCGTGCCTCTTCAAAGCTTGAGATCAGTCATGCGAAACCTGACTCATGACTTTCACTTTTTACCTTACGACGAATGCCCTGAGTTCCTCTATCAAGGGGATTGGGAGAAATACTCGGTTCTGAGTCTTCACACTGGGATACCTCATGGACACAACCAACCCCATCCGCACCAGCGAACAAGATGCCTTCGAAAAGACGCTGATGCTGCACCCCGAGGACCGCACGGCCTGGAGTGCCTACGCGGACTACCTCACCGAGAAGGGCGAACCCCGCGGTGAGTTCATGATGGTGCAACTCGCCCTCGAAGACGAAAACATTCCCAAACCAGAACGCGAAGCCCTGAAAGCTCGCGAGAAGGAGCTGCTCGCAGCCCATGAACGCGAATGGCTCGGGAACTTGGTGCCATACACGTTGGATTACGTCAAGCCGGAGCAATCCTGGCGAGGTGACGCTCAACTGAAGTATGTGTTCACTCGTGGGTGGATCACCGAACTGACGATTGAGAGGATTTCCGTCAACATCTCGCGGGCTTGTGTCAAGAACCCTAACCTTCGCTTCTTGCAAGCACTCCATATCCATGGCCAGGAATACGACGAAAGCTTTGAGCCTGGTCCGGATGTCCCTGAGAGTGCCTATGAATCTCTCCGAGGGTATCACGCACTCACGCTCTTTCCATACCTCGCCAATCTACGGAAGTTTCACTTGGGATATCCCTACTCCTCAGTAAGTGGCTCAGAGCCATACTCTGACGGAGGGAGATGTCACACTTATGGAGAACTGGCTGACCAGCTCGTCCAGCAGATGCCAAAGATCGAGGAGTTGGTTCTACTAGCTCACAACGTCGATACACGCACCCTCTTCGCCTTGCCAATGCCCAACTTGCGATTCTTACAAGTTGATCACAGCGTTCGTTATCCGCTTGACATCTTGGCCGCCAACAAAAACATCACCAAGCTGACACATTTGATCTGCTGGCCCCATGCCTTGGAGTATGGCGACCGAGGAGACGAGGTCGATGATGGCCAGCCTGGCGAACGAGCCTACATCCGACTCAAACACCTCCAGGCCGTCTGTGCAGCGAATTGGCCTGACCTCACATTCCTGAGACTGCGAATCGCGGATTTCGGCGATGAAGGTGCTGGAGTCATCGTGAATTCAGGCATCCTCAAACGCCTCAAACATCTCGACCTCGAACACGGCTGTATCACCGAAGCCGGGGCTTTGTTGCTGTCAAACAGTCCGGACTTGAAGAACCTGGAATCCCTCAATCTGAACGATAACGCCATTCAAGGGATCGGCTCTGAAGCGATCAAAAAAGTGCTGCCACAGGCCAAAGTCGAAGGACAGCATAACGACGTCCCTCCGTTCACATCGGACTACGTCGAGTTCCTCTATCAAGGGGACTACGAGTAATGCGTTACATCGTGCTGGCGAATCCGGGGACGCCGCGGGGGGATGGTTATGTCGCGGAGCTGCGGGCGTTCTGGGCGGCGCGGGGGGCAAAGCCAGAGATTGTCGTCGTGCCGTGGGCGAAGTTCCTCGCGGCTGGGGCGTATTTCGTGGAACTGCCGGAGTTCGATGAACCAGCTTTCGTGAAGATCGAGTCGCCGGGGAAGTCAGATGAGGTTTACCGGCAACTCGTGAGCCTCGGCTGCGACCGGCTCGGTGTCACCTACGATGGCCCGGAGTTGCCTTGGCCCAAGGGCTTACTCGTGGAGCCGCGGCTTCATGCCGCGGGATGGGAAGTGGTGCTCGAACGGTTGAAGTCGTCACTGCCGTTGCGACCTCACCTGAGGCTCTCGGCCAGCCCCGATGCCATCCGCACGATGTTCGACAAAACGGCGACCTCGAACTTGCTTCGAAGTCGAGGGATCACGGTACCAAGCCATCTGGAGGAGATTCCTAGCACGACCGCCGAGATCGTCTCGAACAGAATCTGGGGTCAAGAGACCTTCATCAAGCTCAACCACGGCTCGTCGGCGGTGGGCATTGTGCATCTCATTGGCCGCGGGGTGAATGCGTGCACGGTCCACATCTCGGGGGGAAACTACTTCAATAGCCGGGCACCACGAGAAGGGATCAGACACGACGACTTCCGCGCTGCCGATTGGATCCTGAGCCAAGGGGCGATCGTGCAAGACGGCATCCCCGCGGCCCGGCTCGATGGTTTGAAGTTTGATGTCCGCGTGGTCTGTTACTACGGCCAGCCCGTCGCCACGATCTTTCGCAAGAGCCATCTACCAATGACGAACCTGCACCTCGGCGGGCAGCGCGGCGACGAGGCCGCGAGCAAAGCACAAATCCCGAAACGGGCCTGGCTCGATGGCCTTGATGATGCGGCGAACGCGGCCGAAGCCTTTGATTCTTGTGTGTGTGGAGTCGATCTGATCTTCGAAGCCAACTACCGTGGCCACGCCATCCTGGAAGCCAATGCCTTCGGCGACCACTTCCCGGGCCATACGCTTGCCAACGGCCAACCGCTTCGCACCGCCGAGTTCACTCGCACCGCCGAACGCATGGGCTGGCTGTGACTTCACGAGCGCATCAGTGCCACGGATGTTGTCGCTGTGATCGGATGCGGAGCGACCGGCAGCCGGAGGCCATAGGCCTGTTCCAGCATGGGAGTCGTGAGCACATCGGCCACCTCGCCCACAGCCAGGATGCGACCGGCGCTCATGAGCACCGCACGATCGGCCCACGGACCGACAAGGTTCAAGTCGTGAAGTGTCACGGCGATGGCCAGATGGCGCTCGTGGGCTAGGTGGCGCAGGTATTCCAGTAACTCGATTTGATACCGCGGGTCGAGGTGCGTCGTTGGTTCGTCGAGTAAGAGCACCCGCGGTTCCTGGACCATCGCTTGCGCCAACCGTACCCGTTGCCACTCGCCGCCCGAGAGCTGTTGCACGAGACGTGACTCGAAGCCATTCAAGCCCAACGAGTTGAGCACAGGAGCCAGGTCGTAAGGGGCGAGTGATTGCCACCACCGCAGGTGTGGAATGCGGCCCAACTCGACATACTCGCGCACCGTAAACGGCCAATCGGGGACCGCGACTTGGGCCAAATACGACACTCGCTTCGCCCGCTCTCGACGACTGAGGTTCAAGAGATTCGCGCCTTCGCACAACACTTCTCCGGCAGCCAGCGGATGCAATCCCGCGAGGCAGCGGAGCAAGGTCGATTTGCCAGCGCCGTTCGGCCCGAGGATGGCGGTGACATGGCCACTTGGGATGTCGAGGTCGAGGCCGGTGAGCACTTCGCGGCCTGGGAACTGAGCGTTTAAGCCACGGGCTTGGATCATTGCAAGCCTCCCGGCCAGCGGACTTGGCGATACAAGACCCAGAGAAAGAGCGGGCCACCAAGAACAGAGGTCATGGCCCCGAGCGGCAACTCACGGGACGGCACCACGGTGCGAGCGGCCAAGTCCGCCAGGATCATCAACCCCGCACCACAGATCGCACTGGCTGGGATCAACCGCCGGTGAGCCGCACCCATGAGCCGACGGGCAAGGTGCGGTGCTGCTAGGCCGACGAAGCCCACAATCCCACCCACCGAGACCGCGGCCGCGGTCATCAATGTGCTAAAACCCAAGGCCAGGAACAGCGTCAGCCGGGTGTTCACCCCCAGCGATTGAGCTGCTTCTTCACCGAGCGCGAGCGCATCCAACGATCTCGACATCAGTGACAACACCATGACACTGACCACCACGATCGGCCCCGCCGATTGGAGTTGGGCCCAACCCCGGCCACTCAAGCTACCCATGAGCCAGCCAACGATCTGCGGCAATTGCTCCCCACGGAGGGACATCATCAACCAGACCAAACCACCGAGCATCGTCGAGATCGCTAACCCCGCGAGCAGAACCGAGACCATCGGCAACCGCCCCACAACCGCCAGGCTGTACACAACCAGCACGGCCAAGAGCGCCCCCACGAACGCCCCCATCGACACCGCCCCGAGGCCCAGGACAATCGCGGTCGCGGCTCCAGCAGCGGCCCCACTGGAGGCCCCGACGGCAAAAGGATCGGCAAGCGGGTTGCGAAAAATCGCTTGGAACACGGCTCCCGAGGCTCCGAGTGCCGCCCCCATGAGACACGCCAACAGCACTCGTGGTAGCCGAAGTTCTCTAACGATGACTTGTGATGTGCGATCCTGCGATTGCCTCGTGATCACGGCCCACGTTTCTTGCATCCCCACCGCCGACGACGTGGAGACTCCCACGCCCAAGAGCGCCAACCCCAACAACCCGACCACCAAGACAGCCCACCGCATCGCCACCCCTGTGGGTCATGATATCGGGTCTGTGGCTGGGGTCCGGGGCTTGATGTGCTACCCTGCGCGTTTGGGGCGAGCTTGGATGTCGAAGAGGCCGAAGATTTCTTCTTCGGTGAGCATCGATGTGGGCTTGTCGGCCTGGGCGATGAGGTCGTTGAAGACTTTGCGCTTCGCTTCCAGCACCCGGCCAATACGCTGCTCGATCGTGTCGCCGCAGAGGAAGCGGGTCACGGTCACGGGGTGCTTTTGCCCGATGCGGTGAGCGCGGTTGATGGCTTGGTCTTCGATCGCGGGGTTCCACCAGCGATCAAAGAGGAAAACGTAGTTCGTGAACTGCAAATTCAAGCCAACGCTGCCGGTGCCGTAAGTCATCAAGATGACGTTCGTGGTCGGGTCGGCTTTGAAGCGGTCGAGGATCGGCGTGCGGTCCTTTTGAGGGATACGGCCGTGATAGCAGAGCGGGTTGTACTTGGCGAGGGCCTTGGCAATGACTTCCAGTGGCTCGACCCACTGGCTAAAGATGATCGCCTTGCGACCGTTCGCGGCGACCTCTTCCATATCCGCGAGCAGTTGCTCCATCTTGGCGCTTTCGCCGGTGAGTGGGTCAAAGTTGCAGATCTGTTTCAACCGCATGACCAACTGAAAGACGTGCTGCACGGTGATGGTTTCGCCCAACTCATTCAAGTGGACGATGCCGTCATTCTCGGCGCGATCGTAGGCTAGGCGTTGCGCAGTGGTCAGCTCGACTTCGAGATCCTTGATCATCTTCGGCGGCATGTCGGATTGGACGTCATCCTTGGTCCGACGCATGATGCTATCGCTGGTCAGGCTCACAAGCTGACGCGACGGCGTATCCTGCGGCACGCGGCCTGGGTCGACGAAGCCGAAGATGTTGATGAGGTCGTCCGCGGAGTTCTCGACCGGGGTGCCGGTCAAAGCCCAGCTTCGTGTCCGGCGGATACTCTTCACCACCTCGGCGGTTTTGGAATCCCGGTTCTTGATGCGTTGGGCTTCGTCGAGCAGCACGACATCGAACTGAATCTTGGGGTCGTTGACGATGTCCGCGTCCCGAGTCAAGCTCTCGTAGTTGATCAGTTTCAACGGGCAATTCGAGACATACCATGCCGTGCGGCGAAGCTCGGGGTCCGTCGGGAAGACCTCGAACGGCAGGTCCGGTGCCCAGAGCTTCAACTCACGGGTCCAGTTGTGGATCAGCGGCTTCGGAGCCACGAGCAAGCCCGTGCGGATGATGCCTTGGTGAAACAAGAGACGCAAAGCCAGAATCGATTGAGCCGTCTTACCGAGGCCCATTTCATCAGCGAGCAAGGCCGAGTGCCGGGGCATCAGGAAGGCGATGCCTTCAAGCTGATACGGAAACGGTTGAAACGGCACCTCCAACGACCGGCCATCAAAGAGGCCATCAAGTGGCGGTTGCAAGAGGTACAACAGGCGATCTTTGACGAGGACGGTATCCGCGGTTGGCTTCGTGCGGATCGGAGCTCTCTTGGCGGCTTCACGCTCGGCATCGGGTAATGTCGGCGTCGCGATGACTTCGCGGCCAGCGGGTTTTTCACTCGCCTCAGAAGCCGGTTTGCGGGCGGGTGGGCGGTCGAGTTCGGGGGGCGGAGCCGGGAACTTCCAGCCTTCCGTGGCGATCTTGAAATCCAACGAGCCGATGGTCCGTACCCACGGAGCCTGGTTCAACAGCCGGGCTTCCTTGACCCCGACGCCGAGTGGTGAATCGAAACGCGACAACGAATGAGCGTCCGAGGTGAACGCCAGATCGACGGCCATCTCGGAAGGCGACCAGCCGTCAAAAGGCAGTAAATCCAGGACTTCGAAGGAGTCTGGTTCGTGGATGGCGTCAGGAAAGGTTGCCAGGGCATCATGCCGCACGGCTTGTTACTCCCATTTTGCGGGCTTCGGCCATCGCATCGCGGATGCGGCCAAACGGCTCAGTGAGGTCCACGGCCGGATCGATGGCTTCCAGCCGGGCGAGGATCGTGGCTTCATCCTCGGGGTGTTTGGCGAGTCGGCCCAGAGCTTGAGAACTGCGTGAGTTTGAAAACGTCAGCACCTGATCATCGGCAACAGCCGGCACCAGCACCGCGGGCACCCCGACCCGCGACCGCACCCCGAGGGCATCGGCACTATCGGTGATGACGAGCGTCGGCTGGGTGGTGCATTTCTCGATCAATGTTTTGCCAATCAGTTCGGCATGAAGGTACTCCGTCAAAGTCGGGCCGTAAAGAATCTGCTGCACACGGTTGGGCTGGACGGCGGTGCTCAATCGGAACTCGAGGGGCCGTCCCCAGGCGTTCGTCACGAGATAGCCGCCGTAAACTCCCGAGGCATCGGTCACGATCGAAAGAAATCCGAGGATCGCGGGTGTTTCACGGGTGGCGTCGTTCACGGTGTCGAGTCTCGAACAAGGTCGCGGGCCATGCCAGGGAGTTTGATTCCCATCGGGGCCAAACGTCTGGCATCGTCATCATTCGGCCCAACCCCGCTCGGCGAATCACCCTCTCACCTCCGAGCCGCCCCGTTCGCCAAAGGCTCCGAACATCAAAACCCACCAACCCCACCCGCCCGGAAAGTCGGCCTGGCTTACCAGGCTTGGGTGGATTGCCGGAGGCTTTGACTTACAGGTCCAACAAATGGTAAAATCTGTCAGTGAGCTTCCGCACCAAACGAGGTGAAACATGGATCGAGAAACCTTTGCTGCAACAATCCAGGCTCTTCAAAGTCGGAGGCCGTTTAAGCCATTCACGGTAGCGTTGGTGGATGGGGAGCGTTACGAAGTCGATCGCCCGAACATTCTTGCACTGGGTGAGGGGATTGCGATTCTCGTGGCACCGGGTGATGTGCCCGTGTTCTTTGATCATGAAGGTGTCAGCCAAGTCATCGGGGACTTGTCTGGCCGCGGTGCCGGGGCTTCCTGATTCGAGGGCAGCGGACATTTCTATTGGGGCCAAGCAGAAGCCAGCCGGAACATCTCCTTCACACAGGGCGTCCTGTATACTGTTCGAAATGACTCGTTCGCCCGAAGGAAGTATCTATGCAACTCCGTGGCATTATTCCCCCGGCGGTGACACCGTTTCACCCCGATGAATCCCTCGATCTGACGAGGCTCAAAAGCCACCTCGATTGGCTCTTGGAAGCTGGAGTGCATGGGCTATTCGTGCTCGGCACCACGGGGGAGTTCTACGCTCTCAGTGAAGCGGAAAAAGAAACCGTCATGGCCACGGCCCAAGAGCACATCGCTGGGCGGGTGCCGCTGTACGCGGGGACGGGGGCCGAGAGCACAGGGGAAATCATTCGCCTGACCCGGCTCGCCGAGAAGCATGGCCTCGCGGGGGTGTCCATCATCGCGCCGTACTTCATCAAGCCGAATCAATCGGAGATCATCGAGCACTTCCGCCGGATTGCGGATAACACGAATCTACCAGTCATCCTTTACAACAACCCCGGTACTTGTGGCGGCTTGAGCATCGAGCCGGCAAGTATCGAGAAGCTCGCCCGGGTGCCGAACATCATCGGCATCAAGGACTCCTCCGGCGACATGCAGAGCCTGATCGAGACGATCAAGCTCGTCGACCCGGCGAAGTTTGGTGTCTTAGTCGGGCGAGATACGCTGATTCTCGCTGGGCTGATGTTCGGCACGAGCGGGGCGATTCCGGCGGTCTCGAACGTCATTCCGAAAATCTGTGTTGGCATCTACGAGAGCTTCGTGGCCAAGCAACTTGACGACGCCCACGCCTGGCAGCAGAAGCTCGCCCCCGTGCGGATGGCCCTCTCACTGGGCACGAGCAACGGCGCCGTCAAAGAGGCTTTGGCACTCATGGGCTTGTCCTGTGGCCCGAACCGGATGCCGATCGGCCCGCTCCCTCCTGAGAAGGTGGAGCAGCTTCGCCGAGTGTTGGTACAGTCCGGGGTTTTGCAGTGACATCACCATTGCGGTTCACGAAGGCTCAACGACTCACGAAGACGGCGGAGTTTCAGGCCGTCTTTGGGCTGAAGAAATCCGCCGCGGACCGGGTGTTGTTGATCTACGCTGGACCGACGGTCTCACCTCAGCCGCGTCTGGGAGTGTCGGTCTCCAAGAAGGCGGGGAATGCCGTGCGTCGGAACCGCTACAAGCGGCTCTTCCGCGAAGCCTTTCGGCTCGAACAGCATTCGTTGCCGAATGCGGATTTCGTGCTGGTCCCGCGAGGCTCAGCCCCGGCGACCCTGGAAGAGTATCGGCATAGTCTGGTCAAATTGGCGAGACAGATCACGGCCAGGTGGGAGCCGACATGCGTTACCTAGCTCGAACGCTCGCCGCCGTGCTCATCTTTGGTGTCAGGCTCTATCAGTGGGGCATCCGTCCGCTGTTGCCGCCGATGTGCAAGTTCACGCCAGGCTGTTCGGAGTACTTCATTCTGTCGGTCAAGAAATACGGCCCGATCCGTGGTGGCACCAAAGGCATCTGGCGGGTTTGTCGCTGTGGCCCCTGGTCCGCGGGTGGCCACGACCCACCCTGATACCGCTGGCTAAACGGGGACGAGGATATCGGGTCGCTTCCATCGTCTCTGCATGGTCCAAGACGCCAGCAAGCACAGAAAACAGATGTTTCCAATGATGCCGCCCGCGATCAACGCGAGCCAGAATGGGATGTAGCCGTTTCGCCAATAGACTTGATGCTCCCCACTGGGGCCATCGTCTCGCAAATACAAATTGCCATCGGTCGTCGCAAACACAAGCACCGTGAAGGCCATAGACAGCAATACCCAGCTGATCTCGACGAAAGGGATTTTGCTGAGCAACCAAGCCAACGGGACCGCGACCAGCAAGCCGACAGCCAACGACACGGCCAAGATTTCGAAGAGCGGTTTGCGACCGAGAAGATACTCGCTCGGGCCAATCATACCGTAGACGTTGAACTGCTCCGCTTGGCTGATCACGAGCGCAACGAAAGCCCACAGGATCAGAAGATTCCAGCGAAACATCGAACGCCCGAAGGGTAAGGAGTTGGTCCGTGCGGATTTGTAGAGGCTATTTCGGAACCCCTGAGACCTCGAAAAAACGCTTGTTTCAGTAGGCTTTTCGGGGTTGAGATATAGCGTCAACCTGCCCGCCGCGAAGCTTATCAATACTGATTTTGAAGGCTCCATCCGAGTTGGTTTCAGGATAGTGTGCCATCATCTATGAGATTCATTTAGGTTTACGGGCGACTATCCAGGTCCCACCAGCGAAGAGGTAGGAAAGAGGTAATCGTCCAGGTTTACCTCGGCACTCAACATAGAAGCCTTGGGAGTGGAAGTGGTGAATTAAGTCAGTTGGGTTGCAGAGATAACAAGCGTCGTTGTCTGCGTGAAAAGGTGGGACTGTATCGGGTTCACGCATGCTGAAATGTGGCGTACGGCGTAGTAATTTTCCAAGCAGTTGAACAGTGCGAACGACGGCCGTCCCTAACACCTCAGGCAATGTGTTGCCATAAGGGTGATTTGGCATCCCAGCTCGACGGAAAACATGAAGGGATTTCCATGACGATGGCCTCGCGACATACATCAGCCCCGTAACTGGGCTGACCAGATTTGGACCGACAATCACAATCAAACCACCTGGGCGGCAAACGCGGGCCATCTCTTGCAACGAGAGACAAGGATCAGGAACATGCTCAAGACATTGGTGGCACACAACGACATCAAACGAATCCGGATCAAAGGGAATCTTTGTCGCACTCCCATAAGCAAGTCGGCAATGCTCGCTGGTCACAGCCTCGAAAGCATTCGGATTGAGGTCGATGCCTGTAGCATCGTAACCAAGATTCGAAAAAGCATATGTCGACCAACCGTTCCCGCACCCGACATCCAAGAGTTGTGTGCCGAAGTGCCCAAGAGGTGAAGCCACCCCCTGGATGAATTGGCATAACTTTGAGTAGTATTCCAGAGCACGTGCTTGATCTGCTCCGAAACTCGCTCGGACAGAACTTGTCGACTCGCGATACATGTTCTGAATCACTTCACTCATAGAAAGGCTCCAAGAAAGTTGTGTAGTTTTAGTCAGTCTTGAGTTGCCAAGCAAGCTGTAACTGCCCTTTGTCTTTTGTTGGTGTTCGCATCTGTTGGGGAATTTGTTATGATGCTTGCGAATTCCTCTCCTCGTTGGTAACGGTCATGCGGTTAGCGATTGTTTTGGCACTCTTGGCGATGGCCAGTTCCAGCCGGGCGGCGGAGCCATTGAAGGTCATGTTCTTGGGCGATGGCGGCCATCACCAGCCGGCGGCGCGGTTCGCCCAGCTTCAGCCGGTACTCGCGGCTCGGGGCATTGAACTGACTTACACGGACACTCTGGATTCCCTCACCGCTGAGAAGCTGAAGCCCTTCGATGGCTTGATGATCTTCGCCAACCACGACCGTGGCACCGCGGAGCATGTGCGGGTGATTCAAGAGTTCGTGCGGAGTGGTAAAGGCTTCATCCCACTTCACTGTGCGAGCTTCTGCTTCACGAACAACGAGGATTACATCAAGCTCGTTGGCGGGCAGTTTCGCTCGCACACCACCGGAGTCTTTCGCACGAAGCCCGTCGCTGAGCACCCCATCCTCAAAGGCTTTCAGAGCTTCGAAAGCTGGGATGAAACCTACGTGCATCACAAGCACAACCCTGTGGGCCGCACAGTGCTCGAAGTCCGAGGCGAAAAGGAACTGGACGAACCGTGGACGTGGGTCCGCGAGGAGGGCAAAGGCCGCGTCTTCTATACCGCCTGGGGCCATGATCAGCGAACCTGGAGCCATCCTGGCTTCCATGCCCTCGTCGAGCGTGGCACGCGCTGGGCTTGCGGGCAGACCCTGGAGGCACTGCCGACCTACACCGATGCCCCGAAGATGACGAAGCCTACGGGCGAGCTCAAGACACTCGAATACCAACCGGCCAAGATCCCTTTCTACCCGCCAAGCAAGACCTGGGGGACCTTGGCAGACCCCAAGACGACGATGCAGAAGCCCCTGCCGCCCGAGGAGAGCATCAAGCACTACTCGACGCCGCAAGACTTTGAGATGCAACTCTTCGCCGCCGATGCGGATTTCCAAGGCGGCAAGCCAATGGCCATGACCTGGGACGAACGTGGCCGGCTGTGGGCAGCCGTCACGGTCGATTACCCCAATGAGATGCAAACCCCCGGCCAAGGCCGAGATAAGATCGTCATCCTCGAAGACACGAACGGCGATGGCCGGGCGGATAAGTTCACTGTGTTTGCGGAGAAGCTCAGCATCCCCACGGCACTCTTGTGCGCTCACGGCGGGCTGATCGTCCACCAAGCCCCGGACACACTCTTCCTCAAAGACACCGACGGCGACGGCGTCGCGGACCTCCGCCAAGTGCTCTTCACCGGCTGGGATACCAAAGACACTCATGCGGGGCCGAGCAACCTGCGTTACGGCTTCGATAACTGGTTCTATGGCAGCGTGGGCTACTCGGGCTTCAATGGTACGGTCAACGCCGAGAGGTTGAACTTCCGGCAGGGTTACTATCGCTTCCAGATTCAGAACTCCGGTAAGGAACTGAACGTCACGAAGCTCGAGTTCTTACGCAGTACCAATAACAACACCTGGGGCTTCACCTTCGATGAGCAAGGCCGCATGTTCGGTAGCACCGCCAACGGCTGCCCGCTCGTGCATCTCGCCATCCCGAACCGCTACTACGAGAAGGTCCGTGGCCTCACCCCCGGCGTGCTCCCGAACATCGCCTTTGATAACGCCTACCACCCCATCAGCGACAAAGTCCGCCAGGTCGACTGGCACAACGGTTTCACATCCGCCGCCAACTGTGCCATCTACACCGCCCGCACTTACCCCCAGGAATACTGGAACCGTGCCGCCTTCGTCAGCGACCCCACCGGGCACCTCACGGCGACGTTTCAACTGCAAGCCGTCGGCTCGGACTTTGTGGCCCGGTACGGCTGGAACTTGGTCGCGGGGCAAGAAGAGTGGATCGCGCCGATTGATGCCCAGGTCGGGCCGGATGGCATGGTCTGGGTGCTCGATTGGTACAACTACATCGTCCAACACAACCCCACGCCGCAAGGCTTCAAGACCGGTAAAGGCAACGCCTACGAGACCGACCTGCGCGACAAAAAGCATGGCCGGGTTTACCGCGTCGTTTATAAAAACGCCAAGCCCGAGCTGACGCCGAAACTTGGCCCCACGGCCAAGCCCGGCGAACTGGTCTTGGCGCTGAAACACTCGAACCTCTTCTGGCGGCTTCATGCTCACCGGTTGATCGTCGAGCGTCGCATCAACCTCGGCGACGAGTTGAAGAACCTCTTGCAAAATGAGTTCGCCGCAACCCACGTCCGCCATCTGCCCGGTGGCCAAGCGGTGGCGAAACCTGCGACCGATGAACTCTCGGCTCTCTTGGAACTCAGCGACAAGCCGACGTCACCGGAAATCGGCGAACGGCTTTTGAAGCGACTCGTGGCGCTAAAGCCACTCACCGACAAGAACCTTGCCGATGCCACGATCATTGCCGCCGCGGCCCACGCGGAAGCGGTGCTCACGGCTACGACGAAGTCCAATGCCTTCTGGACCCCGACGAGCCTCGCGGCTCTGGAGAAAGTCGCGGCCACGTACGCTAGCACGGCACCCACGACGGTCGGTGTGCTGCTCCCAGCACTGGCTGCGAAGGTTCCCGCAGGCGATGCTGCGATCACGGGGATCCTCGCCGCCTGGCCCAAGGCCAATAGCCCGAAGCTCACGGTCAGCGAGCAAGCCGCGTTCAAATCCGCGTTGCCGAAGGCCAGTGTGGCGAGCCGCGGTCGACTCTTGAAACTGGGTGTCGCCTGGGGTGTGACGGGGCTGGAAGCTGAGATGAAGAGCATCGTCGCGGGGTTGGTGAAACTTGCCGCGGACGAGAGCCAAACCGAGGCCTCTCGCCTCACGGCCGCCCAACAAGCCATCGAATTGCAGCCTACGGACACTGGAAGTGTCCTGGTTCTGCTGAAACTTCTGAATACACAATCGACCCCAGACTTTGCCGGTGGCGTGCTGGATGCGTTGAGTGCCTCGCAAGCCTCGAACCTGGGCACGGAGTTGATCGCCAAGTTGAAACAACTGCCGACTTCCGCCCGCGCCAAAGCCCTCCGCATCGTGCTCGCCCGGCCCGAAGCGACCAAGGCGTTCCTCGATGCCGTCGAGGCCGGGAGCGTGCGATTTGATTCACTCGCACTCGACCAGAAGACCGCTCTCGCCGCGCACCCGGATACCAAACTCGCCGCACGAGCCAAGAAGCTCCTCGCCGCCGGCGGTGGCTTGCCCGATGCCAATCGGCAGAAGGTCATTGACGAGTATCACCCGATCCTCGCCAAGACGGGTGACCTCAGCAACGGCAAGAAGATGTTCACCAACTACTGTGCCAAGTGCCATAAGCATGGCGCCGAAGGCCAGGTCATCGGGCCAGACCTCACGGGCTTTGCCGTTCACCCGAAGGAAGAGATCCTGATTCACGTCCTCGATCCATCTCGCAGTGTGGAAGGGAATTACCGCTCCTACGTCGCCAAGCTCGCCGATGGCCGGGTGCTGACGGGGCTACTCACCGCGGAGTCCAAGACCACCATCGAAATCCTGGATGCTGAGAACAAACGCTTCACCCTACAACGGCCTGACCTCGACGAGTTGACCGAATCGACCAAGTCCTTGATGCCCGAAGGTTTTGAGAAGCAGATAACCGCCGTGGAGATGACCGACCTCCTCGAATTCCTGACGCAAAAGGGCAAGTACGTCCCCATCCCGCTCGACAAGTTCGCCACGGTGCTGACGACACGCGGCATGTTCTACGACGTCGAAGGTGTGGCCGAACGGCTGGTCTTTGAAGACTGGAAACCGAAGGAGTTTAAAGGAGTCCCGTTCATCCTCACCGACCCGCAAGACGACAAGCACAAGAACGCCATCCTGCTTTACGGCCCGAATGGGAACTTACCCAAGACGATGCCGAAGACAGTCGTATTGCCCTGCAACACCCCTGCTAAGGCCATCCACCTGCTCTCCGGCATCGGCGGCTGGAGCCACCCCGCGAGCCGCGCTGGCACCGTGAGCTTGATTGCGAGATTGCACTACGCCGACGGCAAGACGGAAGACCACCCGCTCAAGAACGGCATCCACTTCGCGGACTACATCCGCAAGGTCGATGTCCCCGAATCGGAGTACGCCTTCAAGATGAAAGGCGGCCAGCAAGTCCGCTACCTCAGCATCACCCCTAAACGTCCGGACGTCATCAAGACCCTGGAACTCCTCAAAGGCCCCGACGCGACCGCGCCCATCGTCATGGCCGTCACCATCGAGACGCCGTAAGGCGTTGCTAGAAACTGGTTCCTCGACCCGACAAGTCGCCGATCACTTGGCTTACCCCTTCATGGTCGAAGAACACTGGCACATTGCCAGGAGCGAGCAACACCGCAGCACCGTCACCGAGCGCGAGCACGTTCGGTCGATCGACTTCGTATCGATCTCCATCGACCAACGCCACTGTGAAGGGGCGGAAAGGCGTCCGTGTCTGCAACGCTTGAATCATCGCTGTGAACGTGTCACGATCCATCGCCAGGCTCCTGTTTTGTGACTCACCGCAGTTTTTGAATGATAACTTGTCCCCAGACCGAATGCAATTCCCTTCACTCAACATGGCTTGGGCAGAAAGTGCCCAATACCTCACGCCGCGAGGTATTTGGGCTTGCATTACCTCGCGGCGTGAGGTATTCCTCCCCCCATGACAACCACCCGCAAAGATAACGACTTCCTCAACGGCATGCCCGAGTTGCTGCTCCTGAGACTGCTCGCCCGCCAACCCATGTACGGGTACGAACTGGTGCAAGCTATCAAGCTGAGCACCGGTGGTGTGCTGGCGTTCGGCGAGGGGTGTGTCTACCCCATCCTGCACCGGTTAGAGGCCGATGGGGTGCTGCTCGGAAAACGGGAGACCGTCAACGGTCGCAGCCGGGTCGTGTACCGACTCACCGCCGCCGGCAAGCGGCGGCTGGGCGAAGCCACGAGCCACTGGGAGCGTGTGGCCGCGGCAGTCAACGCCGTACTGCAAGGAGGGGACCATGAACCCGCAGTTGTGGTTTGAGCGAGTGGACGACCAACTGAAGCGGCGGGGTGTTCCCGCCCGATTCCGCCGGCGGTTCCTGGCTGAAGCCAGCGACCACGCCGACGACCTCATGGAAGGGGGACTTGAGATGAGCGAGAGTCTGATGGAAGCCCGTTTGGGCAAACCCGATGAAGTGGCCACCGTAGCGGCGGACCAATACCGCCGGGCAACCTGGACCCACCGCCACCCGTTACTGATGTTCGGCTTGCTGCCGGTGCCGCTGTTCGTGCTGCTGTTGGTGGCCCTAGCGGTGGGGTTGGAAGTGCTGGTCAGTTGTACGTGCTGGCTATTGGGCATCGAACGCGAGGAGATCCCGCGGTGGGCCACGGTGTCGACTGCTTATGCCTTCTGCTGGACACTGAAGTTCGTGCCGTTTGCGATCATGACCTGGCTTTTCACCAGGCGGTTCGTTCGATCCGCTGTCCACTGGGGGTGGTACGCGATGGCACTCGGTCAGGTGCTTTTCCTCGCCGTCACCCTCACCTCGACCATCCAATACAGCGACACACCGGGCGAGTCGTCGATGATCTTCCAGTTCGCGTGGCTGCCGTTACCCACCGCTGACGGCTGGCGATTTCTGGGGTGGGTGTTGTTCGGCTGGTCGCACCTGTTCCAACTGCTCGTGCCCGCGGCGATGGCGTGGGCACTGGTGAAGCTGGCGAAACGTCGGGAAATGGCGATCGCCGGGTGACGGACGATGCACTGTCGGGCCTCGCAAAGCCTCGACCACGACCTACAAATCCGCCAGCCACGAGGTCGTTTCCCCCATCCTGTGCCTAAAATACGCTCGCACGGCGTGGGGCTGTGCCTGGTCACTTTCCTCGGTTTGAAAATTGCTACCTATGTCGACGACGGCTGAGACGCGCGAGTTTAAAGCGGAACTGAAGCAACTTCTGCACCTCATCACCCATTCGCTGTATTCGGATCGGGAGATCTTCCTGCGGGAACTGATCTCGAATGCGTCGGATGCCATCAACAAGGTGAAGTTCAACTCCGGCGCCGATGAAGAGGCGCTCGAGGGGAACAAGGATTGGAAGATCACCATCACCCCGGATGAAGCCGCGAAGACGCTCACCCTCCGGGATAACGGCATCGGCATGTCCCGCGAAGAAGTCGTCGAGAACCTGGGCACGATCGCCAAATCGGGGACCAAAGCCTTCCTCGAAAACGTGAAAGCCAAACAGAGCAGCGATCTTCCTGGCCTCATCGGGCAATTCGGCGTCGGGTTTTACTCAGCCTTCATGGTCGCGGATACGGTGACCGTCCACACCCGGCCCAAAGGTGGCGCGGAACTCGGCGTCAAGTGGTCCAGTGCCGGGCAAGGCGAATACAGCCTCGAAGCGGCACCGAAGGCCGAGCGTGGCACGGAGATTGTGCTCCACCTCAAAGACGACGCCCTGGACTTCTTGAATGAATGGCGATTGCGAACCGTCATCCGCAAGTTCTCGGACTTCATCGAGCACCCCGTCGAACTCGTCACCACCGAAGAGAAAGATGGCAACACTGAAACCAAGACCGACGTCGTCAACAACCGCAAAGCGATCTGGCTCCGCACACCACGCGAAGTGACCGCCGAGGAGTACGCCGAGTTCTACAAGACGGTGAGCCGAGATTACGACGCGCCCGCCAAGACGCTGCACTTTGGCATCGAAGGCAAGTCCGAGTTCAAAGGGCTGCTCTTCATCCCAAGCTCGAAGCCGATGTCGTTTGACTACGAAGAACGCAAAGGCGGCCTCCGGCTGTACGTCCAGCGCGTGCTCATCATGGAAGAGTGCGAAGAGGTGCTGCCGAATTATCTACGCTTCGTGCGTGGGGTCATCGACTCGTCGGACTTGCCACTAAACGTGTCGCGGGAGTTGCTGCAACAGAACCCGCACTTGGAGATCATCAAGAAGAACGTCGTCCGCAACATTTTGTCCGGCCTCGAAGGGCTGAAAAATGTGGAATACGACAAGTACCTGACCTTCTACAAGGGCCTCGGCACGGTGCTCAAAGAGGGCCTCGCCCGGGACTTTGAGAACAAGGACAAGATCGCGGACCTGTTGCTCTTCGAGCACGCCAATGGCCTGGCCGGGCAGTACACGACGCTCTCCGAGTACGTCGAGAAAATGCCCGAAGGGCAAACGGAGATTTACTACCTGACGGGCGAATCGGCGGAGCAACTGCGGAACTCGCCGTACCTCGAAGCCTTCCGGGCCAAGGGCTACGACGTGCTCTTGCTCACGGAAGCGATCGACGAGTTCACGTTGCCATACTTGCGGGAGTTCAAGGACAAAAAGCTCGTCCGCGCGGACCAATCGCAGGTCAAGCCTACGGACGCCGATGTCCCTGCCGAAGTGCAAGTCAGCTTCTCGAACCTCGTGACCGCCATGAAAGGCCAACTCGCGGACGTCAACGACATCCGGCTGACCAACCGGCTGACCGAAAGTGCCGCCTGCCTCGTGATCGAAGGCGGCATGTCCGCGTACATGGAACGCATTTTGACGCGAGCCGGTGAAGCCAACGATGGGGCGAAACGCATCCTCGAACTCAACCCCGAGAACGAAGCGGTGCAGGCTCTCAAGAACCTCCACAGCCAGTCACCCGAAGACCCACGTCTCGCGGCTGGGATGCGACTGCTCTACGAGCAAGCCGTCATCGCTGAAGGTTCCCGCATCACCGACCCGACCGCCTTCGCGGCCCGCATCAACCAGCTCATCGTCGCCGCAACACGAGCGACATCGATGTAAGCGTCACTTTTGTGGCTTCTTTCGCTTGCGTCGACGGAGGTCTTTCGCGGCCTCCTCTTCGCAAGCCTCTTCCGCGAAGCCGATCAGGCCGAGGCGGTCGCGGTGAATGACCAAGCCGAAGCCGTGGCCACCGTCGTATTCCAAGCTCCCGAGTGTAAAGCCGACGTAAGAGACCGCCTCGAAGACGGTTGAGAAAAGGATGACTTGGCCAAGCTCCACTTTCGTTGAAAGTGATGCCAGGTCCAGTTCGTCGAGTTCGGGAAACGACTCTTTCAAAGCCGCGATCATCGTCGCACCGGAGACAGACTTCGGCGTCAGCAGTTCTTCGTAAGCCTTCGCTTGCTCCGCCGTCGGCTGTGGGGCCTTGGTGAGCGGAAGCTTACCGGTGTCAGAGGTCGCCGTGTAAATCGTCAAATCAATGGGCGTATCTGTCGGGTACCAGGGCATCACGCACCGGCCATGCCAATAGAAGCCATCCCAAGTCAGTGGCGGGAAAGGTGGTAGGCTCAAGGATTTTGATTTTGCCATGAGAACCTCAAAGGAATGAATCCCTGATAGGTTCTACTCAAAACCCCATGTGTTGAGGAAGGCCTCGGCATGGGGGATATAAGGAGCGAAGAGTAGATGAATCTGAAGCTCATCGTCGAGCGGTCGATCATCGCGGAGTTCGAGGAACGGCACCGGGTCCAATCCGCAGATGTAGCTGTCGGTGTAAAAGAACCCTTTGGTGAGGACTGCTTCGCGGTCTAAGCGATTTCGTTGGTAGGCGAAGAAGGTGACACCAAGAAGCACCTGAACGTAGGCAGGAGTATCGAAGGAGATTCCTTCGGGGATATGCGGCTGTCGTAACGCCCTAATGGCTGCTAGCAACTCACTCAGTGGCATGACTCGATTCAGAAGTGTCTGGAACTCGTCTGGCAGAGATGCCCAAATCGGAAGTGATCGCAACTCACCATGCTGGAGATATCTCGTCTCCAGCACAGTTTGGACCGCCAAGTAAACATCGGTGTAACAGGGATGTTTCATCGGATTTCACCAAAGAATGCAAGCGAAACGCCTGCATTCCATAGTTGTTTTCATTCCGCAATCCGAAATCCGCAATCCGAAATCCTAGGGATTCCGAAATCCGCAATCCGAAATCCGCATTCGAATCAGTCTTTGATCGGCTCGATGCGAGCGGGGGCGAGTTCGGTGCGGCGGGTGCGGTTGTACTCGGCTTCGGCTTCTTGCCAGCCTTCGATGACCATCACATCCTTCGGCGCGTTCGGGTCGATCTCGACCACAAGCGGCTGGGTGTATTCTTTGTCATCGACGGTCAGGATCACCTTATACAGGCCCGGCATCGCCACGCCAGAGACTTGGCGACCGCCACTGCCGCGGGCTGCTGCCGTTGGGGCGGCGGTGAGATCCCACGAGAGCTTGTGCAGCCCGGCTTCGAGCTTGGGTTTCTCAAAGTTCCGCATCACACGGCCATTGGCATCCATGATCTTCAAGCTGACGCTCTTCGCGGGCTTGTTGAGCAGGTATTCCAAGGTCGCGCCGCGAGCAGGGTTTGTGCCGACGAACTTGCGGTCGGTCACCGAGTACGGCGATTCGCCACCCACACCTTGGCGCCAGCGAATGGCGGTCGAAGGAGCGAAGAGGGTGACGTCGGCTTTGAGCACAGCGGGCTTCATCTGGCGGATCGAGGTCAGGTCCGTGACCCAGATGCTGCGGCCGTGGGTGCCGACGACGAGTTCGTTGGCGGTGGTCGGCTGAGCGAACTCATCGACGCGAACGGTCGGCAGGTTGCCGTTCATCTTGGCCCACGATTCACCGCGGTTCAGGCTGACAAAAGCGCCAAACTCGGTGCCAAGGTACAACACATCGTTGTTGACAATGTCTTCCCGCAACACGCGTGAGCCACCCGTGGTCGGCAGGTTGCCATTCAGGGATTTCCAGGTTTCGCCGAAGTCGGTGGTCACGAACACATACGGCTTGTCGTCGTCCGAACGGTGGGCGTCGAACACCACGTAAGCCCGGCTTTCGCGATCACGCGATGGCTCGATGCAATTCACCCAACGTGGCCCAGGCAGGCCTGCGGCTTTGAAGTTCTCGGAGACGTTCTTCCAATTCAGGCCACCGTCTTTGGTCACCCAAACGTTGCCATCATCGGTGCCCGCCCAGAGCACATCGGGCGACCGTGGGGACTCCGCGACTTGCGTCAGGCTCCCTTTCTTGGACTTGGTGAGGTCAGGCGAAATCTGTTTGAGGTTCTCGCCTTTCTTCACGCTGCGGAAGACGAACTGTGCGCCGCAGTAGAAGATGCTTGAGTTGTGATGGCTCAACATGAATGGCGTGTTCCAGTTGAACCGCAGGGCTTCGTCGTTGCCACTTCGGGGTGGGCGAATGGCGGCGAACTCGCCAGTGCGGAAGTTGCGGCGGCTCATGAAGCCGTTCTGGCTTTCCGAGTAAACGAGGTCCGGATCATTCGGGTCCACGCGGCAGACGAAGCCATCGCCACCGGAGACGTAAACCCAGTCTTCGTTGACGGGGCCATAGCGGCGGAGCGTGTTGCTTGGGCCACCCCAGCTACCGTTGTCTTGCAGTCCACCGTAGATGCGGTAAGGCCGGCGGTTGTCGGTGGCGACGTGGTAGAACTGGCCGAGGGCGAGCGTGTTGATGTGGTCCCAGGTCAGGCCTTTGTCATAGCTGACGTAGAAGCCGCCGTCGCAGCCGATGAGCAGGTGCTTGGCGTTCGCGGGGTTAATCCAGAAGGCGTGAGCATCGGCGTGGACGCCGTTCGACGTGCGGACGGTTTCAAAGCGTTTGCCACCGTTCGTGGACTTGTAGAGCACCGGCACATCGGCCAGGGCGTAGATGGTGTTGTCGTCGGTTGGGTCAAAACGGACCACCGAGAAGTACATCGGGCGAGCGTTCAAGCTGTTGACGCGGGTCCAGGTTTCGCCGTTGTCTTTCGACACAAAGATGCCGCCGGTCTGGAAACCATCTTTGCCTTGACGGCCTTGGACGTTTGCTTGCTGACCACCCAAGCCGAGGCCGAAGGGCCGGGTGTTGGTGGCGCCACGAGCTGGGCCGCTGGTCATGCCGCGAAGTGCGGTATCGACGAGCGCGACTTCGATTTCTTTCTCTTTGCCGTCGGCGTTCTTGAAAGTGACTTTCACTTTGTCCCCGGCTTTGCGGGCATTCTCGGTCACCCGAGGCCCGACTCGGAGCAGGCTCAACAGACCACGCAGGCTGTTGACCTCTTCGCCGTTGATGGCCACAACCAAGTCACCGACTTTGATACCGGCCTTTTCCAAGACGCCGTCCTTCGGCAACTCAGCGACTTTCAATTCGCCTTCAATGCTTGGCGTGAATCCAGGCAGAGGCAACGTCGGGCCGCTCGCTGGGGTTTGGGCCGGAGCCGTGGCGCCTGGGTTGGCGACAGCCGTGGCACGTGGGTTCGCGGCAAGTGTCACTTCAAAGGTCTTTTCGAAGCCATCGCGGCTCACGACCACTTTGACTTTGTCACCGGCTTTCTTGGTCTGCATGATCGCAGCGAAGTCTTTGCCGTTCTCGATTTTCTTGCCGTCGAGGAAGAGGATTTTGTCGCCAGCCTTCAACCCGGCTTTCTCTGCGCCGCTGTCTTTGGTAACGACGTCGATGACGACTTGATCCATCCCCGCGATCTGGATGCCCATGACCGGAGGAAGAGTCGTCCCTTCGGCAGGGGCTGCGCCAGCGCCACCCGTCCGTGGGCCTTTGCGGGTGCCGGTCGTTTCCGCAGGAGCCGCGGCGTCGCGTTTGCCGAGGGTGAGTTCGAGTGTTTCGGTTTTGTCGCCACGCTTGACGGTGAGTTTGATCTTGTCGTTGACTTGCTTGCCGTAGACGTAATCAAGCAGATCATCGTAACGCTTGATGGCGGTCTCATCGGCTTTGGTCACGATGTCACCAGACTTCAGGCCCGCTTTGGCAGATGGCCCACCTTCGGTGACTTCGTTGATCTTGGCTCCGCCTTCGTTCTCGGCATCCGCGCCGATCACGCCGAGGTACACCAAGGAGGGCGTGCCCGTGCCGACTTTGTCCGTGTCGATGATGGCCACGAGCAGGCCTTTGGTCTTGTACGAGTAATCGAGGCCGATGCGACCGAGTTTGCCGAACGGCAAGCCGTTCGCCAGTTTCTCGTCGTTGAGCTTCTTCCACTTCTTGCCGCCATCGGTCGATTTGAAAATGCCGCCGCCGGTGCCGTGGGTCACGATCGGCCCGTAGGTATCAGGCACTGGGGCCTCGCCGAAGAAGCCATCGAACTCGTCCCGTTTGCGTTCCCACATGGCGACGATGAGCGTTTCAGGGTCTTGCGGGTCGAGGCGAGCATCGATCACACCCGTTTTGTCATCGACGAAAAGCACTTTGTCCCAAGTCTTGCCGCCGTCGGTGGTCTTGTACAGGCCACGCTCTGGGTTCGGGCCGTAGAGCCGACCGAGTGCGCCGACATAGACGATGTCCGGGTTCTTGGGGTGGATGAGCACTTTGCCAATCATGTAGGTCTTATCGAGGCCCATCTTGGTGAACGTCTTCCCGGCATCGGTCGATTTGTAGACGCCGTCGCCGTACTGTACCGAGTTCCGGGGGTTCGCTTCGCCCGAGCCGACCCAGACGATGTCCGGGTTCGAAGGAGCGATGGCGACATCGCCGATGGAAATGCTGGTTTGCTTATCGAAAGTGACATCGAACGTGGTGCCGTTGTTGACCGTCTTCAACAACCCGCCCCCAGCCGAGGCGACGTAGTAGTTGGTCGGTTCTTTGTCGTTGACCGCAAGAGCTGTAATCCGGCCAGACATGTTCGCGGGGCCGACTTGCCGCCAGGTGATGTTCTTGGCAATGGACTCAGGCAGGGTGCCTTCGGGTGTCTTGGGGCCGCTTGGGGAAGTCTTTTCGCCTTCCTTCTTTTCCAACTCCTGCTGCTGTTTCTGCAACTCGGCGATCTTCTTCTTGATCTCTTCGAGTTGTTTTTCCTTCTCTTCGGGCTTGATGGGGTTTTCACGGCTCGGAGCCGGAATCGCCACGAGCGACACGCCCAACGCCACGATGGCAAGGCGTAGCCAAAATGCAGAGACACGCATGATGCAAAATCTCACTGAAGTGAAAACGAAGGCGAACGACGCCAGAGGCCGGAGGGTTTGCCCAGACGACCTATTGTTACATCCCGCCTTCACGAATTGCCAGGTCCGTTGCATGAAAGCCAAATGAGAAAAGCCCTCCTCGCACGCACAACAGGAAAAACTCACCGAGATCGAGTCGAGACTCATTCACTTCGCGGATTTTAACATCAGAGGTTCGCCCAGCGGGCCGACATGGGTCAGGAAGGCGAGGAAGAGGTCCAGTAGGCCCGTGGTGGGTCCGGTGCGGCCTTGGACGATCAGCGAGAAGCGGTTGACGGTGAGTCGGCCGGTGAAGCCAGCCAGGGTCAGGTCGACAGAGTCCCCGTCGGTAGCGGTGGTCAGCTTGAGCCCACGAATGGGTTGATCTTCCAGGCGGTCGATGAGCTTTTCGAGGTCGAGGGCTTGCGAAAAGCTGAAGAGGAATTGGTCAAAGCTCTTGCCGAAGACCGTTTCAAAGCCCGTAGAGCGGACAAAGCCGATGTCTGCGAGGCGAGAGAGTTCACGGGTCCATTTGATGCGCGTGGGGTCGCCGCTGTCGAGCGCGGCGGTGATGGTGTACTCAAAATCCGGCGTGCGAATTTGCCCGATACCATCGGTGCCACAAGTGACGTCGATGTCTTTGCGTTTGTAACCGAAGGCTTCGCGGATGGCGTCATGAATCTCGTCGAGGTCGGTTTTGACATCCGCACTCGCAATCTTGGCCATGAATTTCCGCGAACTCGGGCTAGCGGAGTCCGGGAGTTGGAAGCCTTTGCGGAAGTTGGTGAGGTCTTTGACCCGCGTCAGGTTCTCCGTCCGGAACGACACCCGCAAAAGCCGAGCCGGGTCACGGAGTAAGCCGCCGACATCGCCCCCCAACAGATGCGAAAGATCCAGGAGATCGTCGTCGGCGTTCTGCTCGCCGAGGAGATGCGGCGTCTGGTGGGTGTTCGAATCAAAGTGCTTTCGGAGTAACCGTGGTAGTTCATCCGTGATCGCGTGAAACAGCGTCCGGGCGGTCAGGTGCCCGGCGGGAGTGAGGGCTTTGGTCGTGCGGCCCGCGAAAGCGTCACTGGCCAACGCCAAAAACAGGCTGCTCTTCAGCGCTGCCGCTTGGGCCGAGCGATGCTCGTCGTCGTCTTCGCTCGCCGCGAGGATGCCGACAAGTTTGGTCGAGTCTTGGAATAGCTCCGCGAGTTCCGCTTCAGGCCAACCTTGACCATCGAAGAGCACCAGGATCCGTGCTGCTGGGGTGCTTTCGAGCGCTTTCAGAAGGTCCACGACGCCGAGGCTCGTTTCCGCCAGATCGTTGGGTTGAGTATCCCAAGTGGCGAGCGCTGGGCCTGCGAGGCCATGCGTCGAGACGACGACGACGAGCGTTTCACCCGATTGGGTGCGCGTGGACAATCGACGTAACCGTGATTCGAGCACCGTCTTCGTCGCAGCATGGCCAAGCAAGAACTCGACGTTCGCCCCCGGCACTCCACTCGCCTTCAAGGACTCCGCGAAGAGCTTGACGCCACTCTCCGAAAACGGCGATGCTGGCAACCGGCTGTGGGTCTCCAGATACTGGTCGATGGCCATCAGGAATGCCCGAACTGGTCCCACTGCTTCGCTCCGATGTTTTCAACACTTGAAGAGGCACGACCGCGAGGGAGTGCTTTGCGCCATGATGTCTTAAAACGCTCCCTCGCGGTCGCGTCTCTTAGTTTTGAAGAGGCACGACCGCTAGGGAGTGCTTAGCGCCATGATGTCTCAGAACGCTCCCTCGCGGTCGCGTCTCTTCGTGGGCTATCTTCGCCAGGGTTCGTGGAGATTGCGAGGTCGGTTGTGGTAGAAGTGGAATTTAAGCGCAGAGGTGTTCGAATTTGTGAGCCAAGCGTCGGCTGTTGATGTCGAGAGCTTCGAGGATTTGCCGGACAGGTTCAAGTGGCAGCTTAGATCGCATGGCCCAGAGGAGAACGTCGAGGTTTTCGTGGCCATCTTTGAGGAGTTGGACGATATCGTCGAGAAGCTGTTTATGGTTGGTGAAGTCGAGTTGAAGAAGGCCAAAATCGCCGCGATCGAGTTCGACCCAGAAGGTTTTGCCCTGGAGATGCTCTAACCAGCGTGCTCGGAGATACCCAGACCAATGCTGATGAACCCAACCTTGAATCGCCGCTTCGCCCAAGTCGCGGCCCGCTTTTTCGCTTTCAATCCACTTAAAACGGTCCGCTTCGGTCACGCAATCCGAATAGATACTACACCGCTGGACGTGCGGCGTGGGCTGGAGCCTCATCTGTTCCGGTGTGAAGACCTGCATCGCAGCGATCCCAAAGGGAAATAGCTTGCCCGGCGGTAAACCCGTCTACATGGAATTATCATATCGCGCGAATCATGGGTGACGCAAGTGATCTAGGGAAAAAATAGCGAACGCAACGGTTACCGGCCCATCCTGAATCGTGAACGGGCTTGACCCTCGTTGTGCTGGTGCATTAGCATTTCTTCCTACAGCTCAGTGATAAGGGGAGTTCGGATGATCGGAGTCTTGAAGCAATTCCCTGGCGCTCGCCAATTGGCGACCTACCTCAACAAAGACCTCCCCGTTCTCACGGATGCCCAGGTCGGCCAGTATCACGGGACGGGCTACATCATCTTTGATCCTGGTCTACCGATGCCGTTGTTGGATGAGGCGGTGCGCTACGTCATGTCTCGTCCGGAAGCCAGCGAGAAACACCACGGCACGCGGGTCTTCAATGGCTGGAAGGATTGCCCGGCCATTCGCACGATTGCCCTCTGGCCACTCATCATGCGCGTTTTGCGGCAGCTTTACCAACGTGAGCCGAAGCCTTTTCAGACGCTCAACTTCCCCATTGGCACCGAGCAGAAAGTCCATTCGGACCTGATCCATTTTCACAGCGATCCGGCCACGTACATGTGCGGTGTCTGGTTGGCCCTCGAAGACATTGACATGCAAAACGGCCCGTTGGTGTATTACCCCGAGAGCCACAAACTGCCGATGGTGATGATGGAGGACGTCGCTCCCGGTCCTGGGCCGCAGCACTACCCGCTTTACGAAGCCCACATCGAAAAGGTCGTGCAAGACTTGAAACTCGAGCCTCACTACGCGGCCTTGAAGAAGGGCCAAGTGTTGATCTGGGCCGCGAATCTCCTTCACGGCGGTAGTGTGCATCGTGATAAAGGCCGCACCCGGCAGAGCCAAGTGACCCACTACTACTTCGAAGGTTGTCAGTATTATTCCCCACTTTCCAGTTACGGCGGCTACCGACACTTCTTCCGCGATGAATGGGTCGTTTGACATCAACGTGGAAGCTGGGAGCGAGACTTGGGGCTTCGCCTGTCCAGTGGTTGGGAGAGCGGCATTGACCCGCATTTGCGGGTTTCTTAGAGTAGCTTTTCGGATTAATCTCATTTTAGGGGCTGCCCCCGAGGTTGCGGAATGTCGACGACCGTTGCACGTCCTGGCATGGAATCCTCCATCTGGGACAAAATTGGCGATAAGTTCAATGGCTTCGTCGAGGGAAGCATCGGCTTCGTGACGCGGCTCTTTGGCACTGCCAACGATCGTGCTGTGCGTGGCGTGGGCTACGTGCGGCCCAAGAATGCGCTCACACACACCATCATTCCTGGCTCGATCCTCGATAAGGTCAACTCGCTCGAAGAGCCAATGAAACTCCTCAGCGATGCTGAGTTGAGTGGCTTGTCGACAAAATACCGCGAGCGGTTGAAGCAAGGCGAAACCCTCGAAAGCCTGATGCCCGAGGCGTTTGCTGCTTGCCGGGAAGCCGCCCGGCGCACCAAGGGCATGCGGCACTATGACGTCCAGGTCGTCGGTGGGGCCATCCTGCACTCGGGGGCGATCTCTGAGATGGTGACTGGCGAAGGGAAAACCCTCGTCGCCACGTTGCCGGCCTATTTGAATGCCCTTTCTGGGCGTGGCGTCCACGTCATCACCGTCAACGATTATCTCGCTCGCCGGGACTGTGAGTGGATGCTCCCCATTTACAACGCCCTCGGTGTCAGTGCGGCCTACATCCAATCCGACCAGGAACCCCAGGTCAAGCGCTTCGCCTACGACTGCGACATCACCTACGGCACCGCCTCGGAGTTCGGCTTCGATTACCTCCGGGACAACATGAAGCCTGCTCGCTTTGACGACGAGCGCTTCAACCCGTTCTACCGCCAGGTTCAACGGATCCCCCTAAACTTCGCCCTCATCGACGAAGTCGATAACATCCTCATCGACGAAGCCCGGACGCCGCTCATCATCTCCGGCCCAGCCTTCAGCGACCCGAAGCAGTACGAGCGTGCTGACGACATCGCCCGCAAACTCACGGACCTCGAACGCAAGGCCCGCCAGCAACTCAAGACCAACGGCGAAATGACCTTCGCGGGCACCGAAGGCGATAACCTGCCGGTCATCATGCCGCTGAAGCCCGAAGACGTGGACCCGAAGAACCCCCCGAAGAAGGGCGTCTACTTCGAGATCAAAGAGAAAGAACGGACCTGCCACCTCACCGATTTGGGCGTGCGCGAAGCCGAGCAACTCGCTGGTGTCGAGTCCTTCTACACCGCGGGCAACATGGAATGGCCGCACCAGATCGACAACGCGCTCAAAGCGCACCACATGTACCACAAAGACAAGCAGTACATGATTGCCGCCGATCCGCGGGAGAACAACGAACTCGGCATCATCATCATCGATGAATCCACCGGCCGGGCCATGTTCGGTCGGCAATGGTCGGATGGCTTGCACCAAGCTGTCGAGGCGAAGCACAAGCGCGAAGGCGTGAAGATCAAGCAAGAGACGCAGACGCTCGCCACCGTCACGCTGCAAAACTTCTTCAAACTCTACTCCAAGCTCGGCGGCATGACCGGTACGGCCATGACCGAAGCGAACGAGTTCTGGAAGATCTACAAGCTCGACGTGGTCGCCATCCCGACGAACCGCCCGCTGCAACGGATCAACCGCGCGGACCAAGTCTACAAGACCGAAAAAGAGAAGTGGGACGCCGTCGTTAATGAAGTCGTCGAAGTCGCCAAGACGGGGCGCCCGATCCTGATCGGGACGACCGACGTTGCCAAGTCCGAAGTGCTTTCGTCGCTCCTCAAACGGCGTGGCGTAAAACACGAACTCTTGAACGCGAAGCCTGAGAACGTGGCTCGGGAATCCGAGATCGTCGCCCAAGCCGGCCGCTTGGGTGCGGTGACCATCAGCACCAACATGGCCGGTCGCGGGACCGACATCATCCTCGGTGGTAACCCCGAAACCATGGCTTGGGCACGCCTCAAAGTGCTCAACGATGCCGATGGCCGACCGCTTTACCCGACTCGCCTCGAAATCCCGAACGACCTCTGGCAGAAGACCATCGATGAGATCGAAGCCAAAGAGAAGATGAAGGAACAGGGCCGGCAAGTCGCGGAGATGGGCGGCCTGCACATCGTCGGCACCGCACGCCATGAATCGCGCCGGATCGATAACCAGCTTCGTGGTCGCGCGGGTCGCCAGGGTGACCCTGGTTCGAGCCAGTTCTACTTGTCCCTCGAAGACGAGTTGATGCGGATCTTCGGCGGCGAACGCCTGCAACGGCTGATGAACAACCCCTGGTTCGGCATGGCCGACGGCGAAGCCATCGGCGGCGGGATGCTCTCTGGGCAGATCGAAAAGGCTCAACGGAAGGTCGAAGAGTACCACTTCGAGCAACGCAAAAACCTCCTCGAATACGACGAGGTCATGGATTACCAGCGCAAGCGGACCTACGGCGCTCGCCAGGCGGTACTCGACGACCGCAACCCGCGGGCGATGGTCCTGGAGATGATCGATTCGCAACTCCAAGAAGCTGTGAAACGCTACGGCACGGACACCTACGGAGCCGCGAGCTTCGCATCCTACGCGAGCGAACAGCTCAGCCTCGAACTCACCGCCGCGGACTTCCGCGGTTCCGATTTCGAAGAAGCCACCAAGATCGTCCATGATCGAGCCATCTCGCTCGCGCCGAACTACGTCCAGGAGATGATCGAAGAGAGCCTGAACCCCGACGAAGACGAAAAAGACTGGAAATGGCTCGAACTGAGCCGGGCGATTGAACACCGTTACGGCCTCAAGATGACCGACCGGGACTTGAAGAAGATCGGGCGTGACATGCTCGATACGCACATTCTCGAAGCCGCGGAGAAAGCGATCCACGACGTCGATCTGACGGCTGGGAAGCGTTACCTCGAAAAGACCTACCCCGCCGAGAGCCTCGCCGACTGGGGCCGGACGACCTTTGGCTTGCAGATGGGCATCGACGAAGCGCTCGACAAAGACCCGAGCGAACTGCTGACACTGCTCCGGGAGAAGGTCGCAGAAGCCTATCGCCGCAAGGATGTCGAGTTCCCGGTGCAAGTCGCACTCACGGCCTGGCTACCCGACCGCGGCCGCAGTGAGCGTAAACCGGATCGCGACTCGCTCTTGAACTGGAGCCGCAGCCGCATCGGGGCCTCGACGGACTCGGCGTTTGAAGACCTCGTCCGCACCGAAGGTAAAGCCAAGATCGAAGCCGCCCTCCGCGAGGCCTCGTCGAAGTTCATCCCGCCGGTCACGTACCCGCAATTGATCGCCAAGATTGACGAAGTCCTGAGTGGTTCGACTGTCTCCGAGGCTGCGGATGCCACCGAGTTGGTCGAGTGGGGCAAGACGGCGCTCAACATCGAACTCGACCCCAAGGAACTCACCGGCGTCAGCAAGGAAAAGGCCACAGACGTTGTGCTGAATACCTACGACTTGCAATACCGCCCCGAAATGCACGACGTCGAACGCCGGCTGGTCCTCGAAACCATCGACGGCTCGTGGAAGAGCCACCTGCTGGTGATGGACCACCTCCGCAACACGGTTGGCCTGCACTCTTACGCCCAAGAAGACCCGAAGATCGTCTACAAGCGCGAAGGCATGAAGATCTTCGAAGAGATGTGGGTGGGCGTCCGGGACAAAGTCTGCGAGAGCATCTTCCGCATCGAAGACATCCCGGATGAAGAAGTGCAGAACGCCATCTACGCCGGAGCACGGGCTTCACAGCAGCAAGCCGTCAGTGCAGCCCAAGCGCGTGCATCGCAGGCCGCGATGGTCGAGGCGACGCAACAAAGCACGAACTCAGGCGAACCCAAGAAGGTCGAAACCATCCGTCGCACCGACAAGAAAGTCAGTCGCAACGACCCCTGTCCCTGTGGCAGTGGCAAGAAGTACAAGAACTGCCACATGAAAACCGACGGCATGTAAGCCAACCACATCGGGCCTCGTAGCCGAGGCCCGACACCGCCAAAGACATCACCCCATAAACCACGCCCAGTCTTGTCGAGCCTCGCAAAGCCTCGACTCGACCTACAAACACTCGACTCACTCCCAATTGGCTTCGACCCGGAAGGTTTCGTGGGCGGAGAATTCGAGGGGTGTGATGCCTTCGATGAGGGTGATGTCGCGCAGGGCTTCGCCTTCCCCCGTGGTGGTGCGGGCGGATTGCGGCGGGATGGCGAAGCGGAGGTCCGCGGTGCTGGCGAAGCCAGCGGTCTCTTGCAGCCTGGCGGCCACGGCACGGGGGCCGGTGGGCTTCAGAGAGGTCAAGAGTAGGCTCGGCAAATCGAGGTACGCCAGCCAGGAACTCGTGAGGCCGTTCGGTGGGCCGAGGGGCGTGCGGATGACGGGTGTGGGGGTCGTCCAGCCTTGGGCGGTTTGCATCGGGTAGTCGCGGTCGAGGGCCAACACGAACTCGAAACGGCGCGCCGTTTCGAGTTCGGGGATCAGCACCAAGTCGAGCATCCGCGTGCCTTGTTTCTGCACGAACGGTAAGCCCCCCGTGAACAGGAATGTCCGCTCCGAGCCAAGGCGAAACTCCACGTAATCCGGCGACGCTGGGCGTGAATAGCTCGATTGCTGATTCATCCCCTGTACGCCACGGAAGATGGCCGCGCGGTCATCACGATACGCGAAACGTGCTCCGTAATAGGCATGCCAGGGGTAGCCTGTGGGAGGTTTCACGGGCTGGATTTCGAGCTGCACTTCGAGGGCCGGTCGACCCATCCAAGCACGGATGCGATGCTTGAACGTTGCCAGGACTTCGTCCTGAAGGTCACGCAGTTCCCCTTCGGCGGTGATCTCCCCGAGGGCGGTACCAGCGTTCGTGATCTTCACACTGGTCGCCACGGGTTTGCTGCCAGGTTGGAAGATGGGGAGCATCCCCAGGCGGTTGATGCGGGTGCGCAGGTCGCGGAAAGCTCTTAACCCACCGGTGGCCGCGTCGATCTCGGCTTCGAAGAACTCGTTTCGAATCAAATTGCCTTCAGCGGTCTTGAGCCGTGGCTTCGGCGGTGCGATGCTCGATTGACCCACCGGGAACCAAGCGAAGCCGAGGGCTGGAATTTCGACGACAAGCCGGGCCGTCGTCCCCTCGAACTCCGCGGCTTTGATGGGGTCTTGCACGGCCACAGGGCCGCCAAAGTCCGGGATTTCCAAGGCCACCCGGCGTGTGAAGCCACAGGGGTTGAAGGCCAAGTAGCCGGGTTGCGGCGTCGAGCGAGCTTGCAGACGCTCCGCGAGTTTACCCGCGATAGCAGTCTCGATTTGTGACAGTGCGGTGTCATCAAATGGAGCATTCACCGCTTCGCACTCGATTTTGGTTTCCAAGTCCGCAAGGCGTTTTTGGAAGCCCAAATCATCGGATGTGGCAGGGGTGAGCATCCGTCGCAGGGCCAGCAGGGTCGTCGCCGTGTCAAGCCGACGGCGGAGCCGGAGGTGCCGGGCGAAGCCGCTGACAGCATCCGCTTGGCCTTCGCTAGTACAGCGGACATCGAGAGCATCGCTAAAGAAGTCGTCGCCACTGACGCTGCCGAGGTAGTCGCCGTAGGGGTTGTCTTCGAGGTGCCGCATCGTGCCGACAAACTCGCCGAGTGCGGGGGTGAGTTCCATCAGACTGATCAGTTCCGCATAACCGATGGCTGGGGCCTCGCCACGGTGAGCCAAGATGACGGTCGGCCTGCTGTCTTGCGTTGTCGCTGTGTGCAGGGTGTAGACCATGTTGAAAAACGTCTGTGGGTCCGAGGCCAAGAGTGGCTCGCGGCCAATGACGTCGACCGTCTTGCCATCCGGGGCGGGCCAGTTGAGCACAGCGGAGTTGCGGTTCGGCGTCAGAGCACCATCAAAGGAAACCAGGACGCCTTTCTGGAAGCCCGCATGTTGCCACCACGAGGGGCACATCGGATGAAACGCGGACTTGGCCCGACCCACGAGTTCGGCGGAGCGGCCCATTAGCTCACGCACCGTGTCGCGGGCTTGGCTCAGGTTCCACATCTGGCTTTCGAGCGGCAGGTAGGCATCGTCGCGCTCGACTTCACAGCCACAGGCGAAATCGACGGACGATGGCAAGCCTTCAGGGCACTTGGCCCGCAGTTCAGCGAGGCGATCGGGAGGCAGTTCGCGGAGCAGGCCGGCGGCTCCGAAGACAGTCATCGGCAGATTCTTGCCGAGTGTCAGAGGCCAGGGGCCAGCGAGTTTACCGGGGGTGAGCATGGCCCAATCGAGGAAGTGGAACGGGTTCGAACTCAGCGTCTCGCGGGCGGCCTGGAGTTTCTCCCCCGCGGCCCGAAGGTGGGTCAGGCGGGATTCAGGTTCTTGCAATGCGGCTTGCACGTTGGCCCAGAAGCCATCGTAATCCAGCAGCTTCTGATGGTCCGCGGCATCGTACAGCCCCTCAACAAGTAAGTAACCGTAGCCGATGGCGGCAAAGTCCGTGAGGGTATCGTCGCTCTCGGTCTCGGTTTCACCGAGGGCCTGGAGCATGAGGGTCCGGGTCTCCGCGAGGCTGGTCTTGGCATCGAAGGCGATGGCCCCGGCTTGTTCCACGCGGTAATGCCAATCACCAGGCTGGTAGAGGTGCGGCCCTTGCGGCACAGCATAAATGAATCCGGGGCGTGGATCGTCGTGGTCGTACGTCGAGGAAGCGAGAGCCGGTTTGACGATGCGTCGCAACACCGCGGGATGCCAGAGCGTGAAGTAACCCGCCAGCCAGGTCTCCGCTTCCTCGGGATTCAACGAGACCGGGTACGACGTCGGCGGGCGATACGGCGAGAGTAAGTGAGCTTCGGCGGCATTCATAGTGGGTTGTCGTCAAGGAGGGAGCCAGTGCTTATATTATGGCCGATAGGGACTGCAGAAATCTGACAGGTGAGGCTATGGCCAAGGATCGAGACCTGACCCCCGAAACTCCGTTGACGCAGAACGACGTCGATAGCGCGATTCGCCAGAAGAATCCGGCCAAGGCTTCCGAGGAAGAGCGGCCGGCAGTCTTGGCGGTCCTGCAAGCCTTCGCGCTCTTCAGCGAGGGCAAGGACGAACCGGCCCGCGAAGCCTTAAACGCGATCGGTATGAAGTCCGCGGCCAACGATTGGAAGCTGTTGTTGCGGGGGCTGATGGCCTTCCACGCCGCCGACGATCCTCGCGCTCTGGAGAACTGGCGCCGGCTTGACCCGAACCGGTTGCCCGCGCGGATCGCGGCACCGTTTCGAGCCAAGATTGAAGAATCTTACAGTGGCACACTTCATCCCCGACATGCCGCCAGGGTTCGCGGGCAATACCGCAAGCTGCAACTCGATACCATCGGCGACGCCCTCTACCGCATCAAGCTCGAAGTGGAGAAAGACGACCCGCTGAACAAGGCCTTCACGATCTCCGAGAAGCTCTCTTCGATCGTGCGAACGAAAAACCCCGATGTTTGGAAACGGCTGGGCCAAGTCTTTTACTGGGAGGTGCTCCGCAGCGGTAACCCTGAGGACATGCCCAAGCACTTGCGAATCTTCGGCCGAAACGAACTGGACCCCGACTATCACCGGATGAACGCCATCGGCTTCGGTGGCGATCCCCCCCAAGCGGTGAAATACTGGCTCAAATACGAGGCCTGGCTCGCTACGGGGCTGCCACACGTGCCTGAGGCCTTGGTCCGAGCGATGCGGGCCGAGGCTCTGGGGGAAGCGTTGCACTACACGGATATGATGCACTCGACACTGTCAGCACCTCCCGACCTGATGGCGATGCTTCTGGATTCGTTTGGCCAAAAAGCCGCAAAGACCATGAAGAGTCTCCAAAAGGAAGCTGCGACAGGGCCGAAACCGGAGGAACTCACGGACCGATTGATGGCTCTCGATCCACTCAATTCTACGCTCATCCTGGATCGCATGGAACAACTCATCGAACGCGAGGCTTTCCGGGAAGCCTCGTCTCTCGGGGAGAAATACGTCGCGCACGGCGGCCAAGATATCGAGATTCTGAAGTTCCTCAGCAAAGCTTGCTCAGGAGCCGGTGACTTTGAGAAGGGAATGAAGTATCTCGATAAAGTCCGTGAGTTGAACCCACTCGACAAATCCCTGGATGTGGACCAGAAGGGAGCCGTCATCAATTATGTGGTGAGCCTGACAGAGAAGGCGGATTCCAAGGGAATCTTGAAAGCGACGGAAAGCTGGAAAAACGACCCTGTTACCACCATCGGCGACATCATGATCACCGTGTCGCGGGCCTTAGCTTTTCTTGTGGACAAAGACAGCGAAAGATACCAAGCGACTCTGGACACTCTGGGAGAGAGACAAAACTCCGCTTCCGTGCTGTTGATTCGCGCGATTCACGCCAAAGCCTTGAAACTGAAGCCCGCGGTATGCAAGCCTTTCGATGCGGCGCTGACAGCATTGTGGAAAAGCAAGTTCACTGTTGGCGATTGCATCATGATGTTGAGTGCGTTGATCCTCTGGACCCAAGCGAAATTCAGCTTCCGCGGGGACAAAACCTACCCCGGCAAAGTGATGACGCAGATGATCGCGGCGATCAAGACAGCGACCCATCTCGATGTCGCGACCCTCTTGATGGTGATGAGCGATGTCGGAAGAATCTACGGAGCCAAGTCCGCCTTGAAGATTCTGGATCAGGTCTCGCCTCTCTTCGTGAACAATGCGTTGATCCTGGTGCTGTGTGCGGAGCTTGTCTCTGTTGGGATCGAGAACGGCGAGCCGGGCATGAACCATCGCAAGTTCATGACGTACAAACGCAGCGTTCTGCGGTCGCTGAAACATTGCAAACCTGAAGAACAAAAGCAGGCTCTCGAACGGCTTGAGCAGTGCGATCCCTACCGCGGTAATCCCTTCTTCCTGTGAGGCGAAGAGACCATGTCATCACCATTTACCGTGCTTGGGGTGGACCTCACGGCGGACGACGATGCGATCCGTAAGCGGTACATCGAGTTGATCCGTGAGTTCAGCCCGGAAACCGCACCGGAGAAGTTCGCTGCAATCCGTGAAGCCTTCGAGGCCATCGGGAATGTCCACAAACGCGCCAATTTCTTGATTGATCCAGGCAAACGTGGCGAATCCATCGATCAACTCCTGGAAGACTACGAACGCACCATGCCTCGCAAACGCAACACCCTCGACGAATTGATCCAAGCTACGGACACCCCGACATCATGACCTCAGAATCGCTCGATACACTCCTTCAAGATTTTCGCACTTGGTTAGAAGCGCAACCTCAACAGCCTGCGCCGTTGCCGCCAGTCGAAACCTTGGACATCGCCACGGTGGTGGGACACTTCACGGCTCTACGGCAAGAAGTGAACATGCTCACCAAGACCACCCGCGTCGCGGTCGAGCAGAACGCCGAGGCCATCACCCAACTGAAGACCCCCGCGGTCAACCCTGATGCCAAACTGCTGCCACTTTTGAAGGCGATCCTGGAGATCAGCGACTCGCTGACTTTGGCGTTGAAGCCCATCGAGAAGAGCCAAGCCGCGATCGACGAGACCCTCGCCGAGTGGCCCGAACCCCATGATCCCGAGCCGGAAACCGAAGAGGAGGCCCCGAGGCCTGGCTTCCTGGCCCGCCTCTTCGGCGCCCAACCGACACCTGCCCGTCAACCTTCCACACCGCTCGCGGACCTCAGCGACCAACAGGCTTTGCTCGAACGACTGCGAAGCCTGACGACGAGTGTCAGCGAAGGCTACGCCATGAGCCTCCGACGTATCGAGAAACTGCTGCCACAGTACAACCTCACCCCCATCGAAACCGAAGGCTTGCCTTTTGATCCCGAGACCATGGAAGTGGTCGAAGTCGTCGCTGGCCCCCGCCCTGGTTACGTCGTGGAAGAAGTCCGCCGCGGCTACCACCGCCAAGGCCAAGTCTTCCGCTTCGCCCTCGTGAAAGTCGCCCGGTGAGTGATTGTAACAAGCAGGAAATCCGACTGGAAATTCGGCTTGGAAACGACCAAACTATCACAGTCGCCACATCGTCTTTCCTGTAGACGAAATTTTCCACCGGAGATTGTGTTCATGCGTCGCCAACCCCATGCCAAACTCAGCCTGACCAACCTCGAAGACCGTCTCACCCCCACCGGGTGGCTCGACCCCGACTTCGGCACCAGCGGTATCGTGGATACCGGGCTGGTAACAGATCTCATGACTTCCAAGGTCGAGGGTCTTCCTGATGGTGACATTCTGGTCTATGGAGTGAATCAGCAGAATCTTGCGGAAGTGATTCGATACAATTCTGATGGATCCAAGGATACGGCATTCGGTGTGAACGGCTCTGCCATTCTGCGGGACTCTCCGCTATTTGCTGTTGATATCAAGTCCTCTCCAGATGGAAAAATCTATCTTTCTGCAGCCATCGAGGACTCCTACACAGTCTTAATCTTCCGGCTAGGCAATGATGGTGTTTTGGACACATCTTTTGGCGGTGATGGCGTTGTTGATGTCGATACATTCTATATGAACTACTATCGAGATCCGAGCAGGTTAATCTACGACAATTCGCGGTTAATCATCCAGCCTGACAACACGATCATGTTCATTGATATGTATTCCGATATCGTTCGAAAATACCAAGAAGATGGCACACTGATCCATTCCTCAAGCATATCTTCAGGAGCTGACATTGTAAGCCGTGAAGGCGCCAATGGGTCAACTCTTGTTGGCTGGGCGAATACCATGGGCGGTCAGTCGAGACATGAACCTACAGCAACCATGGCGCGCCTAAACCCTCAAGGGAATGTTGACGAATGGTATAAAACAGAAGATTATGATTTTGTCAGGATTGCGATACCTCTGGAAGTGACTCACAAGCAGTTCACTTCGGTCGAAGCAATCACGATGAACGAGTCAGGCGAGGCTTTTTTTATTGTTCGGGTAGCTCCCTATAGCACAAACGGTGTCCTCGCTAGTGGGGGAAGTTTGCACTTGGTTAAACTGACACCAACTGGCCAGCTTGATACTTCATTTTCCGATGATGGAATCCAGGAAATCGCAATCGACACTACGGCTACTCCTCTGAGGGACCTTACCACAGGGGCCAATCTCCTAGCAGATGGTCGAATTGTCATCATCTCAGACAGTGAGTCTCGAGCAGGCTACATGATGAAAGTTTTCAATCCGGATGGGACAGTTGATCAGAACTCCTCTGGTGGTGAGTGGCTAGAGCTTCAATCTGGTCTTTTCGGCACGACCAGTCACTCTATCGTTCCAACTTACGGTTCTACTGTACTTCCTGATGGCCGCATCGCGGTATTGACCGCTGGATCAAATTCAAACCTCCTGCTCACAGTTGTTGACCCCTCCGAGCCAACCCCAACTGGCAGTGGTATCGTGCTGCCACCAGTTGTTCCGCCGGTGCTGCCGCCAGTTATTCCGGTGCTGCCGCCAGAGCTGCCGATGCCGGTCCGTGATCCCATCATTCCGCTACCTGATGATGTCGAGCAGCCCACAACAGGCTTACCCGTGACACCTCCTTCCAACAGAGTGATCACCCTCCCGGAAGAACTCGACAAATTATACATCCAGCCCGCGGGAACTCTCGGGGATTTCAACGGGGATAGGGTGGTGGATGTAATTCGCACCGAAGGGCCAACCGTGACGGTGTTGGATGGTGTCACGGGATCGGTGATTATCCCGACTTTCGCTCCCTTCGAAGCCAGTTACACCGGTGAACTCAATACGGCTGTGATGGGCTTCTTGTACGGTTCCGAGACAAAACTCGTCATCGCGCCGCGTGATGGTGGCGGGCCAGTCGTGGCGATTTACAACACCGATGGCACCGAGTTCACTCGCTTCTTCGGCCTGGAAGACAAAGACTTCCGTGGTGGCTTAGGTATCGCAACCGGGCCCATGACGAGCGACCCTTACGACGATCTCATCGTGACCGCTGGCCAAGGCGGTGGTCCTCGCGTGGCAATTTATTCGGGTGGCAGCTTGGTGGAGAAAGAAATCCGCAAAGTCGTCCCCGA
>JBOFPH010000078.1:0-5901 GCA_051659845.1 Fimbriiglobus sp. | reverse complement strand
CGAAATCCCCACAAACATCGAAAGCCTGACAGTGCTCCTCGTCAACATTGGGGCTGTGGCGATTTCAGTCGTGTTTAGCATCCTGCCCGCCGTCCGAGCCGCGCGCTTGCAACCGGTGCGAGCACTGCGGTTCGAGTGATAGAAACGTTGCACGGCCATCTTGGCCGCGAGGATTGCCCATGCCACGAAGGGATTGTGGCAAGCGAAGTAGTCAAATGGCGAGCGGCGTGGCGTAAGCACGCCGTGAATGGCAGTCACCCACGGTACGCTTACGCCATGCCGCTCGCCAAGACTTTCAGCATGGGCTAGAAGCCCATGCTACGGCGGTTTGGCTCAGCAAAATATCCGGCATCCGAAAGGCCGAAATCATGCTCGTTGCAACGGATCTCTACAAGACTTACAAGCGAAACGCGGACCAAGTCAAAGTCCTGCAAGGGCTGACTCTGGAAGTCCATGAAGGGGAGTTCCTGAGCATCGTCGGGGCTTCGGGTTCCGGGAAAAGCACCTTGGTTCACTTGCTGGGCACACTCGATTCCCCGGACTCCGGCAGCATCACACTCCGTGGTCAACGGATCGACAACGTGCGTGCGAAAGAGCGTGACCGGCTTCGAAATCAAGTCTTCGGCTACATCTTCCAGTTCTACCACTTGCTGCCCGAACTCTCGACGCTCGATAACGTCCTGATGCCAGCTTACATCAACCACTCGTTCTTTGGCTGGCAGTCCCATAAACGCGAATGGAAGAAGCGAGCCGAGGCCATCATCGACCGCGTTGGGCTGTCCCATCGGCTGAAGCACAAACCCCGCGAGCTTTCCGGCGGCGAGATGCAACGCACCGCTGTCGCTCGGGCACTTTTGTGCCGACCGCAAGTCTTATTGGCAGACGAACCAACCGGGAACCTCGACGCCGAGACTGGTGGTAGCATCGTGAAACTGCTACGAGACTTGAACCAACAAGAAGGTATCACCATCGTGATGGTGACCCACAACCTCGATATCGCTCACACGACCCATCGCATCGTGAAGATGGCGCTTGGCAAAGTCGTCCCCGAACGCACTGCCACGACCCCGCGGCCGAAGCTCGCAGCAGTGTGATGGCGGCTTACTTCAATTCTTTCACACGGATGTTTTTGTAGCGGACGAATTGCTTGGTGAAATCCCCGCCGCCGTGGACTTGGAGAGCGATCCCGCCCTTTTCGGGGCGGAGGCCTGACGTGCGGGTCTCCTTCCACTCCATGAACTTGACGCCGTTGATCCAGGTCGTGATCTGCACAGGCTGACCCTGCACGCGGGCGCGGAGTTCATTCCACTCGCCGTGCTTCCAGAACGCGGGCCAATCTTCCGGCTTCACAGGCAATGGGACCGCATTCTTCTCTTCGACGATGTCCGTGACTTTTTCTTTGAAGCTATAGTTCTTGGAAATGAAGCCACCAAGCCCTTCGCCGTAGATGCCCATGAGGTTGCCGTTGGCGTGGTAGTCGATCATGGCCTGATAGGCTTGGCCTTTGTCGTTGCTGCGAAGGAAGAGACCGCTATCGGGGCCGTAGTCGTTCTTCATGTCGAAGGCGACTTCGAAATCGGTGTACTCTTTCTCGGTGATGATGATGCCGCCGTTGCCGGGGATATCCTGGCTGCCGATGATGGCACCATCTTCAATCACCCACTTGCCGCCTGACTTGTTCTTGGAAGGATTCGAGTGGCCGGTCTTCGCGGAGATGTTCCAACCTTTCAGGCTCTTGCCATCGAAGATTGAGACGAAACCATCTTCGCTGAACTTCTCCGGCTTGGGTGGCTCGGAGTAGGCAAAAGTCGTGAAGGTGACCAACAGCAGTATCGCAAACAATCGACGCATGGAGAGGCATCCTTTTTCAGGGGGATTTACCCGTCGCGGTTTCGGCAGTCTCGGTGGCAACGGGTGCGCGGTCAGGCGTAGCAGGAAGTCCGGAGGCCAGCCGGACTGCACGGTCTTTGGCAGCGCCGGTCAGCTCTTTCAAGCCATTGAGAGGTTCACCAGCATGCCAGGCGTAGATCTTCTCGGGGTTGGTTTCCGTTTTGCCAGGGGTGGTAGGGCGCTTCGGTGCGAAGCCTCCCGGGGCGGAAGTCGGCGCATCTCCGGATGGTTTTTCAGCGATGATCAGAGCTTCTTCAGCGAAGCCGATGACCCGGAATTTGCGTTTGGTGCTGGAGTTCGAGTCCGAGATTTCCAGATCAGGTTCCGAGCCAAAGCTGCGTCGATTGCCCTTGGCAAAGTCGTATTTCGTCACTTCGGCCACGAGCTTCTTCTCCACCCAACTGACATCCACGACATACTCTTGTTTCGAGGAAACGTCTTCGATCATGGCACTGCCTGAGCCATCCGAGTTGACTCCCAAACCGGTAATCCGGATGTATGGGCTGGTATCTTCCTTCGGCTCCGGGAGACGTGGAGCCGGAGGAGCCGGTTGTGGCGGCGGTGAGCCATGGAAGATGTCCTTGACCAGAAGCATGGAGTAGTCACGGTCGTTGGCAGCAAGCACCTTGGCCAGTTGCATCGGAGTCAGTGCACGGGTCGGCTCACTCGATTGGAGCACCGCTTGGTAACCTGCATTCCCCCCCAGCAGGGCGAAACCTTCACTGACTGGTAACAACGAACGGCGGTTTTCCGCACCATCCATACAGATGGCTTCGGTGACAATGACCACATCCAAGTCAGACTTGTCAGCAATCAACGATGTTGAACCGCCGAAACTGCGGGTCGTTTCCCGGCTCGCATCGTCCGCTTTTTTCAAGGTGAACTTGGTAATCTGATGCAGGAGGTTGAGCTTGTAGTATTTTTGTAAGAAATCGACAGTCTGAGCCATCGAGACTTTGCGTAAAGTGATCTCCAGGCCGATCTTGGCGTAGGCCGGTTTCTTGGGGGTGATCTCAGGCGCCGATTTCACATCGAACGCTTTTGGCTTGACACTGATGGAACTCGCGGGGATTTTTGAGTCCTTCAGTGCTCGTGTGACCACGGCATCGTACTCGACTCGTGCGATGTCCAGATTCGTCGGCAGGCTTCGTCGCAAGTTGATCTTGAGACGCTCCATATCCTTCTTGATGGTTTCCAATTTGAGCTTACGTTCGTTGTTTTCCTGCTCGATTTTCGCGGCTTCGGCATTGGCTGTATCCAGTGGCACCCAAACCAACAAGTACCCCAGACCGCCAACAATCAACAGGGCCATGAATGTGACAAGAAGCAGAGCAATAAGTTTCTCTCGGGTCGTCATGATTTCGGTGCCTCCAGGTCGAGTTCAGCCTGGACGGGTGGTGTCTCCGAGGCGGTGGATGGATCGACTCGACGAGTCGGGTATTTGAGGTTCAATTGGCGGAGGTAATCTTTCGCCGTGCGATGCAGGATCTGCATACTGATATCATACTGCTGTCCACGCGAACCATCCGCTTGATTGATGACGGTTTTGTTGGTGCCAGGGTAGTATTTGTCGTTCTTGTAGGAATCGGCTAGGGCTTGGGCGACTTTCAGTTCTGGCGTCCGCACCGTAACCTTGAGTGACGCAACCGGGGCAGGGGGAACCTTCTTCGGGTCCACGGCGGGTTGGCCTGGTCGCGACACGACTTTCGGTGGGGCGAGAGCCATGGCATCAATCATCGTGATCTTCGACTGATCGACTTCTGGCATCCGGGCCGCTAGTTCGTACAGTTCGTCGAGCCAAACGACATTCCGGGCTTCGTATTCGTCCAGGATCGTGAGCCGCTTGATGTCCGTGTCGTACTTGGCGAGTTCCGTTTCTTGGGTCGACTTGACCGTTTTCAACCCCGCAAGACGGCTCTCGGCCTCATCAACCATCAAGTAGCCGACGACCCCCAACCCGAAGAGGAGCGCAATCGCCAAGACACCGGCGAGCAGCCATTTGCCACTGACCTGGGTCGCCTCGGCTTTGGGTTGACGTGGGACGGTGAAGTTGATCGGTAGGCGGTTTGCAGCATGAAGCTTCAAGAGGCCCACCGGGGCTGCGAATCGGCCACGAATACTGCTTGGGATCACATTCGCGGACTCGATCCCAGCCAGGGGATCGAAGGTTTCCGCCGGGAGGCTCAGGGCGGTCCCCGCTCGTTGAGCAGCCCCGCTTCGATGGCTCTCGGTGAGATACACCCCTTGGACAGGGAGAGCATTCCGCTGGCCAGCATAGACGGCAAGGTTGCGTTTCAGTTCCGAGGCCAGGGTGGCGTCATTGTCCGTGGACTGGGGGCTGAAGTTGCGAGCGAACATCATCTGGCCGTTGCGGCTGATGACAAACTCACCGCCGCCTTCCCAAAGGCTGGCCACGGCAGACGTTTCTTGAGCCAGGGAAGCAGGCAAGACGCCGGTCAGGGCGAACGGCCGAGGGGTGATGCCCGCGATTTTCAGCCCTGCAGTTTCGCACATCGTCCGCACAGCGAGGAGCAGGTCTTTGCGAACGAAGACCACTTGAGCTTGTTTCATGCCGTCGGAGGCATCGGGCATGGGGATGTAATCCATGACCACATCATCAATCGCGTCGACGAGTTCTTTGGTGGCCTGCCCACGCACAATGAGCGGCTCATCGACTGGAGCACAGGCCGGATACTTCACTTCTTTGATGATGACGCGATCCCGGCCCAAGATCACGTAGACGGGCGCTGGCTTGATTTCCGCTTGCTCCAAGAGCTTGGCGAGTCGCTGGCCATAGGAGACTGCAGTCGCGGCCACGAGCGGGCCATCTTCGGGTTGCGCGGGCAAACCGATCGTCTGTTCCATCGTGAGGGAGCCTTTTTTCAGGCTCGCCGTGGCGAGAAACAATCCGCCGGCATCGGGGTCGAGGGCCAAAAATCGGGACAAGGAAGCATCTCCAGGTGATGTCAGCGAGGCAGGTCGAAACCTTTCCCGAGATCCGAAACATCCCGGTAATACAGGATGCGCGGATGGCCCAAGTTCGTGTCAATGACCGCTTCAATGCGGCTGGCCGTTCCACCTCGTCCAAAATACCCGACTGAGTGGACGCGGTAAACCATTGTCTTGCCAGTCATGTATTTTTCGAGGTTCGCAAACCGGGAAATCGGCACATTCGCCTGGCTGAAGATGAATCCACCAGTGCTCGTCTCGGGTGCCGTCGGGTCGAGACCTTCACGGGCCGAAATGATCGCATCGACTTCCGTCTCTTGTAGCCCCGGAATGCCGAGCAGTACTTCCCGTGGAGCGGTGACCATGTTGATCCGTGGGATCATTTCATAATCGGTTTCAGGGTTTCGGGTGGTGGTGTATTCCAGAAGTTTTGGGAGTAACTCTTTGACTTTGGCCGGATCGTTGAGCGGACTTCGGACGATCACGGTCGGGGCATCGGGTGGCGATCCCGCTGCTTTCGGCAAAGTCACTTGGGTGTTGTACATCGCCGCGAGATTCCGCACCGATTTTCCCAGCCGCTTGTTGTTGTTCACATCGGTGGTGACGGCTTTGTTCAAGTCTGCCAGGGAGCCGATAACAGTCTTCGGTGAGGAGCCACCGGATGGTGCGCCTCCATTTGACACCACCATAGTCGACTGAAAACGAACGTTGCCGGTCGCTGAAGTGACGGTGGCAGTCGTGGTGGTAGTACCTCCACCGCTTGAGGGGGTGGTAGTAGTCGGCGCTGGGTTCGAGGCCGCGGCGGTGCCATAGAGCTTCGCCGCGACAACGTAGTCTGCCAGTTCTTGACCAAGCACGGGGATCAGAGTGCTGTGCATCGTCTGTGCATCGAGGGCCGGGTCGTTGAGGAACATCCGGGGGTTTCCCTGGATGTCCGTGTCGATTTCCCGCCCGTAGACGGTCAAAAACTCCGCCCAACCTCGGCTGAACTCGATGCCCGTGTCCTCGCCGGGGTCGAGTCGACCGTTGCGATTCCGATCGGCTCCGAAGAGCAGTTGCGGG
>JBOFPH010000077.1:0-17222 GCA_051659845.1 Fimbriiglobus sp. | reverse complement strand
AGGCCGGGGTCCGAAGAAACCTCGGACCGGAAAAGTGAGCCATAAGCCAGGTGCGAATTATTCAACTCAAAGAGAGATTAACAAACAAAAGTCAAATGTTTAAAGCCCTGCCTCACAGAGGCCAGCTACAGAAGATTTTCAACAGATGACATGTCGCGTTCACTGATAAATCTCAAAAGTTGCGATGTCTGATAGCAAGGACTGATGCCGCGGTCCGTACGCTGTGATATGAACTTGACGGCTATCAGGGCCAGTGATCTGCAATTGAATCATCAACCGCTCACCTGGCAGCTCCGCCTCGACACGCTCGGCCCACTCGATGAGGCAGACACCACCGGCCTCGTAATACTCCTCAACGCCGAGTTCGAGAAACTCCCGGGTCGAGGTGAGGCGGTAGGTGTCAAAGTGGAAGATGGGCAGCCGGGCTTGGTATTCCTGGATCAGCACAAAAGTCGGGCTATTCACAACCGCCAAATTCCGGACCTGCAAGCCCTCCGCGATGCCACGCACAAGGTGCGTCTTGCCCGCCCCGAGTTGCCCATTCAGCCCAACGATCGCCCCCGCGAACAACACCGCCCCCAGCTTTCGCCCCCAGTCGTGAGTCGTGTTGAGATCGGGGAAATCGAGGGTGATGGAAGGGTTCTCAACCATCGCCATATCCCATCAACCCTTTAATGACAGAAACGATACCAAGGAAAAACATGACGATCAGGCAAATAAAGATTTTTCCTGTTAAGAGTATCATTCCGCCGCCTAACACCGCAGATATCACCATCATGGCGATTCCACCATACACCGCACGATCTAGCGAGATGCCGCTGTGAGTTCCTGCAGTCTCCTCCCGGCGGCGTTCGCGCCGGGCTTCGCGGCGAGCTTGCTTATCGGCTTCTTCGGCGGCATGGCGTGCGGCCGTGCTCACTCGGCTCGAAGAGCTTCGGCGTGGGGCTTCGTCTTCGTCGTCATCATCATCACGGTTGCGGCGCTTGGAGCGGCGTGGGGCCTCGTCGTCGTCATCGAAGGCGCTCCGTAAGCTTTTGGGTTTCTGATCAGGCTTCTCCTCGACGACTCCGTAACCCGTCTCTTCGGGAGCCTCGAACTCAGGTCCTGGAGAGGGGATGAGAATCAACGTGTCGCATTGCTTACAGGTCGTATCCCGACCGGCAAAGCGATCGTCGACTTTGTACGCCTTGTCACACTCCGGACAACGAAACGCAATCGCCATGGCCACCCTCCCAAAACCCCCATCAGGCTAACCCACGGCTGCCCGAATCTCAAGCTCCCTCGCTCAGGCTTTCACTCAACCTACATAGGAAAACCCAGCATCGACCGACCGAATCACCATTCCACGCGAAGCGAGGTATCACTTTTTCAGACAATCTGGCAAAATCGGCTCAAGTGGCGCGACGCGCAAGTGCCGTCCGGGTCGTCATGGTGTGGGTCGAGATGGATCTTGACCACCAGAGAAAGGAATCCAGCGTATGCCGACCGCCGTGGCTCAACGCCTTCGCTCACACTTTGCCCCTTGGCATGATCGCATCGTCTCGGATGTCGAACTGCTCGCGCGGTTCGTGCATTCGGGGGATCAATCGGCGTTCGAGGTTCTCGTCGAACGGCACGGGCCGATGGTCGCGGGGCTTTGTCAGCGTCGCTTGCAGCATGCGCAGGACGCCGAGGATGCCTTCCAAGCCACCTTCTTGGTCTTTGCCAAGAAAGCGGCTCGGGTGCTAGCGACCGGCGCGATCGCCGCGTGGCTCTACGGTGCGGCGTGCAAATCCTGCCAAGAGGTCATCCGTCGGCGCGTTCGCAAGCCGTGGCAAAGCCTCGTGGACGAAATCCCGGCGACCGACACCCCCACTCCCGACCGGGACCAGATCACGGCGGTGCTCGAAGCGGTCGGGCGATTGCCGATCGGTCAACGGGAAGCCGTGATCCTGTGCGAGCTGGAAGGCGTGTCGCGTGCTCAGGCGGCCCGTCAGTTGGGCATTCCGGAAGGGACGTTGTCCAGCCGGCTGGCCTTGGCTCGCAAACGGCTGCAACAGATGCTACGCCCTCACAGCGTGACACCGATGCTCGCCGCAGGGTTGCTCTCGGCTCCGATGGCATTCGCTTTTGACCCTTCTCTGGTCACCCCGTTCGCACGTCAACTTGCGGAGGCTCTCATGCCAAAGCTCCTGATTTCCTGGCAACACTTGTGTCTCGCGGTCACCCTGTTCCTCGGCACCGTGGGGCTGACCTTCGCTGCCTCGGACCGTCCGCCCGCAGAGCCACCGACACCTGTCGTCAAGGCCAAGCCGACACCGGCCGCGGCTCCTGAACCGAGACTCCGAGTCATGGCGATGTCGATCATCCCAAGCGAAAAATTCAAATCAATCATCGAAGTTTTCGCGCTCAACCCGAAGACAGGTTTCGAAAGCGAGAAGCGTTTCGAGTTTCGTGGTGATGAACACGTTCGCATGCCCGTCGGCTTGCAACCGGTTTCGCCGGATGGCAAGTGGTGGGTCCATACCCAGTTCCGCAACAAACGAGCGGATGGCGTGTTGCTTCCCTCGCTTTGTGTGGCCCCCTTTGAACAGACTCGGGAGACGACTCACGTCTTTTCCGAAGAGCATCTTGTCCCGCTCGGTTGGTCGGCCGATAGCCGTGTTCTTTACTTGGTCGAGAACAAACATCCTTCATTTTGGCAACGCGGAACGAAAGAACAAACTGTTCAACCGCTCGGCGAGGGCGACTCGGCCTGGATGGAAACGCAACCGATCGCCGTTTCCCCGGTGACTGGTGAAATCATCAGCATGAAGGGTCAATCGCTGATCTTTCACCAGTCGAAGCAACGATCGCAATGGCACAGCCCTCGCGATGTCAAAGCCATTCGCCACGGTTCCACCGCGCAGCTGGCTGGCATCTCGCCCGATGGCCAGCACACCATCTACTGGAAAAATAACTGGGATGGGTTGTATTTTCTGCAACCGCACTTCGACAAAAGTGGTGACAAAGAGCCTCGTGTTTTAGCGTTGAAAACCCCGACTCGATCGCAAGGGCTATCTCCGTTTGCACTCCAGGGGCCGTCGCAGTTCTCATGGTCCCCGGATAGCCAACGAGTGGCTGCGATGGAGACTATGACGAAGATTGATGAGAAACAGCATATCCAAGAAGGCGAAGTGACAATCTTCGACATCAAAGGCAACAAACAAGCCTCGCATCCGCTGCCGAACCCGGAACGAGGATCTGCAACGTACGTCCTCTCCTTCGCTGGCTGGCGTTAGGGCCGACAAACTCGGCTTGCGAGATCGGGGGGAATGTGCGGTAATTGTGGATGCCAAGGAGGGCGAAGCGATGACAGAGAGTGTTCCGAAGCATCGGATGATGGTCCCCCGGCTCTGGGAGGCACCCACAGCAGCGGCAACGGAAGGCCAGCAGGATTTGAGTGTTGCGGTGATGCCGTTGCTCGCCAAGTTCTGCGGTATCGCTCGGGCGGCATTGCAATTTCGGGAGCGAATCCGCGAGCTGCAGACGGGTTCTCCCGAGGCCAGGTGGGGGGTTCCGAAGCTCTTCTTCTTCCATCCCCGCATTCAAGCGGATGTCGCCATCTTTGCAAAGGCCTCCCCCGAAGCGGCTTACGAACGCCGGGCTGCCGAGTTGCTGCCCCGTGAAGCGGACGCTTGGCGAGCCTTGCCTGGCCTCGCGGACGACTTGCTTTCGCTCCTCATGGATTCGGTCGAAGCCCGGCACACGGCTCGCGCGTTCCCCAGCTTGCGGTCCTACATCGAAGCCCTGGCCACGGAGCACCCCCGGTTGCGGGAACTGGCCCAGACGTTGATGGTCACGGACGATCAGTTTTTGCGCATCATCAACCCCATGACTCGCCAAGGGTATCGGCTCTTCGTCCGTGGGTTGACGGATATCAATGCCCTGACGGATGCGCTGCAATACATCGCACCGACCTTGCATCGCCAATTCTTTCACCCCGAAGCCCTACTTCCTGATGGCAGCTTACCCCAGGGTCTCGCGGGAGCCGACGGCTGGTACTGGGGCCGTGAACCGATCTCGACCGTACCGCTGATTGACGGCGAGCGGACGCTCTTTTACTTGGAGCCAGCACGCGCTCCGATTGGCAGTGAATCCCAGATGCGAGTGCGAATTGAGCCAGAAGTCCGGCTTGTGGAAGAACTGAGTGCCGACTGGATCACGAATTGGCTCACAACGGCGATGGGGGCCCACCCCACAGCACCCACCAGCTACCAAGCAGCATGATCTGCCCCAGAAACGCCTCTGCCCCTGGCTTTCACCAAGGGCAGTTGGGCGGGGGAGAGGTTCGATTAGTGGCGTTGGACGGCAGTGAAGAGATCGCTCATCTTGATGCCGAGGGCCAGGCAGATGCGGTAAAGCGTTTCGATGCTCGCCGAGTTCTTGCCGAGTTCGATTTGCGAGAGGTAGCCGAGCGACACGCCCGTCATTTCACTCATCTTCGACAGCGTGAAATTCAGCGTCTTACGGCGTTCGCGGATGGCCGAGCCGAGGCTTTCGCGGAGGGCTTCTTCCGTCATGCGGAGCAGGCCCTTGCTCTCTAAGCAACGGATCACGATTTCCCGCAGGTTGTCGACCTGGAAGGGCTTCGTGAGGTAGTCGTAGGTGCGAGCGCGAAGGCAATTCAAAGCGCTATCGACCGACGGGTAGCCGGTGACGACGACAATGTTTGCTTCGGGTTGGTTGTCACGCACCCAGCTAAAGACTTGATCCGGCTCGAGGCCAGGGATCACATAGTCCATGATGATGAGGTGGTAGTGCTCTTTGCGGTTCAGCACCGATTCCACGAGGGAGGGATCCGAGACCGTGTCGATCTGGAAGTCCCGGTTGGAAAGGGCGGCTTGGATGACGGCGCAGGTCGCAGGATCGTCATCAACGATCAAGAGACGGATTTCGCCGCTCGATTGCAATTCGCCAAGCGTCGCGGGGGCGCGAACGGGGCGAGGTGTTTGGCGAAGACGTTCTTCAAGTTCGAGTGGCATGGTAAGGCTCACCCTCCGATGGTTGTTGTAGTTGTGGAGATCGGGCTGGAAGTCGCGGTGCGGACGGCCGCAGTGGGCAGGACGATTCGGGCGAGGGTTCCCGTTTCGGGTGGGTTGACGTTGTCCAGGCGAATGCCACCCCGGTGGGCAGCTAAGCTCCGGTAAACGATCGCCAACCCCAGGCCACGATGCCGGACTTTCGTGGTGTAAAACGGCTCGGCAAACAGCTTCGCCCGGACTTCGGGTTTGATTCCGGGGCCGCTGTCTTGCACGGTGATCTGGATGTGAGTGCCAGGGCTGACGAAGCCGAGATACCCACGGGTATCCGCGACCGACAACTCCACGACTTCCACCTGCAGATGGACTCGACCCCCCGTGGGCATGGCCTCGATGGCGTTGTCCATCAAATGGGTCAAGACCCCGGCAAGGGCAGTGTTTTCCATCGCCACATGGGCGAGGTTCGCCGGGATCTGGCTCATCACTTGGATGCCCTGCGGTGCCGACGCCCGAATCCGGTGTTCTTCTTTGGCCACCACCGCGGCCACTGACGATGGCTGGGGTTTGGTCTGACCACTGCGACTCATCTGATGCAGTTGCTGCGTGAAGGTGATCCCACGCTGGCCGGCTTTGTGAATCTCGGCGATGTACTTCGCCGGTTGCGAGCCAGGAGTCACGAGCGGTAGGCTGAGATCCGAGAAGCCCATGATCCCCGTGAGGATGTTGTCAAAGTCGTGTGCCATCCGGCCCGCGATGATCGAGGCATCCGCGAGGCGCTGGTTCAACCGCTCGGGTTCGAGTGCAGCGCCGATCTGGCTGGCCAGTGCTGGCGAACGCTCGATGAGCTTGGCGGAGAGCTTCAGGTAGCTGCGGTCCGTGTCGGTCCAAGGTTCGGTGGCCGGCCGCTCGACCCACAGCAAGCCTGAGTTCCGGCTTGGGGGTTGAATCACGGCATACATCCGACCAGCAGAGTTCGGCACAGACCAAACTGCGGTCGGGGTGCTCTCGAGACTCTCCGTCATCTGCGCCGTCTCGGCGGGCGGTTGCGGTGGGCGGTCGATGGAATCAGCACGGGCCGTGACGATGAGACTCTTCTCTTTGTCCCCAAACCACGTGACGCCCGCCATGCGGTAACCCGAGGTCCGCACCCATCCACTGAGTGTGGCTTCAAAGGCGATCCCATCCCGCGAGTCGTTGAGCCAACTCGTGAGGAATGAGAGTCCGGTTGATAGTCCGGCTGGGCCAGCCATGTCGTGTTCGCTCCAGAACTTGAGCCCAATTTTTGCCAAACTGGGAGCGGACTTTGATGCCGCATGAATTAGTTCTACTCAGAGCATATCTAGAACACGTCAAAATGAAGTCAACTGTTTTTCTCACCTCCGCATGAAGTCTGGGGTGAAAAATGACGAAGATGAAACGTTCTGAGTAAGAATATTGTGTGAAAATTGCGAAGGCTGCTGAAACCGGGTAATTCACGGGTTTTTTAGGGCTTTGGCATCGGTTTCGGAGTCGGGCTTTCGATCCTCCGAATCGCTTTGGTCGCTGCTTCTCTCACCTGAATTTGAGGGTCACGCTGAGCTTGACGAAGATTTGGAATCGCCGACTTCGCCACGGCTCCCATGGCACCAATTTCTTCGGCGATTGCTACTCGTGCCTCAAAATCCCGGTCGGATCTGAGTCGCTCTCCGAGCAATTCCAGCACTTCGCCTGGCTTGGTGAGTGAGACTTTTGCTAGGACACGAATTGCCATCACACGAATATTTTTGTCCGGGTCTGTCTTCAACAGTTCCATCAATTCTGCGCGGACAGCTAAAACGCTCGGCCCCAATTTGCTCAATGTGGTCAGTGTCAGAAGGCGATGTTCCACATCGGGGTTCTTCAACTGCTTGGCGAGAGTCGGGAGCACGTCGCCACTCGTGTCATTGAGGAAGCTCAACGAGACCATCACTTCACGCTGCAACTCAACGTCAGTGGTCGTTTTCAGAATCTCCGTGATGGCCAGCGCGATCGGGGCTTTCTCTTCGGCATCAATTCGGCCCAGAGCGAAAATCACTGCCTGTTTGAGCGGCTTGTTGTCACTCTTTAAGAGAGGTAGCAAGGCGGGAGCCGTTTCCGCAGCCTCAGCGCCGATGCGACCGAGGGCATCGGCGGCGGCGGCACGAACCGTCAGGTCCTGATCTTTCAACCCGTCAGCGACGGCTGAAACCGCGACTTTGGCAAGTTTCCCAAAGCGACCAATCGTGACCGCAATTTCGCGCCGGGCGGTCGGGTCGCGTTCTTGTCTCATGGCATTGGTGAGGTCCGTCAGGGCAATCGCCGCCGGCTCGACTTTCTGTTGACCCAACACCGTCGCGGCTTGCAACCGGACCACCGGCGACGCATCGTTCACCAACGCCCGACCGACGGCACCGATCGCGGTGGGGAACGCTTCTTCATTCCCCGCGGCGATCGCCCCGAGAGCCACGACCGCCCCACGCCGTTTCCGTGCGACGGGATCCTCTTTGAGCATCACCAGCCATTCGGAGAGTTTGCGGTCATTGAATTGCGGCTCGTCCGCGACCGTCGAACAACATGCGAAGACGAACAGTGCCCACATCACGCCACCCTCACCTGACCAAATATCCCCCTATGATACACCCCCAGCCCCACGACTTTCAATAACCGATCTAGGGAATTCGTTGCACCCTTTGCACTTTGGCTAGGATGAGTCAGGCGACAAATTGGAGGGCATGGAGATGTCGAAGACGTGGCTGGCAGGGCTGCTCTCGGAACTGCATCGTGAGTCGTTGAAGCCTGCAGGGTTCCGCAAAGAGACCAACACATTCTTCCGCGATCATGATGGGTACACAGAGCGATTCAACTTCCAAGGTAGTAGCGGGTCCTCCGCGGACGAGACGGTGTTCTACCTGAATGTGGGCGTCGAGTTCGCAGAGTTCGGGCCAGCCACACAGAACTGGGTGTACTTCAAAAACACACACTGGGCCTGTCGGGTCGATACACTCGTGCAAACTGCGCCGGACGTCTGGCGATGTGATGGCAAAACCGATCGAGCGGCCCTCAAGACTCAGCTGGCTGAGTTGGTGGCCCAAGCCAGCGAGCAGATCGCTCTTCGGCTCCCTGAGTTGCGCGACGCATACCTGGCAGGAATCGCTCTTCGCGGGTGATCATGATGAATCACATGGTTCGATGTTTCAGAACAGAGGAGACACGACCGCCAGGGAGTGTTCGGTAGTTGCAATCCAATCACTCCCTCGCGGTCGTGCCTCTTCAAACGCCTCACACGTGCAGCTTGCGGTACTTGAGCCTGGTCGGGATGTCGGCGGCGGCGCCGAGGCGGGCGCGGCGTTGCTCTTCGTAGACTTGGAAGTTCCCTTCGCACCAGACCACTTTGCTGTCCCCTTCGAAGGCCAGAATGTGCGTGGCGACGCGGTCGAGGAACCAGCGATCGTGGCTGATGACCACGGCACAGCCGCCGAAGTTGTTCAGGGCTTCTTCGAGGGCACGGAGCGTGTCCACGTCGAGGTCGTTGGTCGGTTCGTCGAGGAGGAGCAGGTTGCCGCCACTGCGAAGGAGCTTGGCCAGGTGGATGCGGTTACGTTCCCCACCGGAGCAGTTGCCGACGATCTTTTGCTGATCGGGGCCACGGAAGTTGAACTTGGCCACGTAGGCCCGCGAGGCCACTTTCTTGCCGCCGAGCAGGATGTAATCGGTGCCGCCGGTGATCTCTTCGAAGATGGTGTTCTCTTTCGTGAGGGCATCGCGGTTCTGGTCAACGTGAGCTGGTTTCACGGTCGGGCCAACGGTGAGCTTGCCGCCGTTCGGCGTCTCGATGCCGACGATCATCTTGAAGAGCGTCGTCTTCCCAGCACCGTTCGGCCCGATGATGCCGACGATGCCACCCTTCGGCAGGTTGAAGGTGAGGTCGTCGTAAAGCATGTTTTCGCCAAACGACTTGGCCACACTCTCCGCACGGACCACGAGATCACCCAGCGGTGGGCCAGGCGGGATTTGGATCGTCAGTGAGTCTTCGCGATCATCGACTTCCATCGATTGCAGTTTCTCGATGTTCGCCAGACGCGCCTTGGACTTGGACATCCGCGCTCGCGGGGCCATCTTGGCCCATTCAAGTTCGCGTTCCAGTTCTTTCTGGCGAGACGATTCCTGCTTCTCCTCGACTTCGAGCCGCTTCTTCTTCTGTTCGAGCCAACTGGAGTAGTTGCCGACCCACGGAATCCCACGACCGCGATCGAGTTCGAGGATGTACTGGGCGACGTTATCCAGGAAGTAGCGATCGTGGGTGACACTCACCACAGCCCCGGGGTACTTCTGCAAATGGCGTTCGAGCCACTCGACGGACTCGGCATCCAAGTGGTTCGTAGGCTCATCGAGCAGCAGCAAATCAGGCCGTTGGAGCAGCGTTTTGCACAAGGCCACGCGACGGCGTTCGCCCCCCGAGAGGCGGTCGACCGGGGCATCGGCGGGCGGCAGCCGCATGGCGTCCATCGCCAGTTCGAGTTGGCGGTCGAGGTTGTAGGCATCCGCGGCATCGATGGCCGATTGCACACGGTCCATCTCGGCCATGAGTTTGTCAAAGTCCGCGCCGTCTTGGCTCATCAGGTCGCCGATTTCCTCCTGGCGACGCAACAGCCAGCGTGTCTTAGCCACGGCCTCTTCGATGTTGTCGAGCACCGTGCTATTCGGCGTCAGGTGCGGCTCCTGCGGAACGTAGCCGATGGTGGCGCCGTTCTCGAGCATCGCCTCGCCCATGAACTCCTTATCGACACCCGCCATGATCTTGAGCAGCGTCGATTTCCCGGCCCCGTTGCTGCCCAAGACGCCGATCTTGGCCCCGGGGTAAAAGGAGAGATTCACTTCTTTCAAAATCTCGCGCTTCCCGAACTGCTTGGTCAGGTTACGCATCGTAAAAATGTAACGCTCGGACATCTCAACCTCGGACTTGGTGATGATGAGCTATTCTATCACCAACTCGGACCGGGGTTCAGGGATCAGGGTTCGGGGTTCGGGGTTTCGCCGAACTACTGAGTTCAACGTTGAAGGTGATGGAACATGGCACTCTTTGGTCGGATTTACGGTTCCAAACCGCCTTCGCCGAAATCAGAAAAAGGCTTGGTGGAGAAGCAAGTCACGAACCTCATCCAGCGGAAACTACTGCTGAGTGAGGTGCCTGTTGCGGAGGGCGTGGTCATTGAGGATGGGCGGCTCATGACCCAAAATCGCCGGCTGGCCATAACGGTCGAAGTTCGTGAGGTGACACCGAAAAAAGTCCACGCACACATCATTGCTTGGTTGCCCAATTCGGAAGTTCCGGAAGGTTATGAAGTGCTCGATGCCTGTGTGTTGGGCTACGGTCCTCGTGCGGCTGCCAATGAGCAGTTGGCAACCATCTGGGTGGAGGCCGTGGGCGCACCGATTCTCTCGTGCCTGATGGGGCAACCCGTTTTGGGCGCGGATCACTTTGAAGGAACTGAGTCGTGGGGTGTTCCCGGTGGCCACGGCTTCGTGGGGCCATTCCTGGCTCGCGCCGAGGAAGATGCGATCGACATGGAGGCTCTGGCCAAGACGGCCGTGTTCGATTTCGACAACTACCCCCGAGATGGAAGGCCGCACTTGGTCAAAGCCGTGCTCATCGGTCATGAGGGCCGCTGGGACCGATACCTGGAGATTGATGGCCACAAAGAAACGTATGTGCACGAAGACTGGCCATGCGAACTCCCCGTGCCAGAATCGCCGGTCATCTGCGTCCGCTTCGCGGTCTTTGATATGAAGTGAGGAGTGGCGAATGGCACAGTTGAAACGCCGGTTGTAGACAAACACGAGCGACATGAAATCGTGGAGATTCAGCTGAGATCGATGAACCGAACGGCGACTTTTCGCTGGAGTAGAACGAAAATGGCCTCACTGTCTGGCCATCACCAGGCAAACTAGAGTCTCTCGGGTATGGAGGAATGCCATGGGTGTTCGCTATTTGTTGGCCTTGATCGGCGTCTTGCTGATGGCTTCGTCGGCGTTGGCGTTTACCCCGAGTTGGCGCTCGTACAAAGCCGTCACCCCAGGTGGGAAGTTCGTCTTCGTGATGATCTCCCCGTCTTCAGTTGAGGAGGAACTGCGTCGTTTGAATGAGGAGTCAGGTGTCGAGATTCGCCAACTGCGTTCCACCTATCAGCGTTCGGGGATGTACCGCAACGATGGCTCGACCCAACCTCTTTGGACGGTGGATTGGTATTCCAATGGAGTTCAACTGACGCCAGACGGAGTCCACGTGATTCGGCACGGTCTATTGACCTCGCAGAATCTGGATGTCGAGGGAGTGAGCTTCTTCACCCATGGTCAACTTCTGAAGACTCACAAAATCACCGACTTGATTGACGATCACAGTCACTTCGCACGACCCGAAACGCTCTACCGCTGGATCGAGAAAGCCGAGGTGGAAGGTGAGTTTACCTACAAGCTCACCACCATTGATGGCAACCAGTTCACATTCGACGTCCGGACTGGCGAGATTGTCTCCGCATCTCGGATCAGCCGACACTCTCGTTGGTACTTATGGCTGGCCCTCGGAGTGATCACCATGGCGATCTTGGGCAGTCTCGTTTGGTTGCGCAAGCATCTCAAGCGGGCGGAGGATGAGGAGACATAATGCTGCACGATCCGCGTCAATTCGATCTCTTCGAGTTCTTGGAGCGGTTACCAACGATACCGTGGTTCACACGACTCGGTTTGCCTCATCCTCGGGATGCTGAGGTTGTTCGGCTCTGGTTCTGGGAAGACTGGCGCGGTCCGGATTGCCCCGAGAACGACGCTTACCATGAACAGTGGAGCGATTGGTATGACCAGGTGAAAAAGCGGACTGGACAAACGGCGGACTATTCACCGTTGTGGTCTGAGATCTGCCAACGGGTGATTTCCGCGGCTCAGGGGGCAGTCGATTATGATCCTTCAGGTGACCCTTGGCATGGTCCGACCTGTTGTGTTTCGTTGGCTGCGTCGACAGCAGCTCTCATCGGCTGTGGTTTGGAGTGTCAGTGGCCTCTGCCAGATGAGCTTCTCGAAGTGTGGGAGTGGTACGTCGAGGGTCACTGGCCGATGTGGTACGCACACATACCCAAGGAGAACGAGAAGCCCATTTTTCTGGTTTTCTGAACGCGATCGCGATCGCCACACCGACCCGAATCAGGAACCTCCCGGAGTGACTGTCACCGCTGAATCTCGAAACAGGCAAGCTCGTTTTGGTCATAGCCCACGAGGAGGATTGAGCCATCGGCAGAGCAGTCGAAGGAGACGACATGCTGCGAAAACTGGATCGCGGATTCTGAGATCAGTTTCCCATCGAGATGATGAAAACTCACCTTCTTCCGAGAACTATCCAAGGCAATGATTCTGTTGTTCAGGAACTTCACGAGATTTGTCGGGAAGACGTGCTTGACTGTGGATTTTTGGAGATCAACAAGATGGGACTGCTCATACTGGATCAGTAATGCAGAGTTGTAGTCCTGTGAGACCCGGACCCCCATGATAGAATCATACTCGGTTTTTATGGAAGCTGAGAGAGTTTTTGTCAGGGGTTGCATTTTGTAAAGATCAATGTCCCATGTCGTCATGTTCAGACCGAAAGGATCGCCGATTTTCGAGACTATCAACCCATATTTTTTGAATACATCGACATAGTCTGCATTTCCGAGCTTCGTGTCTCGGAGCACTTTGGAAGGAATCAGCTGATGATCTAAAATGGTGCAGATTTGCCCTTTCTGGTCGCGGTACATGATGCCATTGTCAATGATTTGAAAGTTATCAAAGTTGATCCGCTTCGCCTGGAGATTTCGAGTGTTTTTGAAAGTGTCCGTGGCCCAGGTTTTGATGACAACATTCGCATCGGATGCATGAAGATACTTCCCATCAGCGGAGAACTTCACGTCAGTAAACCAGCCTTCGACTTCATCGTCCGCTCCCAGAGCCTTGATCTTCTTTCCGGTGTCCAAGGCGTGGAGATAGACTTGATTTTCACCACAAGTATGAGCGGCTTGGTTGCAAGTAACGGACATGGCCACATTGGCCATGTTGCTCGCGGAGACCCGCTTCTTCCAGCGGAGTTTGACGGTGGGATTCGGTTGCTCGCACTTCGAAGACAGGGCGAAGAGGCCTGCGATGAGCACAACAGCAAGGAATGATCTCATGGCGTTCCCCAGATGCGAGACCAATACTCTAACCGACCGCGCGCTCATTTCTGTTCTAGATTTCACGCGCGGATGAAACTTTCTTCTGGGGTCAGCCTGTGTTCGGTCATTCTGGGTCACGTTGGTTCCGGGCTGAGACGGGCTTCTTCCTGGCGGTTTGGTTGATCTTCTCGTTCAACTTCCAGGAACGGGCCTTCTTCGATCCCGGAGCGCTTTGGCATACCGTCGTCGGGGGCAAGATCCTCGATAGCGGCTTCATGACCATCGACCCGTTCACGTACACCCACCCGAACTCCACCTGGATCCCCCAACAATGGGGCGGCGAAGTGCTCATGGCACTCTTGCATCGCCTCAGTGGCTTCGATGCGATGCTGCTCGCCTTCACGACGGGCATTGCCCTGCTCTACACCTTGCTCTTCTCGCGGCTACGCCAGGCGGGGATGCACTGGACCTTTGCGGCGATGGTGTGCGGTGGCTTCTTGTTTGTTGGCTCGTTTCACTTCTTCTTACGTCCGCACATGGCGACGATCGGCTTCATGGCCTACACGATGGCGGTGCTCGTCGATTTCGACCGTGGTCGGGCGAGCATCAACCGAGTCGCAGGGCTGATACTGGTTTACATCCTCTGGACCAACATCCACGGCGGGGTCTTGGGTGGGACGCTGTCCGTGGGCATTGCCTTGGCGGGCTGGTTCATGCTGTTCCTGGCCAAACGAGGCGGGCCGGTGCCGACCTGGCGAGTGGGGATCACCCTGGTTGGCATCTTGGCTTGTTGTGCGTTGACGCCGTTTGCCAACCCCTTTGGCATGGAGATGATCAATACCTGGACGCGGATCGTCGGCTCGAAGGTGATGCCGCTCTACGTCGGCGAGCATAAGCCGATCCAACTCTCCGAGCCACTCGACCAACTCTTGGCACTCTCAGCACTGGTCTACTTGGTGCTCTTCGCCGGGGTGCTCTCAAACTGGCGTGAGTTCCGAGCGACGTGGCTTGTGCCACTGGTGTGGCTTGTGCTCATGTTCAAAGGCATTCGCCAAGGGCCACTCTTTGCGGTCACGGCCATTGTCGTCCTCGCGGACTTCTGGCCGCACACTTACTGGCATCAACTGCTTCGCAAGTACGGCGATAGTCTCGTCTATGGGGATTCCAGTCCCGTGGGTTGGCGTTGGCTGGTGGTCCCAATCCTGGCAGTCGCTACGGCACTGGGCCTGCAACTCGGCGGCGTGCGGGTGCCGCTTGTGGGCGCGGGCTGGGCGCAGATGCCGAAGCAATTCGTCCCAATCGACATAACCGATGCTATCGACAAAGAGCTTGCCACTTTCGGCCCCCAGGCGCGGGTGTTCAATGATTGCAATCTGGGTGGCTATTTGATTTACTACCATCGAGGCTACCCGATTTACATGGACGATCGCTTCGAACTGTATGGAGACCCCTGGACTGAAGAGTACGTCCAGATGGCTCTTTACCACCCCGAGCGGATCGAGGCGGCCTGCGATAAGTACCGTTGCACCCACGCCCTCGTGGCCCACGAGAAGACACCGATCCCCTTCGAGATTTACCTCTCGCAATCGAAGGGCTGGCAAGAAGTCGCTCGTGGCCAGGGAGCCGTCCTTTACCGACGCATCACACCCCCACCGAGCCATTGACCATGACCGCACCGACGATGCTTTGCCTGGCCAGTTACTTCAAAGGCCATCGCTTCCTCGAAGAAGCCAAGCACGCCGGATCGACCGTTTACTTGCTCACTGTCGAAAAGCTTCTGAAAGAAGCTTGGCCTCGGCAGGCCATCGACGAGGTCTACGCGGTCCCGGATTTTGCGGATCGCAAGAAGCTGATCCACGCGGTCGCTTACTTGATGCGGACAAAACGCATCGACCTCATCGTGGCCCTCGACGACTTTGACGTCGAAGTGGCAGGTTGCCTACGCGATCACTTCCGCTTCCCAGGCCATGGGGACTCGACCGCTCGCTTCTTCCGAGACAAGCTGGCCATGCGGGCCAAGGCGAAGGAAATCGGCGTCCGCATCCCTGAGTTCACCCGCATCAGCCATCACGCTGACGTGACGGCTTTCTTGGATCGTGTCCCAGGGCCGTGGCTCGTCAAACCTCGTGGTGAAGCCTCCGCCGCTGGGATTCGCAAATGCCAAACCAAAGACGAAGTCTGGGCACGCATCCACGAACTCGGCGACGAGCAGAGTTACCATCTTGTTGAGGAGATGGTCCCTGGGGACTTATTCCATGTCGATTCGCTCTGTGAGAACGGCAAGGTGATCTTCGCGGAGGTGAATGCCTACTGGCGGCCGCTCTTGGACGTCTACCAAGGTGGCGGCGTCTATGCCACGCGGACCCTGCGCCGAGACTCCGCCGATGTCAAAGCCTTGCAAACCATCAACGCCAAACTCCTCGAAGGCTTTGGCCTCGGCAACGGTGCCTCGCACACGGAGTTCATGAAGGCCCACCGCGACGGCGAGTTTTACTTCATCGAGACGAGTTGCCGGGTCGGTGGAGCTGAGACCGCGACGATGGTCGAAGCCGCGACGGGGGTCAACCTCTGGGGCGAGTGGGCCAAGCTCGAAGTCGCCCGCACCGTCCCCGGTTACAAACTCCCACCGCAAAAGGCCCGCTACGGTGGTGTCGTCATCTCGCTCGCCAACTCCGAACACCCCGACACGAGTGCCTTCTCCGACCCCGAAATCCTGCATCGCCTCAACATGAAGAACCACATCGGCTTCGTCCTCGTCTCCGACTCCCCCGACCGCATCGAAACCCTACTCACCCAATACATCGAACGCATCCGCCAACACCACCACGCCATCCTCCCCGCCGCCGACTCCGTGGCCCACTGAGGCACGCAGGATTATTACATAGGATAGGCTGTTTTCCAATTCCCCTCATTATCAAAATTCGGTGAGTTTGGAAGGCCATAACTTTGCCAAAGGATGTCGCACCAAGGACGCAGAACTTTATTGACGTCGGTTTCGATATTGTCTATGACGATATCGGGTAGGTAAAGAGGTGATCGATCGAGTAGATTAGTGTATCCATTATAAAAGTACCCGTGTTCTCGCGGCAGGAGAATACTGGTCTTGTCGCATCCGAGAAGCGTAGAAAACATCACGATTGGAGTTTGTATCTCCAATACTGCACAGAATTTGAGATACTTCTTGACAGATTCGAGGACTGCTTTTTCGCAAGAGTCTATCCTCAAGAATTGCTTGCGATTTACCCCTACAGAGGGGGTACTGCCGAAAAATGCAACGTCATTCATTGCAGTTTCGAGCCTGCCATCACGAAATAGTTGAGAATATGCGCATATTGATTTTGAATCTCGATGTTTTAAAAGGCCGTCTACGTTGTTGGTTTGTGAATCGTTGCCTTGGCCACCTAACGAACTAATCGTCTCACCTTGTTCTTTGAGTTTCGGCCAATCTAGTCGGGTCCGATTCAAAACACATACCCTCGGAATTAGGTGGATTAGCAGAACCCCACCATCCCGATTCTCTATTCGCGACCCCCCCTTATCAATTGCATCGACTCGTTCCCGGTGAAACGTTTCCATGCGGTGGTGAACCACTTCGTCTTCGGATAAGAGTGGATAGAATGGGCTCATTTTTTGATCTTTCTCGAAATTGACTGAATCAGATTCTGTTGCACACCCTGCTGTGGCAACAAACCAGCAAGACTGCTGGACAAGCATTCGAATTGTTTCTGGGGAATCGTATAAGTCAAGTCCTGAAAGAATTTTTGTTTGTTTTTCTTTTCCACCTTGAAGTGCATCACTTGGTCAAACTGCCGAAGCGAGAGAGCAGTAATCGCATGACTTCGCGGTCGATGATCTCTCCGACTTCGGCGGTTTCGCAACTCCGGCTTGCTGCGTGTCGATGGGTGGGCAATACCCACTCGGAGTACCCAACGCCGAACAACCCATATCCCGGATGATAACCGATGCTGATGTCGTCGAGACCGTTGGTCTCCCCATATGACGGCGCCATGGTGAGATGGAACGAGAACATCGACTTGAAGGCATACAC
>JBOFPH010000076.1:0-3420 GCA_051659845.1 Fimbriiglobus sp. | reverse complement strand
GACACGACCGCCCCAGCTTTCTTCGCGGCTTGCATCCCTTCGATGATGAGGTCGGGCGTCGTCGTTGAGAGAGCCGCGAAGATGCCACCGGAGTGGAACCACTTGACCCCGCCCGCGAAGATCTTTGCCCAGTCAAAGTCCCCGGTCTTCAGGAGTGCCCCGGCTTCGTTCGAGCGATTGTAAAAGACCACCGGCGCCCGCACGCCTGCCCCGCGGTCGCTGTACACGGTTGCCATGTTTGGCCCACGCACGCCGTCGTGCTCGAACATCTTGTAGAAAGGGGTCACGCCCATTTCGCGGACCTTCGATTGGATCAACTCGCCGATGGGGTAATCGACCATCGCCGTGGCGACACCCGTCTTCAGCCCGAAGCAATCGGCCAGGTTCGCGGCGACGTTGTACTCGCCCCCCGAGACGTGGATGTCCAGCGATCGCGCCCGGCGAAACGGGATGATGCCAGGATCGAGCCGATGCACGAGCGCACCGAGAGCCAGGAAGTCGAGAGAGCAAGAGTCCTGGCGAATTGAGAGAGCCATCCGAATAAATCCTTCAACGAGAAACGGTCAGGTGTAGAGTCTGGTGTATTGCACTCGGTGAGGCCTGTTACAGCCAATTTCCTTCTGGTCTTAGAGTCTTTTCATCCCTTCTCCCCTTGCGGGAGAAGGTGTCTTTGGAAACTCGGAAACCGAGTTTCCAAAGACGGTTGAGGGGTCACCGATGGATGCCGGGCAAGTCCCTTTTCAGGAGCGGGAGCGTCACCCCTCATCCGTCCGATCCGGCTCTATCGAGCCTGGATCGGCCACCTTCTCCCGCAAGGGGAGAAGGGAAAAAACCAAAAACCAAAATCCATCTGAGCAAACAAGCTCCACTTTCAATTTACGGGAGTTGTTGCCATTTGCGGCCTTCGATTTCGAGGAGGCCATCGCCACAGCTTGGCCCTTGCGAGCGAAGCGGGTAGTCTTGGGGCGTTAGGGTTTCTTGCGAAGCCTGGATGAGCGGGTCCATGATTTCCCACGCTCGTTCGATTTCATCCGAGCGCATGAAGAGCGACGCATCGCCGATGATGGCATCGAGCAACAGGCGTTCGTAGGCTTCGGGCAGATGCTCTTCGAAAGCATCACGGTAGTGGAATTCGAGGTCACGGGGTTGTAGACGGACCCCCTCAACGCCGGGGACTTTGGTCTGGAAGTTGAGGCGGATGCCTTCGTTGGGTTGCAGCACCAGCGTCATGCGGTTGCACTGCAAGATTTCGTCCTTGGGCAACGGGAACATGAGGTGCGGCGGGCAACGGAACTGGATCAGGATTTCGCTGTACCGGCTCTTGAGGCCCTTGCCACTCCGCAAGTAGAACGGCACATTCTTCCAACGCGAGTTGACCACTTCGAGCCGCAGGGCGGCATACGTCGGCGTCTTGCTGTCCGCGGGCACGCCGGGTTCCTGGTGATACCCTTCGTACTGCCCGACGACGAGTTGCTTCTTGGCCTCGGCGAGTGTCGGGATGGGGATGGCATCCAACACTTTCATCTTTTCGTTACGCAGGTTGTCCGCGTTGAACTTGCCAGGGTTCTCCATGGCGATGAGCGTCATCACTTGCAGGATGTGGCTTTGGAACATGTCCCGGAGCACACCGCTGCCGTCGTAGTAAGCACCGCGCCGGCCCACGGTCACTTCTTCGCCAACGGTGATCTGCACATGGTCGATGTACTGGTAGTTCCAGAGCGGTTCGAAGAGCGTGTTGGCGAAGCGGAAGATCAGGATGTTTTGGACAGTCTCTTTGCCGAGGTAGTGGTCAATCCGGTAAAGCTGGTCTTCACGCCAGTGGGTGTGCAGTGCGGCATTCAGTTGCTGGGCCGTAGCGAGGTCATGGCCAAAGGGCTTCTCGATGATCAGCCGGCGGAAACCACCGATCTCTTTGTGGAAGTTCGCTTCGCCGAGGGCCGCACTGACTTGCGGGTAAAGCTCGGGGGAGATCGACATGTAGTAAAGCCGGCGTCCGCCGTTTGAGCCTTCGTGGGCCTCGAACCAGTTTTGAATCGGGGCGATGCCATCGGGTTTGGTGACATCCGTGGAGACATAGTGCAGACTTGCGGCGAACTCGGCCCACGCTGTTTCGGACCAGGTTTCACCAGCGCTGGCGAAAGCGGCTTTGACCTTCTCGCCGGTCTGGGTGCGAAAGTCTGTGTCGTTGATGGCACTGCGTGCCACGCCGAGGATTTTGGTGCCAACGGGCAGACGCTGTTTCAAGGCGAGGTTGAAGAGAGCCGGGATCAGTTTCCGGGAGGTGAGGTCGCCCGAGGCTCCGAAGATGACCACCGTTAATGGTGATGTAGACGCTACACTCATGTCGTTCCATGGTCCCTGGATAGTCGCGGGCGAACCATCCGTTCGCCTCGCTTTCTATCGTAGCGACCGTGGCCCGGTTGAGAATCAGCGTTGGTAAATCGGCAGGTAATTCGCGGGCACCGAGAGCATCAGAACGGCGATGGCAGTCGAGTACTGTGGGCCAACGCCCGTCTCGTGGTGATCGGAGATTTGGCCAGTCGGTTTCTGGAGCTTGAGTAAGGTGGTCTTCATCCGCTCGTAGTAATCCTCCCACTTTTTGCCGCCGATTTGGTGCATGGCGTGCGAGGCGTAGTAATGGCCGTACCAGTAGTGGTTGTCGTCGTCTTTGGTGTTCTCCAACCACTCGACGGCGCGGGCGATTTGCTTCGCCTCGTACTGCCCGCAAAGTTGCAGAACACAGACCCCGGCTGCCGTGCGAGCGTAACCAGGCCCAGCCGAGTAGGGCTGGTAGCGGTAACCGCCGGTGTTGGTGTCGTAGCATTTGTTGATGTACGCGACGGCTTTTTTCATCGTCTCATCAGGGACGTTCAGCCCACTATCCTTGGCCCCGCGAAGCGCCATGACTTGCATGATGGTCACTGAGATATCGGCACCCGTCGGCGCGGGTTCGTAGCGCCAACCGCCTTCAGGGTTCTGGGTTTTCACGATGATAGCCACGGCTTTCGTGAGAGTCTTTTTCACTTCCTCGTCCGAGGTCATGCCGTAGGCCTGGCTGAGGGCCAGGGTAGCCATGCCGTACGAGTACATGTACTGGTTGCCGCCTGCGTTGCGGAGTTCGGCTTGGTCGGTGAATTGGGAGAGCAAGAAACGGATGCCCTTGGCCACTTCGGGGCCGAAGACCCCTTGATTCGGCACATGGCCATTCGACATGTAAGCCAAGAGCACGTACGACGTGACCGCCACCTTGTAACTCTGGCCCCAGCTCCCGTTGGTCTGCTGATCGACCTTCAAGTACGCGAGAGCCTTGAAGATGGCGTCTTTGGTCTTGGTATCGATCTTGACCTTTTCGTCGGCTCGCGACGAGGTCGTGAGGAGCAGCGAGGCCAGCAAGAGTAGGGTGAAACGGAGCATGGGGAG
>JBOFPH010000075.1:0-205551 GCA_051659845.1 Fimbriiglobus sp. | reverse complement strand
AGTTGGTATTGCAACCGCAGTTCTAATCCACCCAGTTCATCGATCGCCCCGCCACTGGGGTTGAGTCGAGCCTCTTCCTCTTTGTAGTAGAGAATCTGAGCGTCCAACTCTTTGATCTCCGGATGGTCTTTGCCCAATTTTTCGAGCTTCGCCTTCCGTTGAGCTTCGAGGATACGAAGGTTTTGCTCCGGTCCACCCGTCTCGTTTCCGGGGCCTTTAGTCCCGGTGATCTTGATGACTGTCTCTAACCGTCGACGACGGTCTTGCCCTGTTGCTTTGATTAACTCTAGTTCCTTGACGATTCGAACTTCGTCGAGCTTGAGTTTGGAGTAATCGGCTTTGTAGGCAGAAATCCTGGCTTGGATGCTACTCAGCACTTCTGTTGTGATCTTCCGCAACTCTCGCTCTTTGGCTAAAGACAGAGACGCAGCGTTGGTTTTTTCGACTTCGGCACCTGCGATCGATTTCTTCAAAGTGTCGATTCTGTCTTGGGTTTGGGCGTCGTAAACGTTTTCAAGTTCTTTGCGATAGGCTGTGATCAGAGCCGAGAGGAAAACTTTGGTGTCGTTGGGATCGACCCCTCGGAAGGCTAGGTTCAGAATGTTATTTCCTTGGCCAGTAGCCGCAGATGTTTCGCGCGAGGCCGTTACTCCCATGAACATCCCAGCCAGGACGTTGTCATCCTCGGGCAGCGGCATTCGGGTCTTGAGCTTGCGGAGTTCGACAGCGGCCGCCCGGCGGATTCGCTCAGACTTGATGATCGTCAACTGAGTGGAAACATAATCCGCAACGACGTTGTAACGAGATTCTGTAATCGAAGTTACACCAGCTCGTTTTTCCAAAACCAGAAGCTGTGCTGAAGATTGATAAAACTTGGTGGATACGACGTTGTAAACAATTCCAAAGGCGATGCCCAGGACAGCACCTGCTAATAGGAATGGCCAGCGCCGAGCGACGGCTTGCAGTGGGCCGAATGGTGATCCTTGGGACTCATCACTCGGCATCGAATCGTTCATACGGTCATCGGCCACGGCGGCACCTCCAGGCAAAAAACCCTTCACGCCTTACTATCAGCAAATTCTACACATCGAGTGGAGTCGTAAGACGAGAATCCGAGTAGATCCCCGCCAAATGGTAACGATTATGCCGGTACTGACATGGTCGTGTCGTAGGTCAGGACCGGGGTCGCCATCGAACTCTTAGTTTTTGGCGGGAGGAGCGATTCGATCTCAGCCAAGATGGTTTGAAGTGGGCTCACTTGCTCCGCTAAGGGCTGGTGATTCACGAAAGTGACCAGAGTCAGTGTGCCCACCTTCAGACCGTGGGCGAACACTGGAACTTCCATCCGCGACATTTCGAGCGGCATCTTACGGACGAAGCTATCCGTACGGTCCCAGCGACCGTGGAAGGACTCATGCCAGGCAGGGGCGTTGATATCCAGTCGTAGGCACTGAATTTGAGAGCCATGAGCGTGGCCCACAAGCCGCACCCACAGGGGGCGCCAATTCACGTGGCCTTGAAGCTGGACCGCCATACCCTCGCGTGTCGGTTTCCGAAGAAAAGCTGTGAGAAGGCGTTGAGCTTGTTTGAAAATGAGCTGGAGTTCGGATCGGCCAAAGAGGCCGAAGAATACCAGGACTGTTATCACCGAAATCGTTGCCCCAACGGAGTAGCCATCGGAGCCGAGGAAGGTCGCTAACAGTGCTCCTGCCGAGGCGATCCCACCAATACCTGCTGTGATGAGAAGCACCACCCAGCGGTTGTAACGTTGCTGGAGACGATGATGGTAGTGCCCTCGATCCGGGACCGCCATGCTTCTGCCTGTGAGCTTGCGCCGGACGATCGCAGCGGAAGTATCCAGAATCGGAATCACAAGAAGCGTGATCGGGACCACGATCGTGGTCGCAGCACCTTTGAGGTTTGAACTGATAGCTAAAGTCGCGACCACGAGGCCGATGAGCATACTGCCACAATCGCCCAGGTAGACCGAGGCAGGTGGTAAGTTGAAGATCAAGAAACCCAAAAGTGCCCCCGCCATCGCCACGGCCAGCACACCAGTTCCGATGTTCAAAATGCCGAAGGCCATGCCGGCCAGGGTGCCGAAGATCAACAATGCAATTGTTCCGAGAAGCCCATCCATTCCATCGAGCAAGTTGATGGCATTGATCGCCGCTAAAAACCAAAAATAAGTCAGAGGGTAGGCAAGTAAACCAAGCTCGAAAACATGACCGAACAGTGAGATCTCTTTAATTTGGTAGCCACCGATGTGAACTAAAATGATCGTGGAGAGCCATTGACCGACCATTTTATGGCGAGCACGAAGGTTGATGAGGTCGTCGACTAACCCAGTAGCAGCGATCACAATCATCGCCACCAGAAGCGCAAGCTTCTGGTCTGGCTCCTGGACAACGGCGCTCCAGACCATGGGATCGAGAAGCATCCCGATGCCTAACCCAGCGACTGCGCCACACAACACTCCCAAGCCGCCGCACACCGCCACGGGGTATTCGTGAAGTTTGCGTTGGCCATCTGGCTTGTCGACCAAACCGACTCGGCGAGAAAGTGTCCGTCCCAGCCAGACGGCGAGTGCTCCACAGACGAAGGAGGGGAAACAGACGCTGACGATCATCATGAATGTAGTCATACTGTTCCTCCAGTTTGAGTTCTCGATGATTTCGAACCGTGATTAGACCCAGTTCGAGACGAAGAGTTCCGTTCCGAGTCTGGGGTTTCTTCATCAATTTTGCCGAGACTGGCGATGTCAACGACGACGCCGATTCCTCTTTGAATCAAATCGACCTCAATCACGAACTTATCCTGCGAAGATTCCTTCACAATGGTCCCCGTCATCCCAACCAGGGGTCCACTCCGGACACGAATCCGTGTCCCGGGAAGCAGCCGATCTTCGGTGGTAACGGGAAGTCCTAGGTCCAAAATCTTTCGGACTTGTCTGAGATCTTGCCAGAGCCGCTCTTGATCGCGGACCTCACTCGCCTTGATCACGTGATTCCCCCCGTAAATCCGAGCTCGCTCTTCTTCCGTGACTAACACGAAAGCGTAACCAGCGAACATCGGTAGATAACTCTGGAGAATTCGGCTTTTTGCCTTCCGTCGGTAGACTTTGCACGGAAGATAAAAGTGGAATTCCATAGAGAAAAGAAACCGGGCGAGGGCTTTTTCTTGTCGCGGCTTAGTGTGGACGAGCCACCACTTGCGATCTGGGTTCGCATCAAGATTTTCGAATAAGTGAGCAGGATACAGCTCAGGTTCTTGATCCAAAATCATTCGGTGGGTAACCAACACCAGGCTTTGCGAGTACGGAGAGGTGATGAAAGAGTAATGATTCCCAAATGTGAGTTCAACAACAAACTTGCGAAAACGCGACGAAATCCCGAGCGAAATGCGACACGAACTCAAAATGCCGACATGGAGTTTCTATGAATCTGCTTTGTTGGCGAATATCTGATATTTCATTCATTCTGAATATAGCGGTCACTCCGCGATCAATCGTAGCGTATGACGAGTGGCTCTGTGGATCTCTTCGTTGGTCCACAGAAGTTTAGCAGAATCGTCGCGTTCGCGCAACGCGAAGAGATCAGCATAGTGTTCGGAGTAGGGGTTCCCGGACTGTCCACCACAGAGATCGACGCGGCTACTGCCCCAGTCCGAGAGGTCGAAGACGACTCGAAGATTGGCGATGTTGTGCGTTGGTTCACCAGGTTCGGATAAGGGGCGGGCACCGGCTTGGTTAATCGTGTTCGAGTCCCCGCCAATTGGCGTGAGCGGGAGGTTGAAAATCGGGCCGAGCAGCCAGTGGTCACCGAGCACTTGGTGCTTGACCAAGAGCGGTCGCAGATCACCCCATTGCCACCACTCGGGCGAAGGGCCGTGGTTGGCTTTCAAATCACGGATGATGTCTGCGAGCATTTCCAGCATCTTGACCGTGGGCATTGTGGACTTGAGTCTTGCAATCGTCGGCCCGACCCAGCGATCTGACAGCAAGCTCGTGCCGAATAGCCCACCAGACATGCCACCCAAAGAGTCCGCCCAGGAGTTCGGGGCGGCTTCTTGGGCCAAATGGATCGCCATGCGACGCAGGAACCAGTTCCAAATCGTGGCCGCCGCGCTGTTCGAGTTCATGTGGCCATCCCACGCACGGAAAAGTTCGATGGCCTCGGCAGCCAAGCCCGTGGCGGGCAGTGCCAAGACGACGTCGCGGAACTCTCCCCAAGGCTTCGAACGCAGATTTTTTTGCAACTCCAGGCAGTCGTTAATGGTCCAGTGGCTTGCTTTCTGCTCGAGCCTTTCGAGCAACAGGCTGCTGCGGTAGTGCTCGATGTAATCTGCACCCAACCAGGCGTCCGTGGCCGGGGGGTTATTCGCGGTGGCGTGGAAGGCAGGGTTCGACAGGCGTGGCATCTGGTCGAAATCCAGCATCGCTTTCCAACGGCTCGTCTTCGGGTCGCCAGGGAAAAGACCCGAGTGCCCCTCGCGGATGGGGACTTGGCCGATGAGCTGGTAACCTGTTTCGCCGTTGGTGTGAGCATACACGACATTCAGCGGCAACCCGGGCCACTGGGCGAAGGGCGCGCGGAAGCCCTCGACGGTCGTCGCCTTGGCTGACGTCAGGAAGCCATCGATTGGTAACGGTTTCAACCAGACGGCTTCGAGTGAAATCGCATACGGTACACCTTCGAGGAGTGGCGAAATGATCGGTCCACGTGGAGTGATCTGCACTTCTTCGACGACCTCGGCGCCGCCCTTGACGGCAATCACTTCACGCAACGTGTTCGTCGCGGGTTCTGTTTCAATCCAAAGGTCGGTGTTATCGGTTAACCCAGCCGTGACGCCCCAAGCCAGAGTGCCGTTGTGCCCGATCGGGAAGGTTGGGCTACCGGCAAAGGTGGCACCCGCGACGGACCAATCGGGTGTCGTGATGTGGGCCAGATACCAAGGTGCGGGGATTGTCGGGCCGAGGTGCGGGTCGTTGGCCAGGAGTGGTTTACCACTCAGTGTCCGGTCGCCACGAATGACGAAGTTATTGGAACCACCGCCGGTGGGCGAGCGTTCTTGGAACGCTGCCAACTCGCGGGAGAGAGCCTCGACGACTTGGCTGATCCCGAGCATTGGTTCGCTCGGCACCTGGGCAAAAGCGGGATCGACCTTCCGGAGTGCCTCTGGCCCATCGGCCAGCAATATTCGCAGGCGCGCCAACTCGACATCCCAGTTCCCGGGCAAGAGAAACGAAGTGAACTTCAAGAACGCCAGCACATCGCTCGGCTCCCAGGGCGTAAGTTCTCCGCCGAGTAGTGCCAATTCATGGGGCTTCTTGGGAAGTTTCGCGTACCCAGCATTCACCCCAGCAACAAACGATCCGAGTGTCTCTTTGGCAACGTCTCCCAGCAGAGGCCATTGTTCTTTAGCCGCACGATCAAAGCCAATCCGTCGACTCAGGCGATCGACCGGCAAGCCTTCTTTGCCGACCATTTCGGAAAGTGTCCCACGGCCAACGCGGAGTGTCGCTTCGAGTTGGAACGCTCGGTCTTGCCCTTGGCAGTAGCCGAGCGCAAAGTGGGCATCGGCGGCTGTTTCGGCTTCGATATGCGGGATGCCATAAGTATCCCGGCGAATGGTCACCGCGGCGGAGAGGCCCGCGACGCGAACCACGCCGTCTAAATCCGGTAACCGAGAACCGAGGAGCCACCGAAACAACGTCTGACGCATTACATATCCGCGGCGGTGATTTCGAGGATCTTGAAGCGGATGACGCCACTCGGCACCTGGATTTCCGCAACCTGCCCCTTCTTCTTGCCCATGAGGCCGACGGCCACCGGGCTGGAAGTCAGGATACGGTTTTTTGCGGGGTTTTCTTGCCCAGGGCCGACGAGTTCGAAGGTCTCTTCTTCGTCCATGTCCAGGTCCATGATGCGCACGCGGCTACCGAAAGCCACATGGTCGGTCGGCAGGCTGTCTTTATCGACGATATAGGCTCGTGCCAGTTGGTCTTTGAGTTGGTTGATGCGGGCTTGCAACATCCCTTGGTCTTCGCGGGCCGCGTGGTATTCGGCGTTCTCAGAGAGGTCGCCCAGTTCGCGGGCCGAGGCCACCCGTTTGGTGATCTCAATCATCTCAAAGCCGTTCATGCTATCTAGTTCGGCTTTTTTCTTGTCGTACCCTTCGCGGGTCATCGGGATCCGATCTTCGGACATCGCGGATCACTCCTTTATTCTCTCACTGCCCAGACGCTGGGCAGTGCCAGTTCTGGGGGATTCGTTCGTGAGCCAGGGAGGTTTTTCCTTGCGGAAGTGCTCTCCAGGCATGAAAAACGCCCGGCGGGTAATGCTGAGAACCAGCAGCCCACCGGGACTTAACTTGGCCCATTATATCTCGTCGACGACACTACGCAAAACGATTCGGCCAAAAGGACCATTCGGAATGGGCCACCCCCAGGTGGTCCAGCCGTCATGGCGAATCCGGGTCGGCTCACGTTTCTCTTGAGCCTGGGTTCGGCAACGATCCTCAGCCTCGGAGAGTTTCTTGTTCATGGGGTAAGCATTACTTCGCCGGGCACTCACGACACCGTCATCCACGATCGCCACGATGCAGGGTTCTTCTTGCTCAAGCCAACGCCAGGCGATCATTTCGTAACCCACGGTGGTGTAACGCTTTTTGATTGCCAGGAGGTCGTGGCCGAGTTTACGAGAATCCTTGGGGAACCAACGGCTTGGCAACAGAATTCGCGGTGCGATCAAGCCCACCAACTGATTCGTGGCCGCACGATTGTCTGGCCCGACTTGGACACCCAGTTTGGCCAAGACACGTGGGACCAGTTCCTTGGCACAGGCCCGCGCTCCTGCGGCTTGTCGGCTTTCCTCGGATTGATCCAAGCGTACTACGATTTCCTTTCGCCGCACCCGAGACCTTCCGAACCGCTCCTGGGGGACGTCCTCTGCTTCTTCATCGGGGTCGGTTTCGCGGAGATCGTAATCAAACTCTTCGCCTGCGAGTGCCAGAGCATCCACCGGCGGCGTCAACACCCCATGGCGCTCCAGCATTTCCCAGACGATCTTGTCGATCGCTTCCAGTAATTCTTCTTGTGTGAACTCCATCTCAAAATCCTAACCCCAATTTGGAAGCAAATTCGAGGTCAGTTGTTGTTTCTGGGCTGGGTTTCGGAAAATGATCCCGCCGTGGAGGGTGCATCCTGGCAGTAATAAGTGGAGTTGGTGCAGGAGGTGGGGTTGTGGCACAGCAGGGCTTGACGAGGTTGGCGGAATCGTTGTTCCAAGTGGCCGGGGTGGATCGTTCTGTTCGGGAATCGGATTACGAGTTAATCTGGAATTACCTCCATAGACATGACGCCGAGGCATTCAGGAAGCTCGTCTACCGCTATGCGGCTCACGTGGAGAGAGTTTGTAGACGGGTGCTTCGCGATCCAGCGGATATCGAAGATACCTTTCAGGCCACATTCTTGGTGCTTTTGCAAAAAGCATCTCAGTTGGATGGCACGCGGCCGATCGGCCACTGGTTGTTTGCCGTGGCACATCGTTTGGCGGTGCGTTGCAAAGCCGATCGACTCCGTCGACAAACCAGAGAAACCGAATCGGCTCGACGGCGAGCGGAAGAAGTGGCACCCGATCCCTCATGGCTCGAAGTCTCGGACTTTTTGCACCGAGAACTGGACTCGCTCGCCGAGAAGTACCGACAGCCTTTGCTATTGTGCGCCGTTCAAGGCTTGACACGTGACGAGGCCGCAGCGGAGCTTGGCATCAGCCTTGAAGCGATTCGCTGGCGCCTCGAGAGAGGACGCGAACTCCTCCACCACCGGCTCACCAAACGTGGCCTGACACTCTCTGCTGGCTGGTTCACCCTCTTCATGGCTGGCTCCCAAGCGACGGATGTTCCCTCGCTTGCCCTCATCACTTTCACTCTTGGCAGCCTCCACGGACCGGTGAGTCCGGCGGTCGCGTCGCTTGTGCAAGGAGCTTTTCCGATGTTTAAAATCCAATCGGTGATCGCGACTCTGGTTCTTTCGCTGACGATTCTGGGCACCGGCCTCGGGTTCCTCGTCGCATCGGCTGAAGCCCCAAAGCCCGAGGGGCCGCTCGCCGAAAAAGCAGCCCTTCCCACAGACAAAAGGTCTCTCAAAGTGACCGTCCTCGGAAATGATGGCCAGCCACTTCCCGGGGCCAAGCTCGAATGGCTCGTCGCCAACAACCCCCCGCAGGCCCTCGGCGAAACCGATGCCGCAGGGACCTTCAATGCCCAAGTGCCCCAAGGATCTGGATTCATTCTCGCCGGCTGCGGCGAACTGGGCCTGGATTACCTCGAATGCGATGAAAAAACCACCGAGGCCAAACTGAAGCTCCGCAAAGATGTTCCCATCCGTGGCCAGCTCAAACACGCCAACGGCAAACCTATCGTCGGGGCCAAAGTCCGTGTCATGGCCATCACCGACTATGGCGACAACACCATCCAACCCTTCCTCAACGCCTGGCGGGAACGCTGTCAGCTCGCTGCGCCGACTAAGAAAATGGATATGACTTTCGAGGGCATCGATGGCTGGCGGGAATGGACCCAGCTCGCACCGACGATGAGAAAATTTGAGACAGCCTACGAAGGCCTTTGGAGCACGAAGACCAACAACGAGGGCCAGTTTGAGATTCACAACATCGGTGGCGAGCGTTTGGCACACCTGCAGATTGAGCACCCCGGAATCGCTAGAACTGATGTGTACGTTGTCACACGGCCAGACTTCGACTCTAAGCCATATGACACGTACGCTCCAGCAATCCAAAACAACTACTTTTACCGAGAGTTTCATCTGAGTGGTTTTCACCCCCTCATAAAAGCCCCACATCTGGAAATATGCTGTGAAGACGAGAGGATTCTCCAAGGTGTCGTCCGGGATGCCATCACGAATCAACCTATCGCAGGTATCAAGCTGATTACTGCACAATACGATAGAATAGCACCACCTTTCTTTACCGTTTCAGATGCACAAGGGAAGTATCAGTTTCGTGGATTGCGTCGGAGAGGGGATTACAGTGTATACACGAATTGCAATTCAAATCGCGGATATTTAAATTCTATGGCCAACGTTTCGGATAAAGACGGATCAGCTCCGATTTCCTTAGACATCCCTTGCATGAAAGGCGTCATCGTCACAGGCACCGTGACTGATAAAACGACGGGAAAACCTGCAAAAGGTCACATCGCGACGAAAGTGATTGGTAAGAACAAATACGTTGAGAAGTTTCCTTTTTTGGGTCGTTTGATTGTGTTGTCCTCGTCAGAGGTCGAAGCAAACGGTAGCTACCAAGTGGTGACGATTCCCGGTTTGACCTTACTTGATGTGCAAGCTACCGGGCCAGAAGAGCCGGAGTACAGACTCGCGAAACCCGATCCGCTCTATCCAAATCTTTTTGACGTGTATCCAACACGTATGCACACACGGGAGCGTATAGATTACAGATCCGATGTCATCGGGCATCTTTGCAAAGTTCTCGACGTCGAGAAAGATAATGAGACCATCCAGCATGATTTTGCTTTCGAACGCGGCAAAGCGGCCACAATTCAATTGGAGAGTACTGATAAGAAACCACTTTTGGGCTGTCGGGTAACGGGTTATCATTCACGAACTCATTTCACACCTCTGGACTTGGGGAATCGCAATGAATTCACAGCCTACAATGTCGATCAAACTGGCGAGAGGTATGTCTACGCCCATGACCGAGTGAAGAAAATGGTCGGCCTGGTGAACCTCACCGATAACCCGAAACAAGTGCTGACACTCGGAGCGGGCGTCACCATCCAAGGGAGAATCGTCGATCGATCCAACAAGCCCGTGGCTGGATGCAAAATTCCTCTACGCTTCAAGAACCACATCATCGATTCCATCGTTGAGGCCGAAAACAGTGGTCGAGTCGTCACTATGACTGGTACCGATGGGAGATTTTCTTTCGTAAATGTTCTGCCTGATCAGCAAATTTGGTTTGAGTTCCACCCAAACGATGCCGGAGGGAACTTCCCTTATGGAAAGAAACCGCTTTCTGGGAAGCTCTCCGAGACTCACCGCAGCGGCCAGAAGCATGGGGAAATTGTGGATGTCGGAGATGGCATCATGGATGTGGAGAACAGAAGCTTGTTGCCACTCGGGATTCGCAAATGAAGCTGAGTCACTTGTAACGCCAATTCTGACGACACATCGTGTTGACACAACGGTCGCACGTATTCACCAGCCGTGGCGGCGGGCATGAAGCCGGGGCATGAAGGGCCGCCCGAGGATGGGTGGGTGAAAGAAGTTCCCCGTCTCGGCCCAAGTCGTGCGGGCTTTGGCCGCGGCTGGGCTAGCGATCCAGAGGATGCGGTTTCCAGGGAGCAATCCGATACCGGCCGGTGGGCCGTACATCACCACCCGGACAGCACGCAGCGCTGGGGGGACCGCGAAACCAGCCCAACGGTAGATCGGTGCATTCATGAAGATGGTCAGCGCGAAAAACGTAGCATTGGCCAGCTTCGGTGAGGCATCCAAGAGTGGGTACGGTGATGGCCGATAGCCAGGGTAAGGAAGTCCGTTGAAGATCGTTGCTGGTTCCGTGACGACTTGCAAGAAGTTGTAGAGTCTCGGAAACCGTGGAGCAGCCACCAGCCCAGTGCTGTGTGGACCATTCCCGGAGTGATCACGCTCCGAGTAGTAGACCTGAGCATCCGCGACCCCGGCTCCCAGCACCACCCAGACCAACAAAAGCGACGTCTTCCACATATCTTCATCCTTTCCAAGTCATCTAATTGTGACATGGAAGCCGCCCATCGCGCGACGGAAACGGGAAAGTCTCCCAAGAACTCCGAGTCAAGCGCACCGTTGGTTCAAGCTCACCGATTGTGCGTCGGCGAAGTTTACCACTTCTGCCGAGTGTGCGGGGAAGGTTGGCCTTCACTCCAAGTCACCGTCGTAGTAATCATCCTCCGGGTCATCTCTAGGCGGCTCAAACCCACTTCGGTGGGAAATGAGCTTGCCATCCTCGAGATCGATCCAATGTGGACCAGCCTCGGAGCTTGGCAATGGACACCATGTGGCGAACTCTCCTGGCCGGTGGAATTGTCGAATCGCCATCGCTAAAATCCCGTGACTCGTAACAAAGTCTGGTTCTCTCCGAAAATGATTGAAAAATGCCGACTCGGCTTGCAAGTCCGGCTCGTGCCATACTGCGGGGCAGAGGATTCGCCAACGGCCATAGCGAAGTTGCGGTTCCAATCCAGCCGGTGCAGGGTCAAGGAGAGTCAAAGTTCTTCGGGCGAGCGTGTGACGCGGCAAATCGAAACCCCGCATGGCCAGATTGTGGTCGAAGCCACCCGCAGCTACCGAGCGTGCAACATCAGACGGCAACTTCAATTCCCGGACCTTGGCGAGTGTTTTCACTCCAGTGAACATCACATGCCGGATCGGGAGAGTACCGAACAACTCTTCTGCCACCCCGCCGAACGAAGTTAAAGGCAGTTCGACTTCTTCTGGGATGCCACGGTTGAACTCCACCCCCGTGACTCCAAATCGCTGCCGAAGTTCATCCGTCCAGCGGTCGCGGTGTTGAGCGAGCAACATCGCCGATTGCGTGATCAGGTTGAAGTACGCAGGTGATCCTGATTCCGCTCGCTCACGTTCGATATGGAGGCGAATCAGATCACCCAGGTCTTTGTCGCCTTGCTCCTCGACCCAGTCGGCGTACACGAGCCGGGCGAGGTTATCGTCTGGGTTCGCGCGGATGTTCCGCAACAAAGCGAGTTGATCGTCGTTCATTGGGCACCTCTGTCATTCCGTACGGCTGTTGTAGTTCCTTGAGTGTGCAGACGGAACGGGAGCCATAGAACGAGGGACATCAATATGAGGTGATGGGATGACTTTGTCTCCACGGATGGGCTTGGTGATCGCGGCGGTGCTCTGGTCGTCGAGCAGTGTCTTCATGCGGGTCTTAAGTGAACCGACTTTCTTGCATCTCGATTCGCCCAAGCTCAGCCCGTTACAAATCGCCTTCTTTCGTGGGCTGTTCGCGGGGCTGGTCCTCGTTCCGATGTTGCGGCGAGCGGAGATTCGCTTTCGGCCCAAGATGCTGGCGATGGTCGGCTGCTTTGGGTTGATGAGTGCCTTGTATCTCTCCGCACTCGGCCTCGGTAGTGCGGCGAATGCGATCTTCTTGCAGAACACGTCGCCGTTTTGGTGCTTCCTGTTCGGCGTCTATTTGCTGGGCATGCCTCAAGACCCACGAGACCGGCAATCGGTGCTCTTGGGCCTGATCGGAGCCTTGATCATCGTCGGGGGCAACTGGCCGACTATGGACGACTCCGCCGATGCGAGCCATCAGATGTTGGTGTTGCTGATGGGCCTCGGCAGTGGGATCACCTACGCTTGTGTCATGCTCTTTTTGCGAGCGCTCAACGACGAATCGAGTGCCTGGCTGATCGTCATGAACCTGCTCGGCAGCGCGGTGCTGTTGTCGGCTTACGTTGGCGTTCGCTTCGGCTCGACGGCATTGTGGGAGTGGTGGTCCGCCCCGACGGCTTTGCAGTTGGTTTGGCTAGCTGTGTTCGGAGCCTTCCAAATGGCGGCCCCTTATTGGCTCTTTGCTCGGAGCTTGAAGCACGTGACACCGCAGGAAGCGGGCATCATCACACTTCTGGAACCGCTTCTGAACCCCGTCTGGGCATACATGATCACCCCAGAAACGGAAACGCCGACGATCTGGACGACCATCGGCGGTGGTGTGTTGTTGTTGGCTCTGGTCTGGCGTTATCGGCCTACTCGCTCGCCGTCGGCGTCAGACCCAGTTGACCATCCCGGCCAATCCGGATGACGGGCAAGAAGTGCTTCTGCTCGGGCACCTCGACGAATTGCAACACCCCTTCGACCCAGACCCACTCTTGGTTCTGGAACTTCGATTGCGGGATGACGATGCTACTGCGGATCACGGCCTTGAGCGGGATCACGTCCGCGGCACAGCAGGTCATTTTCAACTTGAAGAGCGTGTACTCTTTCTCGGACTTCCGGCTCAACTGCCCGCGAACGCGGATGCGTTTGCCTTCGTAAGCCTCGCGTTTGGCCGGGTCGAACGCGGCCATGTTCAGTTCGGCGAAGTCGAGAGTGACAAGATCGCCCCCCTTCTCCGCGACATCTTTGATTTCTCCGAGCACGACGTCGTTGCCTAGGCGGCGGTCAATCCACTCCTTCGAGAAAGTCGCGTTCGGCAGACCCATGACGAAGAGCAACACGGGGACCGCGAACGGAATCGCTTTGAGGTAAATCCCGCCGGCCATGTGGCTATGGCCATCGTGATCGTGATCGCAATCAGGCCCGTGAACGTGACCTTCATGGCCGTGGCCAGGGTTTTTGGAACTGGTCATGGACCAGAGAGCCACACCACGTAGCACTGTGACAACAAGTAGCGCGATGCCCCCGTAAAGCACCCAGGAGTGGAACTTGGCCACAAGCAGCAAATCGAGGCCACCACGCATCCACATCAAGATGGACGTGACCGCCATCGCCCCACAAACGAGGAGTGTCAGCAGTTGCTCGAGGTAGAACTCACTGGCCGCATTGTGGCCATGATCGTGGTCGTGGCCATGCGGATGGTCATGGTCGTGTTCGCCGATATGGTCCATGTCGATCTCCTAACGATTCAGGATTAGGCCTGGTTCAAATTCAAGCATTTCAAACTTTGAAGAGCCGCGACCGCTAGGGAGCGTCTGGACCTTGACAGCTCCAGACACTCCCTGGCCGTCGTGGCTCTTCTGGCATCTGACTGAACTCCGACGAAATCTGGGTCTCGTCGTGATCTCGCAGGAAGTTCAAGTTCACTTCGTCGGGCTGGTGGTGCTGACGGTGGTGCCGCCGCCGGCTGCTGTGTACGGGTCCGGGTTGTAGACGAAGTGCAAGGCATTCGTCAGCAACAGGGTCAGGGTGACGGTACAGGTGATGATCGTGAGGATCAGCTTCAAGCGGAACACACTCGTGTACATCAAAATCAGCTTCAAGTCGAGCATCGGCCCGAGGACCAAGAAGGCCAGTTTGCTCGAAGCACTCATCTCCGTGAAGCTCGCGGCCACGAACGCATCCGCTTCGCTACACAGGCACAAAATCACGGCGAGAGCCATCATTGCGGGGATCGAGAGGTAGGGCATTTCGCGGGAGAGATATTGAATGTCGTTGGGGGTGATGAAGATCTTGGCGAAGGCCGCGAGGGCGGCGCCGAGGATCAGAAAAACGGTGATATCCATGAAGTCGTGGAGTGCTGTGGCCGTGATGTTGTTGATGCGTTGCATCAGGCTCTTCGGCGCAGGCTTTTCTTCTTCCGGCTCGGGTTCATTGACCAAGTTCAAGGAGATCGCTTTGGCCGAAGCCTTGGGGCCGGGCATGTCTTTCAAGAGGCCATTCGGATTGCTTCGTTGCACCGCATGAACCACCAGGCCGGTGATACAAGCAATCACGAAGCCCAAGCCTGCTCGCAGGGCCACCATCTCGACGCCAATGCCATGCTCGCCGAAAGCGACGAACGTACTCATCAGGACCACGACATTGACAATTGGCCCGGCCAGCATGTAGGCGATACAGCACGAAAGCGGCAGCCCTTTCCGCAGCAGCCGCCGCATCACGACCACGATGCCACACTCGCACATCGGGAAAATGAGGCCCAGTGCCCCGCCAATCAGCACCGCCGGTAAGGCCATGCGGGGCATGAATTTCGAAATCCAGTGCTGGGGAAGCAACTCTTCCAAAAGTCCTGCAATGATCGCTCCGAGCACGATGAATGGCAGTGCTTCCCAGAGAATGGAGCTGAAGTTCAAAACAAAATCTTGGACGTCTCGAAACACGATACGCACTCAGCTAAGGTGGGAATTCCCTCTCATTTTACGCCCTTGGGAGAGTCACGGTTCATCCCCCTCCGAAATTCCCGATTCGATCTCTTCGTGTAGCTCGCTAAACGAGGCCTCCGGGTGGTCGTGGTACCAGTCTCGCCAGTCTTCCATGGTCTCGGTGAAACCCCGGTGGGCGAAGGTCAGGGTAACGATCGATTCGCTGCGGCGGGTGAGGACTGGCAACAGGCCACAGAGATAGAAGAAGATCACCATCGCCACGATGATGTGTCCGAAACACACGGCAATCAACCAGGTTTCTCGCACTAAGAGTATGCCCCAAACCACGTTCAATGCCGCAAAGCAGACAAGTGTTTTCATCAAGTACTGCACCCACTTCGATTCGTGTTCATGGTCCTCGCAGACGGGAAAGTCGTAGTGCCTAGGTTCCGGTCGATTGTCGTTGTGTAGAAGAAACGCCCGCTTCCGATTCGCTTTCGCACCGCAATGCAGACACACCGGAGGCAGATGGCCCAGCTCCGCTTCGCGAGTCGTCAGTTCGATGTACGGCACAAACACTCCTTCGTGAGGAAGGCTACTCTTCGTCGTCCCCAGTAAGCTGTGACTCAGGATCAGCGTGGAGCGTCGTGAGCGAGGCTCTGGGGTGGTCATGGTACCAATCTCGCCAGTCTTCGACGGTGCTTGTGAAACTCTTGTGCACGAAGGCTAGCCGGAGTTCTCCTCGGGAGATCCTCTGCACGCTTGGGTACCACAAACTCAAGAAGATCCCGAGAAACATCGCTGCGGCAAACTGCGCGAAAGTCAACGCTGAAACAAGCGGGATCAGCCTTGGCGGACCTACCGCCGCGGCGAATCCGACGCCGACGGAAAGCCCGACCACGAAACCAATATGCATCAACAGAACTAATAGCTCAGGCCAAAGATAACGCGCCCCATGACGCTGACACGTCGGTAGGAAGTACACGGGCCGATCCCAGAACTTCGCGGTACTGACGCGGAACTTCTTCGTCCGGGTCGATTTCGCGCCGCAATACACGCACACCGGCGGAAGCAGGCCACGCTCGATCTCAGAAACTGAAACGTTGACCAAGGGCATGCGGCTTTCTCAACAGTTATGGCTTAGCCATGCGACCTCGACGCGCACTCCAGAGCCATTCTCGCAAGGCTTCGAAGCGTAGCCAACGGCGGGCGTGGACAAGTGGTGAAACGGACCCGGTCTTGGTCGTCACGAGAATGTCCTGAAAACCTGGTCCTTCTCGACCGGACCATGACCCCGGCACGATCTCATCCACCCGGATTCCCGATTGCTTCAAGCGATCCAGCAGCCCTTCCCGCTCGTAGGCGACGACTCGCTCTGGTTCGGTGATCGTCTCCGTGCGGTATTCGCCGAGGGTGGGTTCGTCTCCGATCGTGAGTTGTGGGGAGCCGTTGCGACAGGGCAGCTGAAACGTGGATTTTCCGTCGCGAATAAGCCGTGCTGTTTCGGAGTCGTGGACGAAAAAGGTCATCACACACCGACCATTCGGTTTCAGAACCCTCGAGATTTCACACAGATAATGTTGCAAATCGTGAGGCAACATGTGCGTAAAGACGGACATGAGGTAGACAAAATCGAAAGAGTTCGACGCATAGGGGAAGCGGAACCTGCGGGCACGAATCGGCCCGTTCGGATTGTAAAACTCATTGAAGAGATTGGCCTGTTGGAAGCGAAACTTCGGGAAGCGCGAATGGATGTTATCCTGACACCACTGCACGGCCCGTAAGGAGATGTCGAACGCTTCATAGCTCCCATCCGCGTTCAGAGTTTCCGTAAGAGCCGCCGCCACACGCCCGATTCCACAACCAACATCCAACACGCGATGGTGAGGCTGAAGTCCGCAAGAGTTGACGAAAAAGTCTCGGTGGAGATAGCCGATTCTTCTTGCCAAATCCGCATCCGGAACGCCACTCACATATTCGATGAGATCGAGCGGAGGATCGGGGATCGGTGTCATCGAGTGGCTCCAAGAAATCAAGGCGAGATTACGACACTTCGCGGACAACGATGCGGTTCGATTCGACCTCAATGACCTGAACCCGCGAGCCTGGTCAGAATTGGCGGATTCGCTGGAATCGTCGTAGACTCACGCAGCACCGGGAGTGAGGTAGATGTCATGTTTCAATGAATCTGCCGCGAAAAGGACAGCTTGGCGGACATCTTCCGCGTGCAGGACGGGGTAACTCTTCACGATCTCGTCAATCGAGCCGCCGGATGCTACGAGTTCCAAGATGAACTCGACACTCAGACGAGTTCCCTTGATGATGGGTTTGCCGGATAAGATTCCAGGGAGGCTGGTGATGCGATCGAACATTTCCAAGTTCCTCGTTACGACACTTCGCGGACAACGATGCGGTTCGATTCGACCTCGATGACCTGGACCCGCGAGCCAACGGGGATGAAGCTGCCGTCGCTGACAACATCCATGTAGGCTTCACCAAACTGCACACTGCCCGCGGGGCGAAGCACCGTGACCGTCACACCTACGGCACCGAGCATCGCGGCGGCTTCCTCGGCTCCCGGTACAGGGACATTCAACTCGGGCTTCTCCGAGGGCGGGGCCAGCATCATGCGGTTCGCGTAAGGGACTTTGGGCAGGAATCGCGCGATCACGAGTGCCGAGACGACTCCGCCAATCATGCCGAAAAGGTAAGTCGACATCTTCGTGGCCAGGCGAATCCAATCGTCGGTCGTCGTTGGCAGGCCGCCATCGGCGGTGCCAAGTGTGGCGAGGCCCAGCGAACCGAGGATGAGCAGGATGCCCAAAATGCCTGCGACGCCGAAGCCCGGTAACACGAAGACTTCGAGCAATATTAACACCAACCCAAAGATAAACAGCAGCCCCGCCAGCACCGCGACTTGCCCGCTGAATTGCGTGTGTGCCCAGAAGACCAGGATGAAACAAAGTGCGGCCACGATGCCAGGAACGGTCGCGCCAGGGACTTTGAGTTCGAGGATCAAGCCCGTGAACCCGATGACGACGAGCAACACGGTCACAGCGGGGTTCCGCAGGAAGTTAGCGAAGCGATCCAGCCAAGCCGGGGTCGCATCCCGGACCTTTTTGGGGTCGATGCCATATTTGGCGTACAAGTCAGCAGGTTCACGTTTCTCGATCACAAACCGGGCGAAGCCGTATTCCTCGGCTTGGGTTGCGGTCAGTTTGAAGGGGATGCCCTTGGCCTTCACGGACTTTTCCAAGACCCATTCGCCCTGGGCTTTTTGGGCTTCGTACTCCGCTTCATTCATGAACCGCTTCAAGCGGCGGTCGCTACGCTTCACCACTCGCAAGATGCTCATGTCTGGTTGCAACATCCCTTCGACGGGGAGCGAGGGGTAGCCCTGCTTCTCAGCGAGTTCGCGTAAACTCGGCACCCACTGAGCAGGGTTGGCGAGGATTTCTTTGCCGGGGAGGGTTTCAAAATTCCCGAGCGTTGCTTCCATGGAACCTTCGGAACCACCGGCGTCTTTCCGTTGGCTCATGACGATCTCGGAACAGCCGAGGGCGATGATCGTGGCGGTGTCTGGGGCCTCGTCGGGGATGTAGCCGATGATGCGAATCGGCGTCTCGGATTGCTGGAACTCGATGAGTTTTTCCGCGAGTTCGCGGGCCGCGAGGGGATCCCCACCGAAGACTTTGATTTCCAGGAAGAAGTGCGTCGCTTTGTTTCGGGTCGCGTCCAAGATGATCCGAGCGAGGCTCTCTTTCATCCCCAGATCCACAGGGCCAGAGATCGTGTACCGGTAAGCGACCGTGGCTTTCTCGGACGAGATGTCTTCACGCAAAACACTCGCGCCGAGACCATACGCATCCAGCAGGTCACGTTTGCTGCCAACCGTGCGTTTCGAAAGCCCAAGGTCACGCATCGCAGTCGCGTTGAACATGCCCACCCGGCCATCTGGCGCCAAAGGCATCGGGGCGTTGTCGGAGAGCGAGATGCCGTCCGCTTCCCACTTTTTGCGGTCGCGGAGGTCGACGAACCAGTCTGTTTTGCCCCGTTTCGCTTTGCGGAGCATGACATCGCGGTCGTACATTTTCTTGGCCACGGCAACAAATGCCGGGGACGATGTGCCCAGGATTTCCTCGTAGCCTTTAGCCCGATACCCTGCCAAAGGAGGCTCGCTCGCCGGAACCACCTCGCCGATGGATCCTTTATCCCCGAACACCAGCTGCTTGCAAGCAAGAGCAGGCAACACGGAGTGGCCAGACACCTTTTGGTGGATGTAGCCCACTGTCGGTACGTCGGTGAGTTTGGCGATGTAATCTGCGAGATCGTAACACGAGCCGAAATCGGTTGTGTTGGAATCTTTACCCAGCGGGTTGAAGTCAAAGATCACGACACCAGGTCGGGTTTCGGGTTTCGCCCGGACTTGCTCAATGCGATTGCGAATCCGGGTGAAGCCCTCGCTCGTCAGCGGGTTCGGCACAGTGACATAAAGCCCTGCATCTTGAGCGAATGCATCCACGCCACCGAGTATCAAAAAAGACAGCACAGCGAAAAATCGCCGCAGATTCGTTGTTCGTTTCACGGATCACCTCTCGAAATCACTGACTTCGCCAATTATAGGCCAAGGCACCCAGACTAATGATGGTTCGTCTCGAGTTTACGCTTGGTTTGCGGTGGGCTTGCTGGGAGCTGCCTCGATCGGGTTCAAAACATCTGTAGAAAGACCAATGAAGCCTATTTCGCTTTCCTGGGCTTTCAATCTCAATGAGAGATCGGAACCAAATTGCTCAAATGGAGTCTTTCAAGTTGAACAAGCTGCTCATGCTCATCATGTCTACCTTCGGAAGTGTCTGTCTTAGCTGGGCAGCAGCTTCGGAGCCTGCCAAGCCGAATGTGCTCATTTTCGTTGCTGACGATTTGGGCTATCGGGACGTCGGCTTCCAAGGCTGCCAAGACATCGCCACACCAAACCTGGACGCACTCGCGGCCAAAAGTGTGCGTTGCACGAATGGCTACGTCTCACATTGTTTCTGCAGCCCGACCCGAGCCGGGCTGTTAACTGGCCGGTACCAACATCGCTTCGGCCACGAGACCAACCCAGCGTGGTTACCTCAGAGCACAACGAGTGGCTTACCGCTCTCTGAGATCACCCTCCCCCAATCCCTCAAACCGCATGGGTACTCCACAGGCCTGGTTGGCAAATGGCACCTTGGAGCGCACCCACAGTTTCACCCGATGAAGCGTGGGTTTGACGAGTGCTTCTCCGCTCTGGGCGGTGGGCATGAGTACTTTCCCAAGCCATCCAACAAAAGCGAGTACCAGCTGGCACTCGATCGCAACGGCGTCCAAGAGGAGCAAAAGAGCTATCTGACTGATCAATTCGGTGACGAAGCGACAGCATTCGTGAATCGCCACTCGGGCAAACCCTGGTTCCTCTACTTAGCATTCAACGCACCGCACACGCCGCTGCAAGCGCCACCCGAGGCCGTCGCCAAACTGGACAAAATCACCGACCCACGACGGCGGAACTACGCGGCGATGATTCAAATCTTGGATGCCAACATTGGCAAAGTGCTGGCTCGACTCGACGAGACCAAACAACGTGAGAACACATTGATTTTCTTCATCAGCGATAACGGCGGCCCACACATCGCGGACAAAGACAAAAACCCCAAGTTCACTGACAACACTCCTCTACGCGGCGCGAAAGGGAGCATGTTGGAAGGCGGAATCCGAATCCCTTTCTTGGTGAGCTGGCCTGCGAAACTCAAGCCTGGAGTCTACGACAAGCCTCTGATCGCCCTGGACATTTTCGCCACTGCTCTCGCCCAGGCCGGCGGCACCCTACCTTCCGATCGCAAGATGGATAGCGTCAACCTGATTCCGCATCTCAGCGGTGGCGCAAAGATCGCACCACATGACATGCTCTTTTGGCGGAACTTTGGCCCAGGAGGCGAGTACGCCGTCCGCCACGGGAACTGGAAACTCATCCGGGTGAAGGCACAAGCCGCCCAACTTTACGATTTGGCAAGCGACATTGGCGAGAAGAAGGACTTGGCTGACGAGAAACCTGAAATCGTTGCCAAGCTCGTCTCTGCCATCACCGAATGGGAAAAGGGCACCATCCCACCAGCCTTTCTTCCACCGAAGCCACAACCCAAGAAGTAAGCCAAGTATTGTTTTTCTACCATTCATATTCTCCCAGAAAGCGATCGATGGCGATGAAACAGCTCCTCTCAGTAGCCATGACTTTGTGCCTACTTCCGATAGGCACATTACAAGCGGCCAAACCGAATATCCTGCACATTCACGCTGATGATCACCGAGCGGACGGCTTGAAAGCACTAGGCAACCCGATCCTCCAGACACCCCATTTGGATACTCTCGTCGAGCGTGGCACGACATTTCGGCACTGTTACACGATGGGGTCGATGATAGGCGCCGTCTGCGCGCCGAGCCGGACAATGATGCTCACCGGTCGATCGTGGCTAAGAATCCCCGGAGCCGCCGCGGCAACAGACAACGCCAAAGATCCCAAGACGTTTTTACCCCGGGTGATCCAAGCCGCAGGGTATCAAACGTGGCATATGGGAAAAGGCGGAAACGGCTTTCCCGCTGGGCTGAAAGAGTTCGAAACGAGTACCCTTGACGAAGGCCGTGGCCAAGAACGAGCCACATCCAGCCGACGCCTCGCGGATCAGACGATCCAGTTTTTGAAGTCTCGGACGGAAGCCAAGGAAGCGAAGCCGTTCTACATCTACCTCGCCCCACCTGTGCCTCACGACCCGCGTGACGCTGAACCAGAGTTTCACAAACTCTACGATGCCACGAAGATCCCCCTTTCGCCTGCCTTCATGCCGTTGCACCCTTTCGATAACGGGGAAATGACCGTCCGCGACGAGCAACTGGCTCCTTGGCCGCGGACGCCAGAAAACACCAAGAAACAACTGGCGGAGTACTATGCTTGTATCACCGGTCTTGATTATCATGTCGGTCGGATTTTTGCCGAGTTGAAAGCCAATCATCAGTGGGAGAATACCATCATCATCTTCAGCGCTGACAATGGCCTCTCGATGGGTGAACACGGCTTGTTTGGCAAGCAGAATCTCTACGAGTTTGGCGGCTTCCATGTCCCGCTCGTGATCGCCGGACCCGGAATCCCCAAGGGCAAAAGCGACGCTCTTGTGTACCTCATGGACCTGTTCCCAACACTCGCTGACCTTGCCTCGGCGAACACTCCTCCCGGTGTCGAAGGCAAAAGCCTCGCACCCCTGTTCTCAGGCAAGCAAAGCAAAGTGAGGGAGGTTCTTTACACTGGTTACCGTGACGGGCAGCGGGCGATTCGGGATGATCGATGGAAGCTGATTCGTTACCCACTCGTGGATCGCACACAACTCTTCGATCTCCGCGAAGACCCTCTCGAACTCAATAACGTTGCGGACAAGAACCCTGAAAAAGTCATGGAAATGACCAAGCTCCTGGAAAAGGAGATGGCGAGCTTTGCCGACAAAGCGCCGTTGAAAGTCCCCAATCCGAAACCGGCCGAATGGAAGCCGCCTGCACTCAAGAAGCCGAAGTAGATTCTGGCAGCACTTCCGAGAAGAAGCGAAGCCAGTTGCCGTGCATGATCGCGGCAATGTCGGCTTCCGGGTAGCCGCGTTTCGACAGCAACTCGGGGATCGTTTGCAGATCGCGGATGGTGTTCAAATCAGCGGGAGTTTGCTCGCAACCGAAGCCGCCGTCGAGGTCGCTGCCGATGCCACTATGACGGGCGTTGCCTGCGAGTTGGCAAATGTGATCGACGTTCGCAACGACATCGGAGATGGTCACAGCGGGCTTGGTCACCCCACGGACCCAGCCGGGCTGCGTCATGATGGCGTCGAAGGATAAGCCGATGACCCCGTCTCGCTGGATGACGTACTTCAACTGCTCGTCTGAAAACTGGCGTTGCCAGTTGCAGATTTTGCGGGCGTTCTGATGGCTCGCTAGCACTCGCCCGCCGAAGGTCTCCGCGACTTGCCAGAACGCACGATCCGAAAGGTGAGTCATGTCGAGGGCGATGCTGAGGCGTTCGATGTGGGCGAGGAGTGGGAGTGCCTCTGCCGTAAGGCCCACTTCGCTGCGTGTACCACCACCGTAACGATTGGTGCCGTAATGGGTGATGCCGATCGCGCGTAAGCCAAGGTCGTACCACTCCTGGATGTTATCAGGGTCGAGGACTGCGTCTCCACATTCCATGCTCAGCACATAGCCGAACGGCGTGGTGTCAGGGTTCTGGCGATAGTTTTCGAGATGGGTGCTCAAGTCGCTTCGGGTCTTCAGCATCTTCATCCAGCCGCTCTTCTCCATCGCACGGTAGTAGGCCCAGTGTGAATACGCGACGGCATAACAGGCTTCGTAAGTGGTGTAGCCAAAGCTATGGTTGATGGGCTGCTCTTGGCGTGCGAGCAAGGTCGCGACTCCGAGACCGACCTGAGCTTTCCGAAGTTCTGGGAAGGAGACGGTATTCGTCTGCCGACCCAGGTCTGTCATCCCCAAGACTGTTTCTTGAACACGGATGTCGTCAATGTCCATCCGCAGGTCGCGGTTCCAATCGACAGCATTCAATGCGAGATCGAGGTGGGCATCAAAAATGAGCATCAGTCTTTCCATGGTGGACTGAGAATGGTTTTGTTTTGATTTGATTCTATGCGGTCTACGCTATTGCGGGATTGCGGGCGACTGTGGATCATAGGCGGATGATTTCGAAGAGCAGGATCGGCATGACAACTTCACCGACAAGAGTTCGCTACTCCATGATCGCTGCGACCACGATGGTCGCGATCATGCTGTACCTCGACCGCGTCTGCTTGAGCATTCTCAGCGAACAAATCAAGCCACTCCTAGGAGAGTCAACTGAGGAGCAGAAACTCCGCTTCGCTGATTTGACCTCGGCCTTCTTCTGGACGTACGCCCTATTCCAACTGCCTGCCGGTTGGCTCGGCGACCGCTTCGGGGCCAGGTCGATCCTTGCCGCGTACTTTTGTCTCTGGTCGGTGTGCACGGGGTTGATTGGCTTTGCCGAGAGTTTTCCAGTCTTCTTCCTACTTCGCCTCGGTTGTGGCCTCTTCGAAGCCGGGGCGTATCCCCTCGCAGCGGGGATCGTTCGGATTTGGATACCAGCGCGAGTGCGTGGGCTGGCAAGTGGCTGCGTCGCGGTCGGTGGTCGACTAGGCGGTGCGGTTGCTCCCCTGCTGACCCTCTGGCTCGCCGCGACTGGCCCACTGGGTTGGCGCATCCCGTTCTTTGTCTATGGGATGGTCGGTGTCTTCGGGGCCATGGTCTTTTGGCTCTGGTACCGAGACAGCCCGCGTCAGCATCGGCTCGTCAATGAAGAGGAACAAGCCATCATCCTCGAAGGCCGCCCGGCGTCTCCGCGAGTGACTTTGGGTTTGCCACCGATTCGCGCGTTCCTCGCGTCCCGTGCTCTGTGGTTGAATTCGTTCGTGCAGTTTATGGCGAACTTTGCTTGGGTCTTTATCATCACGCTATTCCCAGACTTTCTCAAAGAACGATTCAACACGCCGGATCAAGACCGCGCCTTCTATCAATCGTTGCCACTCTATGCCGGGATTTTCGGGATGCTCCTCGGCGGTTGGCTCTCGGACCTCGCAGTACGACGTTTTGGCCTTCGTTGGGGTCGCGGCTTACCGGTGGCTGGCTCACGGCTCTTCGTGGGCGGGGAGTATCTTTCCTGTCTGGTCGTCTTCGACCCACTTGCAATCGCTTTGATGATGTGCGTTGTCGCCTTTTCGACAGACATGGGCGTGGCACCTGTCTGGGCCTGGGGACAAGATGTCGGAGGTCGTAATGTCGGGGCGGTCATCGGCTGGGCCAATATGTGGGGGAACTTTGGGGCTGGCCTGGCTCCCATCCTCATGATCCGCATCCGCCAAGCCTACCCGGACGACATCCAACTGGGTTGGAATACCGTCTTCCTCGTCTGTGCCGCCACCCAACTCCTCGCCGCCCTCGCAGCCCTGGGCATCGATGCCCGGCGACCGATCTCAGGAACAAGTTGAAACTGACGAGACGTGGCGACGAACGATTCGACTCACGACGAGTATGAGTACAACCCCAGTCAATATCTGGCCCGGCTCTGGTATTGGTGTGATGGCTACTCCACGAAAACTGTAGTTCGGCCCCGCTCTTATCGAGGTGGTTCCGCTCAGGGAGATGTTAGCACCGAATGCCGAAATATCTGATGTCTCATACAGGAAGTTGTTCTGGGGACCGCCAATATCGAAGACGCCAAAGAGCGAGACATTTGAGCCGTTCAGTTGACCCGTGATGTAGCCAGTCACATCGAGCGATGGCCATACATTGATGTCAGCTGTTCCCCGTGAGACCCACGAAGTGTTGTTCCATTCGTACTTGTCGATTCGCCCGCCGGCGGCTCCGATGATGTAGGCTGTGTCGAGGCCTGTGCCCGCGTAGTTGACGGTCGGACTGCGGTCGGTCATCCAGAAACTGTGGACATTGCTCAAGAAAAGCGTAGTCGCTGCATTGCCGGTCGTCGTCGGGGCTGCCGAGCCAGGGGCGATGGCAAACAAACCGGAGGTGTCGCCAAAAAAGAGGCTGTTGGTCGAGCCATAGATGCCTGTAACACGGTTACTCGTGCTTGTCGTCGAGACGGTCGTGAGCTGGCTGTTGTTGGTCGCAGTGTTGGCGCCTGTGACGACGCCTGTGTTCGAACCGACGGCCCAGAAACGGGTTCCATCGATGGAAGTCACCGAGCGATGGGACTGGGTTCCGAATGGCCCTGCGGTGATGACTTGCACGCTGGATGTGCCAGCCGCCGTGATGCGTGCGATACTTCGGCTGGTCGAACTACTGACGATGCTCGCCGCACCCGCCGTGTTGGAGTAGCCGCCGAGCAGTAATGTCCGTCCGTCCGCTGAGCGGGAGAGATGGCCATCCGTAGTGCCCGATCCGGAGAGTTGCAGACCGGCTGCTCCCATAGCGATCGTGGTGATCGCCGTGCTGGACCCAGCGTTGTATGTCGAAGCGACACCACTGCTATTGACCGTCTGTAGGCTACTGTTGAACTGAAAGATGCTGGTTTGAAATCCCGAGGCGTCCAAAGCCATGGAGCCTGTCCCAATCCGCACAACGGCAATATTGCCTGCCGCGAACTGAGCCGAGAGATGATGCGAAAACCCCAAGCAAATCAACAAACAGAAGGCGAGCCGTTTCATGACGACACCCTACACGAACGATGATGACTCGTAAAGTTATCATCTTCTTACCTACAAACCTGACTACCGGCCATGCCTCTGTTTGCGAACTTTTTGAATCATACCGTAGCGTCAGACTTCGCTTGGCAGGGTGAACCAGATCAGCCAGATGGTGAAGCCGCAGGCCATGCGGCAAGCGATTTGGATGGAGACCCACCAGGCGGTCCAGCGTACGGTTGCGCGGAGTTGCACGAGGCCTTTTTGCAATTCGTCGTCGACCATTTTTCGCGGGTTCACGTAACCGAGAGTCACCACTTTGACGGCACTGGCTTTCCAGGAACCCAGCCATCGCTCCGCCTGATCAAGGGATTTCTCGGTGCCTTGGCGGTCGAATTGGCCGACGAAAATCAAGAAGTATCCATCCACGCCCAACATCGGCACCGTAGCCAGGAGCAATAACACCACCCGCCACCAGGTGGAGTGTGCATCGCCCCAGGTGACGTTCGCTTCTGGGAAGATCAGCCGCGAGACCAGGAATTGGGTCAGCATCAAACCGAGCATCGTCAGCAGTGGTCGGATGACTTCCGATTGCACGAGAAGCCCGTGGTGCTGGGCCATGCGTTGCAACAGGTTCGGCCAGCGCCCGCGAACAGCAATCAGGATGCGTAGCATGTCCCAGTAAACGGGGTAACGCCGCGACAGACCCAGCACCAACATGAGTGCCAGGTAGAACTCGTAGACACGAATCAGGTTGAGGCGGTCCATACCGGAGTTCTAGGCTCCCGGCGGAGTTTCGGCGTCGGTTGGGATTTCGCCTTTAGTCCAGAGATACGCGATGTAGCCCACCAATCCGATCACCCACTCGACGAGGCGTAAGGCGAGGCGTCCTGCGAGGCCGACCGGTGTCCCCGCTTCGCCGCGGATCAAACGGTAAAGCCCACCGAAGGTAAATTCACTGACACCGATGCCACCAGGAAGCGGGATTAAGGCCTGGGCGATGAAGCCGAGCGGGGCGATCGTGAACGTCTCCGGGACGGAAGCGATCAAGCTGCGGTCTTCAGGTGGGAAGATTTGCAAGGCCCCGTGGAAGGAGAACATCATCGCCGTGTGTGAGATCGCGGAGAGCAGAACACAGAGCAGAATCGTGCGCGGTTTCGCGCGGAAGCGTTTGGCTGTGTCCCACAACTGACCAAAGACGGGTCGTATGCGGTTGAGCCTCGCACCGAGCGAATCCGGAAGCAGGTTGAAAAAAGTGTAGCCTAGGATGAAACAGCTCGCCAAGCCGATACAGACGAAGGTAATGGTGGTGAGCGGCTTGCTGGAGATGATCCGCTCATCGCCACTCGCGTAGGAGTACCCCCCGACTACGGCGGCATACAAGATCAGGCCAAAAAGACCGAGCAGACGGTCCATGACCACCGTCGATGCCGCGGCAGCTTGGCGCCCGGGTTGTCCCTTGGCAATCAGGTAGGCTTTGACAAAATCGCCGCCGATGGCCCCTGGCAAGAATGTGTTATAGAAGGTGCCAACCAGGCCCAGGCGAATGGCGTTCCAGGTCGTGAACGGCAGATCGACGGCTCTGACCAAAAGATACCAGCGGATGTACTGGGTGAGTACGACGACCACCATGCCCACGAACACCGCCACGAAGATTTCGGGCTGGGGATCGCGGGCGAAAAGTTCCTTAAGTTGGCTCCAGTTCATGGCCACGACGAAGGCTAAGAGCGCCACCGCGACGATGTACTTCAACACGCTGACGAGGTAACGCGAACCCTGTTTCACAAAGACTCCCGAAGATTTAAAGAGACCGAAGTTTCTGGACCGTATCCGCTTGAAGGAGCCCGTTCGTGGCGACCATACCACGCCGTTGGTGTGCTCCACGTCCACCATAGGTCACAGGATCGCCATTGAAGAGTGAGACTTGGCCGCCGGCCTCCGTCACGAGAATTTCACCGGCACAAATGTCCCAATCGTGAAAATTCAGATAATCGTTGACGTACAGATCGGCTTCGCCCCGTGCCACGAGAGCGAGTTTGACGCCGGCCGAGTAGGTCTCGTGGATGACCTTGGGACTCAGGGCCGTGACAACGCCTTTCGGCGGTGAACCGTGCCGCGAGTGGCTCTGGGTGAGGGTCGCCTCCGAGAGCGTCGGCGTTGTCGTCACGCGACAGATCCGGCGTTCGCCCTGGACATCGATATAACAGCCGCGACCCAGCGTCGCAAAAGTGGTGCGATACAAGATGGGTTCGAGGACCACACCCAAGACGACCTGATTGCGAATCGTCAGCGCGATCATGATCGAGAACTCGCCGTTCTTCTTGGCAAACCCACGAGTACCATCAATGGGGTCGACGACCCAGACACGCTCGGTGTTGTCCGGGGTGTTCTCGGCACTCGGGGTCTTCTCCTCAGCGCAGATTCCATCTTGGGGAAAGTGCTTCCGGAGGTGTTGAAGAATCAGCTCCTGGCAGTGGTGATCAACGTGGGTCGATATACTCGCCGGAGCATTCGGGATCACCTCGAAGGCCTCGTATTCCTGGCGTGCGTAGGCCGCCGCGAGTTCGGCGGCTTCGAGGGCACAGGCGAGTTCTGCTTGCAAATCCAGTGGCATCAGTCAGCTTTCGGTGGAGTGAAATCGGCGATCCAGAGTTGCGTGGGCGAGCGACCATCGCGGGAGCTGGTCCACATGAGCTTGGTGTAATCGGGGCTGAAGACTGGCAGCACATCTTGACCAGGGGCATGGGTGATGCGAGTGGTTTTGCCCGTCTCGATGTTCATCCAGTAGAGGTCGTAGTTCGGGCGAGCCATTTCATCGGAATGGTCCGCGGCGGTGTAGATGATGTGCTTACCGTCCTTGTACCAGTAGGGTGCCCAGTAGACCCATTTGTCGTTGGTAGTCAGGGCCTTTTCGCCCGTGCCATCCGAGTTGACGACGTAAATCTGCAAGCGGTCTTTCTCTTTACGATCGCTGCGGAAGATGACCTTCTTGCCATCCGGCGAGAAGAATGGCCCGCCGTTGTAGCAGTTCTTCGCGGTCGTGATTTCTTTCAGGTTCGATCCATCGGCGTTCATCACGCAAATTTGCACATCCCCGGCATTGCCCCGGCTCAGCACGATCTGCTTGCCATCGCTCGAGTAGCTCCCCTCAGCGGTGTAGACCTTCGAATCGGGTGTCAGGCACTTCATGTTCGTGCCATCGCGGTCGGCTTCGTAGATCTTCATGAAGGGGTCAAAGTCCCAGCTATACCGCCGGCGGACATTGTTCTTGGCATCTTCGATTCGTTGGGCGATTTCCTTTTCTTGGTGTTTCTTGACCTCGGGGTCTTCGTGGCTACTGGCGAAGATGACACGGCCACTGGTCGGGTGGAAGTACGCACAAGTCGTGCGGCCCAAGCCAGGGCTGATACGGCGGAAGCTGCCGGACTTCAGATTCTGGACGAAGATTTGGTAGAACGGGTTCCCTGTGCCCGCTTCCTCGGCTTGGTAGATGATGTCTTGGCCGTCTGGAGAGAAATACCCTTCCCCGGCTCGCACGAAGTTCTTCGTGACCTGGGTAGTGTTCGTCAAAAACTCGGCTTCAGGCTTCTGCCAATCGGCTTTGGCACCCGGTTTCACGCCGGGTGGTTGCAGGCAGAGTGTCAGGCTCACAAGTAAGGCTAACATGGAGGTGTCTCCTGGGAATGTTTCAGTTTAGGCGTCAGCTTGGGAGTAACGGGCAGCAATTTCCTCGGCGTAGACCTTGCGGACCTTCCGCTTGCCGATGCGGTCAATCAATCCCGGGAAAAGCCGGTTGCCAAGCACCAGCCAACGGCCAAGCCGAGTGAGTGTCACGTCTTGACTGTCTTTGGCCAGGGTGTTTAACGTCACTTCGGCGACCGTCTCGGCCGTCATACCCCGCATGTGATCCATCTGGATGCGGGCTTTGCGTTCCAGCAGGTTCTTTGAGAAGTTCGTTTGCGTCAGCCCCGGGCTGACGATCAAGAGGCTGATGTTATCCCGGCACAACTCGGCTCGCAGAGCCTCGCTGAAACCCACGAGAGCGAACTTACTCGCGGAGTAGAGCGAACGACCTGGCCAGCCACGTTTCCCGAGCACCGAAGAGATGTTCACAATCGCTGGTTTCACACCCAGCTTCAGCGATGGTAAAAAGGCGCGGATGAGTTCCACGGTACCAAAGTAATTGGTCTCAAAGATGCGGCGTAAGACTTCGGGGTCCGAGTCCATGAAGGTGCCCGTGGCCCCGATGCCGGCGTTGTTGACCAGGGCATCAATACCACCGAAGCGGGCTTGCATCGCCTCGACCATCGCGGCACGGTCTTCAGGGACTGTGATGTCCGCACGCAGGATTTCGAGGCTTTTGCCGGTGGCACGGACTTCTTCGGCGAGAGCTTCGAGGTCCGCTTGTTTGCGGGCCACGGCCAAGACCCGGCAACCCCGCTCGACGGCTTGTTTGGCAATCGCCCGACCGATCCCTTCGGAGGCACCCGTCACGAGCAACCGGCACCCGACCAACTCACGAAACGCCATCGAACCTGACTCCAGAGACTACAACTCTATTACGATAGGATTCCTCACCGGACTGCCCACTGCCAAGCCCCGAGAGACCACACAATGGCCAGACTCGAATTCACGAATGCCCAAGTCGTATTCCCGGATTCCATCCGCAGTGGCTCGGTGGCGATTGAAAACGGGCGTATCGACTCGATCACGGATTCGCCCACGTCTCAAGAGGCTATCGACCTGGGCGGTGCGTACATGATGCCAGGGTTCATTGATCTGCACGTCCACGGTGGAGACGGCACGGATTTCATGGACCTCACCGCCGAGGCTTTTGAAACGGTCGCCATATGCCACGCTCGCCACGGCACCACGAGCCTAACGCCGACGAGCACCGTGGCCCAGTTCGACGAATACCTGCGATTTCTGGAACTGAATCAGCAACTCACTGGCACGAGCCGGGATGGAGCGCGGTTCCTGGGTGGGCATCTTTACGGCCCGTACTTTCGCCCCGAGGCCAAGGGCTGTCACCCGACGCAGGACTTCCTGAGTCCCGGTGATCCACGCGCGGTGGAGTTGCTTCGCTTCGCAGGCCGCGGGCTAAAAACCCTGACCGTGGCCCCGGAACTGCCAAACTCGGAGGCCCTCGCCCGCGCTGCCAAAGCCGCAGGCTGCCTGGTGACCGCTGGACACACTTACGCGACTTTCCCCGAGATGGAAGCGGCCAGGGAATGGGGTGTCTCGCATGTTGATCACCTCTTCTGTGCCATGTCCGACCGGGCAAGGCTGCGGTTGCTCCACGGCTTCCCGATGCAGGCCGGGGTCATGGAGGCCACACTGTTTTTCGACGACGTCACCACCGAGATCATCGCTGATGGCATGCACATCCGAGACGACCTGCTTCGCTTCGCCTTCAAAATGAAAGGCCCCGATCGGCTCGCCCTCGTCACCGACGCAATGCGGGCCGTCGATTGCGCGGATGGCGAATACTGGTTCGGAGCGGTGGGCACCGGGGAGTTGATCCGCAAGCGGGAAAACGCTGGCATCACACTCGACGGCAAGGGCTTGGCTTCCGGGGTGATGGGGATGGACCACTGCCTGAGGACAATGCTGCGAGCCACCGGAGCACCACTTCCGGAAGTCGTCCGGATGGCGACGCTGACGCCTGCGCGAATTTTGGGACTGGATCACCAACTCGGGAGCATTGCGGTCGGCAAACGTGCGGACTTTGTGATCATGTCCGAAAAACTCGAAATTCAAGCCGTCTACCGAGATGGCATAAAACTGGCATTTTGAGGTATAAGAATGGGAATGATGAGTTCCCATGCTGCGTATACTTTGCAAAATGATTTCAGACGACTTGGACCACGAAGCCGAACAGGGATGACATGATTCTGCAGTTTCCAAACCTCGACACGCTTCGACTGATTCTGAGTGGCGGCATCATTCCGCCTGAAATCTCGGCTCTTCCCGCTCGGATGGCCCTCTCTGAGGATGGGGCGATTTCGGTCGAGTTCGAAGGCAAACTCCCCAAAAAATCGACGACCGAATTCACCCGCCTGGGCACCACGACAATCAAGCGCCATATCGGCGAAGAAATCGAGGTCTTGTCCTGGTTGCAGATCTTCCCCGTAACCCGGGACCCGGCTCCACCGCTGTTTACGGCTCAGGCTCCTGTTCTCTTTGAACTCACGAAACCCGCTGATCTGCCGACGATCGTCGGCGAAATGCTCCGACTCGGCAACGATCGACAATCCGTTCGCCGGGTGTCGACGGGTGCCACGGAACGGCTCTATCTGCGTGTGATCGGCCCGCCTTACTACACGCTCTTGCGGGCCATCGATTCGACCGCATCCGGCACGGTGGGCGAGTTGCGCGCTTACGTGGAGGCGGCCCCAAGGGTCTGGGTGCAGTTGGGCTATACGCATCCGTTCCTTTCGCAACTTTTGCCACCCGATGACCAGGCGCTGTTCTTACGGCCCGAACGGGATTGGGAGTTCCTCCCCGAGACCGGTTATCAGGACGTTTACGAAGTCCTGAAGTTCGAATTGCCTGCCGCCCCCCTGCTCTGGAAGGAAGCTCCGCAACGGGACAAACTCAAAGTCCCGTTGCGGCTCGTGGCGGGGAATGCCGCGGACCAAGCGGAGATGTGGGTGCTTCGTGGAAACTCCATCGAGCAACTCGATGCCTTCGTCCGCGATGCCGATGATCGGATCACGCAACGGCTCAAGTTCGCGGTGGCGAAGGATGGCGCTGGGCAAGAGATCGTGGTCTTGCGGGTGACTGCCTCCAAGCTCGCGCCACCGGTGTTGCCGTTAGCGGATGTGATCGGTTACAAGCCCTTTTACAAACTGCCGAACCTGTTCATGCCTGCGGGTTCGCGGTTGCACCCGATGCTGCGCCGCGATGCTGTCCGCAAACTCCTCGCTGACGACACGGATCAACTCGTCTGGCTTCGCCCTGGCCCCGGTGGGCAGTTCACCCCTGAGACCATGCCTGAGGACTCTTTCCGGCCGCTGGAAGAGTGGGTCGATTACGTCTTGGAGTCTAACCATGCCCCCGTCATGGCGTGGATTCAGGCCAGCCGCTTTGATTTTGATTCGTTCATCTGCTCTGAATCCGCGGCCCCGAAGCCGAAAGGACCAGACGACAAAGACCCGAAGACCAAGAAGAAAAGCAAGGTCGAGGATGATTCCCCACTGACTCCGGTCGTCAGCCGGGCTGCGTCCAAGAAGAGCGACAAAGACGACAAACCAGACGCCACGAACTCGTTCGTTCCGATTCCACTCGAAGTGAAAGCTCCAAGCGAATGGCTGGCTCGTCGGCAGAAACTCGAAGACGAGTTCCTCGGCATCGAAGGCGAACTCGATCACCCCGATCGGCAAGCCCTCTGGCCCGACTTGGCGGAAGCCAACCTCGGTTACGGCGATGCGCCCGAGGCAGCGCTTTGTTGGTTGAACGCCATGTGGGGTGAGAAAAAGGCCTCCATGAAGGCCCTCGAACGATGGGTTCACACCGAAGACCCCAACCTGCCTCAGCCTGTGCGTGCGGTGACGTTTGATGAAGTGATGAAACCACAGGATCCGACCGTCAGCGAGTTTCGACGCTTCGCATCTCTGGCCCTTCTACTGGCATACCAGAACCCACTCCCTGGCTGGTTCCAAGACCGTTTGCCGAAGGTGATGAAGTACCTCGAAGCTAACGAGCACAAGCTGCCGATCCGGGCCAACTGGCTGCTTGCTTCGAAGCTCTACTCTCTGGGTAGCAGTGACCCCTTGGGCCTCGCTCGGGTCCGCGACCGTGCCTTGCAACGGCTTCTCGAAGAGGGCTTACGCCCTGAGCGTGATGTGCCGTTCTTCTTGCGTTCGGCGGGAGTCAAGGATTCGGATCGTGTCCGCCAGGTGCGAGAGCGTGCCCTCGAGTTATACACCCACGTCAAAAACTGGGCGAACAAGAGCCTCGCGGCGTCCGAGAAGCGTGGCTCTTCCGACGGCGGCTCGACACTCGGGTACATCGAACTCTTCTTCGCCTACGGTATGGCCAAGATCGGCGAGACAGACACGGCCCGTCGGATGATGGACGCAGGGCGAACGATCCTCGAAGCCTTCAAACCGACCGAGGAACGGGGAATTGCGGGCCGATTCTTGTTCGAAGCTCTGCAGTACCGCATCGAGCAAGCGATCAGCAGTAAACCCCATGCCGGGCCACTCTCCCCTGAGATCATCGCCAAGCTGGACGCGATCTACGAAAAGTCCAAATCCGCTTCGAAGACAGACAACCCCTGGGGCCTGGGCCACTATGCCGCGATGCGGATGCGTGATCAATCACTGATTCTCGAGCCTCAAGAAAAGCTCGACCCGTACCACGAGTTCATGCGCGAAACCGACGACCTTCGTAAAGCCCTCAGCGAAGTGCCGAAGCTGCGTGACCCGGCGGTGCTCTCGAAGACCGTACGGGAGCTGTACCGCGCTGGAGTGAATGGCAAAGTCACGCCCGATACCAAGTTCTTGGTCCTCGTGAATGCTCTCCCCCTCGCGGGCCGAGTTGGTGAGCAGTTTACCGTCGAACTCTTGAGCCTCGTTCCTGATGCGATGAAAGGCATCGGCACAGGCCAAGTCCCGGCGGCTGATCTCGCGGAGAAGCAAGGGAAGCTGCTCGAGCGCGCATTGTTACTCGCGGCCAACTATGATCGGCGTGATTTGGTCCAGCAACTCGTCGATCAATTTGTCGAGTTGATGCGTTCGAAGAATGAGGATCAACGCAACAAGCTCGTCAACGTCGTCGCGGGGCGCTGTGTGCGTAGCTTGCGCAAACTCGGGCTGCGTGATGACATCGATTTGTTGCTCCGCCGGATGCAGGATGTGATCCTATCGGGCGACTCTCCTGAGAAACTTCGGGACAGGTTCAACAACAAACCGGAGCAATGGCTCAAGTCCCTGCAAAGCCTCTTGAACCTCGCCGGTGGGTGGCTGACCTTCGGCCTCACAGAACCCGCGAAGCCGATCTTGAACTTGGCTCGCGTGGAGTTGTTGAACAAGAACTCGGCCCCACAACCGAAGGACTACACCCCGCTGGCTCAAGCCTACATCGCGGCCGTCGGCTCTGGCCCTGCGGATGAAAGCATGGCCCGACTCGTTGAGTTATTCGACCAAATGGAACCCGCCCGCGTGCAGAACTCGTTCACCACGAGCAAGTTCTACTCCCGCTTCCACCTGAACATCGTCGAAGAAGTCGTGATGGCGCTCGTCAACGACGATTTCTCGCTCGGCTCCGCGGGACGCCGTTGGCTTGATCAAGATGAGTTCCTGATTCGCCGACGCATCCATGCGGATCTCCGTCAGGCGATGGCCCAGCAGGTGGTTTAACATGATGCCGTTCGCCAACGAGAGCCAAGCCGCCCGCACGGCCCAAGTGACTTGGGCCAAACTGAGCCTGCGGGAACGACTCGAACCCGTGGCCCGGCTGCGGGGCCTCCTGGTGACTCGGCGAGACGATATCACGCAAGCCATCGCTGATGATGTCGAGCGTCGCCCCGTGGAAGTGCTGGTCAGCGATGTGCTTCCTTGTGCCTCGGCCTGCAAATATCTCCTGACCGATGCTAAGCGAATCCTCGCCCCACGCAAAGTCGGACGAAACCCCCTTTGGCTCGTGCGATCAAGAGATGTCGTGGAACGTCGGCCACGGGGCGTTGTGGGCATCATCGGCACCTGGAACTATCCTCTTTTTTTGAACCTGATCCCGATGGTCCAAGCCTTCACGGCCGGGAACGCCGTGATGTGGAAACCGAGCGAGAACACGCCAAAGTTTGCTGCTGTGCTGACGAAGCTGATCCACGATGCCGGGTATCCCAAAGAGCTACTGCAAACCCTGCCGACGAACCGCGAAGCCGGGCCGATGCTCGCCGAAGCGGACATGGATTTTTTACACTTCACCGGCTCCGAGGGTGTGGGCCGTAAGCTGGCCGCGAAGCTCGGCGAACGGCTGATTCCGAGTGCTTTGGAGCTTTCAGGCTGCGATGCCTTCATGGTTTTTGCGAATGCCAACATTGCTCAGGCGGCTCGTGGAGCATGGTTCGGCCTGACACTCAACAGCGGCCAGACTTGCTTGGCCGTCCGCCGCATTTTCGTGCACAAGTCCATCCGCGAGGCATTCGTGAATGCCCTCCGTGAAGTCTCCAAGACCGCGAAACCGATGCGTGTCTTACGCCAACCCCAGGTGGCTCAAGTTGAGCGATGTCTTCAAGAAGCGGCTGGCTGTGAGTTGATCCAAGCCCCCGGCCAACCTGGTGAACGAGAATTTGCCCCAACCGTGATTCTCGATGCCAAGCCGCAGTTCGCAGCGTGCCAAGAGGCACTCTTCGCCCCACTCGCGGCCCTGATGACCTTTGAGAATGTCGCGGAGCTTCAAAGCCTCGAAAGCCAGTGTGGCTACGCGCTCGGCTGCTCCGTCTTCGGTCAACCGGACACGAGGTGGACCCCTCGCTCGGGCTTAGTCTGTCAGGATGATGTCATCGTCCCTGCGGCTCACCCCGGTTCGCCTCTGACGGGCGTTGGCCGCTCGGGCTGGGGGGCCAGTCAAGGCGATGAAGGCTTATTGGAGATGACAGTACCTCAGACCATCGCGGGCCGGCGATCGACCTTCCGCCCAGAAATCGACACGGCCTTGAAGCCTCACGATGCGGATGGTCAGCTTCTCGCGGGAATGCTGGAAGCGACTCACGCGGATGGCTTCGGTGCCCGGGTCCGCGGCGCACGTAAAATGTTGGCCGCGATCTGGGCCACGAGACGCCGATAAGAATCTTGGAACTCTGCTCTCCCACTGGATACACTGCGTTCATGAATGCACTTCACGCCACGAATCCCCGAGCCTGGCTCTCGGCCTACTTCCATAGCCGTACCGACATTCACGACGTGCTTCGGACACTCTTGCACTATGAGCATTGGTGGCTGCCACTACCACTCGCTCAGGGCCACTATGGTCGCATCGGCGGGGAGACTCTTCAACTCAGCCCGAACCAAGAATTGCCATCGGATCAGCTCTGGCTCTTCACCGATCCCGAAGCGGCACGCTATGCCCAAGAGCAAGGCGTGCAACTGGGAACCTACACCACCGGGATGCGTGGCGTCGAGATTTTCGAATACCTGCCGCCGGGGCTGACGACGGTTCACGTCAACCCCGTCTCGCCAGCCGAGATCACTTGGACCTTCCCCGAATCCAGTTTCGCGTTGCTGCAAGCTTGGTGCATGGCCGTGCGATTTGAGGATGATGTTCACGCTTGGCGCGGCCAAGTTGACATGACACGCATCCAGAACTATCCTCAGTTCCAGATTTTCATTTACCCGAACCAAACGGTGCTCACGATGCCGGAACAGTTCGGCATGAGCAACCCGGCCGTCGTTTGCAGTTCCCCCGATTCGACTCGTGACATCCTTCGCCGGGTGCCCGTGGAGATGCAAAATCAGTTGCAAATGGTCGTGACGAGTGGGGCCGAGCTTTTGGAGAAACTGCCCGAGCAGAACATGGATGGCTGGATCCTGAACCCCGTCGGCCCTGGGCCGAGCCTCCCTTATCGCTTTGGCACCCTATGAGCCGAACCGCCGAACTCGAAGATGAACCAGAGCCGTTCCCCCGTTGGCGGATCGTGTTCGGGAGCGTCACGCTGATCACCATGATCCTCATCGGTTGGGTCTTTGGAGCACTCTGGAACGCGGGCTGGTTCGTGCAAGTGCCACGCGAGTTCGAAGCGACCGACCTCGGCTGCAAGCTCATCATGCCCGGGGCCGTCCATGATAGCCAGATGATCAAAGACTTTGATGGCAACACCCAATACGCCGTGCGACGGCGTTACCCTTGGGAGTCGTTTGGTCTTGCCGCCAGGGAGATCTCCCTCCGAACAATTCAATCCCGTGCCGATCAACATCGGGAACTCGACAAAGTGTTGAAGGAGTTCGCCACACCGCTCGGCGAGGCTAAGTTCACGGACGGCAACGAGACGAACTACCCGACCCGTGAATTTCAACTCGCCCATCCGCGGTATGGTACCGTCATTGCCAGAGCGTACCTGGTGGGATCGCGGGTCTTCTTGCTCTGTGCGGCGGGCCGGAAAGTGACCGCCGAGCGGGAAGATGTCAAGAAGTTCTTTGACTCACTGGTCATCACGGATCAGAGCATTCTCGCTGAGGCCGCCAAGGAAGCGAAACGCATCAAACGCTGAATTCCCCTCTCCCGAGATACTCTGATGTGGCTCCCGATTCTGCTCTCACTACTTGCACTTCTGGCGATCTTCAGCTTGTTTGTGTTCTTGAAATCGGATGTGCTCAAAGTGGTGCGCTCGACCACCATTCAAGCTCCACGAGGCAAGATCTTTGAAGAGATCAACGACATCCGTCGGCTCAACTCCTGGAACCCCTGGATGAAGCTGGACCCCGCGATTCAGCTCACGTACGAAGGGCCGTCATCGGGTATCGGGGCCAGTTACTCCTGGACAGGGAACAAGAACGTCGGGGCCGGACGCCAGACCATCGTCGATAGCGATGAAGACGAAATGGTCAGACTCAAACTCGAATTCATTCGCCCGTTCCCAGGCACCAACGAAGTCGAGTTTACCTTGGTCTCAACAGGGAATGGAACTCTCGTGACCTGGAAGATGGAAGGCAAACTGCACATCATCGCGAAGGCGATCAGCGTGTTCATGAACATGGAAAAGATGTGTGGCAACAGCTTCGAAGAAGGGCTGGCAAGCCTCAAGAAACAAGTCGAAGAGTTTCAAAACTCGTAGTCGAGGAGGCTTTGCGACGAGGCACGACAAACATGTAAACTCCAGATTCTCTCCAGTCAGAGGTGGTCCGATGAAAGACGAAGGTAACCAAAGTCCTCAGGCCGTGAGCGCCGTCAATGATCTCAGCATCGCTGCGACGAACGGAAAGCTCAAGGAACTCAAGTTACTGTTAGAGGCTGGTGCCGCGATCAACGAAGTCGCGAAACCCAGCGGAAGAAACGCGCTTCATTCAGCGGCACTTGCCGGGCAACTCAAATGCGTTGAGCATTTGATCGCAGCTGGCGCGGATCTGAATGCTATCGACTCTGATGGCATGACGGCACTGATGGATGCTTGCCACTTGGGGAAGGTGAAAGGCTCCGCAGGAGCGATGATGCTGATTCAAGCCGGTGCCGATGTTCGCTGCGTGAGGTCAGGTGACAAAATGACCGCACTCAAGTTCGCAGTCAAAACTTGCACACCTGAAGTGATTCGAGCCTTGATCCAGAAAGGCGCTGAGGTGGATGGGCCGGAAGGTGCTGGGATGACGGCTCTGATGCTCGCAGCCCGAGAGAACAACGTGGAGGCTCTCCGCATCTTGGTCGATAACGGGGCGGATCTCTCGATCCCCTGCTCGATTCCATGGGCTGGCGGGCGAACAGCCGAAGGGTCAGCGGAGATGGAGAAGAAGCGCGCTGCACTTACCTTTTTGCGAGAGGCACGAATCGCCGCAGGTGGCTAGACCATCGAGATGAGTGATTGAGGTAAATCGCCTATCGGCGTTTGCTGTCGGATTTGATCTGTTCGAGGGCTGACTTCAGCGCCGCTGCGGGGGTCTCCCCCAAGCCCATGTACCGTCTCATGGGGCTACTTTTCGCTAGGGATTGAGGCACATCGACGTTTACAGTGAAGCCTTCGTTCGTGTGCGAAGGCTTCGTCCATTTGGCTCCCAATCGCTTCAAGGCCCCGATGACTTCCTCATACCCTTCGCCCATGTTCGCGGGAATGGCGAGAGGGATGGCCGCGGATTCGCTGGTCTTGGGCTTTCGCTCGATGGTCAACTCATCACTCGGCTTGCGAGGGTTCGCCAGAGCCGCAGGCACAGGGCGAAACTCGGGTTTCACCTCCATCCCAGCTCGTGGCGGCAGATCGGCTTCCGAGGGCTTGCTACGATCCCGGCTCGCGGGGGAGGTCAGGATGGGATCGCGGCGATCCTTGGCGACATCGTCTTTCTCCGGCCCTAGGACACCTTGAGGCGGCAAGCGAAGCCCGAAGATGGGGTCGCCTTTGGCACGAAGTGGTTCGGAAGGCTTCGAGTCACCGCCAAGCCACTTGCATCCGAGTGAGGGACAAAGCAATAAGAAGACAGCAAGCCAGATGGCTCGAAGGTGTTGTGAAGGGAGTTTTGAGAAGTTCATGGACCGGTTCCTCCGTAATCTTCCGGCCAGTGCACGCCTACATTTGTAAACTTTGCTCGATGAATGGCTGCTGTCGAGTCAGTGTCTCTGATTCGGCCCAGGTTCTCCCCCTGACTTTCAGGCTCTTACCGCTTGGCAGGGTTGTAGCGATGAAACGCAAGCGATGAGCCGCTAGAACGGCCCGCATAGTTAACCTGATTGGATGTTGGAAAGTCCTCGAACCCTGAAAGAGACGAACATGCCGGATTTTCGGATCGCTGTGATTGGCGGCGATGGAATTGGCCCTGAAGTGATCGATCAAGCCATTCGCGTGGCTGAGGTCGCGGCCAAGAAGCAAGACGCGAGCCAGCTTAATTGGAACAAACTGCCTTGGTCGACGACCTACTACCAACAACATGGTCGGATGCTCCCGACGGACGGCTGGGAGACATTAGCGAAACACGACGCCATTCTCTTCGGAGCGGTCGGGAATCCGGCCATCGTCTCGGATAAGATCACGGTCCATGAACTGCTGCTCCCCATGCGGCGGAAGTACGATCAATACGTCAACCTCCGCCCGGCTTACCTCTTCGCCGGGGTGCCCTGCCCTCTGGCGAACAAGGCCCCAGGCAGCATCGACATGCTCGTCTACCGCGAGAACACCGAAGGCGAATACGCCCCTGTCGGCGGCCATCTCTACCCTGGCACTGAAGACGAAATCGCCGTGCAGACGGGCATCTTCACTCGCCGCGGTTGCGAACGGATCCTTCGGGCCGCCTTCGAAGCCGCCCGGCTTCGGCCTCGCAAGAAGCTGACGAGCATCACCAAGTCCAACGCCCAAATCTACGGCCTCGGCCTGTGGGATGAAGCCTACTTCGCCGTGCGCAAAGAGTACCCCGACGTGGACTCCTCATCGCTCCTCGTCGATGCCGCGGCCATGGACTTCGTGCGTAAGCCCGAGAGCTTTGATGTCGTCGTGGCCAGTAACCTCTTCGGCGACATCCTCACGGACTTGAGCGCCGCAGTAGCAGGTAGCATTGGTCTGGCTTCGAGTGCGAACATCAACCCGACGAAGAAGTTCCCGAGCATGTTCGAACCGGTCCATGGCTCGGCACCAGACATCGCCGGCAAAGGTATCGCCAACCCCATGGCCGCGATCCTCTCCTCAGCCCTGATGCTCGACCACCTCGGCCTCACCAAGAGCGGCCAAGCGACCCGCGACGCCGTCGCCAAAGTCCTCGCCACGGGCCAGACCCGTACCCCCGACCTCGGCGGCCAAGCGACGACCACGCAAATGGGCGACGCTGTCCTTGCAGCACTCGGGGCTTAACGACCAAGATGCCTACTGGCCCTGAGATTATCCTGACGCTCAAGATTCTCGTGACCTTGGTCACGATCCTGCTCCTCGCAGCGATCGTGGCCATCGTCACGGGTCGCCGTCGACTTCACGGCCAACTGAACTGGGCTTTCTTCATCCTGACCATGACCACCGTCATCGGTTTCGAGTTGCTTCTACGCCTCGGCACCGACGTCGCCGCAAGCTTCAGCCCCGAGGCCAAAGCCGCTCTGCGAGTCCACCTCTACTTCGCAGTCCCCAGTGCCTTACTTCTCCCCCTCATGCTCTACACCGGCGCCAAACACCACCGCCGCTGGCACCTCCGCTTCATGGTCCTCTTCCTCATCGCCTGGACCGGGACTTTCATCACCGGGGTGTTTACCCTGCCGCATGAGTGAGGTTGGGGCAGAGAGTGAACAGTTCTATTCGACTCGCGATCGCCATCCATCAGGGTCTCGTGAGGTATGGAAGATAGCGAGGATCTCAATGTGCGGATCGATGATCCGATAGTAAACACGGTAAGGGTATTTGTTCAGCGATGTCCCTCGTACGTTTCGATCTTCCTCAGGCTGGCTCAACGGGGCAAACTGAATCCTGTCGAAAGCAGCTCGAACTGCGAAAAGAAATCTGCTCGCAGCAAATTTGGAGCGAGAAAGATACCACGCATGGATTTCCTCCAGGTCTTCGGCTGCGGCATCGGTCAGGATGATTTCCATACCTACGCCTCGTGTTTGGCTTCTAGTTTTGCAAGGAAGGCATCGGCTGAGATTCGGAGTTGAGGATTTCGATCGGCATGTCGAACGCGGTCTCTGAGCTTTTCAAGCATCTCCGGGGTCAGGGTGGGCTGCGTCTGACCATCGTGTTCTGGAGATACACTTTCGTAGATGGCGTCCGCGAGAGCCAATCTCTCCTCAGTCGACAGCTTGTCGATGCCAAGGCTTTCGAGGGTGGGCATCAGGAATCTCCAACAGTGTTATCAAGAGATTATACCTCCGGTTGTTCGGGATTTCATCGCTACAGTCATGGTGCGTTTTTACTCTGTGCTCTCCGTGGCCTCTGTGGTGAACATTCTTCGTTATTCCTCCCCTCAGTTGCGGTTGACGGGGTTGGTGGGGTTGGCTTACGATCTGCGGTCTAGAGTCGGTGGATTCCCGAACGGAGGCGGAGCCTCGCGGGCGACTCGGTGTGCAGGGAAGCGGTGCGATGCCGACGATCAACAAGATTTTCCTCCTGAAACTCTTCCTCGGTTTGGCCTTGTTGGCTGGGCTATTAGTGGGTGTCCACACGATCCAAGCGGAACGCATTCCCGGTGCACTCGCGGATCAAGCGGAACGCTCGGCGGAGAACAACAAACCCGATCAAGCCATTCACTACCTCCGGCAATACCTTGAGTTTCGCCCGTTGGATGTCGATGCCCAAGAGCGGCTGGCGAAGCTGATCCAGGCTCGGCCCAACCGCGACCCGGGTGATCTGCTTTTGCTCTACGACAAGATCCTTCGCAACGACCCTTCCCGTGAAACGATTCGCCGAGAGGCCATGAACACCTCGCTGCGTATTGGCCGCTACACCGATGCCGAGATTCATGCTCTGGAACTGTTGAAGACTCAGCCCCAAGATGCGGACCTTCGCCAGAAGCTGGCCCGTGCCCAGACGGCTCTGCAGAAACAAGACGAAGCCAAGAAGACTTACGAAGCCGCGATTGCAGCAAACCCCAAAGATGTGGTGACTTACCAACTCTACGCCCAATTCTTGTGGCGGGATGGCAAGTCGAACACCGAAGCGGTGAGCGTCATTGATCGGCTGATCACGGCCGTGCCTTATGAAGCGGAAGCCTACCTCACCCGTGCTCGCCTCGAAGCCCGCACCGGTGGTGATGCGACCAAGTTCATGACCGACATCCACAAGGCCATGGACCTGGACCCTGAGAACGCCGAGGCTTTGGTGCTCTTGGCCGATCATTACCAACAGAACCGTAAGCTCAACGAAGCCCGCGATTGCCTCCAAGCGGGGCTGAAGCTGTACCCAGGTGAGATGCGAATGATCCGCAGCTTGGCCTGGCTCGACCTCAACATGGGCAACATCGGCGCAGCGGTGGCAGTCCTCGAAGAGGGGATGAACCACATCCGCGAGAACAGCGAATTAATGGTCCCACTCGCGGATTTGCTCGTCCAACTCGGCGACACGAACCGCACGGAAGAGATCGTCAAGAAGCTCGAAGCGAAGCCCACTGCCGCGGCGAAAATGCAGATCAAATACCTGCGTTCGCGGCTGTTGATGCGTGCTGGCAAATGGGCGGAAGCGATCGAACTTTTGCAGGTGTTGCGAAGCGATTCCGCGACCATGCCGGGCCTGGAGAATCAAGCGAACCTGTTGCTCGCCACCTGCCACCAACGGCGTGGCGAATCGGCGGAAGAGCAAGAAACCTTGAAAGTGCTGCTCAACAAAGACCCGAACCAGCTCACGGCCCGTGTGGGTTTGGCTCAATCCTATTTGAACACAGGCCGCACCACGGAAGCGATTTCAGAATACGAGCAAGCCGTGAAATCTCCGTATGCGACCCCACAAATCCACACGAGCCTGTTGCGGCTCAAAATGTTGGAGTATCAACGCAACGGCGCTCGGGCCAATGAATGGGCTCAATTGGACCGTATCGCCCAGGAACTGGCGAAGCTGACTTCCAATGTGTCGTCCGAACCGACGATCCTTCAAGCGGAGTTGTTCGAAGCCCGTGGAGAATTGAAACAAGCGATCGCCGTACTTCGCAACGAAGCCTCGCGCCGGCCTGGTGATGTCCGTTTGTGGGTGGCCCTCGCGGATCGTGTGGCCAAGTTCGCTGGTGTGAACACCGCATCGACCATCCTCGACGAAGCCCAAGCCGCGGCTGGTGATGGCCCAGACATCCGGCTCGCACGAGCCGACCTGGCGGCCCGCGACCCAGCCAAACTGCGACCCATCGAAGGACTTTCCCAGCAAATCGACGCTTGGCCAGACAATGACCAAATCCGTTTCTTATACGGTTTAGTCGAAGTTCTCGATCGCATGGGTGACGATGCCGCCGTATTGCGGACTTACAAGAAACTCCTGGAACGCCGGCCCAACGATCTCACGCTCTGGGAAACTGCCGCAGACCGAGCGATTCGCGCCGGTGACAGTACCATGTCACAACAAGCCTTGGCCCAACTCGGGACACTCGACACGACTGGTAAGAGTGTTGCACTGGTTCGGGGTTGGCAAACGGTGCAGGCTCAAAATGACGCTGAAGTCGCCACGCGATTGGCCGAACTGCACAAAGCCTACGGCGACTTCCCGGATCGAGCCGATGTGTGTATCCTTCGGGCAAAACTGGCGTTGCTTCGCAAAGACATCAACGGTGCTCAACCGAACTTCGAGCGAGCCGTTCGTCTCGAACCAACACGCTTCACGCCGATGCTAGCCTACCTGAAGTTCGTGGCCATGTACAAATCCGAAGATGCGACAACCGGTCTCGTGCAACGGCTCGCCAGCGATCACCGCTGGGCCGGTGAGCCGTTCCGACGAGTGCTGCGTCAAGCTTCCACCGATGCCACGATGGCCAAGAAAATCCTAACACCAGCATGGGCCTACTGCGAACGAGAATCCGGCGGCATCGCCTGGCTGGGCGAAACGTATCGAGCCGTGGGTCTGACGACCGAAGCGAATGAATGTGAAACCAAATCCGTTGAGTTGGCAACAGCGACAGCCGACGATTGGCTTCGCTACGCCTTGCGGCAGCCGCAAACGAGCGAATCGATTTGGGCTAAATCCAAGACGAAACTCCCTCAGCCGCTCTGGATCAGCGCGATGGCCAGCTTCAGCGAAACCCCAGGCGGCAAGGGCTTCAACCCACCACTCGTGGAAGCCAGCGAACGCAAGCTCTTCATCCAGGCCCGGCTGAACATCAAACTGGCACGTTTCGAGCGAAACGAAGCCATCGCGATGCTCGACGACTTCTTGCTCACGAGCCAACTCGAAGCCGGAGATGCGGCTTGGGCACGCCGGAATCTGGCGATGCTGCTCGCAGTGCGCGGCAATCCGCGGGACCGTCAGCGGGCCGTTGAGATGCTCACGAAGAGTGCTGAGAACGCTGGCTCCACGCCGGACGAAAAACGTTCGACGGCAGCAGTGCTGACTTCACTCTCTCGCTACCTCGATGGCGATTCTCGTCGTCTAGTGATCGGCCAAGCGGTCAAGACACTGGAGTCCCTCGTGGCCGAGACACGCTCTCCGCGCGATGCGTACTTGCTTGCCCAGGTGCAGCGTTCCTCAGGGAATCGCAAGGCCTGTGTCGATGTGCTCAATCAGCTTTTGCAAGCCGACCCCAAGAACCTTGACTACCACATCATGGCACTTGAAGAACTGACCGACATGGCCCAAGTCGGGGCGGCGGAACCGTTCGCACAACGGCTATTGGCACTCTACCCCACGGACTACCGTGCTCTGCGAACCGTCGCGGTTTACGAGTGCAAAGCGGGTCGGGCAGATCGTGGGCTTTCGCTCGCCGAGAGTTACGCACGCACCGCGGATGCCTCGGCCGGTGATCTCCCCGCCAAGTCCGCACGAGTCGCGGAGTTGTTGGATGAACTGGCACGGTTGCCGCAGGTCCGCAAGACTCCGCTGGCGAGTCGCATGATCGCAGCGGCAACCGAGCGTTACGAAAGCCTGATTCATTCGCGCCCAGAAGCCCTTGTGGCCGCCGCAGGGTTGATGGGTTTGGATGGCCGTCACGCGGATGCGATTCGGCTCGTCGAGAAGTACACCACGCGAGTCTCAGCGAGTACAAGAGCAGCAGCCGGGTTGGCATTGTTACGAACGGCTGGTGCTTCCGAACGGCAGTTCGCAACTGTGCAAGAATGGATGCAAGCCGCCCGAGCAGCCGATAGCAACTCGCTTGCCACGAAGCTGAATGAAGGCGAGTTCTACACCTTGAAACAAGACTACGCCAAGGCTCAGGCTGTATTCGAAGCCGTTTTGCAACACGAGCCACGGAACGTCGTCGCCCTCAACAATTTGGCTTGGATTCTCTCGCCGCGGCCGGAGTCGGCGGCTAAGGCCTTGGAGTTGGTTGATCGAGCCGTTGCGGAAGCGGGCCTCACGCCTGAGTTGCTCGATACCCGCGCTCGCATCCGCATCGCGGCGAAACAGTTTGACTTGGCGGAACGTGATCTGGTCGAGGCACTCACTCAGGAGAAAACGGGGCTGCGGATGTTCCACTTGGCACTGGCCAAAAAGGGTCAACCCGAAGGGAAGGCTGCTGAAGTGAAGGGGGCTTTCAAGCAAGCCCAAGATCGTGGGTTAGAACCAGGGGGCGTGCACCCGATGGATCTGCCACAGTATCGAGCCTTTGAAGCGGAAAGCCCCAAAGGCCCAAGTTAATTAGGCTTGATAAATCTTGGTCACACAGCAGTTACGACCTTGGCTCTTGGCTTCGTCCAAGGCAGCCGTGGCAACCGAGCGAAGTTGCTCGTAAGTGATGATGGCGTCGGAATCGAGTACTGCCATACCGATGCTGACGGTGATGGGGATTGACTCCCCTTGGTAAATCGTCGGCTGAGCGGCTACTGTGGAGCGTAGCCGTTCGGCCAACACGTTGGCACCGGCAACATCCGTATCTGGGGCCACCACCATGAACTCTTCACCGCCGACACGACCGATCGAATCCGAGGAGCGTGTCGAGTTCTGGAGGATTTGCGCGAGCCAGTTGAGGACGTGGTCACCACCACATAATAGATACTTCGAGTTGATCGACTTGAACCGATCCGCGTCAATGATCCCAATGGCCGTGGGCCGTTTGAGCCGAGTGCGGCGAATCAATTCTTTGCGAGCGACCAACTCGATCGAACGGCGGTTCGGTAACCCTGTGAGTGGGTCCGTGAGGGCCATCTTTTCCAGAATCAAGTTCTTCAGCTGAAGCTGTTGGTTCGCCACTTCGAGTTCACGGGTACGATCGGCAACCCGTTGTTCGAGTTCCAAATGCGAGTGGCGAAGCTGACTCACGAGGTGAGAGTGGCTTCGCTCGATCATGAGGGAGTGGGCCACGGAGTTGATCGTCTCGAGCAGGTGTTCGCCACGCCAGGGTTTCAACAGCAGCCGGTGAACACGGGAGCAATTGATTGCATCCGCGGCGTCTTCGATACTGGCGGTGCCGGTGAGGAGAACACGGCGACTCGAGGGAATCGTTGATTGAACCCAAGTCAGGAACTCCAGCCCGCTGCCATCTGGGAGTTGCAAATCGCTAAGGACAATATCCGGGCTGTGAACCATAATGGCGCGCTTCGCTTGTTCCGTACTGCAAGCGGTGATCACCCGAAAGTCACGAGCCAACTGGTTCGAAAGAAGAGCAAGGATCGCAGGTTCGTCATCGACGATCAAAATCGAGTAGCGCTCTTGCGTGGAAAGGGTATCGCCCTCGAGCGTGATTGTCGCTGGGGAGAGTGTGGGTTTTGGTTCAGGAGCCACGGTGTGCACGAGAGACCTCATCTGGACCTTCCTTCCTTGGGGTCGTGGGCGATCCTTCCTGGTTTCCACTCATCGGTGTAGTTCGAATCTAATATCTGTTTCAGTTGATGCGCGCAAAATTCATAGGTAACCGCCAAAAATAAGGGAATTTCATGTCGATTTCTCAGACGACCTGAGAACCCATAGCATGATTTCCTATCGGGCTGCTAACACGTTTGCAACTGCGGCCTCAAGTCGCGCGACTCTTTCTTCCAGGGCCACAATTCTGTCCTCCTGGGCTGTCCGGGAAGTTGTCAATTCAGGGGCTCTTTGAGAATCTGCCTGACGAGCATCGGAAAGTTCTTCGGGGGTATGAAACCCGTGCGTGAGCATAGCACCTCGGCGATCTGGGGAAGTCAGATAGACGACCAAATTGCGGGTTTCGAGCTTCTTCAGATGCTGGCGGAGTGTCTCCAGGTCTGCGATTTCCTCCATGCGGCTGGCTCGGCCACGCAGGTCGCCTTCGGTCTGAGGACCACGCAGAAGCAACTCTGCCAGAATCGCCATCTCGACTTTGTCGACCTTCCACAACTCATAGAGCTGATGCCGCCAGCGATCAGCCCGCGAGCCAACCATTTTGACGACGATTCCCTTGCGTTGCAGGTCCGTGAGAGTCGACTCGACGATATCCTCATCCAACTCGTAGATGGGTTCGCGGTTGGATTTTTGATTGCATCCCGTCGTGATGCTGTTCAGCGTCATCGGGTAGGCATCGGGGCTTTTCGAGGTCTTGCTCTTTTCGATCAAGACTCCGAGCACACGCCGTTCGTAGTCCGGCAGGGGTTGCCAGGTTTCGGCTTCCATCGCTTAGCCCTCCCGGCCACGGATTGTGGCTTTCAGCATGTGTTTCAAACGGCCTTCGATCTTCTGGTGGACCTTATCCACCTCTTTGTCGGTCAACTGCCGCTCGATGACCCGGTACGTCAGGGCGTAGGCGAGGCTCTTGGTCCCCGCGGGAATGCTTTCGCCACGGTAGACATCGAAGAGCATCACGGATTCGAGCAGTTCCCCGCCGCCGGCTTGGAGTTCAGACACAACCGTCTCGGCGGGAACCTCGTCTGAGACCACGATGGCCATGTCTCGGGTGACCGGCGGGAAGATGCTGACCGGTTTGTAAGCGAAACGTGACGGAACCAGCGACTGAAGCAAATCGAGGTCGAGTTCTGCAACAACCACGGCCTTCTCTTTGAGGTGTTTGTAAGCCATTGCCGTCTTGGGGTGTAACTCACCGAAGTGGCCAACGGTCTGCCCTGCGATGATCACCTTGGCCGCACGGCCTGGATGTAAATAGGCCACTTCGGGCGAAGAAGTGTAGGAAGCCGATGGCAGATGCAGGTGAGCGAAGAGGCCTTCGAGGACTCCTTTGAGGTCGTAGAAATCGTAGCTCTTGGGCTTCACCCCCAGTGGGTCATCCCAAGCGGCGGTGCTGGCGCGACCGGCGAGGATCAAAGCCAAGCGACGAGGTTCACTCGGCAGTTTCGACCCTTCCGCGATGTACACCGGGCCAAGTTCGAACAGGGCCACACTGGGCACCCGATCCAGGTTGTCGTTGGCGACGGCCAACAAGCCTGGAAGCAACGTCCGGCGGAGAATTCCACGCTCGGGCGAGATGCCATTCAGCAGGCGAACGGGTTCACTCTGCACGAACGGCAACTCGGCCTGTTCACCGCTGAGTGAGTATGTGATCGCCTCCGAGACGCCGAGGTCCACAAGGCGATCTTGCACTTCTTGTTCGAAGGCGAGGGAATCGTTCCCCGATTGCGTGGGTAACTCGAAAGGCAACAACCGAGTTGGGAGGTTGTCGTAACCCAGGATTCGGGCGATCTCTTCGATCAAGTCCGCGGGGCCGGCTTGAATATCCAGCCGGTTCGGTGGCACGGTGACCTTACGACCCCAGAGCGTGTCCTCGACGCCGAACTGTAAGGCTCGCAAGATGCGGTCGATTTCGCCCTCCAGTGGGCGGAAGCCGAGAACTCGCTCGACCTCAGCAAAGTTTAAGTCGATGACCTGCGGCGGCGATGGCACAGGATATTGCTCGACAACACCCGCGAGCACTTCCCCGCCAGCGTGTTGGGCCAGGAACTGAGCCGCACGTTTGGCAGCCAGCGGGACGACTTCGGGATGGATTCCCTTGGTGAACCGGGTACTCGCTTCGCTGAAGAGCGTGAACTGGCGGGCGGTCTTGCGAATGCTGACAGGGTCGAATGCCGCGGATTCGAGCAGAATCGTTTGTGTCGACTCCGTGACTTCGGTCTCCAGCCCACCCATGACGCCCGCGAGGGCGATCGGGCCAGCGGTATCAGCGATCACGAGATGATCTTGGCTCAGCTCGTGTTCGATCTTGTCGAGGGTCACGAGCTTTTCGCCGGCTTTCGCTCGGCGGACGATGATGGTTGGGCTTTGGCCAGCGGCGCGTTTCACAAGGACATCGTAATCGAAGGCATGAAGCGGCTGGCCGTATTCGAGCATCACATAGTTGGTGATGTCCACGATGTTCGAGATGGGTCGCATTCCGGCGTAGCGAAGCCGCGTCCGCATCCAGCGAGGAGCGGGGCCGATTTTGGCGTTGCGAATGATGGTGGCGGAGTAACGCGGGCAGAGTTTGGCATCGTCGATTTGAACTTGGACTTTGCCAACAACCGAATCCTTGGCCGTCGAGAACGAAAGATCTGGCTCCCGAGCCGTTGCACCGGTGAGCGCCGCGACTTCCCTTGCGACGCCGAGCATCCCCAGGCAGCGGGCCATGTTCGGGAGGACATCGATTTCCAGGACCGTTTCCCCGAGGACGGCTTGAATTGGCGTTCCGGGTGCCGGGTCGTTGTCGTCGAGGATGATGATGCCGTCGTGATCTTCGGAGATGCCAAGTTCGAAGTCGGACATGCACATGGCATCATTCATGATGCCACGAAGCGGCTTCGGTTCGAGGGTAAACGTGGCTTTCTTGCCGTCTTTGTCGGTGTAGAAGTAACGAGTGCCTTGGAGGCCCAAGACGACCTTCATGCCCGATTCACCGATGGCGATGTTCTGTGCGCCGGTGATGACCGTCTTCGGAGCAGCTGCGCCGTAATCGACCGTCACCAGCTTCAGTTTGTCAGCGTCTGGGTGTTTTTCGATTTTGAGGACTTTGGCGACAACGACTTTGGTCGGTTCCCATTCGAGTGGCGAGGAAGCCCCACCAAAGCGCTCCACCGACCCGACTTCCAAGCCAGAAACGGTCAGCCGTTCGACGAGAGCCGTCGGCTCGGGGAGAGTCACATAATCCTGGAGCCAACTCAACGGAATCCGCATCGCACAAAACCTCCACCTTCTTTGATGGGGCTATGCTAGCAGAGGTTCGCACGCTGTCACGGTACACTCGCCGCCGAAACCCGTAATCTAGCAATCGAGTTCAAGGAGGGTGGCCGTGATGTCAAGACGTCGAGTCGAAGTGGGAACGCACCAGGTGGGCGGGGGTGCGCCGCTCTTGGTGATCGCTGGGCCGTGTGTGATCGAGTCTCGGGAGTTTACTCTTCGACTCGCCGAGGACTTACGGGTCATCGCCGAAAAGCTGAACTTCCCACTGGTGTTCAAGGCTTCCTTTGACAAAGCCAATCGCAGTTCTGGGAAATCCTTCCGTGGAGTCGGACTGGAAGCTGGGCTGAAGATTCTGGATGAAGTCCGCACCGCGACAGGGCTACCAGTCACGACGGATATCCACGAAGTTTCGCATGCTCAGCCCACGGCCCAAGTCTGTGAGATTCTGCAAATCCCCGCGTTTCTCGCCCGACAAACAGACTTAATCCTCGCCGCCGGTCAGACGGGCCGGGTGGTGAATGTCAAAAAAGGGCAATTCATGGCCCCTTGGGATATGAAAAACGTCGTTTCCAAGCTCCGTGAAGCGGGGAATGAGCGGTGTTTGTTGACCGAACGCGGGACCACGTTTGGCTACGGGCTGCTCGTCAATGATATGCGGTCGATCCCGTGGATGCAGGAAACGGGCGCACCCGTGATCTTTGATGCCACCCACAGCGTACAGACTCCGGGAGCTTTGGGAGACCGCACAGGCGGAGACCGAGGCATGGTCCCGACGCTCGCGCGAGCGGCAGTCGCCGCAGGATGCGATGGTCTATTCCTGGAAACCCACCCGACGCCGGATTCAGCTCCGAGCGACGGCCCGAACATGATTCCTCTGGAGGAGTTCCCCCGCTTGATCGCTTCGGTGCTTCGCTTGCGCGCTGCCCTCGACGAGCCAGGAACCAAATGATGTTTCACAACCGCACATACTTCAGCCTCTCTTTAATACTCATTGTCTCGGTCCTTGGGTTGGGTTGCTCGACCAAACCCGCTGACATCCCGAAAGAGTCAGCAGAAAAACGTAACGAAGACCCCTGGGCCAGAATCCCGGAGACACTTCGCCGCGAAAACGATCTCGCCTCCACACGGAAGATCCTGGAGCAGCTCCGCACCAACCTCATCTCCAGCTCGGACGCCAAATTCCTCCCTCTGGGCATGACTGGCGCAGAAGAGAAACAACTTCTGGGGGTGCTAAAACTTCCCGAACCTGAACTCCGGGATATTCGCAATTCGAACTTCAGTCCGCTCGATGCTCATCACCTGGCGGAGTGTTACCAACTGCGTGATATTGTTCGTTCACTCGGACTGAGCGGACTACCTCCAACCCGGCAAGCGGAGATTGTCTTCGATTGGATGGATCGGCAAATTCTTCTCGCTCCGTGGCAAACGCTCGTCTCCAATCAGCCAACCTGGATGCCCCCTGCCCCGCCGAACATGATCTTGCTCAGAGGTGCAGGCAGCGGTCTCGAACGTGCCTACCTCTTCATTTCGTTGCTGAACCAGTTGGAGATCGATGCTGGGCTGGTCGGTCCACCGGAAGCGGTGACACGCACCTGGCAACATCGCTCGAACCCACAGAATCTCGCATCCGCCCCGAGTGGACCATTTTGGGCAGTCGGGGTCCGTGTCGGGGCTGAGGTGCTACTTTTTGACCCTTGGCACTCGACGGCACTTCGCGGAGCGAATCAATCGATCCTCACTCTTGCACAAGTCCGCGCGGATGCCAAACTGCTCGATCCATACCGTACCAATGCCGCGGCACCGTGGGACACTCCGATTGAAGACATCACGAAATCTCAAGTCTTCTTTTCGCCGGCCCTGAGCAGTTTGGCCCGACGTTGGAAGCGTTTCGAGCCAGAGTTGAAAACCGATCTCCCGCCCGTGCAACTCGCTACGGATTTGGTTGCCCAGCTCGCTCAAGCGAAACGTGAGGCCCCGAACATCCCGTTCGCCGTCTGGGCACCCGAAGCCGATCCTTACACCCTGAGCCGCACTCTCGCTCACTTCCTCCCGCCTCAGGAAGGTGGCTTTAGCACGAACCAGGAACTCCAGGTTTTCTTCCGTCGAGACCTGATTCCGATGGGCCTCTTCAGCATCCCTGAGATCCTACGCCCGACGGCCAACGATCCAGGAGTGCCTGAAGTGAGCGATCGACTTCGAGAGAATAGTTTGCAATCCTTTGTGAAGTCCTTCGTCGAAAGCCCCAGCCCCCGGGAACGGATTCAACGTGGCCAATTCGCGGAGGTCACACCAGTTCTGGTGAAGAAGCGTGATGACTACTTGAAGGGGATCGAAAGGCTTCGCACAGACCGCTCTCGAGACGAGAACATCACCACCTGGCTCGCGGGCGCGAAGCCAGTCTATACGAGTTTACTACGGGCAAGAGACCGCTTCGGAGCCGATAGTTTGGAGTTTCAGGCAGCCCTGAAGGACATCGAAGCCCATTGGAAAGGGAACCCTGCCGCCGTCTCTGCACTACTTGATATGACCATCAGCGAATCGTCTGCCGCGGAGTCGACCTATCTCCTGGCCATCTGCCGTCACGAACAAGCGGAGCGCTCGCAACTCACTTACGATCGCTATCGCCAAGAGAACAAACCAACGAATCTGGTCGAGAGAGCACGCGACCAGGCTCGGGCCGAATGGCAAGAAGCCCTAGGCTGGTGGAAGCGCTATCTGGACTACGCACCTGCCCAGAAGGCCAACTTCCCAGGACGCGGGGAACAGGCGGCTAAGTTGAGTGCCAGGGTAGAATCTCGGCTCGCGGAGTTGCCAGCACGGTAAGTGTTGCCGTATGTTGACAAATACCTCAGTCGGAGTTGTTATTCATGCGAGCGCGGTTGGTCCCGATCGACAATGCACCATTGATCGATCTCGAAAAGGAGCTGACGCTCATCGGTCGCAGTGAAGATTGCGATATCCGCATCGACCATAAAAGTGTCTCGAAGCTTCACTGCGTCCTCGTCAAAACAGATGGTTTGATCATCCTTCGTGACCTTGGGAGCACCAACGGCACCCGTGTGAATGGTCAACGGGTTCGCCGAGCGGCTTTGCTGCCCAATGACCACCTCGCCATCGCAGCATTTCGTTACAAAGTGAAGTTCGGCGAAGTCCCTGATGACGTGGACGATGCGGACATCCCCAACCCAATCGATGCGAACCGGGATGCCGAAGACGACGCCGCGGATGAAAAACCTCTCGACCCCAAAAGCCCACCTCTCCGCCGCAACGCCCTGCCCGACTACTACCCGGACAAGGCGAAAAAGGTGAAGTGAACTATCGCCCTTTCGGCTTCTCCAAACCGGCCTTCTCCATCAGCGAGCGGCTGAAGGCATCCTCTTCTTCAATCATCAATTCTTCGACATCGGCACCGGGTTGATACTGGATCACGAACTTGTGCGTGGCCAGACTGATTTCGTCGCCCGGTGCCAGGATTCGAGCAGCATGAGGCAACAGGCGTTCGCCCCCGTTGACTTTGACGCCGTTCGAGCTTTTCAAATCCTTGACCGTCCACCGGCCGTTGTTGAAGACCAGTTCGCAGTGCTGGCTCGAAATGTTCTGGAACTTCAAGCAGATATCGCAGGACTCTCGCCGACCAATGGTGACGACATCCTGCATCAGCGGGATCGGGTCACCACCCCCGACAGGGATCAATTCCCCGAGTTTTTCTTTCGCCATGTTCCTTCTCGCAACCAGTGAATAAAGATCAAATTTGAACGAGGGTATTATACCTCACTGGAATGAAAAACACCCGTGATCGTTCCGAAGAACTGCTCACGGGTGCGAGATAATGCCCTCGAATTCGATTCGAAGGTCAGATGATAGTCGCTTAGCGTCCAGGCATTTGCTGAGGAGCTGGGAAGTAGGGGTTCATCATGCCAGCGCCGCCCATTGGGGGAGCGTAGAAGGCACCGTACACAGGGGCTGGGGTTTGGAAGTGGCCGTTGTACGGGAAGTACATGTACCACGGTGCGGCTTGGAAAGCAGGCACGGGGGTGTTGCGGAAGAATGGAATGCGTGGGCCAGGCTGTTGGCAGAACGGGCCACCGGGGCAACCGTTGGCCGAGGCGACATTGACACCAGACATCAGAGCCACTGCAGCGGCCAAAGCCAAGAACAACTTCTTCATGATCTCTCTCGTGTTTCGGTCCATGAAACGGGGCCTACGAAGCACTTCGTAAGCCAGGGATAGTCCACTTCTAACATGCCCGATGGTCGATGATTTGCGACCATCGGGAAGCTGTTTTTTCGATGTTGAGGCACGATTGGAAGCGTTTCCTAGCCACAATCGTGGCGTTTATCGTTCCCGGCGGAACTGGCTCGATTCAGGCGTCAGGATCACGCCGGTGAGCAAAACGGTCTCAAGTTGACCCACGCCGACAGCCGACGCGGAGCAGCCACCGCCGCAACCGGAGGTCACAGGCGTGCCGCAACCGACAGGTGCAGGAGCCGTCGCACAGCTTGGAGCTGCGCTGCAACCGGTGGCGATCTTCGCCTTGCGGCAGAGTGGGTGAGATCGCTCGAAGATGTTAGAGAAGAAGGCTTTGGCCTTGCTGCCGAAGCCAGGGTTGCATCCGGAATCGCAGGCCGTGGAGGTGGCGCGGTGGAAGCCTTGGAAGAGACCGTGGCTCATCCCGAGACCGTGACCCAAACCCTGACTACAGTTGCCGCCCAGCCCTTGGCCGCAGCTTGCGCCGCCCAGCCCGAGAGCGAACCCACCATTGAGGCTCAGGCCGCAGCCACCCGCACCGCAGCCTGCTGTCGATCCGCAACCACCAACGGCTCCACAGCCACCGGCAGCGCCACAACCACGACCACCGCAGAGGCCATTCCAGCCGCAACCAGGATTACCCGGCATCGGGCCGGTGTATTGCAGTTGCGAGTTCCAGGGGCCGTACGGCTCAAATGGGTAGTAGCCCGAGTACGGGCCGTAGTTGTACAAGGGGCCGTGCATGTGCAGGCCGCCCAGGAACTTGAAGCAGAAGCCACCACAACCGAGGTGCTTCGGGTAGCCTTGGGCGCTCGCCTCTTGGCTTGTCAGCAGAGCTGACCCGGCCAACAGCATGGCCAGAATCATCCGTTTCATGACTGGTCCGATTCCTTTCGCTAAATCCATGCCCGGGCGGTCCCCACGGGAGCCAACAGAGATTCCGGGATATCTCACATTGCACGATGAAAGGCAGACGTGCCCGTGGATCGTCGTAAAGAACTGAAGAGTTCAGACTCTGGACGGATCGCATTCCCGAGAGTTGCAGCAACCGGTAACCGAGGTAGCCTGGGTGCAATGAGCGGAAGCCGCCGAGATGTCAGAGCGAGACGAGATTTGGGGATTTTCCTGACCTAGCTTGCCAGTTTCGCTCAAGTTCAGCCCAGTCCGCTTGACTGAGTCCATGGCTCGTCAGCGAGTGCGATTCAGGATCGTGGAAGTCTGTTCCGGCGGTCCAAAGTAAGCCGAGTTCTTTAGCCCAATGCTTCAATTCCACCTGCCGACTCAACTTCAGACTCGGATGACTGATTTCGACGCCATCCAACCCAAGCTTTTGCATGTCAGCCAGCAACGCCCGATCGACTTCCCCCGGCGGATGAGCCAGCACCGCCACTCCTCCTGCGTCGTGGATATTCGTGCAGACGGTTTTGAGGGGAGTAAAGTGCCGCGGAACAATCGTCGGCAAAATGGGGGTGAGATACCGACGAAAGGCCTCGGCTCGGTTGACTGCATGCCCGGCCGTGACCAACCAACCGGCGATGTGCCGGCGACCCAGGCTGGTTGCTGACGAAAAAAGTGCTTCGCGATCGTGGAAGTGGATGTCTTGTCCGGCCAGTGCATCCAGAATCGCGGCACAGCGCTCTCGACGTCGGCGCGAGACATCCGCGAGTTGTTGGAGAAGTTGAGGATGCTGGATGTCGAGGTTCAGGCCCAGAATATGCCACTCGCGGGAGTGCCACTCGGCCGTCCATTCGACGCCTGGCACAATTTGAATCGGCAGACTCTTCGGCAGTGCTGTAACGCCGGCCACGGTGTCATGGTCTGTGATGGCCAGGATTTTCAGCCCCGCGGCCTGGGCCTTGGCCACGAGCGCGGTGGGTGAGAGATCGCCATCACTCGCAGTCGTGTGGGAGTGCAGGTTCACCCAGACAGGCTGAGAACGAGCGGCCAGAGCCTGACAAAGAGCAGTAAACGGCGAGCCGCGAGGCATCAGGACGCGCTCTCCGAGGCACTCGGCTTGACCCGAGATTGTGCGATCTTATCGAGGATTCCGTTCACGAAACTCGGCGAGTCGTCCGTGGCAAATCGGCGAGCCAACTCGATGGCTTCGTTGATGACGATGGCGGTCGGCATTGGCTCGGGGTTATGCAAAAGCTCGAAAGCTCCCATCCGCAAAACATTGCGGTCCACTGGCATCATCCGCGTCAGCCGCCATTTCTCTGCGGTCTTGGTGAGGATTTCGTCAATCTCTTTTTGGTGCTTGATGACACCGTCATAAAGCGCGAAAGCGAAGTCCTCGGAAGCGTCGTCTTGCAGGCGTTCGTGGACGAACTTATTGATCGCCACGCGGGGCACGGGGACCGCGTTTTGATCCATTTGGAAGAGCAGTTGCAACGCCACTTCACGAGCTTTGGAACGCCGAGTCATGCGGGTGAGTTTCCTAGTACGAGTCTCGTCATCTTAGGACGATTTGTTGTCTGGGGTATCTCACTTCATTCATTCCGGTTTTGCGGGCTGTGCCGGATGGCAGTCCGCGTTTTGAAAAGCAACCCGATCACCACCTGAATCGCCTGATTTGCATGCACTCAATTGCCGAGGAAATGGATGACCTTTCGCGGAGTCCAAGACGATGCAAGACCTCAACGTCCTGGCTCTTTTCAAAGGAGAAGAGCGCTTCATTTTCGTCTTCGATGACGAAAGCCGGGACGAAGTGATTGCGTCGATTCGCAACTGTGCCGCAGACTCGGACACGGCGTTCAACTGGTTCGATGCGGCCGTTCTGACGGAGCGAGCGAAACAAAAACCCCTCGGCGTCTCCGCCACGGACGGCACGGATGATCGAGATCTAATATGAGATTCACCCTTGACGCTCGAACAATCCCTCGCTGATTTTTTAATGCATCTCGGGGTCGAGAAAAACTCTTCCCATCAGACTGTGAAATCCTACCGAGAAGACCTCACTCAAGCCCTCGAATATCTTCGCAACCAGACTCAACAACCCTCAACGACCACCAAAGATTGGACCGTGCGTTCGCTGCGTGGGCTGATGGCTTGGCTCCACACTCAAGGTTACGCCAAGAGCACGATCGCCCGCCGGATGGCGGCGATACGGGCCTTCGGGAAGTACCTCTGCCGCGAAGGGTTGATGGCTTCGAACCCGGCGGAATCTCTACGTGGACCACGGCTCGACCAGAAGCTGCCACACTTCCTGACCTGGGATGAAGTCCAAAAGCTCCTGGCCACCCCCAGTCCTGATGAACTCGGCCTCCGCGACAAAGCCTGGCTGGAAACCCTGTATTCTGCGGGTTTACGGGTCTCGGAGTTGGTGGGGTTGAATCTCGCGGATATGGATCTGAGCGAAGGAGTCATCGTCGTCCGTGGGAAAGGCAAGAAAGAGCGGCTGGCCTTACTTGGCGAACCGGCGATTCAAGCGATCAAGAACTGGCTCGCAGAACGACAGACGATTTTGAACCGCGTCGGTGTACCCACCGATGCTGTCTTCTTGAATTGCCACGGCAGCCGAATTACCTCTCGAAGCATTGGCCGGCTATTGGAAAAATACCTTCAGCTCGCGGGCCTCGACCCACGCACCACCCCGCACACGCTCCGTCACAGCTTTGCAACCCACATGCTCGATGCGGGGGCAGAATTGCGTGGAGTGCAAGAACTCCTCGGCCACAAGAGCCTCACAACCACACAGATCTACACACACATTTCGACTCAGCGATTGCAAAAAAGTTATCACAGCGCTCACCCCCGCGCCTGAGAAGGACTTCACATCCGTTTGCTGGAGATCACCTTACCGTCGCCATCGGAATAGAAGTCGGGGATTTCGGCGACGATCGTATAGCCTGCTTTCTCGTAGAAGCGCCGAGTGGGAATGTACGCGGGGGTGGAACTCGTTTCGATCAGCAGGATGCGAGCGTCCTGGGCTTTCGCTTCGGCTTCGACCACGGCGAGCATCTTCTGGCCGTAGCCTCGGCCGTGCAGCGTCGGGTCCACGGCGATCCACCAGAGTTCCCAGGTGCGGTCGGTCATCGCGGTCGGGGCAAAGTAGACGAAGCCGACGATCTGCCCCGCGTCGTGGGCTGTTAAGGCCCTGTGGCCATATTCGTGGTTGGTGTCGTGGTAGTCGTCTAATACTTCGTGAAGTGCGACGATCTCATGGGGTTTAAAAACCCCCGTGGCCTCGGCCAACTGGCAGAGTGAGAGTGTCTCTTCGGGAGTGGTGGGTTGCATATTCATGGAGTGATCTCAAGTCGGTCGTTCTTGTTCGAAAAGCCCATCGGCGGTGCGAGTCCAGAAGGTGTTGCCCATGCGGCCGATGGTCTGGAGTTTGTGTGGATCAGGTAAGCCGTTCGTGAGCTTCGCGTCGTCGATGTGAATCATCACCACCTCGCCAATGACGAGGTTTGGTGCCCCGCCATGGCTGCCAAAGGACTGAATCTCCCGAAGCCGACATTCGAGATGAGCCGGGGATTCTGCGATTCGAGGCGGCTTCACGACCCGGCTGGGAAGCGTCGTCAGCGGGGTCAGCAACAGTTCGCTTTCTTCGTAACGCAACCCTTTTGAGGTGATGTTCACAGCTTCGGCCAAAGCGGTCACGGAAGCGTTGATCACGAATTCGCCGTTGGCATCGATGTTACGGTGGGTGTCTTTCTTAGTGCCGTCGGGCTTCAAGTTGGGTGAAAACACCACAATCGCGGGCTTGTCACCAAAGACATTGAAGAAGCTGTACGGAGCCAAGTTCACGACTCCCGTTGGGGAGATGGTCGTGATCCAGGCGATCGGCCGTGGTGTGACAATGCCCGTGAGAAACGGGTAGGCATCGGTAGTCTTGGGGTCGAGTTCCATACCCGGGCTTTCTCATGAGGCGTGTTCTGTATCTTGATCTACATCTCTTCTACCCTCTCGTGGAGCCGCGCCGATGAAGGCCGTCTACTTTTCTCAGACTGGTGAGCCGGAAGTTCTGACCCAAGGGGATTACCCCACCCCTGAACCGCAATCGGGCGAGGTACTCGTTCGGGTGAAGACAGCCGCGATCAACCCCGTCGACACCTACATTCGTGCCGGCTTAGTGAATATGCCGCTAAAGTTCCCGGCGATCACGGGGTCAGACTTTGCCGGAGTGGTCGAAGCCATCGGTGACGGTGTCACGCGGTTTCGTGTGGGCGATCGCGTCTGGGGGTCGAATCAGGGGATGCTCGGTCGGCCCGGGACGTTCGCAGAGTATGTCTGCCCGCACGAAGATTACACCTACCCGACTCCTACGAACGCCGAGGACCGCACGATGGCGGCGCTCGCCCTCGTGGGGATCACCGCTCACCTCGGGCTGTACTTTCGAGTCAATTTGAAAGCGGGGGAAACGGTCTTCGTTCACGGTGGGACGGGCGGCGTCGGGTCGTGCGTCGTGCAGATGGCCAAAGCGACCGGGGCGAAAGTGATTACCACCGTCAGCAGTGCTGAAAAAGCGGAATTGGCCAAACAACTTGGGGCGGACATCGTCTTGAATTACAAGACCGATGACCTCGTCGCAGGTGTCAAGGAAGCCACGGCCGGAAAGGGAGTCGATGTCTTTTACGAGACCCAACCGCCGACCGATTTCGATAAGACCGTCGAGATGATGGCGCCTTATGGTCGCGTTGTCGTCATGGCCGGGCGAGGGGCACGACCCGTGTTCCCGAACGGGCCGTTCTACGTTAAAGGTCTGTCGCTCTACGGCTTCGCCATGTTCAACTTGCCGCCGGCCGAGCAGCGAAAGTGTGCGGACGACATCAACCGCCTCGTGGCCAACGGCCAACTGAAAGCACTGCTCGGACCCGAGTTTTCGCTGGCCGAAGGTATCGAAGCCCATCGCCTACAACAAACCAACACCCTCGGCAAAGTGGGTACGCTCTCCGGCAAGATCACCATTCGGGTTTAGCCAAAAAGGAAAGACCAAGGAGAACGGGACAAGAACGTAAGAATTCGAACGAAGAGCCTGTATAGAATGGTGTGGTTTTACTGCCGCGAGGATGCGGAAGAGCTTTTCAAGCATCCAGGAGATTTATCATGTTTCGTCGAGTTTTCTTGTCCCTCGCGGCGTTGATGGCCTTCGCGGGGGCCAGCCAAGCTCAGCTTCCTTTTGGGATTCGACCTGGCATTTATTACTCCAATCCACGCACTGGCCAACAAGTCGGGCTGATGTACTACTCGGGGGCGACATTCGGAGCCGCGTACACAAACCCTGTGACTGGGGTGCCAGGGTATGCGGTCGTCGGGTACTCCTACGCTGGTCCATTTAATCCTGTTGCCTTGCGGGCGGCGTCCCTGGGAGCGTACCAATATGCCGGCTCCCAGTTGATGGGTGGTGTGACGGGCATCGCGGCAGTTCCCAACGACCCGGCCAAGAACCCGATCGTCCAAGAGCAACTCCGCCTCCTCCGAGCCGCGGGGGGTCAACGTGGAGGCAACGACATCGAAGCCCGCAAGTTGATTGCGGATCAGCGAATTCGTGAAGCCAACCAGAAGAACCCGTTCGAGCGACCCGATCCGAACGCACCTGTTGTGACCGATGCGGATGTCATTTCGGGCCAAGCCTTGAATGCACTCGCAAAAGAAATCCGTACTCTTCACGCCAAAGGCACCAAGGCCGATTCGCAGCTTCTGGCTGGGGAGTTGATTGGCCATGTGCAGTTTGACTCAACACCCGCCAGCGAGATCGTCAACTTCCTGCGCCTCGGCAAGAACCCCTGGCCTTCAGCACTGAATGTCCCCGAGTGGACGAGTGTGCGAATGAGTGTCGACCGTGCCTTGCTCCCTGTGCTCGACTCGGCACTCGCCAGCAAGAAAATCACGGTCGAACAAGGTACTTTACTGATGACAGAAATCAACAAAGCGAAAACGCAAACGGAGCCGTTGGTTCACGAGCTGTCACTAGAGCAGGCAGGTGAGATGATCCGCTTCTGGGAGCAAGCCGAGCAGTTGGCGAAACTCTCGACCCAAGAAAAACTCCAAGGTGTCTTTAACCCCACCTGGACGACTCTGGGCGCCACCGTCTCGGAGTTCACTCGCCACATGGAGAAGTACGGCATGGGCTTCGGACCTGCTCCGAAGAACGATGAGGATGCCTACTTTGCCTTGTACCAGGCCATGTCGTCTTACCACAAAGCCTTGCAAGTGAAGAAATAGTCTGAAACCAAGTAAATGATGATGACAAGATTTGCAAGATTAGCAGGATAAAAGATCCTGTTGATCCTGCCAATCCTGTTTGCTTTTTACCAAGTCTTTACGCCCCGGCGATGATGATAAACGGTCGCTTGGCTGGGTTCGGCTCACCATTCCGTATCAATTCTCGCACCATCCAGGGCACGTTCCCTTCGCCGAAGAGCAAGAAGCCAAGTGTCCCCGTCCACGGCGTTTCGTCGGTCCAGCCGAAGTGAATCTCGGGCGGCTGGCCATGTTTGGCCATCTCCAGCGAGACGGCTGCGAGTGTGTGGGCGATCGAAGCCGCTCCGGTGATTTTCAGGATGTATCGGCCTTCTTCCTGGGTGATTTCGATGATTGGCTCGTTGACGAAATCGCTCGCATCCTGAAGCTCGACTTCCACGAAAACTATCATCAGGTCTTTCGGAAGCCGGTGTTCCTTACGGATGGCCGTTTCTTTTTCGGAGAGGCTGCGCCGGCCAGGCCGGTGGGGTACGAGAATGGTCAACTCCAGGTGCCGGATCGTGTCCCAGAGGAATTTCGAAGTCGGGTTCTTGAGCTTGAATCCGGCAAATCTCAACTCTCGGCTTCGCATGATGCGTGACACAAAGGAAGTCGCCATGATCGTGCCGATGAAGCACATCGAAATCAAGAGACCCGTCGGAATGCGCTTCGCGAAGATGATGGCCAAGGTGGTGTAACAAAATACGATGGCTATCAATAGAAACGGAATCGAAAGCCGGCCTCCGAACGAGCCAGACTTTGTGCGCCATTTCTCGATCACAGTCGCCACGGCTGCTGAGGTCATGAGTACGAGCACACCCGTAGCGTAGGCATCGCCTTGAGCCGTGACATCCGCGTTAAAGAGATAGGTCACGAAGAGATTGATACCCGTGAGTAGTAACACAAGCGGTCGAACGGCTCGAGTCCACTCAGGGGCCATGCCGTACTGTGGCAAGTACTTAGGCACGAGGTTCAATAACCCGGCCATCGCGCTCGCCCCAGCGAACCAGAGGATGACCACTGTGCTAATGTCGTAGATCGTACCGAATGTCGCCCCAAAGTAAGGAGCAACCCCTTTAGTTGGGGCTTCGCCGTGAGCGAGATAAGCAAGCGCGCGTTCGTAGGCGGGTGGGGCTTTTGGCTTCGTGAGTTTCGGGAACTCTTCCCCCCAAGCATCGGGAGCCAGGTATTCACCAGGCTTTTCTGGGTGTTTGTAAAGCAGTTCTTCGGGCGGAATCAGCGTGCTCACCACAATCGATGAACCCAACAAGCCTACGGACATGATCAGTGCCGCGGAGAGCAACAACCACTTCGTCCGCTTGATTCTGCCTGCTGGATTTTCCGTCGTGTCCGTGGTGTTGCCACGAATCAGTGGCATCACAGCGACACCGGTTTCGAAGCCACTCAAGCCCAAAGCGAGCTTTGGGAAGATAATGATCACCACCGCTAGGAGTGACCATAAACTCGTCCGACTGAGGTTCATCGGGGTATGCGAAAGATGCCAATTGCCAGCAATCACGTCAGCCCACCAGTTGTCGAGCAACTCCGGATGACCCGTGATATAGACCAGCCCGGCGCCTATCACCATCGTGTTCACCACGAGGTAAACCGCGACAATCCCGACTGCGAGGCTAATCACTTCGCGGAAGCCACGCATGAAGAAGCCACCCAAGACCACGAGCATGAAGAAGGTCACGAGCAGTTGTTGCCGTTCGTGGACATGGTGATCTTCCGTTGGGAGGGGCCAGTTCGGGTTTTCAATCAAGTGCTTGGCGGCATCCGCAGCAGACAGTGTCTTGGTGATGACAAAGTCGGTCGCGGCGAAGCCGAGCAGCGTCAGGACGAGGAGTTTACCACCCCAGCCGGAGACGAGTTTGGCGAGCATCCCGATGGAGCCTTGGCCCTGCGAGGAACACTTGGCGACAAAGGCATAGACGGGGTACGCTCCAAAGAGCGTGACCAGGACCAGAACAATTGTGGCCAATGGGGCCAATAGTCCGGCGTTGACGTAGGCAATCGAGGGTTGGTAGCCGAGGGTGCTGAAGTAATCAACCCCCGTTAGGCACATGATCCAGAGCCAGAAGGACTGGGGGTGATCATGGGGTTTGTGGTGCTCGCCGTCTTTGAGTACAGGGATGGACCCTGTGGAGGTGACGGTCGGTGCCGGGGTCGGGGAAGGTTCGGCGGGTGTGCTGTTGCTCATGGATTTGGTGAAACGCCCTGCTCAGGAGGGAGCCACAAGCTCCGTCCGCCTGCAAGGCCGGGGCGGTACACGGGTAACCAGTCCCACCCCAAAACAGAGTTTGATTATACACCGATCTGAAATTGCCGTTAAGGATTCTTTCGGAAACTCGTCGTCGCTGCGGGAACGGTCCCTGGTTTCAAGGTCGTGATCTGGCTCGTAGCGAGTTCTGCGAGCCGGGTGTTTGGGGCAAGCTGATGGGCTTTTTCGTAGCAGGCTAAGGCCCGGTCGTTGTCCCCTTTTTTCTGCCAGAGTTCAGCAAGTCTCAGTTGGACTTCAGCGGCCCGAAGCAGCAACTGATCGCTCAATGTTTGCAATTTGTCTGCGTCACTATGAATGGACTCTTTCACGCTGAGGGCTTCACGGGCTTCATTGAGATCAGGGAATTGCGTGCGAATTTGTTCGCAGCGGTCGACACAATCCGCGAAGCGTTCGCGTCGAAGATCTTCTTTGGCGGCTGTCAGGAACTCTTTGGCCACCATCAGTCGTAAGCGATCGACGGCTTCACCGCGTGTCGCAAACGCTGTCAGTTTGGTGGTCGCTTCGGAAGCGGCCTTCGTGCCTGAGAATTGCCGGATGACGTCGGCGTAGACTTCGAAGGCCGCCGTGTGTTGTTGCTGAACTTCGAGTTGGCTTGCTCGTGCCAACCGATCGCTAGCCTGCTTCTCGACACTTTGAATCGCGGCTTCCGCTTTCCCACGAACTGGGGACTCCGCAACGCCACTGCGAATCGTTTTCCACAATGCGAGCGCGCGTGGGGCATCCCCGAGTTTCAGGGCTTTCTCGCCATCGGCGAAGTCCCGTGTGGCCCAATCAGGCGTTGTCACGAGTTCGCTGATCGCGTTACGCACATGGTCTTTGAGTTGATCGGAGGTGATGTAACCCTGCAAGAAGGAGACGATCTTGCCATCCGGGCTTGCGATGATCGTCGTGGGATAGATCTGAATCTTCAGAGACTGGACGAATCCAGGCTCTTTGTTCCCGTTCACCTTCACGGTGACGGCTTGTTTGTTGAGCAAGGCAATCAAAGCGGGGTCTCGGAAGGTGGACGCGTCTTGTTTGCGGCAGAAAATGCACTCGTCTGTACCGATCACCAAGACTAATGGCTGGTTGAGCTTGTGGGCATCCCGACGAGCCGCATCGTAATCTCCTCGCCACTCGATGACATCATCCTTCGCTTGAGAGCGAGGAGAGGAGTTCAGGCACTGTAACAGCACGAAGAGACCGGCCAAGCCGGTGGGGCAGCGAGAAATCATGGAGTTCCTCAAAGGGCGAGGTCGGAGTGACCGAGAACTGTTGGCGAAACCGTCGGGTTCGCGTTCACGATTATGACAGGAGACTTGCGCGAAAATACGATGTGATCGTGGGAAATTGTGGCGGGGCCATTCTGCACCCTGGTACAATCCATCAAACTTACCCCATCGGTTGAGATGTCTTCCGGTAGGGTTAGGCGTAACAGATTACCTAGACGGACTGTTCGGAATGGCGGGTTCTGCGAAAGATCACTTCATGCACGGTTAATGGTGGAGATGGGATAATCAGGGTGGCGATGAAAGACGTGGAATTCGCAAATATCACGGGTACGCCGATGGTCGGCCCCCGTGGCGGAGATGAGCCGAGGCTTCTGATACGATCCAAGTGACTTGATTCCCCCAGATTGTGAATTCGATTCAAATTGCGGGGTTGATCTAGTCGATGAAGATTGTGTCGGAGACGTAAGCTACGCAAGCTCAAGGACGGGCTGCTCAGGCCCCTCCTTGTTCGCGGGTTTTTGCCCGCTCGTCTCCGCCGAACCCCCCAACCCCCCGGCAAGTGCGGCCCCCGCCGACACCGCGGCCGATGGCATGAACGATTGCGAGCGTTCGTTGCTGACGCCCAGCCAGCTAGACTGCGCCCGGTTTTGCCAGGCGCCGCCGAAGCCGGGGCGAGCGAGTTCGTACTGGAGATCCCCCCGATGAAAAAGGTTTTCACGACAGGTCAAGTCGCTAAGATTTGCAAAGTCGCCCCGCGAACCGTTTCGAAATGGTTCGATTCGGGTCGCCTCAAGGGTTATCGGATTCCGGGGTCACAAGACCGCCGTATCCCCCGTGAGCAACTCATCAAGTTCCTCAAAGAGCATGGAATGCCTCTTGGCGAACTCGAAGAAGAAGAATGGCACAAGATCCTTCTCATCGGCACCGAAAAACTCTTCAACGACCGGTTGCGTGAACTCCTCCCTGAGAACGACGACTTCAAATTCGAAATCGCCAATAGCGGCTTCGAAGCTGGCACACTCGCTCAGAGCTTCCACCCCGACACCATCGTCATCGACCTCGGCCTGGGCCGCTATGAGTCGGTACAGATCACCGCGAACCTTCGCAAGAACGATGCCTACACGGCCACGTTGATTGTCGGTCTCGCTGGGGAAGACGAAGCGGAGCCAGAAAAGCTCAAAGAGCAAGGTTTCAACGACATCTTCAAGAAGCCCTTCGATACCGCGATGCTCGCCGCCAACATCCGCAACATGGCTGAAGCCAAACGCGAAGAGTAACCGTTCCCCCGATACGGACTCGCGCGGGTCGTGGTGAAGAACCCCTACTTCACCACGACACACGGAACGACTCGAACGCCGGAAAGGACTTCCTGCGAACGGGTCGTTCTGCGTTTGACGGCCTTCAAAACCAAAACGGATAATCTGGAAGACGAAAAAAGCCTGGCACTCACCAGGCTTTTCACGTCCGCCCTGATCAGGACAGCATTCCCATTCTTCATTATCGTTCGAAGTCGCGGTCACCGAGGCCGGTGTTTCGCTTCACGCCGATGTACTGTTGAACTTCCAGAAGTTCGCCTTCGGCTGGGGTGGGCTTCGTGGTCGCATAAGCTTCAAAACGCACAGGGAGCTTGGATTCTTTCTCGATGTACACCACGCACTTGGCGGCGTAGCGAGCAGGGTGAGCACGCTCGGTGATGATTTCGAAGCGAGTTACGGTCTTGTCGCCGATCATGTAGTCGCTGGCGAAGACTTGCACCGGGTTCTTGAGCGCTTTTTCAGTCGAGAGGATTTTCTCAATCCGCTCAATCATCGCACTCAAACCCACCTCATTCGCAGGGTGGCGGGTGTTGGCGAGAACTTTGTCGCTCGTTGCTTCCAGAGTCTGGAAACCGCGGACACCTTCGATGCCGGCAGGTTTGAACCGGACTTGCAGGCGATTTTTCGCAGCCAAGTAGCTGGTCTCTTCCCCCATCAAGTTCTGTGGTCGAACGGTTTTGATGTTGACGCAAAGTGGCTCCATGCGGACACGCAACTCGGCGATCGACTCAGGAGTCAGTTTGCCGTTGACCACTTCCTGGCGGACGATGTGGCCCGTGTAATCGCGGGTCTTGGCGAGCACTGCTTTCGAATCGGCAAGCATTTTCGGCAAGATTTCAGTGCCGTCAGAGAGCTTCGTCGTCGTGAATTCCACCTTGGAAACACTTGCAGATTTGGTTTCCGTGGGTTTCGGCGTGTATGCCGCGGGGACGACAGGATCCACAGCCCAGGTGGAACTGAGACACGAAACCAACATCGCTACAGTCAAAAATCGCTTCATGGCTTCCCTGCCGAAACGTGAGGAAACGGACGTCAATACGAACCCGCATACCCAAGTTACCCCACCCCCACAAGACCGAAATGTTGAATGGGATGAACGGGGTGCATCTCAATTCTTCGAGGCCGTTGGCCTTGCTTCCGGACGACCATTCTGGGAATCAGCAGCTTCGGAGTTGCCCAGATCGGGTCGCTGCTATAAGAAGCGCTAGGCTGTGGTCGGTTTCTCTCCGAAGCAGTCTTTGGCTATCGTCTCCTCGGTGTGAAAGGCCAGGAATGGTCCGTCCTTTATCGCGGGAATACCCGTGTGTTTTCGGGGCACCGGTGCTCTCGCAGGTCGATCCGCGTCTGTTTCAGTTGACCTACTTTGGCCACTGCATGGACTGCACTTTCTGCCACGATGCCTGCTGCCAGTACGGTGCGGACACCGAAATGCCTCGTGTCGCAGCACTGGAAAAATACCAGGCCGAACTCGAAGCGTACTTAAACATGCCTCGTTCTGAGTGGTTTCGGGAAGACCCCGAGGACTTCGGCATTCTCGAAGAGCCAGAGTATCCGGGAGGTCTTTACACCCGCACTCAGGTCATGGAGATGAAGGCCGGGCGTTCGCAACACAACGAGTGGGGTTGCGTTTTCCTCGACCAAGATGGCCGTGGTTGCCGGATTCACCGCTTCGCGCTCGAACGCGGGATTGACGTCCACACCATCAAACCGATGGTCTGCTTGCTGTTCCCAGCGTCCTTCAGCCAGGGAGTGCTGACGCCAGCTTACGAGTTCGACATCGAAGATGAACTCATCTGCGAAGGCCCTGGTCCAACGATCTACGAGATGGCTCGGCCGGATATCCTCTGGTACTTCGGCCCGGAACTGGTGGCAGAGCTCGATGCGATGGCTCCCGAGTATCCTCGGATCGAAAAGAAGCCGCACCCGAGCCTTTCGCTGCCGGTTGTGTCTCAGAACGGTTGAGTTTTCGGCACGAAAGCGAGTTGTCCCGCTTGACACTGATGCTGGACACTCCGAAAATTAGCTGGAAGTCAATCGTTTGTATCCGATGAATGATCATCGCTTTCCCGAGGGTGACGCCAATGTCCCAACCGCGCAAATCACGCATCACGTTTGACGACATCGGCGATGTCACCGTCGTCCGCTTCATTGACAAGAAAATTCTGGACGAACAAAACATCCAGATGATCGGCGACGACCTGTTCAAGCTCGTGGATGAGCTGAGCCGCAAGAAATTGCTCCTCGACTTCAGCACCGTCGAGTTTCTCTCTTCCGCTGCTCTCGGCAAATTGATCCGCCTGCATCAGCGGCTCGTCGCTGTGAAAGGGAAGCTGATTCTCTGTGGCATCTCGACCACCATCATGGAAATCTTCACGCTCACGAAACTCGACAAGATGTTGAAGATCGTCAAGGACGAGCAAACCGGCCTAAACTCTTTCTGATCCTTGGCATTCCGGGCTGCTTTCGAGCAGCCCGCAGTTTTTGGTGAATTGCGGTATCCTGGCCATGACTGACGTTCGCACAACTCCTCCGCTCGTCCACCACTCGATCCCGAGTGACCTCACCCTGGCACGCAAAATCCAAGACGAGATCGAAGAAGCCCTTCATGCGGGCCACTACTGTGACCGCGATGTTTTCTGCATCAAGCTGGCGCTCGAAGAGGCTCTGGTGAATGCTGTGAAGCATGGCAACCAGATGGATCCTGAGAAGCGCGTCTTTGTCGCTTACACCATCACTCCAGAACGCTTCGACATCCAGATTCGGGATGAAGGTCCAGGCTTCAACCCACAAGATGTTCCCGATCCGACCGCACCCGAAAACCTGGAACGCCCCTGTGGCCGCGGACTGCTTTTGATTCGTAACTTCATGACGTCCATGGAATACCTCGGCAACGGCAACTGCATGACCATGTCCAAGGTCCGCACCATCTCCGGGTGATTCCCGATCCTGCTTCGCAAAACTCCTTCAGCCACAGGTCGGTCGCATGACCCCGATGATGCAACAGTTCCACGATGCCAAAGCCCAGCATCCGGGGATGATGATCTTCTTCCGCAACGGAGACTTCTACGAACTCTTCGAGGACGACGCTGAACTGGGTCATCGTATCCTGGGGATCACCCTGACGAAGCGGGACAAAGAAATCCCGATGGCGGGCTTCCCTTACCACAAGCTCGAATACTACCTCAACATCCTGTTGAAAGCAGGCCATCGCGTCGCCGTGTGCGAGCAGATGGAAGTCTCGGATGGCAAGAAGAAGCTCATTCACCGTGAGGTGAACCGCGTCGTCACACCGGGCACGGTCACCGAAGAAGAGCTTCTCGACCCCCGCAAGCCGAACCATCTCGCCGCCATCGTGCCAGGGAAATCGGGATCGTTTGGTTTGGCCTGGATCGATCTACCGACAGGGTCTTTCTCCTGCCTTGATGTCAAGACCGCGAACCTCCCCGATGAATGCGCCCGGCTCGGGATCGTCGAATGCCTGCAACCCGAGAATGCAGTCGCACTCCTAGCCCCAGCGTTTGGCAACCAAGCCCCGCGGTCTCTGGTCACCCGTCCCGGCTGGCAGTTCGAGCCATCGGCGGCTCTTGATGCTTTACACAAACACTTCGCCGTCTCGACGATGTCGGGTTTCGGCTTTGATGATGGTCAACCCTGTCTGCTGGCTGCTGGCGGGTTGATCATCTATCTGCAAGAGACCTTGAAGGCGAGCCTCGGCCATATCCGCCGCTTGCAACCCTATCGCCCGGAACGGACCCTGATCCTTGACGAAGTCACCCGGCGAAGCCTCGAAATGACTCGGACTCTCCGCGACAATCAACGCGAAGGCTCTCTGATCTCGGTCCTCGATCGCACTGTGACGCCGATGGGGGCACGCTTCCTCTTTGATGCACTCCTCTCGCCGCTCAACGATTTGCCCAGCATCGAAGCCCGGCACGACGCTGTGGGGGAGTTGTTGGACTCTCACGCGCTGCGGGGACAATTGCGAGCGCTTTTGGAAGGTGCTTCGGACTTACAACGGCTGACGACACGTGTCTCCACGGCACGGGCCAACCCAAAAGATCTCTCCGCAATCACTCGAACGCTGAAACTGCTCCCTGGCGTGCAATCCAAACTGGACCTCACGAAATCGAAGTTACTGCGGGAACTGCAAGATGGGATTCAGCCTTGCCCCGAATTACGGGGTCTTCTGGATCAAGCTCTCGTCGAGGAGCCACCGTTCAACCCCAAAGATGGCGGCATCCTGCGCGAAGGCTACCATGCCGAGTTGGACGAACTTCGCAACCTCGCTCGGGAGGGCAAAGACTGGATCGCTCGTTACCAAGCCGAGGAAGTGACACGATCCGGGATCGCGAGCCTGAAGGTCGGGTTCACGGACGTCATGGGCTACTACATCGAGATCACGAACGCCAACGAAACCCGCGTGCCCACGGATTACATCCACGAGCGGACGCTGAAGAATGCGAAGCGATACTCAACACCGAAGCTGAAGGAATACGAGGAGAAAGTCGTCACGGCCCAGGAGCGTTCGCAAGCTCTGGAGTTCGAGCTGTTCTTGCAACTGCGGGACCAAGTCGCGGCCCAGACGATGAAGCTCCTGCAAACAGCTGATGCCCTGGCTCAGGTCGATTTCCTCGCGGGGTTAGCGGACTTGGCCGCGAGCCGGAACTACGTTCGCCCGCAGATGGTCGCCGAGCCGATTCTGCTCGTCTCCGAGGGCCGTCACCCCGTGCTGGATCAGTCCCTCGCGGCAGGGACATTCGTGCCCAATGATGTGCGATTCCACCCGGCCGAGGGTGTCTTTTGGCTCATCACCGGGCCGAACATGAGCGGCAAGAGCACGTTCATCCGCCAGGTCGCGCTACTCACATTACTCGCTCATCTGGGTAGCTTCGTCCCCGCGAAGAAAGCCACGGTCGGACTGACCGATCGCATCTTCACCCGCGTCGGCGCCAGCGACGAACTGAGCCGCGGGCAGAGCACCTTCATGGTGGAGATGACCGAGGCTGCGAACATCTTGAACAACGCCACGAGTCGAAGTCTCGTCATCCTGGATGAGATTGGCCGTGGCACGAGTACCTACGACGGCGTCTCCCTGGCCTGGGCGATGACCGAACATCTCCACGATGCCATCGGCTGCCGCACGCTCTTTGCCACGCACTACCACGAACTCGCCCGACTCGACCAGACATTACCCCGGCTGCGAAACTACACGGTTCAGGTTGAGGAACTGGCTGATGATGTCATCTTCTTGCACCGCATCTCGCCGGGGAACGCGCAGAAGAGCTTCGGGATTCACGTCGCCAAACTCGCGGGAGTGCCAGGGTCGATCTTGAACCGAGCCAAGGAAGTCTTGAGTCATCTCGAACAGCCAACACCCTACGTGGCCCGCACACCTGAGACTGCTCCGTTGCCCGAACCACCGCCCACTCCGAAGCCAAAAAAGGTTGTAAAACCCGTTCCAGATCCGATCGTGGTGGCTCCACCGGAGAAACCACGTAAGCCAATTCCTGCTCGACCGAACCTGTTTGACTCTGCGGATTGAATCGATTTGTCGGCGCGGTCACGCCGGTTTTGAGGGATGTTTCGCTTTGGAAAGCCTTCAAATTGCTCATTTTCGAGGGCATACGTCGTCAAAAGAGCAGAAATCCGTGATATTTCTCGAAGAATTGTAGGCTTTTCGTTGACTCTACGCCCGAAAGTGCCTTAATTTCTAGATGTTTCGCATCGATTCCCCCTGCTGGAGCAAGACAACATGGCCAAAGAAGCCGCGAAAGAGACTGCCAAGAAGTCGATCACGAAAGGTCAGTTCCTCGCTGACATCGCCGAGATCGCAGAGATGACCAAGGCCGATGTGGCGAAGGTCATGGAGGCGATGGAAGAAGTGATCGTCAAGCAGCTCGGGCCAAAAGGCCCAGGTACACTGGCTCTGCCTGGCCTCTTCAAACTGAAGGCCAAACGGATCCCCGCTCAGAAGGGTGGCAAGGTTGTGCCTAACCGCTTCAAGCCAGGTGAGACGACTGTGACCAAAGACAAGCCTGCTTCGACGAAAGTCACCGCTCGCCCTCTGAAGAAGCTCAAGGAATCGTTGGCTCCAGCCTCGAAGAAGTAAGCTCCGAGACCCCCATCTCGAGGTTGGCCAGTGACTTGAGTTGCTGGCCGACTTCCTGCCGTACACTGACTTCCCTTTCGACTTCTATTCGTTTGACCCCTGATCCAGTTCCCTCTCGCACAATTCACCACACAAATCGTACACACCTCAAACACGAACGCATCCACTCAGAAGTCTCGAGTTCCGGATCGAATCTACTGGTCCTTTGGTGGGTTCAGCGGGGCCATCAGGCTCGGGAGCTTGGGGTCGGGTTCCATGAGCAGGATGTGCCGACGGCCGGGGAGTTGGGTGGCGTCGAGGAAGATTTTATCCCGGCCTTGGAGTACGAGCGTCACGGCATCCAGGGTGAGGCGGAAGTCCGTCAGTTGGCGCCGGTCACGGAGGTAGCGTTCGCGTTTTTGGGCGAGTTCGAGACCCAAAGCCGTGCGGTCTTGGCCAGCTTGGGCGCGGGCTTCGAAATCGGCTAACCAGGCTTTCTCGATCGGCTCGGGGACGGTATTGCGGGCCTTCGCCCAAGCGAGGAAGGCATCGCGGCTGGCAGTGGCGTCCTCAATGCGAGTCGTCTTCGCGGCCTCGGCTTGACGGGTGATGCGTAATGAATCTTCCTGGGCACGCTGACGCAGTCGCTGAGCCTCAGCGAGAGCGTCGTTGATGGTCTTGTCTCGCCGTTGAATCGCCATCGCCACTTCCTGGTAAGCATTGACGACCTCTTGCTGGGGGTGCAAATCGTGGATCGTCAGGCCCTGCAACTCGATGCCCAAGCCTGCGGGTGCCAACTCGCTGACACGGGCCGGCAACCGGCGATTGGCTTCGCTTTCGAGGCGTGCCCGTTGGTTCGTGAGCAGCTCGGCGAAGGCTTGCCCGGCGGTCAGTTCGCGGAAGATGCCCTCGGCAGCATTGCGAATCACGCTCTCCGGATTCTGGGCTGTGAAGAGGTACTCCCGCGGTGAGATGATGCGATACCGCACCGTAGCGAACAACTCGACGAGGTTGCCATCGCCAGTCACGATCAGGAACTCATCAGTCTTGCGGTCAATGCCTTCGGCATGAGAAGAGGCCCAGGTCAGGCTCGTATCGACGGCCAGGTTGCCACCCGGTCGGCGAAGCCGTTGTTGCTCGGCCTTGGCACTTTCGAGCGCCTTGCGACGCTCATCACTGAGAACTCGGAAACCAATCTCCACAAGCTTGATTTCCTGTGGCCGGACTTTGGTGACAGTCTCGATCGGGTACGGCCAACGGACATGCAAGCCGGGTGCGAGATCGTCCCGCACGTTGCCGAATCGCTGCACGACGCCGACCTCGGCGGGGTTGATTTGCGTCACACCGGAGGCGAACCAAACGATCAGTGACAACCCGATGACACTGCCCAACACCCACTTCCAGTGATGGCCCAGTTCGTGCAAAACTTCGTCGGCAGTCCACCGGGTGAAGAAGCGATCGAGGCCACGAGTCGCTTCGGTGAAACCACGGGTCGCGGCCGTTGGTGTGCGTTCGAAGCGGAGTAAACGCAGCGAGTTCACGAGCACCAGCAAAGAGCCAAGTTGGTGATAGACCACTCCGACGAGCGGGGCTTTCTCGAACCAGGCCGGTGAGGTCGCAAACAGTGGCCAGAGTAAGCCTGTCAGCAAGACGCCGAAGAGGTTCATGCCAAAGCCGAAGCCGAGGATGTTTTGCCGGATGACTTGCGTCGTTTTTCTCGAAAGGCGAATCAGCATGGGTAGCGGGCGAAGCGGTTCGCCCATGAAGACGATATCCCCCACTTCGACAGCGACATCGGTACCGGAACCGACGGCCAAGCCGACACTCGCGCGAGCCAGAGCTGGGGCGTCGTTGATGCCATCGCCGATGAAGGCCGTAGGTTTTGCTTGCTTGGCGATCCACTCGGCTTTGTCGGCGGGTAAGAGGTCCGCGTAGAGTTCGAGACCCGGGAGATTCCCGGCGATAGCCGTGGCCACGATCCGGCGGTCTCCGGTGAGCATGGCAATCGGGCTTAAGCCCATCGCTTGGAGTTCATCGACGACGCCGACCGCTTCGGGCCGCAGCCGATCCCGGACCCCCAACACCCCTAGCCACTCTCCCGACCGGACGACCGCGACGGCACTTTCGCCGAGAGCTTCCAGTTCAGTAAACGCGGCCTCAGCTTCGGATGGTAAGGTGATACCCTCTTGGATAAACAGCTTACGTGAGCCAACTGCGATCATTTCCCCAGTCGCCGAGACGCCGACGACCCCCAAGCCTGGTATTGCGCGAAACTCGCGTGCTAGCTCTGGCTCAGGGACGTGAGCCAGAATGGCGCGGGCGATCGGGTGTTCGCTTTTCGCTTCCAGACTTGCCGCGACGCGCAGTAACTCCTCCGGGTCACGGCCAAGGGCAGGCCGTAGGCTACCGAGTTCGAGCTTGCCTTCGGTGAGTGTGCCGGTTTTGTCGAAGGCAATGCTCTGGATTTGCGCGAGCCGTTCGAGGGCCGCACCGCTCTTGAGCACGACGCCCGTACCCGCCAGCCGGGCGAGTGCGGCCATGACGGCAGCGGGGGTGGCGAGGATCAGAGGGCACGGGCAAGCCACGACCAACACGCCAAGCGTCGGGTATGCTGCCACGCGGGCCGCTTCGCCCCAAGTCAGAGTCTTCTGCTCCACGCCGAGGCCTACCGGAGCACTGCGCTGCCAGAGGACGTTGACGATAAAAACAAAGAAGGCGAGGCCCAAGACGATCGGCAAAAACACCTTCGCCACACGATCTGCGAGCCGTTCGCCTTGGCTCTTCTCGGCCAGGGCTTTTTCCGTGAGTGCAACGACTTGCCCGGCGATCGTCTGCGTGCTGACTCGCTCGACTTCGAGAATTAGCGAGCCACTCGGCACAATCGACCCTGCCAGGACCGCGCTGCCAGGGCCTTTCTCGAGCGGCAAACTTTCGCCCGTGAGGGCCGCGACGTTCACCGCTGCTTGCCCCTCGACGACCCGGCCATCCGCGGGGATCTTCCCACCAGGCTTCACGACGACCCGATCGCCGACGACGAGTTCTGTGGTCAGCACACGCTCTTCGACACCACCGCGGAGCACCCAACAGCGAATTGGGAAGAGTTCGTGAAGTTGGCCCAAAGCCTTCTGAGCACGGCCAAAGGTGATCGCCTCCAGGCACTCCCCGATCAAGCTGATGACGATGACCTCGGCTGCGATCAGCGGTTCGCCGAGCAAAATCGCCGCGATACAAGCCACACCCACAGCCAGATCCGCGCCGATGTGCCCCTCCGTGAGGCGGTCCAACGCCCCGACCAGAACCCGCACACAACCCACCACGGCCGCGATGAGTGCGTAACGAATGCCGTAGAAGTCCCGGGAAATCGGCCAGGAGACATCGACACCCATCCAAGCGAGGGCCTGGACGAGATACGGGGCGATATCCAGCAGCAGAAGCACCAGGACGGCCAGCGACAGGGCGTATAGCCCGAGTGGCGGCTTGTAGCCTAAAGCGGTATCCCGTGGGTCAAATTCCCGATGCACACGCGATCCTCAGCGAGTTGTTGATCCAGTTCATTTTACGGAGCCAGGAGCTTTTGCCTGGCGGCAGCGCTCGGAGCAGAATTTGACTTGATCCCAGACCTTCTCCCACTTCTTACGCCAGGTGAATGGCCGACCACAGACCACACAGGGCTTCGAAGGGAGATTCTCTTTGCGAACTGGTTTCACAGCAAGCCAGCGAGCGGGTCATGAATGGGGTTGACGATGAAAATGAGTTTCCGCGTGCAGAGTGTGATCACATCGCCATTCTTCAGCCCGGTCGGGCCGTTGATCTTCTTCCCGTTGACGACCGTGCCATTCTTCGAGGCCACATCATAAACCTCCACCCGGCCATCCTGGTGAACGACGATCGCACAATGCCGACGTGAGACGTGCTCATCTCGAATCGCAATCGTGTTATCGGAGAGTCGACCGATGGTGTTGATGCCCAACACCAGGACAAAATCTTTGCCATCGTCTTTCAAGGTGTAGACGCATTGGGTGGCCGCAGGTCCGGCGAGCGTCGGGGAATCAGCGCCGAGGGCGGGGTGGTCTTCGGGGAGATCTGTGATCTTGCCGAGAAGTGTCAGTTCGCCACAGTTATCTTCGACGATCGCGCGCGCGTCGCGGTAAGCCTCACGTCTTGCGGGGCTTTCGAGATGGATACTTCGCATCTTCGAATCGGTCATATTTCGGTCCAGCGCGGGCTGTGAAGCCAAGGGCACCGATGAGCTTCCACCTGTGTATACAGGTAGATTTCATGAATCTATAACCCAGATGAACCGGAAAAACCAGACGTCCCGGGCAAAAATCCCCTAAGCCGCCAAGATTTATCTCGTCACCACCGATCAAGAATCATCACAACAGAGTCGTAACCAAAGCACTCCCTGGCGGTCGTGCCTCTTCAAACCTGGAAATCCATCGAGTTGCAGATGCCGATTTCGAAGAACATTTCGGCATGACGACAACAGGCCGCATGGTGAACCATGCGGCCTGTTATGTTGTTAATCCTATGGCTGACTACTCAGCCGATTGTGGCAACAGATTGATGCGTGGCATCGGAATGTTGACCGCGGTGCCTGTGAAGACAGGCTTCGCGGACATCACAACATTCTTGCGATCTGGTGCGAGCTTCGCTTCGAATCGCATCCCTGGCTGGCCTTCAGAAATCCCCGTCAGGCGAGATTCCACGGTCGGCTTCACGGTTGGCAATGCGGACTTGAGGCTCGATTCCGAGGTGAAGCGGTCGCCGAAGCCTGCCGAGAAGCTGCCACGGTTGACGCTGTCAATCGACTGAGTCGAATCCATTTGCGTTTCGCGGCTCTGATCAGGCATCGAAGCCAGTTCCTTCCGGCTGCCTTGGTTCAAGGTCACCGAGACCGACGTTTCCTTGGAAAGATCGAGGCTGAAGACTTCGACCGATTGCTCCGGAGTGCCGATGTTCTTCGTCACCTTGATGCGTGCTCGGTTGTTGATCGGTGTCCCGAGAACGCTACGGACTTGGATCTTGTACTGGCCAGGGAAGGCTTCCGCAGCGGTGTAGACCTCCGAGCGATCCTCATCGCGTTGTTCCATGATGTCGGACTTCAACAGACCGCCAGCCGTGGTGCGTTTGTGCGTGGCTGAGCAGATCGAACCGTTCGGTTCCACAACCGAGAGATCGAGGTCAGCGCGACCTTGGTAAAGCAACTCGATGACGATGTCACGGTTCTTGTTGTCCACGGTCAGAGCCGCGAGGCGGGTCGCTTCGGCTTGACGCCCTTGGCCGGTCAGCTTCGTCGCCATCGTCGAGACCCGTTGTTTGGTCTCTGCGTGGTAGTTGATTTCATCCATGCCCCAATCCCGCTTGAGCAGGTTGGTGGCCGCCCAGTGGATGGCATCTGACTTCACATCGGTCACGCGGTCGGCGTAAACGAGTGCATTGGCGTAGGCGTTTGGCGAGTTTGGTTCCAGGTGAGCTGCTCGTTGGCAGTAGGCGAGAGCGATTTCATGGTTGCCCAGTTGGCTCTCGGCCTTGGCGGCTTGGAGGTAGTTCGAGGAACTGGTCGGGTCCATGTCGATCGAAGAGAGCGACGCCCGTTCCACTTCGGCTGCGGTGCCTTGGTTCGACTGCAGAGCAATCGCGAGGGCATCGTGCGTCCAGATGCCGTTGACACGACCCTGGCGGAGGCTGGCTTTCAACACTTCGGTTGCGTGACCGAATTCTTTCATGTCAAAGAGCACGTCCGCAGCATCAATGACCACGTCAGGTTGAGTGATCACCTTGGCCAAGAAGACGTTCCAGAGTTTTTCTGGGTCTTTGGTGTTCTTGTTGGCGAGAGCCGTGGCGACAGCTCTGGTGGCTTCCTTGGTGTTCGGGACAGCGTTGGCGACATTCCCATTGCCACCGATCTCGGCGATCACATCGCCATTGCGAGGTAGGCCAGGACCACCTTGCGCCATGCCGCCCTCGACCTTGAGGCGGAAACTCGGGCTTGCATGGTAGCGGTGGCTGCCACGAATGATCAAAGCACGAGCCGGTGGGTAGAAGCCAATCGAGTTGAGTTTTCGAGCGTCCGTGACACTGGCTGGTGGTTCCTGATTGTTACCGAAAGCAGCAGACAATTCTGACGGAGACAAGCCACCGATCCCTGCGAGATCCCACTCCCCGCGAGCGACTACCGACGTGATCAATTGCACGAGGGTCGCGCTCTGGTCGTTCCCTTGAATACTGAACGCAGAACCGAGTTGTCCTTGGTTGCCACCGCCAGCACCACCGCCAGCACCAGCGATGCCTTGCTGGCCACCAGGCTGACCGCCTGCGGCACCGAGACCCGCCCCGAGGCCACCCGCCCCAAGACCAGCGCCCAGACCACCAGCACCCAGACCGCCAGCGCCCAAACCGCCGACACCGAGACCGCCGACACCTAGGCCACCGACACCCAGGCCACCAAGACCCAGGCCACCCGCACCCAAACCGGAGATCGGCTGCAGTGTGGTCCCGAAGATCGTGGCTTGAGCGCCCAAGAACTGAAGGTTCTGAATCAAGGCCGAGGTCGACTGAGCGTTCGGAATCCCGACGATGAGTTCCGCAACGTCAAAGACCCGAGTCACTTTCTCTTCGTAACGCAGCGAGTATTCGGTGGTATTTGGCCCAATCTCGATGTACTCAGGGCGAGCCACCCAGCTCATCTTGAGGTCCCGAAGGATCGTGTCGAGGAATGTGCCGAGGGGGAGACCCGCCAAATCGCTTGTGGTTTTGATCTTTTCTTCGCCAGGCTTGAAATCCGCTGGGAAGAGTTCTTGGCGGAAGACGAATTTCACGCCATCGTCTTCGAACTCTTTCGAGATCGTGGCGAGCAAAGCGCTGAGCGTGAGCCCATCGAGGCTGTTGATTTTGATACGCTTCGAAGTTTCGCCTTCGATGACCGCGCGAAGCCGTTTGAAGCTCGGAGGAGCATCTGGCCCGAGGTTCGCGTTGCTGTATTTCTCGACGCGGCTGCCCGTGAGTTCACGCCAGACAGCAGCTGGTGGGAAGTGAACCGGTGGCTCATCAGGGTAAGGAACGAAGGACTTCTCGACTTGCAGCATCGTGAGCAGGTAGTTGTTCTCACGAATCCGCTTCAGTTCGGTCAGTTCGCGCAGGTTGTTCGCCGATTGGCTGATGCGGTAGGCTGCGAGTGCTTCCGGTGGGATGTTCTGCCCACGACTGACACGCTCGGCAATCATGACCTGTGCTTCTTGCTGAGCCAGTTCGAAGCGAGCTTGGTTCATCAGTTGGCGGAAGGAGTCAATGCGGGCGCGAGTTTGTTCTTCCTGTGTCGCTTTTTGTTCGAATTCATTGATCCGCTGACGTGCTTGGGCGATCCGTTCACGCTGGGAGGACAGAGTTCGCTTGATTTCGGAGCCTTTGAGCGTGACTTCACGCATCGCCGATTCGAGATCGTTGGAGAGTTTCTGGCGTGTGGTCTCGCTGAGTTGCTCATTGCCCAAGACCGACTCGCGTTGACGTTTCAAGTCTTCGTAAGCCGAATCGGGGTCAGAGGTCATGAGCCGACGAGCACGGCGGAGCGTCTCATCCACCAGGATGCGGTACTCTTGCTCGAGCACGGCTTGAGCATTCTTCGCTTGCTCGATCAGGCTCTTTTCGGCAGGTGTCGCACCACCAGCGGTCGGAGCGGGGAGCGGTTTAGCGCCTTCTTTCTTTGGCTCGGCACCTGGCTCTTGGAGCCGGGTCATGGACACGCCTTGAGCGAGGCCCATCTTCACGCCGTCGGCTTTGAGTTTACCACCACGCAGACCGGAGACGATGTTCATCCCCGAGGCGGCTTCTTTGGATTGTGGGTCAATGTTGAGGGCCGCTTGGAACAGCTTCTCAGCATGGTCCACACGGTCCGCAGAGATGGCCCAGACGCCTTGAATCGTGAACTCATCACGGAACAAGCGGTATTGTTCGCTCGCCATCGCCAGGGTGCGATCCGAGGAGAGCATCACAGGGGAGGCTTTTGCCGTCGTGTTGCGGTATTGGTCGATCATCGCCGGCAGGAAATAGTGATCGGTCGAAGGATCGGCGAGTTTATCCGAGAGATCGATGGTCGTCTTGGTCGTGCCAACACGGCCTTCGATACGAGCCGAGATCGTCTGGACGGTGGCCTTGGTCTTGCCGAGCACGAGCGTTGAGCGGTCGCTACGAAGTGGGGGCAAACGGGTCGGGTAAAGTTCCATGCCTTCAGGGCCGAAGGTCACGCGATCTGTGCGGAGGATCGGAGCGTCGATCGCGGTCTTCAACTTCTTGGTGAAGTCATTGGTGGTGAGATCGTCGCTGATCCGCACCAGGCAGCCGCCGGTCAGCATGGCGAGGCCGTGCAGGTTTTCGGCTTGAATCTTGATGCCGAGGGGGACTGCGAAGAACGCGATTTCACGGTCCGCGAGTTTCTGGCCCAGTTCGACGCGGTTGTTTTCGGTCAGAGGGGCTTTGCTGGCCGCGCTTTCGCCATCACCGAGGTACAGCAGGACTTGCTGACGGCCTGGGCGTTGGTCAAAGGTCTTGGCCGCGGCTTCGATGCCAGCGGGAAGATCGACTGCACCCGAACCGTACTCTTTATTGGTGAGGACACTGATGGCCGACTTCATTGCGTCGGATTCTGGAGCGACGAAGCCGTTTGTGAGCGAACGGGTGGTCGCGGCGTTGTTGGTGTTGATGGTCCAGACCGTGACGCGGTCTTCGCTGCCGAGATTCTTAGAAAGGCTATCGAGGATGGCGCGTGCACGCTGCATCCAGGGGCCAGCTTGGGATGCGGAGGTGTCGATCATCACGGCGATGTCGCGTGGTCGGCCCGCTTGGGCGACCAACTCAGGGCGGATCTGCCAAGCGAAGAGTGTTTCGCCCGTGGTGTTGCGGTAGGTCACCGTGGGGAGGGCACTGAATTTCGTGCGGGCCGCCTCGGTGGCCGCTTGGACTGTGTCCGACTTGGGCTTGGCAGCCAAAGGTTGGTTGCGGTCCTTGAGGTCCGCATAAACCGACATACCAACGGCGAGCGAGGCAGTGGATACCCCGAAGATCGCTGTCAGTAGCCGGAGCCGTTTGACGAAGGTCATTGCTCGGGCACTCCTAGTAGTAACTCAAGTGATCCGCAACGCTGGCGCGAGAACGGAAAAATGGGTGAATTTACAAGTCGATGATACAGGACAAGACCCCTCAGCCACCAAAGCAAAAGCCTGGAAAGCATCACTGTCTTGGGGTGGCACCCTACGCGCCGCCCTCACACCTCATCTGACCGGCCTGATTGAACCAGACTATCAAAGTTCGGTTCCAAGCAAATCTACCCGCTTTAACGGCCTGTGTTGAGGTTCGTTGGCGGGAAAGCGAGTCCCAGAGTTCATGCAGGCCCTGAAGATCGGAAGCAGCGTTCACATCGGAACTTATTGCGCGCGCGAAATTCGTTTGACTTACCCCGTTGCTAACCTACGTTTCGTTACGTTTACGCAGGAAACTGAGACAGGCTGAACCTCCGACTCCCCGGAGTAATCGGCATATTCTCTAGGATCCTTACCCGTCGGATCGCTCCCTGGAGTTGCTGAGGCTCTATGTCTACCCCTAATACACCACCTGATCCCCCGCCGTCGATCTCAGCAGCGGAGCTGCGCCGCCGTTTGCTCGCTTCGACTCCACCGCCGATGGCCGGTCTCGGGATGTTGCCATCCGAACAATCAGAAGCGTTACCCGGTTTCGGAGTCGATGCCCTCGCACGGTTACGCTTGCCTGGTCAAGCTCCTGCCCCCGCACCCCAGCCGAGCGAGTCCTCGACTCGAGTCGGCAGCATCGGTGCCCGGATCGCAGCCATGGAGAACCCCAGTTACGGCCGCGCCGCCCCAGATGTTGGCTCAGGCGCTCGCCCTGCCCCGCCAGCCCGTGATGGTGGCACTGGCTCTGGCACCCGTGGATACCCGACCCGTAGTGTTCCTGAAGAAGCGCCGACTGGCTCTCCCGAAGTCGCACGACTTCGCAACGAGAACAAAGAACTCCGCACGCTTCTCGACGAGATGAAACAGCTTCTCCAAGAAGCCTCGGACACCGAACAGCAATACGCTAACCGCGAACAAGAACTCCAAGCCACTCTGGAAGCGAAACACCAGCAGGTCGAAGAGTTGAACTCGCAGATGCAGCAGATCGAGGAGCAGATCAACTCCGGAGCACTCGCACCGCAGCAAGCGGCCGTAGTCCCCAAGACCCGCACCGAACTGGAAGAGTGGGCCGACGAACTCGAGCGTGAGTCCACCCGGCTTTCCCAGGAGCGTAAACGCCTGGAGTCCGACCGTCGTCAGCTCCGTGAGGATGAAGAATCTTCCGAGAAGCAGATGCGTCAGATGGAAGTCTCAATGGCCCGCGAACGCGCCTTGATGGCTCGCCAAGAGACCGAATTGAAACGATTGAGTGCCGAAATCCAACACGAGTTGGAGATCATGCAACGCGGCGACCCACAACTCCGCGACCAGATGCAAAAATTCCAACGGCGTGCCCAAGACGTCATGCAAGGCCGCGTTGGTGGCGGTGGAGCACCTCCTGGCGGTGGGATGCCTCCTGGCGGTCGTCGCTGATTCCACTCGACAAGCTCAAAGACTCACGTTATCACCCCAGCCGAGTCCATTGGTCTGGGGTGTTTTCGTATGGTGCGCGTACTTTGGCTCCCGGCGGTGGCATTGCTTCTGTGTGGCTGCACACGCGAAGAGCTACGGCGAAACAGCACGAGCCTCTTCGATGGCATCCCCGTCGATACCACCAACTCCCCTCCGGCTCCGCTCGAAGTCACGACACGAGTTCATGAAGCCTGCGACGCCCTGGTCTCCCAGACTCCTTTTCTCGGTGTCACGCCGGTCGTCTACGCCATCGGCAGCAAAGACGTGGCGATCTACCACCCGAGTAGCGATGGCCTGATGATCTCGCAGGGCCTCGTCGAAAGCTGCAAGACCGATGACGAACTCTCGGCCGTGTTGGCCCTCGAACTTGGCAAGATGAGCTCAGAGGCCCGCGCGGCTCGTCGCATGAGGCTCACCGAACCGATGAAGCCACTCCCCGGAGCGAGCAGTAGCCTCGGCAGCCAACCGGACGAGAACCAACTCCGGGCTGAGATGATCTTCCGCGAGCAAGCGAAGCCGAACCAGAAAGCCAGCGGACCGAGCGAAGACCCGAACGAGATCGCTGAGGAAATCCTGCAAAACGCTGGCTTGCCCAAAGAGCTACTCACCGAAGCCCGCGTCAAACTCGCCAAAGCCAGCCGCAACCAGAAGACCCAACCGACGATGACCCCTTCCACACCACCCCAGTGGACCCGCTAGGCATCGACTTTCTCACCGAACTTCCCATACCATCCGGAATGCTTCCGTTGACCTGCCCAGGGTTGGCGTGAGGCCAATTTTTCTTAATATGCTTTAGGAAAATCTCTCCCGGAGTGTGGATCATGCTCTTCTCACGTCGTCGTTTGTGGGCTGTCATGTTGGCGGTCTTCCCTATCTTTGCCGGTTGTTCACAGCAGCAAGGCTCGAATTCAGGCAGTGGTAAGACGAAAGTCGCCATCGTCACCAACTGTACCGCTGAGTTCTGGTCGATTGCCGAGGCGGGCGCCAACAAGGCAGCCAAGGATTTTGATGTCGAGGTGATCTTCCGCCAACCCGCCAATCAGACGGTCTCGGATCAGACGGATATCGTCATTGATGTCGTCAAACTTGGGATCACGGGCATCGCGGTCAGTGTCATCAAACCAGATGACCAAGCCGCGTCACTCAAAGCGATTGGCAAGAAAGTCCACTTGATCACGATGGATAACGACTCGGCCAAGAGCGAGCGGCTCTGTTACATCGGTGTCGATAACTACGAAGCGGGCAAAGCCGTCGGGCGGATGATCCAAAAAGCCAAGCCAGACGGCGGCACCGTGGCGGTGTTCATCGGTTCGGTCTCTTCTGCGAATGCCAAGGAACGCATCGGCGGTGTGCTCGATCAACTGGCTGGGGCCAAAGGCGCGAGCTGGGATCCGGGCAAGATGGTCGGCAAGTACAAGCTCGAAGGCATCTACACCGATGACGCGGTCGAATCGGTCGCTCAGGACCGCGCCAAGGATGTACTCGAAAAGAACCAAGGCACCCCGAACTTCATCGCTGTCGGGTTGTACGCTTATAATCCGAAAGCCATTCTGCAGGCTGCGAAGGCCAAAGGCATGGTCGGCAAAATCTCGATCGCGGCCTTTGACGAAGACCAGACGACGCTCAAAGGCATCCAGGATGGCGAGATCCTCGGCACCATCGTGCAGGATCCCTTTGGTTATGCTTACAAGTCCGTGGAGATACTTGCAGCTCTCGCCAAAGGCGACAAATCCAAGGCGAAGGATGTCGCGGTGCCGTACAAGGTACTGACCAAAGACGGTGGACCCGAGGAGAAGATCAACGACTTCACGGTCGTGAATCTCAAAGTCGCGGATTTCAAAGCCCAACTCCAAGCGAACCTCGATTCGGTGAAGAAGTGACCGAAGTTCCGTTACTGGAAGCGAAGTCGATCTCGAAGGCATTCCCCGGTGTCAAGGCACTGGATGATGTCTCGTTGGACATTTATCCCGGAGAAGTGCTTGCCGTAGTGGGTGAGAACGGCGCTGGCAAATCGACGTTGATGAAGATCATCGCTGGCGTCTACCAACCCGATGCCGGCTCGCTCACACTGCGTGGCAAGCCGGTTCGCTTCGAGAAGCCGGCGGATGCTCTCACCTGTGGTGTGAGTCTCATTCACCAAGAACTAAGCCTCGCTGAGAATCTCACGGTCACCGAGAATCTATTCCTGGGCCGTGAGATCACCTTCGGCCGGTGGCGTTGGCTAGATAACCGCACGATGCGGACACAGGCCATCGAGCTGCTCGCACGGGTCGGGTTACCGCCTGAGATCGAGTCGCGCCAGGCGGCGACACTGTCGCCGGGGCAAAAGCAACTTGTCGAGATCGCCCGGGCCTTGGGGCGTGAAGCGCAAATCCTGATCATGGACGAGCCAACTTCGAGCCTCACGCAAACGGAAACCGAACGGCTTTACGAAGTCATCGATTCGCTCCGTGCGCAGGGTGTCTCGATTCTCTACATATCGCACCGGCTGGCGGAGATTACCCGCTGTGCCGATCGGGCCTTTGTGCTGCGGGATGGAAAATACTCAGGCACACTGAAAAAAGGCGAGATCACCCACGAAGCCATCGTCAAGTACATGGTCGGCCGGGATTTGAAGCAATACTTCCCCCGAGAGCACCGTGGCGCACCGAAGGGCGAAGCCCTTCGTCTGGACAACATCACCTACGAATATGGTCCCTCGTCCCCAGTCTCGCTGGTTGTCAGGCATGGCGAAGTGCTCGGCATGGCGGGGCTGGTCGGCGCGGGCCGCACGGAACTGGCTGAGGCCGTGTTTGGCCTACGCTGGGTGACGGGCGGGACGATCCACATCGACGGGCAACCCGCAAAGCTTAGTTCGCCGAAGGCCGCGATTGAAGCCGGATTGCTGATGGCCCCTGAAGACCGTCGGTTGAATGGCCTCGTGCTCGAAGCCTCGGTTGGGGCGAATTTGAGCTTGCCGAATCTTGATCAAGTCAGCTTGTGTGGTTGGGTGCGAAGTGGCCCCGAAGGGCAGTTGCACCAGACGATGATCGACAGGCTTCGCATCAAGACACCGTCCGCCAAACAGACCGTTGGCTTCCTGTCCGGTGGCAACCAGCAGAAAGTCGTGTTCGGCAAATGGCTCGCTCGTGGGCCAAAAGTCTTGATTCTTGATGAGCCGACCCGTGGCGTCGATGTCGGGGCCAAAGCCGAGATTTACAAGTTGATCGACGAACTCTGCGGCCAGGGGGTCGCGGTATGGATGATCTCCAGCGACATGGAAGAACTCCTCGGGCTGTCCGATCGCATCGCGGTCCTGCACGAAGGAAAGATCACTGGCGAACTGACCCGAGACGAGTTCCGGGAAGAAACCATCATGACGCTCGCCACCGGGGGAACTGTGACATGAAGCGGATTGCGGGCGTCTTGATTTTGTTGCTCAGCCTTTATGCGTGCCTTTATTTCATCAACCCCCGGGCACTGAATCTTTCGAACCTGATTGAAGTTTCGAACCGGCAGGGGTTCTTTGGCATCCTGACGATCTCCGCGGCGATCATCATCCTCTCGGGTGGCATCGACCTGTCACTCGGGTCGGTCGTCGGCCTCGGCGCCGTGCTCTTTGGCGTGCTGTTGGGCAAGGGCTATCACCCAGTCGCGGCACTTGTGCTGACGGTGTTGATGGGCACCTTCGTCGGTTTCGTACAAGGAGTACTGGTCCATAAATTGCGATTGCAAGCCTTTCTCGTCACACTCTGCGGCATGTTCATTCTGCGCGGTGTCGGCAGGTTAATGACCAAGAACCGTGAGGTCGGGTTGCAAGAAGCCATCATGAAAAACCCAGACCCCGACTTCGCCGCGACGTTGACCTTCCTTCGCAAATACCTCATCGGCTTCGATGCCGATGAGACCCTGGCCTACCCAGCGATGCTGGGGGTCTTCTTGGTTTTGGCCGCGCTGATCGGGCTGATTCTGCACAAGAGCGTGCATGGCCGGTATTGGTTTGCCCTCGGATACAACGAGCAAGCCGCCCGCTACTCGGGGGTCAACGTTGGCTTCTACCGCGTCGCAGCGTTTACCCTCGGCTCAACGCTCGCCGCCCTCGGTGGCTGTCTTTTGCTCCTGAATTACGGCACGGCGAAGCCTGATAACGTCGGTGTGAGTTATGAACTCCTCGCCATCACAGGAGCTGTGCTCGGTGGCGTCAGCTTGCGTGGCGGTGAAGGCACCATCATCGGCATGGCCCTCGGGGCAGCGGTGCTGCCACTTCTGGGGAACCTCGTCACCTTTGCTGGTGTCCCCGATGATGTGATCCCGATCATCGTCGGCCTGACACTCTTCCTGGGCAGCATCATCGACGAGTGGCTCCGCCGGAGAGCCGCCAGCCGCAAAGGCTAGAAGTGGCTGCGTCTTCAGGATCTGCAAAAAGAATCTCGGTTTTCCATCCTGTAAATCCTGGTTATCCTGTCCCAAAGAATTGCGTGTTCTCAGACAGGATGATCAGGATTTACAGGATCTACAAGCGATTCTCAGTTTTCCTTCCTGCAAGTCGCTCTTTTTCCCAACAGGACGGACAAGGCCAATTTGAGGCTAAAAACCCCGTTGACCTCTGGGGGTGATGTGCAAGAATGTGCTGAGACCTTTGCCTTTTGTTTAGGAAACACGATGAACGCTGAACTCCGCCGCCGTACCGACGATCTCACCGCCAGATTGGCCCAACTCCGGGGGTCACTTTGACACGGCTGGTAAGACCTCCGTGCGTGACCAACTCGAAGCCAAACAACTTGAAGGCGATTTCTGGGACAATCCAGACAAGGCCAAGTCCGTCATCCAACAAATCAAATCGCTGAACGCGATGCTCAAGCCCTACGAGGAACTCAAAGCCCTCGAAGCGGACATCATCGCCATGGCCGAGCTTTCGGAAGAAGACGCTTCCTTCGAAGCCGAGATGGAGCCTGTGCTGATCAAAGCCGAGTCGAAGCTCGAAGCCTTCGAACTCAAGGCGATGATGTCCGGCAAGCAAGACAACTGCAATTGCATCGTCACGATCAAGCCGGGCGCTGGTGGAACTGAAGCCTGCGACTGGACCGCGATGCTTTACCGCATGTACGTCCGCTGGGCCGCGGAGCATGGCTTCACCATCGCCGATGTTGATGAAGAACCGAACATCGAAGCAGGCCTCATGTTCGTTTCGTTTAAGCTCGTCGGTGAGTACGCCTACGGCTACATGCAGAGCGAGATCGGCGTGCATCGCCTCGTCCGCATCAGCCCCTTCGGCGACGGTGGCACCCGGCAGACCAGCTTCGCAGCCGTCGACGTTGTCCCTGAGTTGGATGACAACATCGTCATCGAGGTCAACGAAAAAGAGCTGGAAATGCAGACGTTCTGCTCCGGCGGCCCGGGTGGGCAGCACCAGAACAAGACGCAATCCGGCGTGCGGTTGATCCACAAGTCCGGCGTGCGAGCCGAAAGCCGTACGGAGCGAAGCCAACCGAAGAACTACGCCAACGCCTTGGCGCTGCTCAAGTCCCGGCTTTACAACATCGAAGAGCAGAAGCGGATGGGCGACATCGCCAGCCGTTACGATGCCAAAGGCGAAATCTCCTTCGGCTCCCAGATCCGCTCGTACGTCATGCAACCATACACCCTGGTGCGTGACGAACGCGAAGGCATCGAGATGAAGTCCCCCGCCATCGCCGCGACACTCGACGGCAAACTCGACGAGTTCATGCAAGCCTACCTCCGCCACATCACCGCCAAACGCAACAAGGCGACTCCAGTGAAGGCGTAAGGCGTTGCTAGAGTTGAAAGGCAACCTCACCCCCGGCCCCTCTCCGAAACGGAGAGGGGTGCAAGAAATCGCTGAAAAACCGCTTGTTTTCGACTATTTGCTCCCCCTTCTCCGGAGAACGCTGTGGCATTTCGAATGTTCTCTTCCCTTCTCTTCGCTCTCACGATCCTCGGCCAAGCTTGGCCGACAATGGCCCAAGACAAGCAGGATCCTCCGCCCAAACCAATCCCGACACTCAAAATCGGCGACTCAGCCCCAGCATTGAAGGTCAGCAAGTGGTATCAAGGCGATGAGGTCAAGACGTTTGAACCCGGCAAGGTCTATGTCGTCGAGTTCTGGGCCACGTGGTGCGGGCCTTGTATCGGGGCGATGCCGCATCTCTCAGCGCTCCAAGCGGAATACGCCGAGAGAGGTGTCACGATCATTGGCTTCACGTCTCGGGATATCCTGGGCAAACCTGATCACCCTGAAAAAGGCGTGGACGAGTTCATGGGCCGTAAAGGAAAGAAATTCGGCTACCGTTTCGCCTACTCCGACGACGATTTCACGGTGAAAAATTGGATGTCTGCGGCGGGTCGTGAGGGGATCCCATGTTCCTTTGTGGTCGATCGAGAAGGCAAGATCGCCTACATCGGGCACCCGATGTACTTACCTGCGGTGTTACCGTTAGCCACGGAGGGTACGCTCTCCGCAGTCGAGATTGGCAGCGAGATCGGGAAAATCGAAGACGAGTTCCGTACGATCTCCGCTAAGATCTTTCGGGAACCTAAGACGAGCCTTCAAGAACTCAAAGCCTTCGAAGCGAAGCACTCCAAACTGACCGATTTTTTGGTCTCGATTCGAATCAAATTGAGCCTCCTCCCCAAGCATGGCGAATCCGGAGAAGCTGCAACTTACGCAACGGCTCTTCTGGAGAAAGCATCGAAATCCAAGGACTTTCAGACGCTCGGAATGATTTCTGCTTTGTTGCGTCGTGGTGACGGGAAAGAGTCCAAGCAGTTGCTCGAAATTTCGGTCCGGGCTGCCGAAACTGTGGTGAAGATGGATGGTGGCAAGGAAGCAGGGAGCCTCATCGATTTAGCCGACGCTCATTTCCTGAGTGGAAACAAATTCAAAGCCAAAGAGTACGCACTCCAAGCACGTGAGGCCGCGAAGGGGAAGAACGATGCTTTCCGAGAGTACATCGCCAAAGAGGCTACCCGTTTGGGAGCCGAGTGATTCCATCACCCCCGCTTCCGGCGCCAGGCTTGGAAGAGGATGCGGGCCTTGCGGAGTTTCGAGAGACGCGGACGCCTTGTAAACACGTCGTAATCTTGGTCAACCACTCGTTGCAGAAGCCCGGCGTACATCATCGACATCGCGCCGAAGATCGCTCGGCCATCGTGGCTCAGGAGCGGCACCAAAGCCTGGCTTTGCGAGTAGAACTGCCTTGCTCGATCGGCCTGGAATTGCATGAAATCGCGGTAGGCTTTGGGGTTCTTGAGCCAGTCCGGTGGGCGAATTCGGTACGTCTGCAGTTCGTCTTGTGGGAGGTAGATGCGGCCTTTAGCGGTGTCCTCGGGGATGTCTCGGAGGATGTTCGTCATCTGAAAGGCATACCCAGCCAGGATCGCGGGTGGCTCGACCTCGGCCCACGTGAAGCCTGGTTTGAGACCCCAGATGGGAATGCACGCCAACCCCACCACCGAGGCGACGCGGTAGAGATACAGCCTCAACTCGTCGAAGGTTGGATAGGTCGCATGGATGAGGTCCATCTCCATGCCGCAGATCACCTCTTCAAGGTATTTCACTTGGATTTCGTAACGCTTCAACGTCTCGTCAAGTGCGGGGTGGAGTGGGTGCGAATGTTGGCCCAGAACACAGCCGCGGAGTTGCTCTCGCCATTGCAGTAAGGCTTGGGGTTTGTCGGGGGCGTCCCCGTCGGCAAGGTCATCGGTGAGCCGCATGTAGGCATACAGGACGGTCATCGCCTGACGCTTGGGCTTGGGCAAGAGGCGAAAGGCCAGTGGAAACGAAGACTTCGCCTGCCGAGTCACTTGGTGGGCGTAGGCGTACGAATCCGCCAGGGTGGTCATGACGTGGGTGCCGTGTCGTCTTTGGGGGGTTCTTTCGGCGTCCGAAGCAAGCGAGCCAGACCCAGGCCGAGTGCGCCAGCGAAGATGACCCCGCCAGCACCGAAGCCGAGCATGAGGAAATCCCGACGATCAGGGTCCAAGAGCGAACGGGGTTCCTGAGCGACGGGGACTGCTGCGGGTGCTGGTGGTGGCCAGGGGACGAGTTCAACGTTCACATCGACCATCGCCGGGTTGGGGTCTTGCAGCGATGGGATCGGCGCGGTCGTACCACCTCGCACCCGGCGGCTCGCTTTGGCCTCCACCTCAGCCAGGTTGGGTAGCAAGACATCCGTGCCCGTGCCCGAGGCGAGCGGCTTCTTCAGTTCCGCTGGCATCTCCATGTTGGCTTCTGTTTCGAGCCAGGCCTTGAAGGTGGGGAGCATGTCCGAGGCCATCGAGCCTTGGTCGTCAACGGGCAGGAACGGAGCCAACGCCTTGGCCGCGGTTTCGGGCGTCGGGTAGCGGTCTTCAGGCTTCTTGGCGAGGATCTTGTTCAGGACTTCCTGCAGACCCAACGGCACGTCTTTGGCGAACTTAGAAAGTGGCAACGGCTGAGCCGTGGCATGTTTCACCATCTGGGCCATGACGTTCAATTCTTCGAACGGTGGCCGACCGCAGATCATGTGGTACAGCACGCAGCCCAGGCTGTAGATATCCGAGCGGATGTCCGCGTTGCGGGGGTCGCGGGCCTGCTCAGGGGCCAGGTAATCGGGCGTGCCGAGGATCGTGCCTTCCGTAGTGAGTTGAATGTCCCGGGCTTTGGGAAACTCCTCATCGATCCGCTCTCGACTGATGCCGACATCGAGAATCTTGAGCGTCGCCGCTTCGGTGCTGTCTTCAGTGTAGCCGGTGAGCATCATGTTCGCGGGCTTCAAATCCCGGTGGACGATGTTCTTTTCATGGAGGTGCTGCAGGCCTGCGAAGGCTTGTGTGATCAGCCGCACGGCTTCCGATGGTCGCAAGGTCAGTCGTGAATCGAGGACTTCCGCGAGGGTCTCGCCATCGATGAAATCCATGACGATGAAGGCCACACTACCTGCACGGCCCTCTTGATAAGCCCGCACGACGTTGGGGTGGTTGAACTGCATCATCAGCCGGGCTTCGCGTTGGAAGCGGCTGTAAGCCTTCTCATCTTTGACTTTGGAACCAGGCAAGATCTTGAGCGCGATGACTTGGCCGGAATGGTGCTTGGCTTTGTAAACGCCCGCGGATTGGCCCTTCCCGATGCGATCCAGAATCGTGTATGGCCCCAGGCTGAAGCCTTCGGTGTGACCACGGGCAATCAGTGTGGCTTGGTAGTTGGTCAGGAGTTTCTTGATGGTGATGGCTTTACGGAACCCATCGATTTCGGTTTCAGAATTGGGGTTTTCGGCTCGCCAAGACTTGAGGAACGCTTGCACATCCACTGCGTTCAAGAGTTTACTCTTGACGACCAGGGCACAGTAGTCAGCGATGGTGGTTGGCGGGGTCGGCAAGGCTTGGGCCTCCGCCTCTCATGTGGATACGTTAGAAGACCTGTTCATCAGGCCAAAATCAACCTAGCGCGCTCCCTCTCACTTGGCAAGCGAAATCTGCATGAGACTCAGCCTTCGTCGTCCTCGTCGTGCCGTCGCCATTGGCGTCGTGAGAGTTGCCCCACGATCGAACCGGCGAACAGGCCCGAGATGATGCCGATGAGATACGGCCCACGCGAATCGCAATCCCAGCACCACTTGAGCTGCTTGGCGAAGAGCTGATACCCGAAGTATCCGAATGCAAGAGAAACCAGAACACTCGCCAGTATGCCAAGCAAGATCACGCGATACAACGCTCGCTTTGTGGTCGGCCGAGCCATCGCGGCTGCCATCGCACCGGCTACCGGGAAGGCATGGTTGGCCGTCATCAGCCCCCAAAACAAAACGTTAACATAAAGCCAATTCAGCCATGGTGGGAAGAGTGTCGGGCGGATGAGGATCTGGAAAAGCACCGGGAAGTAAATGACGCCAAACACCAGCCGCAAAATCGTGCCGATGGCCCAGCCCACGGCGAGCCGCATGTACCAATTGGTCCACCAGATTTGCGGCCACGGGATCGGCTGGCGATTCTCCATCGCGGCTTACCTCTTGGCGATGGTGAGCTTGTCGAAGAACTCCGCTTGATCACGGGTGTTCGCGGCCAAGAAGGCCCGTTCGAGGCTCTGGTAGATGGCTAGTTTCTTGGTCCGGATGACCCGGATGATGCGGCGTTTATTGCCTTCTGGAAGTTGCAAATAATAAACCCGGGCAGCGTAGGCTTGATGGCTCGTCGGTATCTCTTCGGTGATGGTGCCAATCTTCGTGATCTCCTCTCGCACGGCCCCGAACCACTCATCGTCTGTCTTCAGCGATTGAAAACTTTCGGGAGGCGAACCCTCCGCGATGACGAGTTCCAGCGTCACGGCATCGGGGGATTCGTAAGCGTAAGTCTTCAACTCCCAGCCTGGCAACGGACTGACGTTTCGCGGTGTCGGGGTGCCAGGTAACCGGACTTTATAGGCTTGGTTCTCCGGTTCAAAGTTTTTCCAGTTCACCTGTGGTGGCAGCATCCGTTTCGCCACCGCCACGGCCCATTCGCGCTTCATGAAGAGCAAGAACGAGGCCGTGCCATAGCCCATCAGCGAGAGCATGATGATCGCTCGCAACCGGGTGCCGGTGGTCCAGTTCGCGGCGTGGGTGACCCCGAGGCACAACCCGACGAGGCCAAGTGCCATCGCCGTCGGAGCGGCAAAGGTGAAGAGTGGCTCTTTTTTGGTGATCAGCGGCAAGATCAACCAGAGAAACGGAATGCCCAAAGGCGACAGCGAAAACGCCACGAGGATCGCATTCGGCGCGACTGGCTCATGATGATCGAGCGCTGGCTGAGCAGCCCGACGGGGGTAGATGGTTGGCACCGGAGGAGCCGGGGGTTTTGCCTGGAAAGGCTGCCGACAATGGGGGCAACTCACCCACCCACCGAGGGATTCCGGCGCCACTCGACTTTGGCCCCCGCATCGAGGGCAACTCACCGCAATACTCATCCCTTCAGTGTACAAGCTCGACGGGGCAACGGACGGAGTTGGCCACTCGGGAGCCAGGAAGTATCTTGAATGGAAGTGTTTCGCGTGAGGTGGGTTGTGGAATTACCAAGGCCGGTCTGGTTTAACGATCTCTTCCCGTTGTTGTTGGAGCGGCAAAACCTCGATGCAGGTCGCGTGACGGAAGCCTTCCGGGACTTGCTCGCTGGCCGGGTTGAGGACACACTCGCTGCCGCATTCCTGACGGCACTGCGGGTCAAAGGGGAGTCGTCGGCGGAGATTGCCGCAGGTGCGATGGCACTGCGAGAACAGATGCTTCGGCTGGTCGCTGTCAGCGGGCCAGTGGTCGATACCTGTGGCACGGGTGGCGACGATGCGGGGACGTTCAACATCAGCACCGCGGCGGCTTTCCTGACGGCTGGCGCAGGAGTGCCGGTCGTCAAACATGGCAATCGAGCTGTCTCCAGTAAGTCCGGTTCCTCCGATGTGCTTCGCGAACTGGGCGTCAACATCGAAGCCGGGCCAGAGTGGTCTCAGAAGTGCCTCGACCGCATCGGCTTTGCCTTCTGTTACGCTCCGCACTTCCACGGTGGCATGAGCCATGTCGCCAAGCTGCGTCGCAAGCTCGGCGTCCGGACCATGTTCAACCTCCTCGGTCCACTCGCGAACCCAGCGATGGCGGACTACCAACTCCTCGGCGTCGGCAAGATGTCCTTGTTGGACACGCTCTCCGAAGCCATCGCTCGGATTGGCATTCGTCGAGCCTTCGTGGTCTGGAGCGAAGATGGCCTCGATGAAGTGAGCTTAGGAGCCAACACGATCGTCCGTGTCGTCGAGGGGGAAAAGATTCGCTCCGAGACCTGGACGCCAGAGATGTTTGGCCTGGGCGAAGTGAAGATCGAGCAGATTCACACCACGAACGCCACCACCAGCGCCGAGACGATCCGAGATGTGTTGAGTGGTCAAGAAAGTCCCGCAAGCCGGGTCACGATTGCCAACGCGGCCGCGGCACTCTACGTCGCCGGGCAAGCCAAGAACCTCGCGGAGGGGGTCAAACTCGCCCAGGAAAGCCTGCATTCCGGAAAGGCCCAGCGCGTGCTTGACCAGTTGCAGACACTCAAGGGGTAACTCACTGGCGGACCGCTAACCCAGGGATCGCCTCTTCCAGGGCTTTCGCTCCTGCCGCGGTAATGTTCGTGCGTGTGGCCTTGACGATCTTCAAGGTCTTGGTGTCTTTGAGTTCCAGAAGTCCTTTGTCTGTGATTGGGCTACCAGACACATTGAGATTCGTCACCTTCGGTAACTCCGCGAGAAAGACCAAACTCTTATCTGTGACGCGGGTATCAAAAAGATCCAAGGACTTCAGCTCTTTCAACTTCTTGAACTGAGAGAAGGTCGTCTCGTTAGTTCGGCATTCGCCCAGGTACAGCTCCGAGACGTGCCGAAGATTCGAGATCGCAGCTCCGCTTTTTTCACCAAGTAGGCCTCGGGTGAGTTTGAGTTTTTGCAGGTTCGGCAGCTCACGCAAGAAGCCAAAGCCACGCTCGGTGATCTTGGACGCATCCTCGATTGTGATAGATCCCACAGCCGGCATCTTGGCGACTGTTGTAAGGATGGCATCCGTGGCGAGGGGAAACGTCGCATTCACCTGGGCGCCAGCTTCCAATTGGCTATCGACGATCGCTTCCCCGCCGAGTTTCTTGATCCGGGCGACCGTCTCCGCATCGTCATCCCGCGCTTGCGCTTGGAGACCGATCGCCATCGCCAACAGCAACAAAACTCCACGCACAGCAAGCCTCCAATTCAGTGACTGATTCTACGGTTTGATTATACCTCACATCCTGTCCCGCGTTTGTAACACTAAACTACTCGAGTTGGCCTCTTTTCTCCGGGGGGGGTGGGTGATGAAGTGGATGCTGGGTCTTTGTGGACTCTGGGTTTCGTTGGCACTCTCGGCGGCCGAGCCGAAGAAGTGGAATGTGCTCTTCGTCGCCGTCGATGATCTGAAACCGAACGTCGGCTGCTCGGGCGATCCGCTGGCGATCACCCCCAACATGGATGCCCTCGCCAAACGTGGCACCGCTTTTACTCGGGCTTATTGTCAGCAGGCGGTCTGCAGTCCATCACGGTCGTCGGTGCTCACGGGTTGCCGACCCGACACCACCAAGGTGTACGACCTCGTCACTCACTTCCGCAAAGCCATCCCAGATGTCGTCACGATCCCACAACACTTCAAACAGAATGGCTACCACTCCCAAGCCGTCGGGAAGATCTTCCATCCAGGCTACGACGATAAGCCAAGTTGGAGCCTCCCATGGGAACCGGGAAAGGGCAAGAACTTCGGGCCAGAAGGCCTCAAGGTGATCGCCGATTTGAGAGCCAAGGCCAAAGCCGCCGGTGAAGACGAAGGCCGCGTTCGCGGGTTGCCGTTCGAAGCTCCGGAGGTCGAGGACGATTTTCTCAACGATGGCGCGATCGCCAACCGAGCCGTTGAGATTCTGAAATCCCGTGTCGGCCAAACGGAGCCGTTCTTCCTTGCGGTGGGCTTTGCCAAACCGCATTTGCCGTTTGTGGCTCCCAAGAAGTATTGGGATCTGCATGATCCGAAGAAGTTCGCAGCCCCGTCTCCTGCCTTTCCGCCCGAAGGAGCACCCAAGTTTGCCCCCCAATTTGGCGGCGAGCTGCGGGGCTACACGCAGATTCCGAAGTCTGGCCCGATCCCACCCGAAACGGCTCAGAAGCTGATCCACGCTTACTATGCTTCGACGAGCTACATGGATGCCCAACTGGGAAGGGTTCTCGCCGGACTCAAAGACACTGGGTTCGCTGAGAACACCATCGTCATCCTGTGGGGCGATCACGGCTGGCACCTCGGCGATCATGGCATTTGGTGCAAACACACCAACTACGAACAAGCCACTCGAGCCGCACTGCTGATGAGCCATCCGAAGCAAAAGGTCAGTGGGAAGAGTTGCGAGAAGCTGCTCGAGTTCGTGGACATGTACCCAACACTCGCGGAGCTTTGTGGTTTACCGTTGCCAAAGCACCTTGAAGGAACGAGCTTCGCACCACTCTTGGATGATCCCACCCAACCTTGGAAACCCGGTGCCTTCAGCCAATACCCACGTTCGACGCCCGACACGGGCCCATTGATGGGCTACGCCCTGCGAACCGAACGGTACCGCTATGTCGAGTGGCAGAAACGCCAAGGTGGAGCCATCGTCGCCCAGGAACTCTATGACCTCCAGACCGACCCGACAGAAACCAAGAACTTGGCCACAGATGCTCACCAGAAGGCCACACTCGAAAGCCTGGCCAAGCAGTTGAAAGCAGGCTGGCAAAAGAACCTGCCGCCGAAGAAGGAGTAAGTGTCGGCTTTTGCTGGCAGAATATTTGACAAAATCCGAACAATCGGACTACGCCAGATATTGACTTGCCAGAAGAGACCGGGTACTTTCTGCCAACCTGATGGACTTGCACCCTTAGAAACGACGACCCAGCACGACGATGACGCTGAAGGTTCGCGCCACGGATGGTCTGCGATGAGTAATTGGTACGGCACTCCAGACAAACAAGTCCAAATATTGCCAAGGCGGGCTGCCTAATGCTCGCCGACTTGACCCACGATTGCACTCTCGTCGCCGGCCCCGATTCACTCATTGGCTGGGCTCCAGCCAAGGTCAATCTTTTCTTAGAAGTGCTCAGCAAACGGCCGGATGGCTTCCATGAAGTCGAGACGCTGATCGTTGCCGTAAATCTTTACGACACACTCACCGCCAGTCGCTCCCCTGCCCTCACCTTGACCTGCTCCGAGCCGAGCATCCCAACGGGTCCAACGAACTTGGTCCTGAAAGCCGCCTTGGCTCTGCAAACAGCGACTAGGACTGCTCACGGGGCCAAGCTCCACCTCACAAAACGGATTCCCCACGAAGCGGGAATGGGGGGCGGCTCCAGTGACGCGGCACTGTCACTCGTCATGCTCAATCGTCTCTGGAAACTGAATCTGCCGACAGAAACACTCGTCGAAATCGCGGGGTCGATTGGTTCCGATGTTGGAGCATTCCTGGCTGGTCCCGCAGCGTGGTGCAGTGGTCGCGGTGAAGTCGTCACACCAGCCGAGTTACCCTTTTCGCTCGATCTCGTGGTCGTCAAGCCGCCTTTTGGCTTGAGTACGGCGAAGGTCTACCAGCATCACACGCCACCGACGACACGCCAAGACTCACAAGCCATTCGTAACGCCCAAGACCTCAAGACTCTCGCCACTAGCCTCCACAACCGCCTGCAAGCTCCGGCGTTCGCTGTCGAGCCGCGTGTGGCCACGATTCATGATGAACTTCGCAACTGCGCCCCACAAGCGGTGCTCCTCTCCGGGAGTGGCTCAGCCGTTTTCGCCCTGGCGAGTGACGCTGCCGATGCTCGACGGATTGCCCACGAGTACCGATCGCAATCGTCCACGCCCGATGTCCAAATCTACGTCGTTCGAACGTTAAAACCCCGCTCACCGAGACCCGCGACACCGCTAGGAGCAAGATCGTGAACATCACGGAAGTCCGTATCAAGTTATGCGAAGAGAATAACGAACGCCTCCTGGCGTTTTGCTCCATCACGTTCAACAATGCCTTCGTCATCCGGGATTTGAAGATTATCGAAGGCACGCGGGGTGTCTTCGTCGCCATGCCAAGCCGGAAACTCACCGATCGTTGCCCACACTGCGGCAGCAAGAACCACCTGCGTGCCAGCTTCTGCAACCACTGCGGCAAGCGCCTCGACGAGAGCCGGGCGATGCGCACCATGGACGGTGGCCGTGCCAAACTCCACGCCGACATCGCCCACCCGATCCACGCCGGCTCCCGCGACATGATGCAACAAGCCGTCGTCCGGGCTTACGAAGACGAGAAGCTCAAGGCCCGCCAACCTGGTTACATCTGCCGCTATGACGACTACGACTCGGACTTTGAAGAAGCGGACACGATCACTTACGGTGCTGTGCCACTCGACATGGGCAAGACCATGAAAGCCCACCCCGTCAGTCCCGTCAAAGGCCCGCACCTCAACCAACCTGCCGAGACCAAAGCCCGCCGCGAAGCGGTGTAACTCACTCCCGACTCGGTGACGCTCCGAACCAGTTGAGGAGCGGTTCCATCAGAACTCCTTCGTACTTGGCGAAGGAGTAGTATTTGTCGCCACAGCGAATCATGAGCGTATCACCAGCACCCCAGTCGGCTTTCGGGTTGCGGGCGGCTGGGGCAATGTCGTTGGGATTCGTGCGGATCAGGATTTCGTCCACCTCATACTTCTTGCCATCGGCCATCATCGCTAAGGTGACAGGCTTTTCGAAGCGCAGCAAAAGATGGTCCCGTTGAAGGCTCGCTTTCCAACGCTCTTCGGTCGCCGGGAACTCCAAGCGCGCCGAGCCAAAGAGAGCGATGGCCAACCCCTGAGCGACCGTGGCTTGGCCACCAGCATAAGCGACCTCCTTGCCACCCTTGCGCCCAGTGACGCTGACAGATGGTGCTGAATTCGATTCCGTGACAGGCTTCACGGTCAAGAGTGGCAACTTGCGTTTGGCAGGCGTGAAGATCAACCCTGTTTGCTCGCTGACGTTTTTGAGAATGGCGACAGCGTCGTGGTCTTCCTTCTGTCCCTCGATCCTCGGCGAGTTGCGTTCATGGTAATACCACATCAGACTTTTGGGAGGCGACAAGATCTCACCTGCGACGAGTTCGACTCCAGTGTATCCGCTGATGGACTTCAAGAAATACTTGAGATCGCTAACAGTGCCACCAGAAGCTGGATCACCATTTTTCTTGTCAACATCTTTCTCATCAGCGTACACATGGACGGCAAACTTGCTCCATTCCCGAGGTGCCAACTTGTATGCACCTGAAGCCACGAAGACATCGCGTTCTTCATTGGCAAGAGTCAAGTCTACAGGTGTTTTGCATTGTTCCCGGAGTGCCTTCTCGATTCCCTGCATTCGGCGTTGGATTGTTGCATCCTTTCGGAAGATCCAGTCCCCGGGAAGATCGGTTTTCGCCAATCGTGGATCGAGTTGAATGCGGAGGTCATCATCAGACTTGAAGGCGTCCGATAAGATGTCCGCCATGACGACACCCGTATTTTCTCCCCCCCTGCCACGGACGGACTTGCACACGACTCCAGCTGGGCCAAATTCAAAGGTCATCACTTGCCTCGATCCCAGTCTCATGGCCTCTTTGATGTGCCCAAAGGTCTCGCGGAAGTAGTTCTCACGGGCCAGCTTGATCTCAGGGGTAAAAGGAACGAATCGGACATCTTCGCCATCTCGGAGAGAGTAGAGCTTCTGGATTTCTTTCTTCCAAGCAGGTTCGTCATCCTTCTCTCGCGTGAACTCGATGACCATGACATGGCAGTCTTTGTTCGGCGGGCTATCTTTCGCCGTGAAACCCTTGGGCCGACCAGGAGTGTTACCGACTCCCGGATTAGCCGAGTACATGGCCAGTTTCAGTTTGTCGCCTTCCAATTCGTAAATGCACTCGTTGTTTTCGACCGTGATCTGTTTTGGATTGGCCTTGGTATTGAGTTTCAGTGGCCCACTTCCCATGGACCTCGCTCGAGGTGTTCCCGGTGTTAGTGGCTCTGTGCCGAACGATGCCCAGGTCACTTCATCAGCGCTGATGGTCAGTTCATGTCGAGCCACGAATGTGATCGCCTGCAGACCTGGAACTCCGGGTGGCCCTTGCGGGGGTGGCACGGGTGGGTCAAAGGTGACTTTCGTCGATTTCCAGACACCTTGAAGGAGCTTGGCGTCATCCTGGATCGGGGCTGTCTTGACGGTCAGTACAGGAACCTTGCGCTTGGCGGGTTTGAAGGTCAGGCCGGTTTGCTCGGTGACTCGGTTCAGGATGACTTCAAGGGGATCCTCGTGTACTACAGCAGCTTGCCTGAACCGGTTGGGTTGGACCAGGTACCATCGAAGGCTTCTTGGTGGAAACTTCACCTCACCTGCGACGAGCTTCACATGAGCAAATTTGCCCAGTTCTCGTAGAAATTGATCCAGTCCGCCGAGCTGTGATGTCGCTCGATTAACAAGTTTCGCGTCGTCCTCTTCTAGTAAACAGACCCACACTCCGTCCTTTCGCCACTTCCGTGGGGAAAACTTGTACTCCCCCGAGGCGATCATGACGTCTCGCTCCAAGTCCGCGAGCTTCATGTCCACCGGCACTTTGCAAACTTCGTTCAGCACCTTGATCAGCCCTTTGACACGGGCTTCGGATGTGGCCTCGGTGCGGATGACCCAATCGCCGGACAACAACCCGGGGTCCACCGAATCCGGGGCGAACTCCAAAGCGATGTCATCTTCTTCACGAAGCGCCGCCTGGAGGATGTTGGAAAACCATTCTCCCCCATTCCCTTTCTCGTCCACGGCTCCGCCTTTGACACGAACGCCAACCAACTCATTTCTCTCGAAACGGCACATGAGGATCTGTCCCGGTTTCAGCTGCGATCCGCCTTTAAAGCTCGCCTGATAACGCTGCCTGATGATCCGCACGGCAGGAGTCAGGGGGATGTATTTGACGTCTTCACCGTCTTTGAGTGAGTACAGTTTCCAGAAGATCTCGCGGGGATCAGTGCCTTCAGCAAAGCCGCGAGTGTATTCGATGACCATGAGGTGCCCGCCCGGATTGAGCTTGTTCTCTTGGGCGGTGAACCCTTTGGGGTGGCCGGGAGTTTTGACTCCGTTTCCACTCCCCACGAAACGGGCGATCTTGAGATTGTCGCCTTGGACGTGATAGCTCCACTCGATCTTTTCGGTGTTCTCAAAGCTCAGCTGCTTGGGAGTGGCGGTTTGGTTGAGTTTGAACGGACCACGCCAACTCGACTCCTCTTTGTGGGTTTTGGAATCGAGTGTCACCGAGGTGAGTGTTTGCTCTTCGAACAGCAATTCGTGATACACATCTCCCACCAGGACATCAGCTTGAATCGGTGGGTCAAAAGTGATCTTCCGTGAGACCCACTGACCCTGAAGTCGTTCGAGATCGTTCGGCGGGAGATCCGAAGCGGCTGGCCCAGGCACTGGAACCGGAGTTGTCGGATCAGACACGAAGCGAGGAGGTTTGAGAGTTGAGGGCGGCTCAGTTGTCGATTCCGGTTTTGGCTTGGTGCCGATTTGCCCGAGGGCTAGGCTTCCGCCGGTGATGACTGCCGCACTGAGGGCTAACACGGCGAAGGTCGTCGTGAGGATTTTCTTGAGCATCATGGTTTGCAAGACTCCTTGTGTGAGCATGGCCACGGGGCCGGAGATCAATCCGGCAGCGTTTCCTGCGGTGAGCAGGGTGGCCACGTTGATCGTGGATGTCAGGGTCGATGTCGGCACACTGGCCGACATCGCCGCTTGTGAAAGGACTGTGCTCAAGGTCGCGCTGGTCATCACCAGCCCGCGGCGAGTGAGCCGTTTGGCGAGCATATCTCTGGCTCGGGAAAGCCGACTAGCGACAGTGCCCTCAGGGCAGCCGAGTTGCCGGGCGACTTCGGTCCGGGTGCGTCCTTCGAGGTCGCAGAGCACAATCAAGTTGCGGAACCGCGTTGGTAGCCGGCCCATTTCCTCATCGAGTAATGACAATGAGTCGTCGTGGGGAGCTTCCGCAGTGATTGCTTCGGGCAGCTGACTTCGCTGCCCCTCGCGCCAGCCTCGCTTGGCCGCGGACGCTTTCAATCGTAATGCCGTCTTCTGGGCTACGCCGTAAAGCCAGTGGGCGAGCATCTCGCGAGGCTGAACCGTCTCGGCTTTCTGGATCAGGACCAAAAACGTGGCTTGGAACGCATCCTCGGCATCCTGGGGGTGACGAAGGATGCGAGAGCAGACTCCCCAGACCATCGGGGCGTGCCGCTCCACCAACACCGCGATGGACGTCTCGTCACGCAGACTCAAAAACTGCGAGAGTAACTCACCATCCGTCGGCGTGTCACCCTCGTAGTCACGAATCCGCCGAACGAACAAACTCAACGAACGCTTTGGCATCCACAAGCACCTTGGTCGCCAGTTTCCACATCTATTATTCCGGGAGGCGGCTTGATTTGATCCACGATTTCTTCGGCGAAATGAGGATTCGGAGCCGATCAACGAAACAGCCCATCACAAGGATGGGCTGAGGTGGTTTCTGATTGTTACATCGCGACTTACTTCTCGATTTCCGCGCGGAGCTTCTTGAGCTTCGCGATGACTTTCTTGCGGCGTTCGATGTCACGCTTGCTGACATCTTCGAGTTTGAGAGCTTTCTCCCACATCTCGATGGCTTCCTTCTTGCGGTCGAGTTTCACCAGGCAATCGGCGACGTGGTCGAAGATTTCGATGTGGTTGCCTTGGTCGGGGTCTTCGCTCGACTTCTTGAGGTACTTCAGGGCTTCCTCGTACTTGCCGCGTTTGTAGAGCACCCAACCGAGGCTATCGAGGTAGGCAGCGTTCTCTTCCTTGGCGATTTCTTCGGTGATCTTCTCTTCTTTCAGCAGCTTCTTGCGGTCGGCGGCGTCCAGTTCGAGGGCCTTGCGAACGAACTTCTCGGACTCTTCCAGACGCTTGTCATGGTCCGCCAGGATGAAGCCAAGGTCGTTGTAATAGGTCGCGCGATCGGGGTCTTCTTTGATGAGCTTTTCGAGCAAAGCCACGCACTTATCGACTTCGCCGTTATCGACGTAAACGCTCGTGAGCATGTACTTCATCGTCTTGGTCTGGCGAGTCAGTTCCTCGGCCAAGGCCACGTTCCGTTCGCCCTTGCCCTTCTTGGCCGCGGCGAGATCCTTCTCCATCTTTTCGATGGTGGTTTCGTACGTGGAGGTTGCTTCGTCGAGCTTATCGGCTTCGAGGTAGACATCGCCTTTGAGCTTCTGGAAATACCAGTTTCCTTTGCTGAGCTTGACCAGGTTCTCGGCCATGCGAAGCGCTTCATCGGTGTCGCCAGCCTTGGCCTTGGTCATGATGAGCTTCTCAACGAAATACTCTTGCAGTTGCTCCGCGTCGTTACCACCCGATTCGAGGGTGCGTTTGGTGAGTTCCTCGGCTTTGTCGAATTCCTTCTTCAACCAGTAGATGTCCATCAGCGGATCGTAGGCATCCATCATCTTCTTGAAGCTCTGGAGCTTTTCACCTTCGTCGTAACAGAAGCCGTAGAAGCCCGTTGCGGCCTTGGTGTCCTTGACGTTGAGTGCCAAGCGACCGAGCAGAAGCGCGGTGTTGAACTTGATGGGTTTCTCGTCGTTGCCAGCGGCTTTGAGTTTCTTGGCCGCGAACTCCACCAGTTGCTTCGACTTGGGCTTATCCTTGTTGAACTCCCGCAGTTTGCCGTTGAGGGCATCAAGACTGGAGAGCTTGTTCAACTCGCTGATGGTCTTCTCGAGGGCTTCCTCGTTCGGTTTCTCATCACGGGCCATGGCCATGAGAGTCGTTAGCCCGAGAAGGACCAGGAGTATGTGAAAGCTGTGACGAAGCATGTGTCGCCTTTCTTCGGTCGAAGGATCTGGACCACTGATGATAGTCTAACGGGCTTCCACGAAGCCCGCTATCCAGATTTTCGCGAGGCTTTGGGTCCATCAGAATTCTCTGGTGGCACGGCCATCTTGGCCGTGCGGATGGGAACTCGCTGTCGCTGAACGCATGGGCTGGAAGCCCATGCCACGATTGGCTCTTCTTGATCTCAACAAGGCACAGTTCGATCAGTCGTAGTTCTCGGAGTGGCTGGTGAAGAGGTCGCCGTTGGGCCCGCCTTTGTAGAAGCGGCGGCCCAGGTTAGCGTTGTAGGGGGTCCAGGCGGTTTGGTTGGCACGGTCTTCGCGCATGTCTCGCAAGACCATATGCATCCTCGTATCCATCAGGTCGATGGTGTGTAACAACATGGCTTCGGGAGTCATCGGGATCTTCGGGCTACCGTATTCGAGGGTACCGTGGTGGCTGAGGATCATGTGCTTGAGTCGCACGAGCAGTTCGCGTGGGAATGGCTCACCCGTGAGTTCGGACACACCTGCGATCTTCTCGTTGAGCATTTCCAAACCCATCGGGATGTGGCCGATCAACTGGCCTTCATCGGTGTAGCCAAAAGCCCGAGCGTAACTGAGTTCCCGGGTCTTGCCGATGTCGTGCAGGAAGACTCCCATCAACGTCAGCTCGCGGTCGGTGCCGGGGTAGAACGGCAAGAGCCGCTCGGCGATGTCCATCATCGTGACGACGTGTTCGAGCAACCCACCAACGTAGGCATGATGCAACTTGACCCCGGCCGGGCACGTTTGGAAGCCTTTGAGAAACTGGTCGTCGGTAAGGAACAATTCGCCGAGAGCACGCAGGCTGGGGTTCGTGAGTTTGAAGAGATAAGTTCGCAGCCGTTCGGTGAGTTTGCCGATGTCCTGCTCGGTGCGTGGGAGGAAATCCCCGATGTCAATCTTCTGCGATTCGACCTTTTCAAAGTGGTTTAAGATGACTTGCAGCGAACCTTGGAAGTTCTGCACTTTGGCTTCGACATGGATAAAATCGCCATTGTCGAAGGAGCGAAACTGCTGATCACCAGCGTTCCACATCCGTGCCGAGATACCACCCGTGCGGTCGCGTAACTCGACCTGAAGGAAGAGATTGCCGTTTCGATTGGCCCGCAGTTGCTTGTCCACCGCGAGGTAGACTTCATCGATCTCATCACCATCTCGAAACTGCTCGACAAATCTCCGGCTCATGCTCGATCGCTTTCTAACTAGGGTGTAGGGTGTAGGGTATCGGGTTTAGCAGAGATTCCCAGGTCGTTAGCCGCGGGCTGATTGGTGGTGATCACTCTGCTAGACCCTATTGCCGACACCCTATTCCCTACTCCGCAGATATGCTTCCCCGGCGGACACGCTCGATGCCTGGTAGCTTGCGAACTCGCTGAATGAAGTCGCTCACGTCTTCGTGGGTCGGAGCCTTCCCGGTAATCACGAGCATCCGGCCTTCCCAGGCGAGATCGAGCTTGGCGAAGCGCAGCTCACTTCGGCGGATCGCTTCGACTGCCTGCTCAGGGACCAGACCTGGCTTCATGGTCACCGTCTCGGAGGCCACACGCCGATCGACTCTTGGCAACACCGACGGCGGCTCGATCACAAGCAATGGAACGGGCTGAATCTGCTGAGCCCTGGCCGTGAACCGCTCCGCGGCTGATGGATCCCAACAACGCAAACTGACATCCCGCACACCCGGCACACCAGCAATCGCCTCTCGCAACTTCGGCAGTAGGGTCAGTGACGGCACTTCGCCACTGACGATCGCCACCGCCCGCTGGACATCCACGACCATCGGCATCTCGCGAAACTCTGGCAGCTTCTGAATCGCCCCGGTCACTTTGAGAGCCAACATCCGATCGGAATTCTGGTTACGTAGTGGCCAAGTCAATGGCTCTTGAGCCACGGCCACTGACCCCATCACGACCATCATTGCCAAACCCAACCGGAACATGACACCACCCTCACAAGCAGGACAGTGCATTCTCGGTCACACTCCGTCGATGCGAGGCAGATCGCCAAAACTTCGCGTGGAATCGGTAAGAATTACCGACGGTCTGCAACGGTTAAGGAAAGAGATCGGGATGCGGCGAAGTTATCGATTCGTTGTGATCAATCACTTCTTCGGGAGAGGTTCCCAAGTGCCTTCATCGTAATAGAGATATTTCTCTTCATCACCGGTCCGTTTGTAGAGCCGGATGTTGTTCAGCCGGACGTATTCACCGGCTTTGGTTCGTGTGTTGTCGAACATCTCCACGTACTGCTCGGTCCTGGCGATTTCTTTGAAGGTGAAGAACTTACCTTTGTATTCCAGAGTCCAGTTTTTGGTGTCTGGATCGCAGATGAGTTTGCGCGTCTTGCCAACCCAATAGAAGCGTGTGTCTGGTTTACCAAGTACGGTATCGAGGAACTCGGTGAGCTTCTCCAAAACCGCTGACGCGCTGTCGAAGTCTTTTTTGTCTCGAAAGGCTGTCGCGACTTTTTGGAAGCCGGCTTCGCATTTGGTTTTGGCAGCTTGAATCTTCCCTGAGAACTCCGTCACGGCCGCTTTCATGAAGGTGCTCTTGGGCAACTCCCTCTTCTTCTCGAAGTTCTCTTTCTCGGTCTGCAACTCTTTGAGAGCTTTGACCTGAACGTCGACTTTTGCGGTCGAGTTCTTGATCTTCTTTTCCTGCTCCGCAAACGCCTGGCTCAGCTTGGTGGTGGCTTTGCCATGCTGCTCGAGGAATTCTTCTTGGAAGACGAGCAACTCCGCTGTGGTTTTCGCAGTCAATTTCTGCTTCGCCTTCGGCGCATCTTGGGCGTCCGATCCCATGGCGAAAAGTCCCACGAGACCCAACATCAAGAGGAGGCTTCGCATACAGATCACTCCACCAAAGAGTCCGAGTTTTAGAGGCCAAAAACCGACCCCAGCCACCATCTCAGCGATCTTGCGGCTCAGCCACGGCTGACATTGTGGTAGATTTCTTGCACATCGTCGCAATCGTTGAGCATGTTCAGAAATTTTTCGAACATGGCCAGGTCTTCGGCGTTGAGGACTTTGGTTTCTTTCGGAAGGAAAGTGATTTCCTGGATGTCGAACGTCGTGTCGGGGAATGCTTGGTGGAGTGCGTTTTTGGCTTTGTAGAACTCGCCAGGTGGCGCAAAGACCGTGATCGTGCCGCCTTCGATTTCCACCTCTTCCACGCCGACTTCGGCGGCAAACAAGGCCTCGAGCACTTTCTCTTCACTGTCTCCGCTGAAGGAGATCACGGCGAGGTGTTCAAAGAGCATCGTCACGGAACCGCTCGTGGACATTTTCGAGCCGGTCTTGGTGAAGCAATTGCGCACATCGGAGATCGTGCGTGTGGGGTTGTCCGTGAGGCAATCGACGATGACCAACGAACCCCCGGGGCCGAACCCCTCGTATCGCCCCGGTTGGTAGTTCTCGCCACCGGCTCCCGCAGCGCGTTGAATCGCTTTTTCGATCACATGGTTCGGGACGTTTTCTTTTTTTGCACGTTCGATGAAGGTGCGCAGAACCGGGTTCGCACTCGGGTTGGGCACGCCGTTCTTGGCCGCCATGTAGAGCATTTTGCTGTACTTGGAGTAGAGCTTCGAGTTCTGAGCCGCAGTCTTGAACATGGAGTACTTGCGCTTCTCGAAAATTCTGCCCATACGAAGTCTCCTTCTTTGACGTATCCCATCAGCCAGTGCGTAGGTTTTAGATTATAACAGCGAACCCGGATTCGTGATCTTTCCTGGCCAACGGATGTGGCTTTACGCATCGGACTGTAGCCAGATTCTGAGGGACAAGGCTTTCTAGCCGGAGTTTGGATCTCTTCTTTCGCTGCCACCCAACAAGCCGAGGAGCAAGAGCATCACGATGAACGCCGTGATCATTGGCCATCGGGACCGAGGAAGTCCCGGTAAGCCCAAAGCTCTTCTTCGCCAGGCGAACTCATTGAGCGGCCTTTTCCTGCTCCACAAATGCCTGGCTCAGCTTGGTAGTGGCTTTGCCATACTGCTCCAGGAATTCTTCTTGGAAGACGAGCAACTCTGCTGTGGTTTTCTCAGTCAACTTCTGTTTCGACTTCGGCGTATCTTGGGCGTCCGATCCCATGGCGAAAAGTCCCAGGAGACCCAAATTCAAGAGGAGGCTTCGCATACAGATCACTCCACAAAAGCCCGAGTTTCACCGGCCGATTCTCAGTGTGGGGAATCGGTGAACCGAAATCATCCCTTGAGCTGATGATACCAACGTCGATGTCGAATCGACAGCCAGATTCAAGAGGCCAAACGCAGACGATTCTCGCCTCAAGATCGTCAAAAATGAGCTAGGTTCTCTGGTGTTCGTTCTTCCGAGTGGTGGTGACAAGGATAAGTTTGATATGAGCGATATCTTATGCCCACATTGCCAGGCATACTTGGGCCTTCAGAAGAAACAACTCGAAGTCTGTCCTCAATGCGACGAAGCCATGGACGGCTCCAGACCTCCTCGACGACGTAGGCGCTCGGATTCTGGGGAAAGACCTCGTGAAGAGCGTCGAGAACGAGAGAAGACTGTATCGCCGCGATCTATCGAGATTGGCCGCTGGATTGTAACGATCGTCGGTGTTGTGGCGTTCATGTGGAAAGCAATCGCGGTACTCCTCAGATTGAACGTCGGACTTGCGGATTTGATCTGGCTAGGCGCCACAGTTTGGCTGTTCCGGGCCGTTTTGCGTGGCTCGGAGATCGCACGATGGCTTGTTGTTTTCTTTCTCTGTGTAATTCTTAAGGCACTTGCCATGGCTCTGGAGACTGACTTCACCCGAATCACGTTGAAAGAGGTACTCTTCTACGGAGGCAACGTGGTCATGATCCTCGGCATGGCCTCACCCTGGGTCTCCGCCTACACCGGCAGCCAACGAGCCAACAAGCGAAAGCTTTACGAGGGGGAGTAGATCCAAATCATTAGCCATCGATACCAAGGAAATCGTGGTAAGCCCAGAGTTCGTCTTCGCTGGTAGTGATCATTGAACGACTTTGCCTCCGTAACTCCAGAAGTCGTCTTCTTCGGCGTGACTGATCATCTAGCCCGTAAAGCTCAATCGTTTTCTTAGCTCGCTCTTGATCTGCTTCAGAAGCTGTGGATTTGGGCTTCATCTCACCATTGGTCAGGTCGAATTCAAAATATCTGGAGCAGGCATAATCCTCGGCATCCGGGTTCAGAAGCAATTCATCCCATTCTTCCAGCTTAAACGATTGGCAGGCATCACAACAGAAATAAAGGTTGCTCCATGCATATGCGAGTGCAGGAAATGATTTTGCATTCTTAGGTCTAAAGTGCTCTATGGTCTTTCTAGAAATCCCTTCTACGATCCCATCACAGAAACTACAATGCCCAGTTGTCTGAAGTTCTAAAAACGGCAGTAGAAGATCACGAGCGGTCTGCCCATTCAGTTCGTACCACGCGAATTTGGCTTTGCTATTCTTTGCCAGGAGATCGAGCCATTGTTGCGTCCAACGAGCACCATGTTCGACGAGCACCTCGGGCGTAGAGGCACGCTGAAACTTACGCATCTGGGTTTCCTGGGTTAGCCAGCGACTTTGCCGTAGTTGGTTTGGAGTTGAGCGATTTCGCGGCCCATCATGAGAGATAATGTCTGGCTTCGCTCGCCGATCTGTTTTGCGAGTGCGATCGTCTCAGAATACTTTGTCTTGTCGGCAGGTTGCTTTTTGAACGCATCTCTGGTGTCTCGATACGTTTGCAACATCTCTTCTGTCTCAGGGTCGAACATTTCCCGAACTCCCAGAGTATCTTCGACGACATCAATGTAGCTATCACCTGGGCTACATGCCTTTGCGGGCTGAATCGTGACAATCCCCTTCTTGTCAGCCTGAAAGACGTGAATCCACCCATGATTGACAGAGGACACCACGAACGGTGAGTGAGTTGCAATGAAGATCTGCGCATTCGGCAACATCTTCTGCACTGCGGGGATCAGCTTACGTTGCCAGGCAGGGTGTAAGTGGGCATCCGGTTCGTCGAGAAGCAAAATCACGGGTTGTTCGAGTGGTTTGTCGGCGTCCGGATAGAGCATGTCCAACTTGACCATGCACGAAGCCAGCCAGCCGACAATAGCCCGCAAACCGTCTGGGAGTTGCCGCAGCGCAATCTCTTGACCATCCCACTTCGCCTTCAAGCGAAACTCGGGGCCGGTGTAACCTATCGTAAGAAACAATTCACGGTCCGTGATGTTCTTGATGGCCTCATCAAACGCCCGTACCATTCGAACTGTCCGGTCATTGGGATCGGAGGACACGATTCCCATCCGCACCTTCAAGTTCGCCAAGGCCTGGCAAATCTGAGCACTCTCTGTCGCGTGATGATTGAAACTGAGGAAGCTCATAGGGGGACCGAAATTCGCCGCCCCCATTGGTGTGACCTTCTGGTCTTCCAGCGAAGGCACCGACCGGAAAGCCATCGAAACGACTTTGGATGGATCGGTTACTGGTCTCAGAGATACTCCAGCATGGTATGCCGAGGCAGAAAGTTCTTTGTTTGCGGCTTCGAGACTCGGAAAAAGTCTGAAACTTGCGCTTTGTTGTGAATAACAAAGGAATCGCTTGTCGGCCGGCACCACGCAATCCAATACCACTGCCGACGAGGACTTGGCCGTCCGATATTGCAACTCGGCCGGATTTCCGCAGGCGGCTGCCAAGAGTGAGAGTAAGCGAGTCTTGCCGGTGCCGTTCTGGCCGACCAAGAAATGGACTTCGGCCAAGCTGGCCTCGGGCTTGGGCTGAAACTCCACCGTCTGATCCGCAAACGGCTCCATGTCTCGTAGAAATACGCCAGCGATTCGCATGTCATCCCCATCTCATGACTGACGATCTGATTGTATTTCCTACCGTTTTCCCTGTCGCCGCTTCTGCGTCTTGCGCATGGGGCGGTAGCCTGTCTTCGCAGGCTCGGCGCCGCGCTCGCCTGGCTCTTCGCCTTTGGCGGGGTTGGCTACTGTGTGGTAGTGGTCGCCGCGGAGGGCTTCGTTGGCTTGCTTGCGGCGGCGGTCGAGGGCTTCTTTGGGCGGGTTGGCGGGGATCAGGCCTTCGCAGCCGCCGATGAGGTTGGTGCGGTTGGCTTGGACGAGAGCCTCGCGGACTTCGAACCAGTTTTCGGGCTTGAAGAATTGCATCAAAGCGCGCTGCAGTTTGCGGTCTTTCAGGTTCCTAGCAATGGTGACCGGCTTCTTGGAGAAGGGGTCGATGCCCGCGTAGTACATGCAGGTGGCGATGTCGAACGGGGCGGGGATGAAGTCCTGGACTTGGTCGGGTTTGTAGCCGTTGCGTTTTAAGTACAGGGCCATGTCGATCATGTCGTCGATCGTGGAGCCGGGGTGGCTGGCGATGAAGTAGGGGATGATCTGCTGCTTCTTGCCGACCGATTCCGAGGCTTCCGTGAACTGCTTCGCAAAGACGCCGAAGTTGTCGATGGAGGGTTTCTTCATCAGCTCCAGGACATGCGGGCTGGTGTGCTCGGGGGCGACTTTGAGTCGGCCACCGGTGTGGTGCTGGGCGAGTTCCTTGACGTACTCGGGGCTTAGCTGGGCGAGGTCCATGCGGATGCCGGACGAGACGCGGACAAACTTGATACCGTCGACTTCACGGACGTTTTTCATGAGGTCGATCAAGCGGCCATGATCGGTGCCGAGAAGCTTGCAGATGGTCGGGTTGACGCACGAGAGCCGCTTGCATTTCGCCTCGACATCAGGCCGGGTGCAACGCATCGTGTACATGTTCGCGGTCGCTCCGCCGATGTCCGAGATGGTGCCTTTGAACTCGGGGTCCGCGGCCAGCTTCTCGACTTCGCGCATCACCGACTCTTCCGACCGGCTTTGAATGATCCGCCCCTGGTGGGCGGTGATCGAGCAGAACGTGCAGCCGCCGAAGCAGCCACGCATGATCGTGACGGAATCCTTGATCATCTGGTGAGCCGGGATCGGCTCGGTGTAGCTCGGGTGCGGACGCCGGGTGTACGGCAAGTCGTACATCTCGTCCATCTCGGCTTGTGTCAGCGGGAAGGCCGGCGGGTTCTGGACGATCGCTTGCCGTTCGTGGTATTGCACGAGGGTCGCGGCATTGAAGGGGTTCGTGTGCGAGTGGATGAGCCGGGTGGCCTCGGCGAAGGCCATTTTGTCGGTCTTGATCTCTTCAAAACTCGGGATGACGATCGTTTCAGGCGTCCAGACGGTGCCATCGGCCCGAGTGTAATGCGATTCGGGCGGCGCCTCGACGGCGGGCAATACGGCCGCGAGCTGATCCGGCGCCGGGGACTCGGCGGCGCCCATGGCATAGGTCACGCCCCGGAGGTCACGCAAGTCCTTGACCGTCTGGCCTGCCGCGAATCGCCGGGCAATCTCGGCGATGTTCTTTTCGCCCATACCGTAGACGACCAAATCCGCCTTCGAGTCGAGCAGAATCGACCGCTTAACCGTGTCGGACCAGTAATCGTAATGCCCGAGTCGCCGAAGGCTCGCCTCGACCCCGCCCGCGATGACTGGGACCCCAGAGAACGCCTCCCGGCAGCGCTGCGTGTATACGAGAGTCGCGCGATCCGGGCGCAAACCGATGCGTCCACCGGGGGAGTAGGCGTCGTCGTTGCGGACTTTCTTGTTGGCGGTGTAGTGGTTGATCATGGAATCCATGTTCCCCGCACTTACGGCGAAGAACAGCCGGGGTTTACCAAACTGCCGCCACGGCTCTACGGTCTTCCAGGCCGGCTGGCTCAGAATCGCCACGCGAAAACCCGCTCGTTCGAGGGCACGGTGCAAGATCGCCATCGCAAAACTCGGGTGATCGATGTAGGCATCCCCGGTGACGAAGACGACATCGACCGCGTCCCAGCCCATTTCCGCCATCTCGGCCGCCGTCGTGGGGGCAAATGGGGCTGCGTACTGCTCTTTCCACAACGGGAGAGACAACTTTTTCGCCGAACTCGATTTGGAACGATCCATGACCATTGTGCCACTGTGCGAGGGATACACCAGTTTAGGCCGCGACCTCCACCATCTCTACCCAAGAACCGAGAAAAAGCCGATCGAGGCCATCTGAATGTGAAAATTGGTCTCGGCGCGGGGAGAATGGGTTGGTATTGTCCGGCCTCTATTGGCCAGATACCCGGCAAGAAGCTGGGGGTTTCTCTCAAAGGACGGACCCGATGCGTCTGATCTCGCGCCGCGCTGCGGCACTGCTTTTGTCTTCCGTGGTCAGCGGCGCGGCCTTTGCCCAAGCACCAGCGCCTGCCCCTGCCCCAGTTCCTGCACCCGCTCCAGCGCCTGCCCCGGCTCCAGCGCCGATCCTGCCTCCACCTGTGGGTGCTGCACCAGCTCCGATGATTCCAACCAAGCCTGTCGAGCGCCCCACTGGCGTTGCCGCGACGGTCAACAACCAACAGATTCCCGAAGTCGCTGTCTGGCGCGCTTTGCGTCAGTTCCCGCTCGAAGAGCACGCTGTGGCTCGCAAGGAAATCCTCAATCACCTGATCGAGAACATGTTGATCGACCAATACCTGGTCGCTTTGAAGATCGAAGTCACCCCAACCGAAGTCGATAAGCTCCTCGAAGAGTTGAAGGCGGAATTGAAGAAGACCAACAAGGATTACGCCAAAGAACTCGAAGCGATGATGCTCACAGAAGCGGAGTTCCGCGTCGAGGCCGCGGCCCAGATGAAGTGGGACAAGTTCCTCAAGCAACAAGGCACCGATCAAGCCCTCCAAGGCTTCTTCGAAAAACGCCCCGACCTTTTCGATGGTGCACTCGTTCGCGCGAAGCATATCCTGATTACGCCTGGCACCGATGCCACCAAGATCGCCGAAGCGAGAACCAAACTGGGCGGTATGCGGTCGACGATGATCGCCGAAGGGGACAAGGCCGCCGCTGCCGCCCAAGGCGACGCCTTGGCCAAAGAGCAAGCGAAGGCCAAGCGTGTCGATGAACTCTTCTCAGCTTACGCCAAAGAGCACTCGGCCTGCCCATCGAAGAACAACGGTGGCGATCTTCAATACTTCCCCCGCGTCGGGGCGATGGTCGAGCCTTTCGCCGAAGCCGCGTTCAAGACGCAAGTCCACCAGATGACGGAGATCGTCGAAACGGAATTCGGCCAACACTTGATCTTGATCACCGAGCGGAAGCCTGGCCAAGCGAAGAAGTTCGAGGCCGTGAAAGGCGACGTCCAAGTGGTTTACGCCATGCAACTCCGCACGGCAGTCGTCTCTCAGATGAAGCCAAAATCGCAGATTTCCATCACACCAACACCCGCGACCACGGCACCCGCCGGAACGCCAACAACGCCTGTGACCCCAGCACCGGCCAAGCCGTAAGGCATTCGTCAGCGAGGCTGGGTCTTATCGACGATCTCCGTGGTGAAAAATGGTTTCACCACGGAGATCATTTTTTTGGTGTCAACAGGCCGTCGTGTTTGAGTCGTGTGAAGTAGTCAAGCATTTGCTTTTCGAAGGTGTCGATCTCTTGGTTCGTCCAGCGGGTGAAGCCTGCGAGTGGCTCGCCGGAGACTGTGACAAAGGCTTCAAACTCCGGGCCACCAACCAGGCCTCGCTCGAACATCAGGTAATACATCACGGCCCAGGCCATCAGGTATTTCTGACTCGAAGCGGCTTTCTGGCTGGCGTGCCCCGCGAGAAATTCGTCGGGCTTGGCACGCAGTAAGTCCGCGAGTTTGGGAGCATCTGTTTTCTGGATCAGCTTCTGGAACTCCGCGAGCCGGGTGGCATCCGGATGCCCGACCCGAAGCTCCCCGGCTTCAACGACAGCGGTTTCGTAGACTTGAGCCAGGCCTTCGTTCACCCAACGTGGCAAGGTCGTTTGGCCGGGATAAACATGCTCCGCGAGGTAGGCGTGGAAAGTCTCGTGGTAGACCAGGGCAAAGAGCCGCTCCGTGCTCCGTTGGAAGGCGGTGTCGTTGGCCCGGTCGGCCGTCCGCAGGCGTTCGCGTTCCTTGCTCACGAGGCTCAAGTAGCGTTCGAGTTCGGGCTTGGATTGCTTGTAAAGCAGGCGAATGTCCGCTTCGTATTGGTCGAGTTTCTCCCGCTCACTCTTGTGCTTGGCCTTCGCGGCTTGGATGTCGTCGCTGAGTTTACGCAGGTCCGTTCCGCAGACGATGCGATGAGCGGCAGGGTCGTAGATTGCCGGATTCTGCACCTGACTCAGGTTCGGCCCAAGCAACTGGCGGTAGTCTTCAATTCGGCCCGCAAGTTGGATGGTTATCGGCTTGGCGTTCGCGTTTTTCGAAGGGAAGTACCTCACGAACACCGCATGAAGTTGCTCCAGCCGCACGGCCACACGGCGTGTCAGTTCTTCGGAAGTGCCCGAGATTAACACGAAGCGTTCCGAGCGATACTGCCAAGCCGCATTCGCTTGACCCAGCCACGGAACTCTGGTCAGTTCGAGGGCTTCCATGCGCCGGCGTTCGCCATCACCGGATTGATCGAGTTCGGCGAGCTTGTCTTTCAAAGCCGCCCGCTCAGGGTCTTTCAACTTCGTCACGTTGTCAATCTCGCGGCGATTGAAGGTGGTGCGAAGTGTCATCGTCGGGCGGCCTGGCTGGCGGAAGACCACCTGGAAAACGACCACCTCCGTGGCTTCCTGGAGAATCAGCCCACGAAACGTCGCGCCATTGCGCAACCGGACCTCGTCGAATCGCCAGTTCGTCTCCGGAGGAGCTTGAAGCATGAGCATTAGGATCGTGAGCAAAGATGGCAACGAGGTTCCCTCGGAGTTCGTGATGAAATCGCCTGCGTCACGGTCTATAGATAGGCGAATTTCTGGACTCAGACAGGACTGTTATGGCCGCGAATGATCTAGTCGTAGCGATTACGGGGGCGAGTGGTGCTCCATACGGTGTGAGGCTGATTGAGGTTCTGCTGCGTGCGGGCAGGACGGTTCACCTCGTCATCAGCCCCGCGGCGACCGAAGTGCTGGCCACGGAAATGAACCGGATCGTCCGGTTGGAAGAGACCCATTTTCGCCCGAGCGATTTGCTTGGAGACGTCGCCAAGGATCTTGATCTGGGATTACTGAAGTATCATCATTTTCGCAATTTCCAAGCCGGGATCGCCAGCGGCTCATTCCTCACAGGCGGGATGGCCGTATGTCCGTGTAGCATGGGTACGGTCGCGGCGATTGCTCATGGGATCTCGGAAAATCTGATTCACCGAGCAGCGGATGTCCATTTGAAGGAGCGTCGCAAACTCGTTCTGATCCCACGAGAATCACCACTGGGTCTCATTCAACTGCGAAATCTCACGGCTGCCTGTGAAGCCGGAGCCGTGATTCTGCCCGCCATGCCAGGGTTTTACACCCAGCCGAAAAATGTATCGGAAATGGTCGATTTTATCGTTGGACGAGTCGCAGATCAGCTTGGAGTCCCGCATCAGTTACTGAAGCGCTGGAGCGAACCGACTTCACTCGACTAAACATTCTGTCCTCGGCATTCCCGTGAGGGGTAAGGTCTGTTATGATCTTTAGAAGTGCGGGTCTTCCGGGCCGAGGTCACGATGAGGATTGGGATCGTCAGCGATACACACGATCGGCTGGAAGCAATCGCTGAAGCCGTGCGTATGCTTGCCGAGCAGCGGGTCGAGATGATCCTGCATTGTGGCGACATTGAATCACCAGATACCGTCTCCGCGTTCCACAGCATCCCGACCCATTTCGTATTCGGAAACTGGGACAAAGACAAACTCCGCCTGGCCGCGGCGATCAAAGCCATCGGCGGCACTTGGTACGATTCTTTCGGCGCGATTGAACTGGCTGGCAAGCGAGTTGCGTGGGTTCACAGCCACGAGCGGCATCAACTCTACCAACTCGAAAACGCCGACTACTTTGACTACGTGTTTTACGGCCACACTCACGTTCGGGAACAGCACCGCACCGGCCGAACGCTTGTGGCCAACCCGGGTGCGCTCTTTCGCGCGAACCCCAAGACCTGCATCACCGTGGACCTCGCCACCGGCGAGATCAAGCCGATCATCCTCCCGCCATCCAAGACAGGCGAATCGATGCACCACACCGGCAGCGTCAGCGGCCACGGGCCAAGCCCACTCACGGACTAATTGAGGCTACGATCTCGATCGAGGTAAGCACAACAACCACTCTTGTTCTGGGCGCACTTCATGCTCAGCGAGATGCATCAGTTCTGGCTTGACGAAGCTCAAATCAGCGGAGGTTTTTCTTCGGTGGATTGGGTTGCCGAAAACCTGAACGTCGTGAGTCCCCGAGAAACGTTCTTGCAGTGTGTGTGAAACTCTCGGGATGATGCAGTCGTGTGTTTCGATGATGAGCGTCGCGTCTTTTAACTTTGGGATGACGCGTTCTTGAAATAGGTTGAGTTCGTATCCTTCGCAATCGGATAGGATCAAACTCCCGTTCAAATCCATCTCGCCGAGGCTTTCAGTTGAGCAAAATCCACGGACCTCAAGGTTGGTTGTTCCGTTGACACTCGACATCTCCATCGTGGCTTGTTTCGCCCAAGGGTCGATGTCGTACGCTAACACTCTGGCGTTAGGGTATCGTCGAGCCAGACCAACAGCATAGTATCCGAACTTCGAACCGACATCAATAATCGTCCGGTAGTCGCGACGAAGTACCTTTTCCCAAGCAGGTTCAAGCTCGCTTTCGTAGACTCCCAACAGGAATGGGCCCAGTTGCTCGCAATGAGTCATCGGGGTCATAGTCATTCCGGCAAATGGACCTTCCAAAACTTGATGACCGAGTTTTTCTGTGAGCTGTTTATTGAGAGGTAGGCAGCCCCACTGAGCGATCACTCGGTGAGAGTGCGCTCGTGCACGTGCGGCCATGAAACTTGCCGTCCATTGAGGGGCCAGCGAGTACATGGCGTTTTTGAGCAGTTGCTTCATCATCGTCTCTCGGTAAAAGTCGCTAATTCTTCTTCAGCGCCGCGGATTGAATTCCAAAGTAAAGATACGGCTGGACTTTGTCACCGCCCGTCTTTTCCGGGCTGGGCTTCGCGGAAGTCACTTCCATCAGCAGCTCTTCGCCACGGAGTTCGTACCGAGCGGTCAGGGAAATGTCCCCCAGCGAGAATTGGCTGTAAAGCACATTCCTCACCATGCGGCACGGCAGGCGGATGCCGTTTTGCTCGTCGATTTCAAAGTAACCAGGTTTGTTGGCGATGGGCAGGAGCTTGTAGTCTTTGACGATCGCTTTCGGCCCGGGGTTGTACGTGATGACCCAGGAGACAGCGCCACCGTTGAGGCGCTCGATCTTGAGTGTCACGGGCACTTGCTCAGCTTTGGGGCTGTTGTTCACCACGGTCATCGGGCCGGTCCAGGTGCCGTGCCACTTCTCGGGGAGTGGGGCTTTTGAGAGGCTCAGGGTCGTCGCGAGAAGTAGGGGGAAGAACATCACTCGAACTCCTTGAGGGCTTGTTCGTAGAAGTGGCGGGCGGCACGGCCACTGATGTGGCCAAGTTTTAATAGCTCCTCCGCGATCAGCTCCACGGCTCGCCATAAGGCATCGTCATTCAGCATGTTTTCAGTCTTCGACAACATTCGCCGTTCGAGCCTCTCGACGGCACGGTCACTGGCTCGTAAGAGGGCGAGTTTACGCACAGTGGCCAGATCTTGGCTCGCACCCCGCAGGCAGTACTGCCCCGTGACACGGGCTTCCGAGACCATGCCGGCGAGTGCGATGAGGATGGAGTTCTCGATCCAGTCGTCCGAGGGGCGTTGCACCCCTTTGCGGAACTCGCACGCTCCGAGGCGTTCGGCCTTCGGCAGGATCGTGACTTTGTGGACAGGGCGATCGAGGGCCAAGGCCACGACCGCGTGCCCAGCTTCGTGGAAGGCGGTTGAGCGGTCGAAGGTGGGGGCGGCTTCCTCGGGCACGGCTCTACTCCATCACGCGGCCAAACGCCGGAGCCAGTTGGCGGAGTTGGGCCAGGAGCTTGTCGAGGGCTGGGTAATCGAGCGATTGAGCCCCATCGGACATCGCTTGGTCCGGCGTCGGGTGGGCTTCGATGAGCAAGCCGTCAGCACCTGCCGCAAGAGCGGCCAAGCTCATGGCCGGGACGTAAGCCCGCTTGCCCGTGCCGTGGCTTGGGTCCACGAAAATCGGTAAGTGGGACAACGCCTTCGCGGGTGGAATCACGGACAGATCGAGTGTGTTGCGGCTATGGTCTGAAAAGGTCCGGACGCCGCGTTCGCACAGGATGACGTCGTAGTTGCCACCGGCCATGATGTACTCTGCGGCCATGAGCCATTCTTCGAGCGTCGCGCTCATGCCACGCTTCAACAGCACTGGCTTGCGGCACTTGCCGACGCGCTTCAGCAAGCTGAAGTTCTGCATGTTCCGCGTGCCGATCTGGATGATGTCCGAGGCGTCCTCGACCGCGGCGGCGTGCTCGACATCCATGAGTTCGGTGACGATGCCAATGCCCGTCTGCTCACGGGCTTTCTGCAGGATTTTTAAGCCCTCTAGGCCCATGCCTTGGAAGGCATACGGACTCGTGCGTGGTTTGAAGGCTCCAGCTCTGAGGAACTTGACACCACGGCTCATCAAGTGGGCTGCGACTTCGAGAATCATCCCTTCACTTTCGACCGAGCATGGCCCCGCGATGACCGTAAAGCTCTTGGACCCCAAACTGCCGTGGCGGGTCGAGATCGATGTGTCTTCTCGGTGCATCTCGCGCGAGGCGAGCTTGAAGGGCTTGGTCACGCGGATCGCCTCCTCGACTCCCGCCAGCACTTCAAATCGGGCTTTGTCGACCGCCGCAGTGTTGCCCGTCATGCCGATGGCGGTGCGGGTGGCACCAGGCAGGGGGTGTGGTGTCAGGCCAAGGTTTCGGATGGTCTCAACGACCCGCTCAATCTCCGCGGGACTCGCTTCCGGTTTCATCACAACTAACATGCTGGCCTAACCGCCTATCTGGGAGAGATCGATTCAAAACCCCATTATACAGCCCCCGGCTAGCCATCACGAAATCGTGCCGAACGGGATCCATGATCAGCTTGTCCAGCAGTCGTGTGACGGACAGTCCGCGCCTGCCGAGAGTCGCCAAGGGTTAAGCAAGCTGAAGACGTTGACGTCGGCGCATGGAAGCAACTGAGCGCGTCAGCATGTAAACGATCCCCAAAGCTGCCAGGCCGCCACCGCAGACTTCGAAGGCTAAGGCCGCTCCACCTTGCATCGTCAATGGCAGGACTATGAACGGCGAGAGGAACTGACCGGCGAAGATGGCGCTGATCAGTGCCCCGGTCAGCCGACCACGAGCCTGAGGAGGAGCGATTCGCACAAGCCAGTTACTGAGGCTCGGGGTAAACAGTCCCCCACCCAAACCGGCCACCATCAACCCGACCCAAACGAGCCATTGTTCGCTGGCCACTCCGACGATCACGAAGCCCATGCCCAACAACACAAAGAACGCGATGACCAGCGGCTGAGGTCCGTATCGACGAAGCAATCGGCCGAACTGCATGCTCGTAATCGCGGCACAAAGCGTGATCATGGCCACAGACAAGGACGCCAGCCGAGGTCCAGCGGAGTAGCGTTCCTTCATGTAGAACGGCAGTTGTGGTGGACCGAGGTAAAAAACCACCATGCCGACGAAAGCAATCGCCAGGATCAGCACGACGCTACGCCAGGAGATCAAGAGTGGGTACTCTCCCGTAGGTGGCACAGGCGGTTCTCCGGGCAACGGTGCGTGAGTGTGTTCTGGTTCATGGATCGTGCGAATCGCCAGCATAAGCACCGGTAAACTCAAGAGGTACAACACGAATGGAGTTCGCCAATCAAAGCTCTGCGCCAAGACCCCGCCGAGTGGCAAGAACACAACCCCACCGAGAGCCATCGCGGTGGCTTGCAAGCCAAGGAATCGGCCACGTTCAGTGCCGTGGAAGTAGCCCGTGATCAGTGTCGTGGTGCTGGTCATCACCATGGCCACAGCGAGGCCAAGAGCGAGTCGCCCAGCGAGGATGCAGTAGGCATCGGTGAGGTAAAGCCCGGTCGTCCCGGCGATGGCATAGAGCATTAACCCGGCGAGCATCAGTGGCTTCGAACCGAAGCGATCGACAAACCAACCCGAGATCGGCGAGCAGATAGCGATGGCGAGAGCGGGAAAGCTCAAGACGAGCTTCGCCAGGAAATCGCCATCACGGCCTTGCTCGTGAAACAGCACCGACAACTGCGGCAAGCCTGGCGCCACGATCGCCCCAGCCATGACCGTAAAGCTGCTCGCACCGAGCAAGGTTGCACGAGTCAGGAATGCCACTGTCTCCGCCACTTTCATGCCTCCAATCAAAAAGGCCATTGTATCGAGACGACCTCGAAGAGAAGAAGCTGACCACCAGATGCGAAGCCCTTCGCGCGCGGTGGGCGGTTCGGCCAAATTGGTCGCGTCAATGACGAAAGCCCCATCGATCGATGGGGCTTTCAGATGCGCGTTGTCAGTTCAGGTTAGTCGACACCTAGTCGGTAGAACCGCTCTTGCTCTCCCGTAAGCCGGTTGGTGGCAAACGCTGCAAATGATTCGGCGTAAACGAAGACTCCTTGGCGGTCGTTGGGGTCACCGATGAAGCGGTCATCGAGCGGATTTCTGCGGGCTTGATCAGCACCTTCTTGGAAGAGCGTTTTCCCGCTCAGCACTGTCAGCCGAGGGCCACCTCCTGGCCCCGCACCGATGAAGAGATCTCGAACTTTGTCGTTATCAAAATCATGAGCCGCGATGCTGACGCCGTTGGTGAGCTGGTTATTGTCGTCGCCGACGTAGGCAAAGAAGTCGCTCATCAGTTTGCGTGGGGTCGTGCCGGGGACGAGAGTCGTGCCATCGTAAATGGCGATTCGCGGTCCTCCACCTGGGCCAGCACTGACGATGAGGTCCAGCTTGCCATCTTCATTCAGGTCCGAGAGGGCGATCCGTGAACCGCCACGGAAGCCAGGATCTTCAATACCGAAGAAGTTCGCCATCAGCTGGAGTTCGCCTTCAACCATCTTGTAGACCTGAATGCGTGACGACCCACCAACATCTGGTGACACGACGATCTCTTGGACACCATCACCATCGAGGTCTTCGCTCAGTGTGATCAACCCACCCGCGTAACTCGATTCGTAGGGTTGGAACTCTTTCGCCTCTCCTTTGTGTTCGTAGCGGATCCGGCTTGGGCTGCCGCCTTCTTGGGCGGGATCACCCATCGGCGGGTGCAACGGCGTTCGGCCGAACGAGCGTCGGCCACCAAGGTCTGGCGGCAAAGGTGGGAGTACCCGAGTCGGAACGTTCAAGTCGATCTGGGTCAAGACAGCCGAGGTTGTCTTACCCATGAGATTGACCTGCACACCAGAAGCCATCAATCGCCCCTGGTCATCCAGGGAAAAGTCGGTGTACCGGCCATCAGGTCCAACACCACGGGGTTGATCGGTGATCGGGCCTGAGGTGTAGCGAATCGGGCCTTGAAGGACAGTGAAACCGCCCTGCCCGAAGGTCGTGTCGGTCGCACCACGAGTGGTCAGTTTCTGGATGACAATCCGCCCGCCTGTGGAGCCGACGACGAGATAGTCGCCCTTGGGATCAGCGAAAAACTGCAGATTCGAGTACTCAAAGTACGGAGAGTTGATGGAGACGATGCCATTGGTGCCGAAGTTCGTGTCCAGTTGACCATTCGGGAAGAGTTTGGTGACAATCTGATCGCTGGTGTTGGTACTATCCAAGACGAGTTTCGACACGGACGCTCTCGCGAGCACGGTGCCATCCTTCAGGGCTGTGAGCGTGACGTTGCTGAAGTCACGACTGAATTCTGCAGGAAACTCTCCGTGGCCCTGGTTGCCGTAGGAAGTGTCCAGTTGGCCCTGGACATTGACCTTAAAGGTATAAGGGACACTCTTGGTCAGACTCTGCTGAGATTTGGGGTCGATACCGATCTTCACCTCACGACTCCCACCCAAGAGCATCGAACCATCATCAAAAACATGGAGCAAGTCAGCACTTCTTCGACCATATCCAAAATCCGTAATTTCGCCCACAGCTTGAAGATAGCTCTGTTCACCAAAGCTAAGGTCTGGTGAGCCGTTCGGCAACAGCTTTTGAATCATCGAACTGACTTTGGTTTCGAAGGGTTGTTGATTTGGTATTGAATACGTAACTTCCGTTTCGAAGAAAGTTTGCAAGTAGGCAGAACCATCAGGGCCGAATTTGATGTCCGTGACCTTCCAAGTTGCGAAGTCGAGATCCGTTTCTCGAACGGCGATCCCATTTTGGCCGTAGCTGTCGTCGAGTGTCCCGTCAGAGTTGAAACGAACAATCGCGTTCTTGTACTGGCCTGCATTCGCATACCAAGTAGGGGTCAGGGTGTATCCACCCTCTGGTTCCGTAGGTGGAAGAACCGGATCTTTGATCACATTGAAGCTTGTTGAGACAGCCAGATACCATTTACCCTCCGGGCCAACGATGAGTTCTGAAGTGGGGGCATTCATGGGTCGCCCGGAAATGACGACACCCACTTCTTGCCCATCCTGAGGTATTCCCCACGCTGATTTCAACAGCGGAGTCAGGTTTAGAATCCCGCCGTTGCCGTAAGTGTTATCGAGTTTGCCTGACGAGAAGAAACGTTGCAGAGTAAGGTTGTCGATCGTTTTCGATGAGGGGAACTGGCTGGGGTTGTTCAAGACCAGTACCTGCCCAGAAGAAGTGGCTTCGGCATCAATCTTGGCTTCCGTGGCAGCCAAAACAAAGGAACTAAAACTCGGTACTATCGATGTCAAAACTTCGCGGGCTTCCAGAGTGAAGTTGTCCTGGCCAAGGCGGAATCGGGGCGTGAGCATTTTGCACTCTCGTGTTGGGTGAGATACCACATTACAGACGATCTTGTGAGGGTTCCGTTCGTTGTGGCGTCTGAATTTTCCATGAACTTCACGAATTCGTCAAGCTCAGTGAGAGGATCCGAGGGGTCGGGTAGTTGTTACCGAAGGGTGGGGCGCTCTAAGATGGTGGAGTACGATCCCCTACACAAGGCCATTGACATGTCTGCGAACAGTTTCGGCACGAAAAGCACCCTCACCGTCGGCTCGAAGAGCTACACCTATTACAGCTTGGCCCCCATTATGGCCAAGTTTCCGGCGGCGAAGGCGTTGCCGTTTTCGCTGAAGATTCTTCTCGAAAACCTTCTCCGGAACGAGAACGGGCTTTCGGTCTTCCCCAAAGACATCGAGAACATCGCCAACTGGAACGCGACCGCCGAGCCGGACTCGGAGATTGGCTTCAGCCCAGCTCGCGTATTGCTGCAAGACTTCACGGGTGTGCCCTGTGTCGTGGACTTGGCCGCCATGCGGGACGGCATCCAACGTTTGGGCGGTGACCCCGCAAAGATTAACCCGCTCGTGCCCTGCGAACTGGTGATTGACCACTCCGTACAAGTCGATGAATCGGGGACGAAAGTCGCCTTCGAGAACAACACTCGCCTGGAGTACGAACGCAATCAAGAGCGTTACGTGTTCCTGCGTTGGGGCCAGAATGCGTTCCGCAACTTCAAAGTCGTGCCGCCGGAAACGGGAATTGTCCACCAGGTCAATTTGGAGTACCTGGCTCGCGTGACGTTCGTCGATGACAAAGGTGTCGCGTACCCCGATACCCTCGTGGGCACCGATTCGCACACCACCATGATCAACGGCCTGGGTGTCTTGGGGTGGGGCGTCGGTGGGATCGAAGCGGAAGCCGCGATGCTGGGGCAACCCGTCAGTATGCTCATCCCGCAAGTCGTGGGTTTTAAACTTTTCGGCAAATTGAAGGAAGGCACGACCGCGACGGACTTGGTCCTCACGGTCACCCAGATGCTTCGCAAGAAGGGCGTCGTCGGCAAGTTCGTCGAGTTCTTCGGCGATGGCCTTGCCGCCCTGCCCCTCGCAGACCGCGCCACGATCGCCAACATGGCCCCCGAGTATGGTGCGACCTGCGGCATCTTCCCCGTGGACGTCGAGACGCTCAACTACCTCCGCACGACGGGCCGCAGCGAAGAGCAAATCGCCCTCGTCGAAGCCTACTACAAAGCCCAGGGGCTGTTCCACTCCGTCGGCTTCCCCGAAGCGACTTACACCGACGTGTTGTCCCTGGACCTCTCGACGGTCGAGCCAAGCCTCGCTGGGCCAAGCCGCCCACAAGACCGTGTCGCTTTGAAGGACATGAAAGCCAACTTCAGCACCAACCTGCCCAAGCTGAAGGAAGCCGCCCTGGCCGCCGCCGCCAAGGCCAAAGTCAGCCTGAATATGTCCGCAGCGACCAGCCCCGAGCCAACGGGTGCGACGGAATTGAAAGATGGCTCGGTCGTCATTGCCGCGATCACGAGTTGCACGAACACCTCGAACCCTTACGTCATGGTGGCCGCTGGTATCCTGGCGAAGAAGGCCGCAGCTCGGGGCCTGACTTCGAAGCCTTGGGTCAAGACCAGCTTGGCCCCTGGCTCCAAAGCCGTCACCGATTACCTCTCGACTTCGAACTTGCTTCCTGAACTCGAAAAGCTGCGATTCCATGTCGTTGGCTACGGCTGCACCACCTGCATTGGCAACTCCGGCCCACTGCCGGAGGCGTTTACCAAAGAGATCACCACGAATGCTCTCGTCGTCTCGGCGGTGCTATCCGGCAACCGGAACTTCGAAGGCCGCGTCCATGCCGATGTCCGGGCGAATTATCTCGCGTCCCCGCCGCTCGTCGTCGCCTACGCCCTCGCAGGCCGGGTGGACATCGACTGGGACAAGGAAGCCGTTGGCCAAGATGCCACCGGTAAGGACGTCTTCCTGAAAGACATTTGGCCGACGCAAGAGGAAGTCAGCAGTGTCGTGGGGTCGAGCATTACCCGCGAAGCCTTCGAGCGGATTTACAGCGAAGTCTTCGCAGGCGACGAGCACTGGAAAGCCCTGAAAGTGCCAACCGGCAGCCTCTACTCCTGGGAGCCGAAGTCCACATACATCGCCAACCCACCCTACTTCGACGGCATGACCAAGACCCCACCAGCCGTCACGGAGATCACCGGGGCTAAGGTGCTTGCCTTGCTGGGCAACAGCATCACGACTGACCACATCTCTCCTGCCGGGAACATCTCGAAGACCAGCCCGGCTGCCAAGTACCTCATGGATCGCGGCGTTGAGCAAAAAGACTTCAACCAGTACGGTGCACGTCGTGGCCATCATGACGTCATGATGCGTGGCACCTTTGCCAACGTGCGGCTCAAGAATATGCTCTTGCAAAACGTCGAAGGGGGCTTCACCAAGTACCTGCCGACGGGCGAGCAGATGTCGATCTTCGATGCCTCGATGGCCTACCAAAAAGCCGGCACACCACTCATCGTCATTGGTGGCACGGAATACGGCTCCGGTTCCTCACGTGACTGGGCCGCGAAGGGCACGCGGCTTCTCGGCGTCAAAGCCGTGATCGCGGAGAGCTTCGAACGGATCCACCGCTCGAACCTCGTCGGTATGGGTGTCGTGCCGTTGCAGTTCCAACCTGGCGAAAGTGCCACAAGCCTTGGCCTGACCGGTGAAGAGACCTTCGACCTCGCAGGCCTCGTCGAAGGTCTGAAGTCCAACTTTGCCCAATCAAAACTCCTGACTGTCACTGCCACCAAAGCCGATGGCACCAAGAAAACCTTCCAAGCCCTCTGCCGCATCGACACCCCACAAGAAGGCCTCTACTACCAACACGGCGGCATCCTGCCGTATGTGCTCCGGCAGTTGCTCAACGGGTGATCTACAGGCAGTTCTGGACCGAAGCCGCTGGTCCGGAAGTACCGCGGCTCAGCGGATTGCCTACAATGGGTAGGTATGTTGCGAACACTCACTTCTGAACGCATGGACGACCCGGACCTCGATCCGGGTCTCCATCGGCAAGCACTCCTCGGGTTGCGTCGACTGAATTCCCTTTCCTGGGGAAGCCGGTCGATGACTCGCTTCTTGCGACAAGCCAGCGAGAAACAGGCTCGACCGCTCCGCATCTTGGACATCGCCACCGGCTCAGGCGATGGCCTCCTCGGCCTCTTGCAGGCTTCTCGAAAATGGCGGTATCCTCTCGTTGGCGCGGGTTGCGATCTCAGTGAAGTGGCCTTAGCTGAGGCCCGCTTCCAGGCGTCTCAGCGTGGGATCGACGCAGAGTTCTTCCGCTGCGATGCCTTGAGCGACACGTTGCCGACGACTTTCGATTATCTCACCTGTTCGCTCTTTTGCCATCACCTCTCGGTTACGGACATCTCAAAACTTCTCAACAACATGGCGAATGCCGCGCGAGTTGGTCTTGTGGTCAATGACCTCGTGCGGAGCCATTGGAACCTCATCAACGTTTGGCTCGCGTGCCGATTGGTGACCCGTTCGCCGGTGGTGCATTTTGATGGCCCTGTCTCGGTTCGAGCAGCACTGACCCGGGCCGAGTTGACCCAGATCGTCGAGAAACTCGGTTGGCAGAAGTACCAAGTCCGATCGCAATTCCCGGCTCGAATGTTGCTGACCTGGGAGCGATCATGAAGCGCGAGTGGCCGGTCGTCATCATCGGAGCCGGCCCCGCGGGGTCGGTGGCCGCATTTCGTTCGGCCTCGGCAGGTATCCCGACATTACTCGTCGATGGGGCACGATTTCCCCGCCACAAGATCTGCGGCTGCTGCCTTCATGGGGCTGGCTGGGAACTGCTCGAACGCCTGGGCCTGAGTGCTGGCCTGACCCCTGATGACGTCACACCGTTACGTGAATCGCAACTGGAGTTCGGCGGGCGAAAGGGACGTGTGCCGATGACGGGCGTCGTCATCTCCCGCGAGACCTTGGACCATCACCTGATCGCAAAGGCCATCGCCGCGGGAGCCACATTTCTCCCCGAGACGCGGGCGACTTACCAACCCAATGGCTCGATTTCACTGCAACAGAGTGAAGCCGAGTGGACCGTGCGTCCGGAGGTGCTCGTCGTCGCGGATGGTTTGAATGGCAGCACCATCGCCCGGCTCACGGGGCAGAAAGCGACAATCTCCGAAGCTTCTCTCATCGGTGCGGGAGCGACGATTCGCTCAGAACGCGTCCCGATGGGTCAAGTCCGGATGCTGTCAGCCAAGGCCGGTTACGTCGGCTTGGTGTGCTTACCAAACGGCACAGTCGACGTCGCGGCAGCGATTCAACCCGAGTTCCTACGGACGAAGTCACTCGCCGAGGTGACGGTCATGATCGCGGAAGAAGCCTCAGGCGAAGCCTGGCCGGAGTTGCGTTCCGCGACCTGGCGAGGCACCCCGGCCCTGACCCGCCGACCAGACCGCGTGAGTGGGCCGGGTTGGCTCGCGGTCGGCGATGCTGCAGGTTACGTCGAGCCGTTCACGGGCGAAGGCATGACCTGGGCCATCGCGTCGGGGACGGCTTCACTCGCAGCCATCCAAGCGCAACTTCGAGGCGAACCGTACCCGTGGGCCGCGACCTTGCGAAGCCTCCTGGGGCCACGCCGAATGATTTGCCGACAACTCACTCAGTCGTTGCGGTCGCCGGTTTTCTGTCAGCAGGCTTTGCGGTTGGTGAATCTGTTCCCAGCACTCGGTGGCTGGTTGATGGCTCTCGGCCAATCGCCGATTCGGTCCCTGGCCGAAGAAAGGCGTCTCTGATGCAAATCGCAGGATTCAGTTGGGCCGTGCCTGGGGCTTCATTCAAGCAAAGCGAAGCCGCACGCGGTGCCTTGGCGTTGAGCTTACCTCGTGAGTGTGAGCCAAGCCGGGCGGAGGCCATCTATGCTCGCACGGGTGTCGGTTCTCGGCACACCGTCTTAGGCGAAGACTTCATCCAGGACTTACTCAACGGCACACGAACCAGCGGTTCGCCCTTTCTCCCTGGCCCTCTCGATGGCCCGAGTACGGCAGAGCGGATGCGTGTTTATGCCGAAGAAGCCGGGCCACTCGCTTTCGTCGCGGCTGAGGGTGCCCTCCAGGATTCGGTTTGCTTACCAAGTGAAATCACACACCTCGTCACCATCTCATGCACCGGCTTCGCAGCTCCGGGCGTCGATCGGTATCTGATCGAAACCTTGGGATTACCACCGAGCACAGAGCGGGTTCATGTCGGTTTCATGGGCTGTCACGGGTTCATCAATGGGCTTCGTGTCGCATCGGCGCTCGTGGCCCAAGACCCGAAGGCGAACGTCTTGATGGTCGCGGTCGAACTCTGCACGTTGCACCATGCTTACCGCCCGACCATGGATCAACTCGTCGCCAATGCTCTGTTCGCCGATGGGGCCGCGGCGATGGTCCTGAACCGCGCCGGGAAACAGGGGCGGGTGGTGAGCACCGCATCGCAGTTGCTACCAAACACCGCCGAACAGATGGGTTGGATCATCGGCGATTTTGGCTTTGAAATGTCGCTTTCAAAAAGTGTGTCGCAATCGATCGCCACGCATCTTCGCGGTTGGTTGTCCGATTGGCTCGCACGTTCCTCGCTGACGCTGGCAGACATCACCGGTTGGGCCGTGCATCCGGGTGGTCCACGCATCCTCGATGCCGTTCAGCAAGCTCTCGATCTGCCACCGGAGGCTCTGCAGGCTTCCAAGATTGCTCTGTGGACATACGGCAATATGTCCTCGCCAACCGTCGCGTTCATCTGGGACCGCCTTCGCCAAACCCCTGGCCCGATCGTGATGCTCGCCTTCGGCCCCGGCCTCACCGCCGAAGCCGCCCTGATTTTGCCGAGTCAATCGCCTTCGTAGCATGTTCCGGGCTTAGAGATTTGCAGCTCGAGTCGTGGCTAGCTTACGCTCATGGAATACGCCTGCAAAGCCTCCTCGACTACGACCTACGCGATAGCTCTATTTCGGGTTGCTGCCGACGGCTTTCAGGGTCTCGCTTCGCTTGCTGTCGATCATCTGCCAGAGCTTTACGCGGCTTTCGGTGTCCTTGCGGATCGCGTCGGCTTGTTTGCGGCGAATCTCAGGGAGGTTCGTGGCGACGTTTGGCGAACTGTAGGCCCAGGGGTTCCACTGCATGCCGCCGAAGGGAGACCAGAACATCATCGGCTGACGTTGCGTGATGAGGTAAGCGTCGCCTTGCAGTGTGGCGAGCTTGATTGGGGTGCCCAGGAACGATTCAGCGATCGAGTGGAGCACATCGCAGGTGCCGAAGGCATACTCGACGACCACTTTCTCGACGCCCAGGATCGAGATGGCTTGAATCTGCCGCACGGCGGTTTCGTGCCAGAGGGCGGTCTGGTACGAATCATTGGCTTTCTCGATCTTCTTTTTCAACTCATCCAAGATGCCGTTCACTTTGGTCAGGTACTTGATGGTGGCCTCGCGGTTTGGGCCGGCGGCGGTGGCGGAGATGGTGCTTGAGGCTTCAATGTCCGCGCTGATGGGTGGTAAGACCAGGCTCATGAGGTAGCCCAGTTCGTCGTCGTTGATCTTCAACGTCAGGCTGAAGTTGTCTTGCTCGTTCTTCGGGGTTGAAGCCCGCAGGTCGGTGAAGCTGATTCGAGCATTTTCGAGCAACTCGATCACGACTTCCTTGTAAACTTCCGCGGGGACCGTTGGCAGTAGAGTCCCATCCATCACCATTTTGAGTTCGGTACCATTCGCGGTGAAGTTGCCGTAAAGCCGGACGCCCTTCATGGAAGCCAGGAACTTGGTGACCGTTTCGCGGGCTTTTTTGTCTTGATCCAGGACGGTACTGACCGCGAGTGCCCGGACGACATCTTCTTTGTCAAAGAGATCATCGACATCAACGGCGATGAAGAAGTGGCTCGATCGTCCTTCGCTCGCGACGGCTCCACTCAGATAACGGTTGGGTTTCGGCAAGGTCTTCTCGCGTTTCGCTTGAACCCAACGGCTGACATCTTGGCGCTGGGTGGTCCGCATGAGTCCCAGGGTTTTGTCGTCGATCTTGAGTAAGTAGCTCCCCGTGGCGGTGACGATGGCCTGCTCTTGGCCGATGGTCACGGGGCTGGCTTGCAAGGATTTGGCGATCGTTTCCATGTTGACGGGGATCTTGGTCGGCACGATCGCTGCCATCTCGCCACGCCCACGGCCGGGGGCCAGTTCGGTCACGGCCACAATGCGCTCGATGCCAGGGTTTACGGGGATAGCTCCTGCCAGGTAGTTCGTCCCTTCGAGCTTGTCCCAGCCTTCTTTCTTGCCCCGTGGCGACTGCAAAATCGCTTCGACATTCACGACCGTCGCGGTGTTGAATGGCCCCGGTAGTTTGGGCAAGAGATCAGAGGGGTTCGTCTGGGTCAGCCCTGTTTGCAGGGAGGCGATGACTAGGAGAAGAGTGAAAGCCAAGCGGAGCATCGGTGGTAGACCTCGGAGTGGAAGATCACGTTGTTTTCTGGTTCATTTCAGATTACCGACTATGCCTGAAGGATCGCTTCCTATAATGCAAAAATTCCAGAGTTTCACGTTCGGATTACGCGGAGGGCATCGGCCATGATGGAACGCATCGCTTACCAGGGGATCACCTTCGATGATGTTCTGTTGGAGCCAGGCTATAGCGAAGTCGTTCCACGCGAGGTGGACGTCCGCACGTTTTTGACCCGGAACGTCCGGCTCAACATCCCGATCATCTCTTCGCCGATGGATACCGTCACGGAAAGCGAACTCGCGATTGCCTTGGCCTCCGAGGGGGGCATGGGGATTATCCACAAGAACCTCACCGTTGAAGCCCAGACCCGCGAGGTGGACAAGGTCAAGCGCTCCGAGAACGGCATCATCACCGACCCTCTGACGCTGCCCCCCGATGCGACCGTCGGCCAGGCTCGTCAACTGATGCAGACGCACCACATCTCGGGCGTGCCCATCACCGTTGGCCCAGAGAAGATCCTCAAGGGCATTCTCACCCGGCGAGACCTCAAGTTTCTCACGGACTACAACCAAAAACTCGAAGAGGTGATGACCAAAGACAACCTCGTGACCGCGCCCGAGTCCACCACGCTCGTGGAGGCAGAATTAATCCTTCTCAAAAATAAAGTGGAGAAATTGCTGCTGACGGACGATCTATACCGACTGAAGGGGTTAATCACGATCAAGGACATCGAGAAGAACGAAAACTTCCCGATTGCTTGCAAGGATTACCGCGGTCGGTTGCGTGTCGGGGCGGCCATTGGCGTTCACGATTTCGCTCGGGCAGAGTCCCTGATCAAAGCCGATGTGGATGTCCTGGTCGTGGATTCGGCCCACGGGCATAGCCGGAATGTCATCGAAACGGTGCGCGAGATCAAACGCCGCTTCAAGATTGACATCATCGCTGGCAACATTGCCACGGTGGAAGGGGCGAAAGCCCTCGCGGATGCCGGGGCGGATGCGGTGAAAGTCGGCATCGGGCCAGGCTCGATTTGCACGACGCGGATCGTCTCGGGAGTGGGGGTTCCCCAACTTTCAGCGATCACGAATGCCGTGCGGGCCTTGAAAGGAAGCGGAATCCCCTTGATCGCGGACGGGGGAGTTCGGTATTCCGGGGATATTACCAAGGCCATCGCGGCGGGGGCTTACTCCGTCATGATCGGTGGCCTGTTTGCCGGGCTGGCGGAAAGCCCTGGGCAATTGATCTTGTATCGTGGGCGGAGCTTCAAAGCTTACCGCGGTATGGGTTCCTTGGGGGCGATGGCGGCAGGGAGTGCTGACCGTTACCAACAAGGCGAAAAAGTCGCACCGGGGACCAACGGTAAGTTAGTCCCCGAGGGCGTGGAAGGGCGTGTGCCTTTCAAGGGACCACTGGCGCCGTTCGTATTCCAACTCGTTGGCGGCTTACGCGCTGGCATGGGATACGTCGGATCGAGGACGTTGGAGGAACTGCGAACCACCGCGCGGTTCATCCAGATCAGTGGGGCATCGGTGCAGGAAGGCCACCCGCATGACATCGCAATCACACAAGAAGCGCCGAACTACTCGGCTTCGCAATCCACTCATTCGGATGGGGATTAGCCTCGGAGCAGTGCTGCTCGTTGGCATCGCGAGTGCTCAACCGCCGACGTTGCCTATACCTGCAATCCCGACTCCACCAGCACCCGTGGCACCGATTGCCAACCCACCACGGCCACAACTTGTGCCCGCCGATGCCCCACCCGTCTTGGGTGGCACCGGCTTACCGAACCTCGGTCAGCCGATCCCAGTCGCTCCGCTGGCACAGCCTCTGCCAGCCAAGACGATGACTTTCACCAAGCCCGCTGGCCAAGAAAGCCCGCGGACCGCACCGGGCTTGCCGGTCACGAACCCAGCGCCCAAGACTGCACCCGCGGTTCTCGCCCCGTTGCCAAACCCACGGCCCACACCAACGAAACAAGAGACCCCAAAAACGGCTCCACTTCCCAAGACAGAAACGCCAAAGCTACCCGAAGCGCCGAAACGCCCCGCACCCAGCCCCGTGGCCTTTCCGATCTCGCGTGATCGTGCCTTCGAGTTCAACAACGATGCAGCCTTAGATGCGCGGATGATGAAGGAAATCTCCGAAGCCAAAAAGAGCGAGTCGTCCCAGACGAAAGAATTCGTCTTCGACCCCAAGAACTACATCATTCCAGAAACGGCCAAGTTGCCGAGCGATGGCATGGCCTATGTACCGAAGACCGCTGGCTACCCACCGATCCAAGTGAAGCTGGAACCTGGTTACGTGGTGACACGAAAGCTACTCTTCGAAGAGTTGAACTCCGAGCGTTACGGCTGGGACTTAGGGTTCATCCAACCCGTCGTCTCGACGGCGTTCTTCTACAAGGACACGCTGCTCTGGCCGGCACACCTCGCATCGAACTTGCGTGAGCGTTACGACACGAGTGCCGGCAAATGCCTGCCAGGTAGCCCAGTGCCCTACTTCCTTTACCCCGAAGAAATCTCGCTCTTCGGCGCCACTGTGGGTGCCGCGACCTTCGTCGGCACCGGTTTCATGTTCCCGTAAATCCTGTAGGTCGTGGTCGAGGAGGCTTGGCGACGAGGCCCGACGCTAGCGGCAATGACTTGACCGCTGTTCCAGCCAGCCTTGTCGAGCCTCGTCGAAGACTCCTCGACTGCGACCTACAATCGGTCAGTTTCGTAGGTCGTGGTCGAGGAGGCTTTGCGACGAGGCCCGACACAGCCGCAAACGCTTCCGACATCGCTAATCGCTGGGTCCATACACTGTCGAGCCTCGTCGAAGACTCCTCGACTGCGACCTACAAAACTTCACAATTCGCCGCAAATCAAACTGATGGCCCAACACCCCCGCACATGGGGGCCAGGGCCTCGGCAATGTTCCAAGAGTGCCGGTGATTGGCACCCGGCCGCTTCCAGAGCATCGCCGAGCAGTGGCATCAGGTCAAACAAGCCTCTCGTGTGAATCTCCTGAGCCATGGCCATGACCTCGGCTGTGCGATGCTCCTGCGCGAGGATCACCCCACGCAACGGATTCCCCGCCACATCCCGAAACTGGTCACAGAACTCCGCGAGTATCTGGGCACGATGAGCCGCAGAAGCTTCGGATTCGACCCGCCAGAGGGCAAACATCCGCTCCCTCTCCAAAGCGCGTTTCGATGCGGATCGAACCTTGTGCTGATGGGTGTAATCCGGCTCAGGGGGTGGAACCCGGTCGTAGTGTTCAGAGACAGACCCGGCCGCCCGGGCTGCTGCAACCGCGTACTCTCCATAACGAAGCCACTCAATACAACGCCCTCGATAAAATCGATCATCGAGGTAATAGACTCTTGAATGATCTGGGTTTGGACTTGGACCTGTTCCATTGATCCAGGTGTTGAATTCATCCAGCCATAGCTGGTCGTATTCATAAAGTCGGTCACGCAGCCGTAGGCTCCAGGCTGCGGCTAGCCAGCGAAAGCGGGAGTGTGGGACTCGTTGCGAGGCTAACCTGGCCAGTTGATCGGGGTCCTGGCAAGCGAACCATTCGGCTTCGGTTGTGATCATGATCAACTCCCCTCACTGAGACGATACGGAGATTGTACCCGCGCAGTCGAACGTGTTTCCTTGCTGAAAGTGACGACTCGTTTGCAAAGCGGAAAAGCCGTTCTATATTACACAGAATGCCCGGTGAGTTTATCTAGACGGGATGTCCGATGTTGGATTCCTCGAAACAAAATGTAGGTGAAGATCAAGTTCAAATGGTTTCCGTTCAAGGCGTAACACTCCGAGAGGAAGTGACTCCGAATCATTACCTTGCCATCAATTCTGGAACTATTGCTTCTCCGAGTGGTTACGAACTCCTTGAGGAGATCGGCCGCGGCGGTATGGGAGTGGTGTTCCGTGCACGTGACATCCAGTTGGAACGCGATGTCGCGATCAAGGTATTGCTGCAACAGTCCGAAACAATCCCCGAAGACTCGCTTCGCTTTTTCCGGGAAAAACAGATCACGGCTCAGCTTCAACACCCAGGTATTCCGCCAGTTCATCAAATTGGCACATCGGAAGATGGTCAGCCTTATCTCGTGATGAAACTCGTTCAGGGTTGTACCCTGGAAGACCTTTGTCAAACCCCCGCAAAAATCAATAAATGGCAATTGTTTGATGGTATATGCAACACGCTGGCTTACGCCCACATGCATGGCGTCATCCACAGAGACTTAAAACCTCAAAACATTATGATCGGCCAGTTTGGTGAAGTCCAAGTGATGGACTGGGGCATGGCGAAACGGCTCGACACCGAAGCGGAGCAACTAAGCCATGAGAGCTTGGTAGATTTTGATTCTTCTGTCACCAATCGGGGTGTCATGGTAGGCACACTCGGGTACATGCCACCTGAGCAAGCCGAGGGGAACCATGCGGAAATCGGCCCATGGTCAGACGTCTTTGGCCTGGGTGGGATCCTTCTTTTCCTCCTCACTGGTCGACCGCCCTACATCGCTGCCACTCTCCCCGAGTTGCGAGAAAAGGTCAAATCCGCTGATCTTGAAGACGCTTATCACGCCCTGATTGATCACTCGATAGAACCGGACTTAGCCATCTTGGCGATGAGATGTCTCTCTCGATCTCGGTTGGACCGTCCGCAAAATGCTTCAGAAGTCGTTCTGGAATTGGATCGTTTGGAGTTATTGAGAGAAACTCGACTTCGAGAGATGGAGTTGGCCAAGGTTGCTGCGTCAACCCATGAAGCCGAACGTCACAAAAGGCACATACTCCGAATTAGGTATTGTGGGCTTTTGGCCATCGTACTTGTGATGGGGTTAGTCCTAACGACATCACTCATGTTTCGAGCACGCCGAGCGGAAGAGCACGCGGCTACCGAACGAGATGTTGCGTTGCAGAAAGAGCAAATCGCGGCGAATACGAAAGAGTTTTTGCAGTCGATCCTGCGTCAGACGAGCGCGGAAGGTCAAGCCAGCAAAAAGCGAGTGGCGAATCCAGACCTCACGCTCAAGGAAGCCCTGGACTTTGCTGCGCATCAACTCGGAACGCAGAACCTGCAGTCTCCCCTCACGGAGGCGGATCTTCGCACCACGATCGGGATCGCCTACTCACAACTCAAGCAGCATCCTCAAGCCCTCGAGCAACTCGAGAGGGCACTCGAACTCCGTAAACACCACCTCGGAGGCACCCACAGCGACACCGCTGAGACGATCACCCATCTTTGTGCTTTGTACTCATCAATGGGTCGGTTTTCGGATTCTGAAAAGTTCGGCCGAGAATCCCTCGAAATCCTGCAAGCCAAGTTTGGTCCGGAACACCTGAAAACTCTCAAAACTCGAATCCTGTTGGCGAGTGCCCTATCAGGCCTCGGGAACTACGATTCAGCCGAGAGAGAGTATCTGGAGACCCTGAAAGTCCTGGTCGCTCGACATGGTGAAACCCACGTTGACACGCTCTCAGCCAAGATCCATCTTGGGCTTCTATACTTCAATACGAAACAATATTCAGCGGCAGAGCCACTCTTCGCCGAGGTGATCACTGCGCGAGAAGCCAGCTTGGGTCGTGATCACCCACACACCTTGGTGGCGCTCAGCAATATGGCTGGTTTGAAGCAGGTTCTGCAAAAGCCACAAGAAGCAGAAGAGCTCCTTCGAGAAGTACTGTCTCGGAGGGAGAAATCTCTCGGTAGGAATCACCCGGATACGATCTCAAGTATCAGCAACCTCGGCGGCTTGATGATGAGCCTAGGCAAGTGGCAAGAAGCCCGCGAGATGAATGAACGCGCTTACCAAGCACGCTTGAACGTCTTGGAACCAGACCACCCGGACACTGCCCAAAGCATCTTCAACCTGGGTGATGTAGCCCACCAGACCAAAGACTACCGTAAAGCTCTGGATTACTTTTCCGAATCCTTCAAACGGCGGGAAAAAGTCTTAGGCGCAGAGCACCCGGATACCCTCGTCTCCGCCAAGAAGATCGCGCACACGGCTCGCAAACTGGGAGACTGGAACATTGCAGAACAATACTACGGCTGCATCGCCGAGGTCGTCGAAAAACAACACTTCAAATCTCAGACCGCTATGGTGAGCATGAACAACTATGCGGGATGTCTAGAGGCATCTGGCAAGTACAGGGAAGCGATTGTCGTTCGCAAGAAGTGGCTTACTGAGTTGCGATCTCGGCCAACGACGCCACCCTCTGATTTGATCTTATCGCTCATGAACCTTGGCCGGGACGAGCTTTTGGCGAGGGACGCGAAGAACGCGATCCCGTACTTCAAAGAAGCCGAGGCATTAGCCCTCAGCGCCGAGTTACCATCATGGCAGCTCGCGCAGATTCGCTTCAAACTCGGCGAAGCAGCGCTGCAACTTGGAAATATAGAAGAGGCTCGTGATCATTTGGTTCCCAACCACCAGATACTCATCGACCAGGTTGAGAAACTCCCCAACGGGTTGAGAAATGAATCAACATTGGTCATGATTCGTTATTACGAAACCATCAAGGACCAAGCGACCGCTCAAAAACTGCGCGATTCTCTGAGACTCAAAGCTGTACCCATCCAGCCTCAGCCGCGATGAGTCGTTGTGCCCGCTCAATCGATGATGCGGGTACTGGCGTGTTTGACGACTTCAATTTTCTCCACAGATCAGATGGATCGCCCAGCAGCCCCGCACATGTTGCCAAGGTTCTCGGCAATGTTCCAAGAGCGGAGCACATTGGCAACCGGCTGCCTCGAGAGCATCTGCCAGAAGTGGCATCTGATCGAACCAACCTCGTGCATGAATCTCCCGAGCCAGTGCCACAACCTCGGCGGTGCGATGATCTTGTGACAGAAGCACACCACGTAACGGATTCCCCGCGACGTCTCGAAACTGCTCACAGAACTCCCACCGTATTTGGATCCGGTTTCGCTCACGAAGCGCGTCGTGCATGGCCGAATTCGCTCGAACCTGATCCTGTTCGACCGCGCGCTTCTTTGCGGATCGAGCCCTGTGCTGATGGGTGTAATCGAGTTCTGGCAACGGAGCCCATTGGTAATCCCCTGCGACGGCTTCAGCAGCAGTTACGGCGGCTTTGGCATATTCCTTTCGTCGAATCCAGTCTGCACAAGAGTCAACAGAATATCTTCTTGGGAAACCATCGAATTCGCATTCTCGCGATTCCGGCGATTCACTCGGGTATGGACCTTCTCCGTTCACCCAAGTGTTGAAACCCTCGAGCCACTCGCGGTCGTATCCATTCAATAGGTGACTCATCCGCTCGCTCCATGCAGCAGCAAGCCAACGAAACCTGGAATCTGGCACTCGCTGTGAAGCTAACTCCAGCAGTTGATCGGGGTCCTGGCAAGCGAACCATTCGGCTTCGGTGGTGATCATGGCCAACTCCCATCACCGGGACGATGTTGAGATTGTACCCGCTCAATCAGTGATGCGGGTACTGGCGTGTTCGAGGACTTGGAGGACTTCCGCTGGGTCGCAGCCGTAAAGCCCAGCACCCCAGGCGGAGTTCTGCTCTACGACTGACCAACCGCGCCCGGCGATGATGCCAACATCCAGCACGGCTGTGCGTGGCAGATCGACTCGAACATCGGCACAAACCGCCTGGACGAACTTCTCGGCTTCGGCCCGCTCGGCTTCCGGTGACACGAAGCCGACGGACTTTTGCAATTCGCCATGTCTCAGGTACACGGACATCGTCCGCAGTTCGCGGTTCAGCACAAAACAGCGATACTCAACTTCCCAAGTAACAATCTCGGAGACCAACACAGGCGAGGTCTCGTCGTAACCCTGTGGGAGATCGGCACCCGTGTAAACCTTCGCTGGGAAGCTCTTGTCGTTGGGTGGCTTGATGAAAGCGGGTTGTTGCAGCAAACGGGCTTCTTGAAAGGTCATCGACTCGACTTGGCGCTGGCGGTACTCGCTGGGCAACCGCGGCAGCCAATCAACGGGTGGCTCCAGAAGGCGTAAGCCAAAGTCCTCAGCGAGGTTCGGGCCGAAGAGTGCTTCCAGATACAACACCGGCCGCTCGACCCCACGCAACTCCTCGGGCACTCGCCAAGACGAGAGCCGCTCGACACGCCAACCCAGTTCCGTCGCGGCCCGCCAGAGAGCCTGGGAATCTTCCGTAAACCGCGGCGTCAGGATGAGCGTGGGCATACTTACCGTCTCATTTTTAACATCAAGTCCTGGAATAGCTCGATCGCAATGCCGATGGCCGCGCCTACGAAAAACATGCCGAAGAAGGTTGCAATAGCGACGACAGCCAGAGGAACGAGCGGACCCGCATCTTCGTGGGGTTTCGGATTTTCGATCCGCGGAATTTTGGCGCGGTTCTCACGAATTCGCATGACAATCCAGATCGTCCCGACGATCCAGACGACGAAGCCGAGACACCAACCGGAGAAATCGACGGGCATCTCGAATCCCTCTGCAGGATCAGCCAACGAAACCTCGGACACTCCTAAACCGGCGCGAGTTCGCGGAAGCTACCCGTGGTTTGCAGATACCAAGAAACGGTCTGCCGAAGCCCGGCTTCGAAAGAGATGTCAGGCGAGTAGCCGAGGTCCGTTTGCGTGCGGCGAATGTCCGCCCGGCTAAACTTCACGTCCCCTGCCCGGCTTTGGCCGTACTCCGGTTGAAGGTCAGTGTCGAGGATGTCGTTGAGCGCAGCGACGAGATCGCGGATGGTGATGCTCCGCCCGGTGCCGACGTTGTAGACATTGCCACTGACATCGGGCCGCTCGGCGGCTCGACGCAAAGCCTGGACCGCGTTACCGACGTAGGTAAAGTCCCGGGATTGGTAGCCATCGCCGTGGATGGTCGGGCACTCGCCACGGGCCATGGCTGCGGTGAAGAGCGCGATGACACCTGAGTACGGGCTATCGCTGCGCTGGCGTGGGCCGAAGATGTTGAAGAAACGCAATCGTACGGTTTCCAGGCCATAAGTCGCGGCAAAGGCTTGCATGTACAGCTCGCCGGCGAGCTTCGCCGCCGCATACGGTGACTTCGCCGCGGGCAGTTGATCTTCTTGCTGGCCACCAGGGTTCGAGGTGCCGCCGTAGGCACTGGAGCTGGCCGCATAAACACAACGACGCACCGAGGCTTTGCGAGCGGCATCGAGAAGGTTCAACGTCCCGGTCACACAGGCTGCGTGAGTTGCTTGGGGGTTCTCAACACTCCGAGCCACACTCGCGAGTGCCCCGAGATGGTAAACGACGCTGACATCCCGCATCGCTCGCTCGACCGTGGCTGCGTCCGTCAGGCTTCCATCGACGACTTCGACCGCAGAGCCGAAGTGGGCGAGATTGTCCCGCAAACCTGTGCTGAAGTTATCGAGCACCCGCACTGGCCGCCCGCTTCGGATCAAGGATTCCACCAAATGCGACCCGATAAACCCCGCGCCACCGGTCACCAGCGATAGTTCCATCAGCATGAACCCACCCCAAAGAATATCCGATCCTGACCATACACCGAGCGAGACGAAACTGTCTAGACCGCTTCCGATCAGAGCGAAATCGAACCTGGGATATCGTCATTTCTGACGAATTTTGGTGTGCTGGAGGACCGTGTCGCGGATATCATCAAAGTGTGCTGTGAATAGCGCTCAAGAGAATCTTTGTTGCGCCCCCGTGGAGCCAAGCATATGCCAATCGATGTTGTCTGCGAATCGTGCGAAGCCGATTTCGCCGTCCCTGAGACACTTGCCGGTAAGACGATCAAGTGCAAGAGTTGCGGGGAAGGCATCCCTGTTCCTGCGAGTGGTGTGAAGAAAGCGGCACCCACCAAGCCTGCCGCTCCCGCTCGCCGGTCTCGTGATGAAGACGAAGATGAGGAACTCCCCCGCGCCAAATCGGCTCGCAAGGCACGCGATGAAGACGAGGATGAAGACGATACTCCACGCCGCAAACCTGTGGCAGCGAAGAAATCCTCGAAGCTCCCGATGATTCTTGCAGGGTTGCTGGTTCTCTTGGTTGTCGTCGGTGCTGGTGTCGGCGTGATGTTCTCCGGCATTCTCGATGGCGACAACGGCAAAGACAAGGACCAGGCCAACAACGCCGCGAACAATGGCGGCGGGGCCTGGGTTCCTCCCGACATGAGCCAGAAAAAAGCGGGCCGAGGCGACATCGCTCCGGAGACCACCGATACTAAAGTCGATGACACCAAACCAACTGAAGAACCAAAAACCAAGCCGAAACCGGAAAACACCAAGCCGGACGTCGCCACGTCTACCCCCGGCTCGTCGGGCGAACCCAAGAAAACCCTCGTCCCCGTTGCCCCGGAGATGAAGAAGCCTAACCCCTCGACGACCACAACCACCCAAACTGGCCCCCGGACGACTCCAGACCAACTGGCAATCACACGGGTCAAGAATGCCGCTGTCTACATCGAATGCGAATCGAACTCCCACGGCGGTTCCGGAAGCGGCTGGTTTGGGATGGAAGAGAACCTGATTTTCACCAACGCTCACGTGATGCATATGCTCAGTCCTGGTGCTCCGAAACCGAAGAAGATCACGGTTTGGGTGAACCCTGGTACGAACCAAGAACGAGTGATTCCTCACTCGCGATTGGAATTGCTCACCGTCGATCGTGATGCGGACTTGGCCGTGATTCGGGTGCTGAACGAAAAGGATCTTCCCACCCCACTCAAAATCCGCCCATCTGCCGAACTGAAAGACCTCGAAAACCTCGTCGTGGTCGGTTACCCCGGTGGCCGGTTGCTGTCAAAGATCGGTAGCAAGAGCAATCGCGCTCCCCAAGCGACCGTGAACCAAACGAGCTTCTCGACGAACCGCATGGACGATGACGGCAACTTGTACTCCGTCCAAATTCGCGGCGGTGCTGGCCCTGGGAACTCGGGTGGACCGATCATCGATTACGACGGAAACGTTGTGGCTGTCCTCGTACGTGGCCCTTCGGACCCGACTTTTGCAGCGTCGATCTGCTACGGTGTGCCGACAGAGTTTGTCAACGGCCTCATGGCCGGTCGTGTCTCTGATGTCGAGTTCGGCCAGGCTTACCGGAAGAATGGCAAAGTCCACATCCCTGTGAAAGCGAACGTCCTTGACCCATTCCAACGGATGAAGGAAGTCGGCATCGGCTTCTGGGTTGGGGATATCTCTGCCAAGACTCGTCCGCCAGGCCAGGAACGCAAAGGCGGCGAACCTTCGGACGCAGACTTTGCCAAAGTGAAGCTGGATTACAAGTGGACCAAAGAGAAGCAGGTCGCCACCGGCGAAATCGTGCTTCCCGAACTTCAAGCGGGCCGGGCTTACTGGGCACAACCTTATTTCTCGAACGCCCTTGTCAGCGAGTTCTGGATGGCCGGGAAGAATGTGAAACTCAGTGGACCACCTGTGGACCTCGAAGAAGCAGACTTGCTCGCTCGCTACAAGATTGGCAGCAAACGCCCGATTACCATTCTCACCACTTCGGACCTTGAAGAGGCGGAACTCGGTGAAGGAACTGATGCGAGCGATAAGATCCTGGCAGAAAAAGAAATCAAAGGGATCGAGAGTGTCGAGAAGAGTACGGACAACAATGCCATCGCAGCACTTCGTGTCAACTTTGAGAAGATCGCCCTGAAGTACCAACTCGGTGAAGAGAAGACCGATATTCTGCGCAAAATCCTGCCACCCGCTCTGTATGCTGCCTTAAACCAGAGCATCAAGCTGGTTCAAGGCTTTGCCTACGTCAAGAAGGACGGCCAGATTTACAAAGTCCTCTCGGACCTTCGTGGTGCTCCTCAGTTCGCGGACTTCTTCAAGCGGTTCACCAACGATGCGATGGAAACCATGCAGTCAACGAGTATTTCGTTGCCGAGCACTCGATGCAAACCCGGCCACACTTGGAAATATGAGCAACCAGTCCGGTTCACCCTCGGTTTCATCTCAGAACCGGCCCCAGCTACTGGAGGCGGCAACCCTCCCCCCGAAGGCGAAGGGGCCCCACCGGCACCTGGTGGCGGTGGCGGCGGAGCACGTGGTCGCCGAGCCAAGTACTTCGAGTACAAGTACATCGAAGAGATCAACTACACCTACTTGGGAACACGGACTCGTAACGGCACCAAGGAAGCTGTGATCAAGCTCGAAGGCACGATCAAACCAGCCGCAGGTTCTAGTGCCGGAGCGACGGGTATTCTCAAAGGGTACGCCTACGTTGACCTCGACACGGGGACTCTTTTGGATTCGGAACTCAAGAAAGAGTTCGAAATGGATACCTCACGCGATGGTGTCAAACTCATGGTCTCCGGGATCAGCACGCAACGTGTCACCCGTGGGTCGGCTCAGTAATTCGGTTTGAGATTTTGGCCCTGGGTTGCTCTTCGGGGTGGCCTGGGGCTTTTTGTTGGGAGCGATGGACTTGTCTCGTATCGTTTTGCCTTGCCCAAGTTGTCAGGCGCCGCTCGGCTTTCCGGAGTTGGCGTTTGGGAAGCCACTGAATTGCCCCCATTGTGGCTATTCGTTTCACGTGCTGCGGGGGGCGGATGGCCAGGCGCTCGCACCTGTGGCTGGGCCGCCACCTCGGTATGGCATCTTGAGCCATGTGCCGAAACCGCTCTTAGTCCCGGCGTTGCTGTTGACACTGCTCGGGCTGACCGGGTTAATCGTGAACGGCTATCTCGCGATCCTGTTTGCGACGAAACCGAATGCGGATTACGACTACGCCTATGGCCGGGTGATCGAGATACGCTCGGCCCAAGGACTCGACCGCTCGCAGAAAACCACCGACGACGACTGGGAGCAGACCGCTCCCGCCGCGGTCATCGGCTCAGCGTTTGCCATCAGCTCGGCGGATGTCCTTGAGGATGTTCGCAACGTCGAGTTGGCACGATCCTGGCAGCCCGCCATCCAGCCAACGACGAATTACTCGATCGTGATGTGTTTGCTGGTTTTCATTGCTGGGGTGTCGATGTTACGAGCCAGGTGGTATTGGTTCTGCATCGCCGGTTGTGTGGCCGCGATCCTGAACTTCAACCACCTTTGTTGCATCCCCGGAGGGCTGGCTGGCCTCTGGGGAATCTTGGCCCTGGTGCGTGACGAGACCCGCTCGTCATTTGGCAAAACGGCTTAGACCTGGAACATCTCACGGATGTTATCCCGCAACAACCGTTGGCCGAGAGCGACGGCGCCCGTCTCCGTCAGCCGACCGCTGCGAACGAACTCATCGGCGAGTACCTTGGCGAGAATCCGGCGATACATGCCGAACTTCGGCAGCACGAATTCCAGCTTGTAGGCATCCGAGTAGTAGCCAATTTGCTTGGTCTTGGGGACCGCTTGCAATCGCTCGCGGAGATCTCGCTCGATGTAACTGGGGATGTTCGAGTACCACCAATGGCCATTGGTGGTGACGTTGGGGAAGATCCACGAGTAGGCCACGAGTTCTTGGTTCTGGCCGCTCGTGAGCACCGAGATCGGGAACGTCACTTCGGGGAAGCGATTGAAAAGCTCCTTGTATTGGATCAGGCTGCCACGGCGGTCAAACAGATCTTGCCCTTGATAAACACCCTTTTCGTAGACCTTCCGATTGACGCCGATCATGAGGTCAAATGGCAAGCCGAACTCCCGGCAATGCTCGGCGAGCATCTGGAAGACACCCATGCTGACCGTCGTTTTGGGGCTAGCTTCTGGCGTGCCACCGATGACATTCTTCGCCAGTTGCATGGCTTCAAACACTCCGCGATTCAAGAGGTCCGGTTTCAAGACCGCAGGCAACGCACGGTCGAGGTCGCCTTCCGTGACCTGCAATGGGCTGAAATCCGGTGGCAGTGAGATCGCACAGGCCTTCGCTCCCTTGGCTTTGAAGTGAGCGAAGAGTTTCCAGATGGCTTTGCGTAACGTCGAGGCGTCAACCACCGTGATGCCCGTGGCCTTAGCGATACGGTCCCGCGTTTCTGGCTTATCGAGGTGAAAGACGAGCGTATCTGTCCGCAGGCACGGCACGTACTTCGTGGTGTCAAATCCTGTGAGAGGGTCATCGAATTCGTTGGTCAGGAAGATCTTTTCGAGGTTCGTTTTCTGGAAGACCTGGGTTTCCCAATCGGGCTGGGAGAAGACCGCCACCGACTTGTCAAAGAGAGCCTCCGCGTCGTCAGCGGTGACGGTGTCCTTGGTATGGCCCAGGAACTTCTGGGCAATCTCGACAAACCAGGCCGCCTGGGCGGTGTTGTCGAAGCGGCTCATATTCTTGATGATCTCGCGGACCCGGTCCCGTGGACTGACATCCTGGCTCAGCACACCTTGGCCCATCCCCGCTGAGTGCGCGAGTTCGGTGTAGTAGTGGTAGCCGAGGATATCGTCGAGCGATTTGGAAACCGGGGAAAGTGGCTCGATGTGGCTATGTGGGTCGATGAGCGGAATGGCGTCGAGTGCGGCGGTTAAGTCTTGGACGAGATTGTCGCTGATCATGGCTTGTACCTTTCACCGATTGGGGGAGGGCCTTTTCAGAACGTCTTACAACGCCACGCAGGATTTACAACAGAAACGAGGGTCACGGTTTGCCCCCGTTCTCCAGTGTGACATCTTCGGTGAGAATCGAGATTTGGCACGAGAGGTGCTTAAGGTTCTATCGTTCCTGGCCCTTCCCCCGAAGACCTGGAATGAGCGACAAGATGGCTGTTTCGGACGATGACCATCACCCCCGTTGGTCACCGACCCCCACCGAATCGGACGAGTTTTGTGCTCTGATCCCCCCATGCCGAGCCAGGCTTCGCCTAGCTCTTCGCAACTCCCCCCGCATGTCACAATCTTTCCCCGCAGTCCCCCGCTGTCCCCCAGCGGGGGACTGGTCTTTTCAGGGGTCAGCCAAGCCAGCAGATTCTTGAAACCCTTCTCCACCTCCCGGAGTATCATCAGGCATCTCGCTGAGGATCACTGCCATGCTCCGCTTGGGCTGTCTCTTTGCCCTCATTTGCTGTGCCCCAAGTTCCGCGGGGGAACCGTGGCGGCATATTCCAAGCGAAGTGAATATGCTTGCGATGGTGGAGAACCCGAAGGCACTCCTCACGGCCTTGCGGGAGTTTCCGCCGTATCAGTCGGGGCGGAAGTTACCTGCAGCTCAAGAGGCGTTGGCTGGGGTCAATTTGCGGCGGTTGGAGCAACTGCTGGAGTATTACGAGCGCGAGATGGGCCAGCCTTGGCCGGAGTTGTTGGAGGCGATTGCGGGGGGTGGGATCGCCCTCGGGGCCAAGCTGGGGGACGACCCAGCTCCTTCAGTGCTCGTGGTCGAAGGGCGAGACGAGGCGAGTGTCAAGCAGTTCTTTACCCTCGCCACGAAAGCCCTCGAAGAGGAGATGGAGCGAAATAACCCGGACGACAAACTGGTTCGCAAGATGGTCGGCCAGGCCGAGGTCGTGAAATCGGGTAAGGATTTCTTTGCGGCTCGTCGCGGCAGACACCTCTTTGTGGCCAACAAAGATTTGGCTCTGGAATTGGCTTTGAAATGCAATCACAAAACCCTCGATGCCCGTTGGCAACTCGCTCAGAAAATCACCTCGGCGGATACGAAGCAAAAACCGCTGATGACCATCGGCTTCGATCTCGCCGGCGCGAAGTCCACGAAAGCCAGTCAGGATTTCTTCGCCGCGACACGACAAGATGTGCTGCAAAACCTGTTTGTGGGGAGCACCATCGATGCGGCTCGCCGGGCGGACATCATCGCGGTCGGGTTGCATCACTCGGCCGAGGGCTGGGCGATGGATTTGCGGATGCCCGCCAAACGTGCGGACCTACCGAGCGAGTTCACGCTGCATGTCCCGCCCACGGGCCAGCCAGGGAGCTTGCCACTGTTGGAACCACCGGGGGTGCTTTACTCGCAGAGTTTCACTTTGGACCTGAGCACCTTCTGGCGCGAACGAGCCAAGTTCGTGAACCCTACACAACTCCCTGAGTTAGAAAAAGCCGACAAGGACATTTCGAAGCTCTTCTCGGGGCCGAGTTTTGGCAAGATTCTGGAAATGTCTGGCCCGTATCATCGCTTCGTGGCCATGTCCCAGAGTGAGTTGAAATACAAATCGTACCCCAGCACACCGCTGCCGCCGATGGCGTTGGTGTCGTCGATGCGCGATCCGAAGTTTGGCAAGTCTGCTGTCTCGGCCTTGCGTGGTGCTGCGTTTGCCTTGAGCATCCCGACGGGGATGGCGATGAGCGAAGAGACCCACGAGGGCATCAAGATCGTCAAGTACCTTTTCCCCGAGGACCGCGACGTCGAGGGGGATGAAGACAATTTGCGGTTCAACTTTGCCCCCGCTTTTGCGGTGGTGAACGATTCGCTGGTGGTGGCTTCTGAAGCGAGTGTCATCAAAGCCCTCATCCCCGAACTCAAGAACCCGAAAACCCCCGACCCCAAAGCGCCCGTCTGGCGGGGCCAAGCCTATGCCGCCGGGGCCGCCGAGTACACGAAGGCCAAGCCCGAAGCCGTGATCACGAACTTGATCCTGACGCGGAACCTGGGCCTCGAGGCGGCCAAAGCCGAGGTCGAGGAGATCATCAAATGGCTGCCCACCTTGGGCCAAATGAGCTTCGAGATTGACCACACCACGGACTATTACCAGGCCCGCTTCCGCTGGGCGTTACCGAAAGCGGGGAAGTGAATCATGCCGAACCCCTGGGCCATCTATACCCCGTCGCCCGAGCAGCCGTGGAACGCCAAACGGGCCGCTCACCTGCTGCGCCGGGCGACCTTCGCGGTCACGAAAACGGCACTCGATGCGGCCCTGCAAGCTGGGCCAGAAGCGACCATCACGAGTTTGCTGAAAGGCCAGCCCGCGGTCCCCGAGCAGGAAGCCGCGAGCCAGTACATGGCGAGCGAGCGAGCGTTACCCAAAGGCTCAAGCGGCACGCAACTGGCCGCGTGGTGGCTCGCCCGGATGATGCAATCGCGGCATCCGCTACGTGAGAAACTGTCGCTCTTTTGGCACAACCACTTCGCCACGAGTATTACGAAAGTCCAGAACGCTCGCTACATGCTCGGCCAGTACCGGCTGATCCACGAACATGCCCTGGGGGACTTTCGCAAGCTGTTGCAGGCGATGTCCGTCGACCCCGCCATGATGGTCTGGCTCGACACCATTGACAGCAAAAAAGGCAAGCCGAACGAGAACTATGCCCGCGAGTTGATGGAGCTTTTCTCGCTCGGCATCGGGAACTACTCCGAAGCCGACATCCGTGAAGCGGCGCGAGCCTTCACCGGCTACGAGATCAAAAACGGCCAATCGACCCACAACCCGAGCCAACACGACGCGACCCCGAAAAAAGTCTTCGGCCAGACCGGCAAATACCAAGCCCAGGACATCGTCCGGCTCTGCCTGGAGAATCCAGCCTGTGCGGAATTCATCGCCCGGAAGATGATCCGCGACTTGGTCTCGGATATCGAGGAACCAGCGAGTGACATCGTGACGTCACTCGCCAAAGTGTACCGAGACTCTGGCTACAACACCGCCAAGCTCGTGGAAACCATCCTGCGTTCGGAGTACTTCTTCCGAGCCGAACATTACCGGGCCAAAGTCAAAAGCCCCGTCGAGTTCGCGCTCAGCATCATCTTGCCGCTGCAAGGCAATGTCGGTGCCTTGCCACTGGCCACGGCGCTCGAGCCACTCGGCCAGCAGCTCTTTGCCCCGCCGTCGGTCAAAGGCTGGGATGGCGGGCCGACCTGGCTCAACGCTCAGACGCTGCTCTTCCGCCAGAACCTCGCCCTGGCCCTGACCTCAACCACCGACAACACCTTTGGCTCCCGCTGCGACCCGCTGCGTGTGCTGAATACCGACACGCCCGATGCCGAGAATTTGAGCCAACTCGTCGATCTCTTTTACCAAGGCGACATCCCCGCCGCGAGCCGGGAGTCGTTGGAAATCTACTTGAAGCAAAAGACAAAACGCCCACGCACCTGGAGCGAATCGGACGAGCGCGAACAACGCCTACGCACTCTGACACACTTGGTCTTAACACTCCCCGAATTCCAACTGAGCTAAGCCATGAACGCACATCGTCGAGACTTTTTGAAGACCTCCACGCTGCTCGGGTTCGGGGCCACAGTACCCACGTTCCTGGGCAAAACCGCCCTCGCTACCCCGAGCGCAGATAAACCCGGCGCGAAGGAAACCATCCTCGTCGTCGTGCAACTCACCGGCGGCAACGATGGCCTGAATACCGTTGTGCCTCTGCGTGACGAAGCGTATTTGAAACAGCGGCCTACGATCGGCATCAAGAAAGCCGACGCCCGCAAGCTCACCGACGACTACGGCTTCCACCCCACGATGGACGGCCTGGCGAAGTTGTTCGACGATGGCCAAGTGAGTGTCGTCCACGGTGTTGGCTACCCGAACCCGAGCCAATCACACTTCCGCAGCATGGATATCTGGCACGCCGCCTCGACCAAAGAAAGCCTCACCGAAGGCTGGCTCGGCAAAGCCCTGCAACAGAAGACCTTCCCCGCGTTCCACCTCGCTGCCGGGAACGAAGCCGCCCCCTTGGCTTTCACGGGTGCCGCAGCGCGTGTGCCCTCGATTGCAAACCTCGCCGAGTTCACGCTAAAAACCAGTGGCTCAACGGCCCAGGAAAAGAGCCAGCAAAAGACCGTCATCGCCAACACCGCGATGCCCAGCTCAACGCCACCCTCCGCCGCCCCGAACCTCCTGGACTTCGTCCGCCGCACCGCCACGACGACCTACACCGGCAGCGAACGCATCCAAGCCCTCGCCAAGAACTACGAAGCCAAGGCCACCTACCCCAACACTGGCCTCGCCACCCGACTGAAACTCGCAGCCCAGTTGATCGATGCCGGCATCGGTGCCCGCATCTTCTACGTCTCCCAAGACGGCTACGACACTCACTCCGGCCAAGGCGGGGCCGCCGGTTCGCACGCCAACTTGCTCACCGAACTCTCGGGAGCAATCTCGGCCTTCTACGAAGACCTGACCAAACATGGCCACGGCGACCGCATCGCCATCATGACCTTCTCCGAGTTTGGCCGACGTGCGATGGAGAACGGCTCCCAAGGGACCGACCACGGCTCCGGGGCGCCGATGCTCCTCGTCAGCAAGAAGCTCAAACCCGGCTTCCACGGCACCCACCCCAGCCTGACCAAACTCGACGAAGGCAACCTCATCCACACCACCGACTTCCGCCGCGTCTACGCCTCACTCCTCGGCCCGTGGCTGGGACTGGATGCGAAGGCCATCTTGGGTCAGGAGTTCAAGCCGTTGGATTTGATTTGAAAGAAGAAAGAAGGCAGAGATCTATTTCACCACGGAGCACACAGAGAGCACAGAGAAAAAAACAGAGTTGGTAACTGACAGGACGATGTCATCGACAGCTATTTCTGTTTCTCTCTCCTCTATCTCCGTGCTCTCTGTGTGCTCCGTGGTGAATTGGTTTTTTCACCCACGCACAAGATCTTCGTCGCGGAGGTCGGTGAGGAACATGTGGCCGGGCTTGTGGGTGATGGCGAACGGGGGCTTCGCAGCCATGAGGGCGGCTTGCGGGGTGACGCCGCAAGCCCAGAAGGCGGGTTGCTCGTGGTCGTGGATGGTGACACTGTCACCGAAGTCGGGTTGGTGAATGTCCCGGATGCCGATGTCGGCGGGGTCTCCGAAGTGGATCGGAGCACCGTGCGCGAGCGGCATCTTGGCACTGATGGCCGCGGCTTGCGTGTACTGCGTGGCCGTCATCGGTCGCATCGAGACGACCATCGGCCCGTGGAAGCGCCCCGCGGGTCGGCAGGCAATGTTGGTCTTGTACATCGGCACATTGCGGCCCTCTTCGATGTGCCGCACGGGGAGCTTGGCGGCAAGAAGAGCATTTTCAAAGGTGAACGAACAGCCGATGAGAAATGAAACCAAGTCGTCCCGCGAGTAGCTCAGCACATCCGTCGGCTCGTTGATCAACTCGCCCGATTGCCAGACGCGGTAAGCGGGGAGGTCGGTGCGGAGGTCCGAGCCGGGGGCCGTGTCGCGGGGTTCGAAGTCGCCGGGATCGGTGACGTCCAGCAGCGGGCACGGCTGGGCATTGCGTCGGCAGTAAAGGAGAAAGTCAAAGGCCCAGTCGCGTGGCAACATGACCAAATTCGCTTGCACGAAGCCCATCGCCAAGCCCGGCGTCGGGGTCGTCCAGGTGCCAGCGCGGCAGGCGGCACGCACCTCGGCAGCAGTGGTGAAGGTCATCAATTCGCCTCCAGAATCTGTCGGATTGCGAGCATGGGTCGGGTGTAGTCTTCCCAACTCAAGCCATCGACTGTCGCGGTCATTCTCCCGGAAACACCATCCACAAGCGGCCCGGCTTGGACCATCGCTTCGAGATTCACTTGCTCGCGGGCCGCGTCAAAGAGTGAGATCACATCCTTGCGGCCAAGCAGCACCGCGACCCCGGCGACGAGGGCATACGCGCCCCAGTTGCTGACGCCACACACCACCAGATGATTCACCCCCACCCGGCAATGCACGACCTCCGCCGCGGGGATGTTCTTCCGCAAGGTCTCGTGCGAGATGTTGCCCATGCCAATCTCGTTGCCACCATCGCCGATGCCGATGGTCACAGGGTTGAAGCTGCGATCGAGTTCGTACTGCGCATGCACGGTCGCATGGTGGCTGGTGATGTCTCGGGTGCGCATGGTGCGGAAGCTTCCATCGGCGGTGGGGCCAGGGCGTTCGATGGCCAGGAGATGCGTGGGCGGCTCACGTAAAGGTGTCGTGGGGATCAAGCGACGGATGGTCTCTTCGCCGCAGACTTCGCAAGGTATCCCGAGCATCGTCAGGCCATCGGCGAGGAACTTCGCACCCAGTGGGCCGTCGGTCTCGAAGGCCGGTGGCTCGGCACTCGGGATAAAGAAGCCGGTGTAGATCTTCACACTCGCCGAGGAGGTTTTCGCGAAGCTTTGGCAGGCTCGTTCAAAGTCCCCCACGGTGGCCGTGAAGAGGTTGTCGGTCGGGTCTTTGGCGAGGCCACGCTGGCCGGGGTCGGTTTGGATCGTGGCGAGGATTTGTTGCAGGACGTTCATCAACTGACTTCCGAAAGCAAATGAGCGAACGGCCCGCGCCAGTGCTTCGGGACTTCGGCGCGAAGCTCGACGGGGTTCGTGGTCGTCGGGTGGATCACCGAAAGCTGGCGAGCGTGCAGCGCGATGCCGACGGTCATGCGGTGCGGATTGCCATACTTGGCATCGCCGAGAATGGATACGCCACGTGAAGCGAGTTGAACGCGAAGTTGATGTTTCCGGCCAGTCTGCGGGTGCAGCTCGATCAAGGCCCGCGCACCGTACTTCGCCCGCACGACGTATCGCAATCGGGCCTGCTTCGAGCCGTGCGTCTCGGGTTCTACGACATGCACTTTGCGTTCCGGTTCATCGTGCAACAGCCAGTCTTCCATCGTGCCGCTATCGGCAAAGCCCGCCGGTGGTGTCTCTGTAATCGCCCAGTAAACCTTCTCGACCGCTGACTCACGGAACTGCTCCGAGATGCGCGAAGCGGCTTTGCTCGTCCGAGCGAAGAGCAAACAACCGCTCACGGGCCGATCGAGCCGATGGACGACACCTAAGAACACATTCCCAGGTTTCTGGTACTTTTCGCGGAGATACTCCTTGGCGACCAAGTCCATCGTCTGGGTTTCGCCATCGAAATGGGCACTCGGCCAGCCACAGGGCTTGTTGAGGGCGAGAAGGTGGTTATCTTCCCAGAGGATGTCCAGTAATTCCGCGTATCGCACGTGTGTCTCTCCGTGGCGGTATATTACGTCCAACCACCACCACGAGCCATGAATCCTTGCGAAGCAGGAGCCGAAGATGAATAAGACCCGTGTCGCCATTCTGGGAGGCTCCGGCTACACGGCGCTCGAGTTGATGAAGATCTTGCTACGCCATCCGCAGGCGGAGATCGTGGCCGTGACTTCCCGCGACCGCCAACTCGTGAGCGATGCCCACCCTTCGCTTTTGGGCCGCTTGCCACTCACCTGTGAACCCTTCGATGTCAGTGTGTTGAAAAACCTGGGCGTCGAAGTGGCGTTCGGCTGCTTGCCGCACGGTGCGAGTGCCGAGGCCGTGAAGCCGCTGTTGGGCGATGGGATTCGGGTCGTCGATTTGAGCGCTGATTACCGGCTGCGAGACCCCAAGACCTTCGAGACCTGGTACGGCGAACCGCACCATGATCTCGCCAACTTGCCGCAAGCGGTGTACGGTTTACCCGAGCTTTACAAGAACCAGATCGTGTCAGCCAAGCTCGTCGCCAACCCTGGCTGTTATCCCCAGACGGGGATTCTGGGCCTCGCTCCCCTCGTGAAAGCGGGGTTGATCGAGTTTACCGGCATCATCGTCAACAGCGTCAGTGGTGTCTCCGGAGCCGGGCGGACGCCCAAGCTCACGACGCATTTCCCCGAGTGCAACGAAAACGTCATGGCGTACAACGTCGGTAAGCATCGCCACACCCCGGAGATCGAGCAGGCCCTCACGGACGTCGCCGGGCAAAGTGTGGAAGTCATCTTTACCCCACACTTGGTGCCGATGGATCGCGGCATTCACTCGACGATCTACGCGACACCGACACGCACCGTCACCGAAGGCGAGTTGCAAAATCTCTATCAGGACTATTACCGAGACCAGCCGTTCGTTCGCTTACGCAACCAACCGCCTGCAACCAAGGACACTGCTCACACGAACTACCTCGATCTCTGCGTGAAGCTGGTCCGTGGCAAAATCATCGTCCTCGCTGCCGAGGATAACCTCGTGCGGGGAGCGAGCGGCGTCGCCGTGCAAAACTTCAACCTGATGTTCGGCTACCCTGAGACGATGGGGCTGGCGTGATCGAAGAGCGTTCCCCAGCTTCGACCCAGGGTTGCGCTTGCCCCAGGGTTCGCTACGCTTCACCCTGGGCTAGCAGCAGACGCCACTCCGTGGCTAAGAACCTTTCCCCAGGGTGACGCTTCATCCCAGGGTTCGCTACGCTTCACCCTGGGCTAGCAGCAGACGCCACTCCGTGGCTAAGAATTGGCAATGCTTTCAGCCGCGGAGCGGCGTTTGCCTCTAGCCCAGGGTGAAGCGGAGCGTAACCCTGGGAGGAAGCGTCACCCCAGGATGAAGTGAATCAGAATCTGAGGGCACCATGGCGCAATCCTACGTCTGCCTCTATTACCACATCGTGTTTGCTACAAAGTACCGATTACCGATGATCACGCCCGAGATTCGCCAGCGGCTCTGGGACTATCTCGGCGGGCTTGTGCGTGGCGAAGGAGGCATCCCAGTTGAGATTGGTGGAATGGAGGAACATGTCCACTTGCTGGTCGGACTTCGCCAGAATGTTGCATTGGCAGACGTCCTTCGTCAGATCAAGGCTGTTTCGTCTGGATGGGTTCACAAGACGTTTCCCGAGTTACACGAGTTTCGTTGGCAAACAGGATATGCTGCCTTCACGGTGAGTTTCTCGGGGATCGATCGGGTCCGCGAGTATATTGCCAACCAAGAAGCGCATCACGCCAACAGATCATTCGAGCAAGAGTTTCTGGAGTTCTTGGAGAAGCATGAAATCCCATTTAATGAGCAATACCTTTGGGAGTGAGGTTCGCTACTTCCCCCCGGGGTTCGCTATGCTTCACCCTGGGCTAGCAGCAGACGCCACTCCGTGGCTAAGAACCTTTCCCCAGGGTGACGCTTCGACCCAGGGTTCGCTACGCTTCACCCTGGGCTAGCAGCAGACGCCACTCCGTGGCTAAGAATTGGCAATGCTTTCAGCCGCGGAGCGGCGTTTGCCTCTAGCCCAGGGTGAAGGGTAACCCTGGGAGGAAGCGCAACCCTCGGAATCTCCAGGCTGCCATTGGAAGGATCATGATCGAAGAGCGGGAAGCGTTGTTGCGGGGGATCTTCCTGGATCGGGAGAATGCGTTGCCGCGTCTCGTGTTTGCGGATTACCTCGAAGAGCGGGACGAGCAGCCGTGGGCGGAGTTGTTGCGGATGAGTTGTGAGCACGCGGCGTTGCCACGAGACGCGGAGGAGACACGTAAGGCCTCCTGGCGACGGCTGACGGAGCATTGTCAGCGATATGGTTTCCCGATTTCCCAGGCTGACTTTGGCTTCCTCCCCTGTGCACAAATCGAACTGACAGCCAGTGAACTCTTGGATTTCGAAGCCTTTCGCAAGCTCGCGGCGTTTCAGCATCCCGAGTGGTTCGGGGCCAAGGCATTGAAGGTGACGACCGGTCCACTGACAGCGCGGGAATGCCTCATTACGCTCCTCACCGCACCCGCCTTGCAACTCGTCACCGAGTTATCGTTGACAGGCCAGGTGGTCGACGTCCCGCAAGTCGAGGGGGAGGTTCTTTTCTACGACATGCAACGCCATCCCCTCATTACGTCCAAGATGGTCGAGGAACTCGTGAGTATGCGCGAATGCCGACGGCTCACCGTCCTCGATTTGCGGTTCAATGGCCTCGGGAACGATGCTCTGCGCGCGATTGCTCGCAGCACTCACCTGCATCGGTTGAAGTCCTTGGGCCTTACCGATGGCAACGAGTTCAAGGGCCGTGTTTGGCAAGAAGTCCAAGAGCGATTTGGCGAAGAAATCCCCTACTGAGGCGACGATGACCGACGACGAAGCTCTGCGATTAGCCATCCTCGCCGATCCCGAAGCGAATCTCCCGCGGCTCGTGTATGCAGATTTCCTCGAAGAGCAGGGCCAGACGGAGTACGCCGAATTCATTCGCATCCAGTGCGAACTCGCCGAATCTCCCACCGACGATGCCCGCACGAAATGGCTGCTCACCCGAGACACGGAACTCCATGGCAAGCTCCGCCAAGATGCCCGAGTTGTGGATCCAAGTTTGATTGGCCTCGTGAGCTTTCGCCGGGGGTTTGTGGAAGGCTTGGACGTCAGCGCCGAGTCACTTTTACGAGCCAACCCGGACTGGCTGCGGTTGCAGCCGATACGAGCACTGCGACTCGTGAATGCCGATCGGCTGATCACGGATATTGCGGCATTGCCCCTACTGCGGCGTGTTGTGCGGTTGATTCTGAATAACAACAACTTTGGTTTAGCGAATCGCTTGACCCAACTTGACCGGGCCGACATGCCTGAGCTGCGCGAACTGAGCTTTCGCAACAACCGCCTTTGGCCCGATGCCATCGGCATGATCGGTGACATGAGAATCGCCCCGCAACTCAAGCACCTCGATCTCTCCGGCAACCCCATCGGCGACGAGGGCGTCGATGGCTTAGCCCAGCATCCGGCCTTCGTTGGGCTGGAAGAACTCGTCCTGCGGAACGATGAAATCGACTACTCCGGAAGTATCCACGCCGCGGGGGCACGAAGCATCGCCGAGTCCTGGACGCTCTCTAGCTTGAAGCTGCTGAACCTTGCGGACCAATACATCGGGGACTCGGGCTTCGTCGCCCTCACGGACTCTTCGAACTCTGATCGACTGGTGAGCTTGGACGTTTCGTACAACGAGATCGGCATCGCTGGAGATGCGGCTTTCTCGCGCTCGGATTGGGGCCGACACTTCGGTAGCTTGCGAGAGTTGAATCTGAGTGGAAACGTACTCGATCATCTCGCGGTGCAAGGAATCGTGAGTAGCCGATTGCCAAAACTCCAGACACTCGACCTGCGTTTTTGCCTGAACTCGACCGAACGAATTCCCGAGATTCTGCGATCGATGCCGAGTGTCCGTGTCTTTCATGACCCCATTCCTGGAGCACCTGATGTTTCTGTTACTCCTGCTGACCACCCTCCAAGCTGAACCGAGCCTGAAGCCGAAAGAGTCGGCGGATGCCGCCCCGGACACCGTCGCGGCGGTACTCCGAGAAAGCCTGGACGCAGGCTGCCATGTTCTCTCCAGCGACGAAGAACAACTGCGGTTCTGGTTCCGTAAGTCGATTCCTGGGAAAGCGGCCCCCGAGCAGGTCAAGAATGGCCTCAGTTATCGTGAGATTCCCGAAGGCACCTTCCTCGGCATCGTCGAGTTCAAGAAACCCTTCACGGACTATCGCAAACAGTCGCTCCCGGTCGGCGTCTACACCCTTCGCCTGGCCTATCAACCCGAAATCGGCGACCACGCGGGTACCGCACCACACACGGAGTTTCTGTTGCTCCTGCCGGTCGAAGACGACAAGACGCTGGACACACTCGAAGCCAAAGCCATGCAGAAAATGAGCGGCAAAGTAACAGGTGCCGATCATCCGGCGGTGATGTTGCTCTTCCCACACTCGGCGAAAATGAAAGAGGTGAAGGTGATTTCGAAAACCGGCGGCATCGAACTCTTCACCTTCACTCGGCCCGTCTTGGTCAACGACGAGACCACAACACTCGGCTTCGCCATCACCGTCGCGGGGGTTTCGAAGAGCCGATAGGAAATCTTGTAGGTCGTAGTCGAGGAGGCTTTGCGACGAGGCTCGACACAACCAGCAACGAGTCCAGGCGTATTCCATGAGCGAAAGCTAGCCTTGTCGAGCCTCGACTCGACCTACGGAATTCACGACTTACAAAACCTCAAAAAACTCTCGCTTTGCAGAAGTTGTTTGGTGTTTTGGGCTGGCGCGTCTAGAGTACTGGCAACCAAACATGTCCCGCCATCGCTAGAACGTAAACCCACTATGAGTCTGCCTCTTCAGACCACGCAACTCATCCAGACCGCTCGTGACCTCGTGAAGGGGTTACCGGCGGACGCGGTGCTTCTGCTCACCGAAACCTCCCTGGATTGGGAAGAAATCGCCCGCATCCTGGTGGGTGTCAAGGTTTTCGTCGCGGCAGAAAACCCAGCGCTGTTGAAGCCTCTCAAAGACGACGAACGCTGGCACATCATCGAGATGGCCTACGAGTCACTCCCGATCCAAGAGCGGTTGAGCAATGCCCTGCTCCATGCCGTGACCAGTGATTCGATTCAACCCGGTGCTCACGTCGTGGTGCTCTATAACGGCATCGCGACTCTGGAAGATGCTCCCGAGCCGATTGATTCGGTCAGCGTCATTCACCTCGGCGAACACCTCGAAAGGATGACGTCCCAAGACTTACGCATCCTCGGGCCAGATATCCCGATCGATGTCTTGCGAGCCGTCGTGGACCTGGCCACCGAAGTGGGCCGCGAAGGCCGCGAAGGCCAACCGATCGGCACGATCATCGTCGTGGGCGATACCCGGCGAGTGCTCAAGATGTCGCGGTTTCAGAACTTCAATCCGTTCCGTGGTTACACCAAATCCGAGCGTGATGTGCGGGATAAGAGCGTCCGCGAGCAGATCAAAGAGATCGCCAAACTGGACGGTGCCATTCTCATTGGCCGCGATGGCATCGCCGAAGCGGCTTGTCTCTATCTCGATGTCCCGTCCGATGGCATTGATGTCGCCAAGGGATTTGGCAGCCGGCATATGTCCGCTGCGGGAGTCAGCCGACACACCAAGGCCATCGCCTTTTGCGTGAGCCAATCCTCCGGCACGCTTCGCATCTTCCAGGACGGTGCGATGAAGCTCCACATCGAACCCCTCGCCCGGCCCCACGTCTGGCAACCCGTCCGCCTCGAAAACGCCGAAGACGACCGCACCACGACTTAACGCAGTTGTCAGCAAATCAGACTTGAACCGCCAAGACGCCAAGTCGCCAAGAATACAAAAGTGTGTTTTCTTGGCGTCTTCGTGTCCTGGCGGTTCACTTTCCGGCCATCTGACTCGAACCGGCGTGTTAACCCTCATTGGCTTCGAGCCAGGCGCGGGCGCTGGCATCGGAGGGCATCCGCCAGTCGCCTCGTGGGGATAGGCTCACGGAGCCAACCTTTGGCCCATCGGGCAGACAGGATCGCTTGAACTGGCTGCTGAAGAAGCGCTTCAAAAAGACGCCGAGCCAAGTGCGGATCGTCTCGACGCTGTAGTTCCCATCGAACTTGGCTTGGATCGCCAGGAACAGAATCTTCTCTGGCCCCGCACCGTGGCGAAGGAAGTGGTACAGGAAGAAGTCGTGGAGTTCGAACGGACCAACGGTGCCTTCCGTCGATTGGCCTGGGCTACCATCGGCTTGTGTTGGCAACAACTCGGGTGAAATCCCGGTGGCGACGACGTCGAGCAAGGTGCCGCGAAGCTCATCCTGGAATTGATTCTCGGCGGCCCACTTGACCAGGAACTTCACCAGCGTCTTGGGGATGCTGGCATTCGGGTTGTACATGCTCATGTGGTCGGCGTTGTACGTGCACCAGCCGAGGGCCAGTTCGGAGAGGTCACCGGTGCCGAGCACGAAGCCGGCGTTCATGAGCAACATCGTCCGCAACCGGGCTTGGGTGTTTTCAAAGACGAGGTCATGCCGACGGTTCGCAGGTAGGTTGCGAAGCTCGCGGGTGAGGCTCTCAGCATCGTGGTGAGTCAAATCGATGCCGAACGGTTTGTGCTGGATCGCTTTCAACTGCTCGATGCACATCGTGCGGATGTCGATTTCCTCCACCGTCACGCCGAGCTTTTGCATCAACAAATCGGCGTTCGCTTTCGTCCGGCTCGTCGTGCCGAAGCCGGGCATCGTGATCGCACGAATGCTTTTGGGGTCTCGGCCAGCACGCTCGAACGCTTTCGAAACGACGAGTAGACCGAGCGTCGAATCCAAACCGCCCGAGACGCCGATCGACACCGTCGGCCAGTGTGCGGCTTCGAGTCGGCGGGTCAGGCCGGTGGTCTGGATGGCAAAGATTTCCTCGCAGCGTTCTTGCAAAGTCGCGGGGTCCGACGGGACGAACGGATGAGCATCAATGTAGCGGACCGGACGGCTTCGCTCACGGTTTGGCAACGTGAACTCCACATGGTGGAACGGCCTCGCTCGACTGGCATCAGCACCGTTGCCATGAAAACTGTTCGTCTGCTGGCGTTCGTGGAGGAGGCGACCGAGATCGAGATCTGCGACCACGAAACTCGACTTCTCGAATCGCTTGGATTCCCCAAGCAGAATGCCATCTTCGTAAACGAGGCAATGCCCACCAAAGACCAAGTCCGTTGTCGATTCACCCGGCCCTGAGGAGGCATAGACATACCCTGCGATGCAGCGTGCCGATTGCTGGGAGATCAACTGCCGCCGGTAATGGACTTTGCCGATGGTCTCGTTGCTGGCCGAGAGGTTCAGGAGCACGGTGGCTCCCGCGAGGGCTTGGTAACTGCTCGGCGGGGCCGTGGTCCAGAGGTCTTCGCAAATCTCGACTCCGATGACGCACTCAGGGTGGCCTTCGGCTTGGAAGAGGATCTCCGGGCTGAAGAGCACCGTTTGCCCGGCGAGTGTCACCGTGTTGTCGTTCGACGCCGACGCCGGGGCAAAGTACCGGCCGTCGTAGAACTCTTTGTAATTCGGCAAAAACGTCTTGGGGATGACGCCCATCAACTCCGGGCCATTGCAGACCGCCGCGGCATTAAAAAGCCGGCCATTCTGCCGGACGGGTAAACCGACGACGACGAGGCCACCAAAGACGCCTGGTAGTTCGCGCAGCAATTTTTCGAGTGCTCGCTCGGCGGTGTCTTGCAGGGTTTGGTCGTGGAAGAGATCGTGACAGGTGTAACCCGTGAGGCCGCATTCGGGGAAGACGACGACATCGGCGTCCTGGGCCTCGGCCTGGGCTAGCATCTCCAGCGTGCGGGTGACGTTGGTCATCGGGTCCGCGAGGGCCAACTCTGGGGAGGCCGCCACGACACGCAGAAATCCATGTTGTCTCATGTTTCACCAAGGCTTCGGAAGGCGGACCATCGTTTCGGCGGTATTCGTCCGACCCTGCCACGCAGGGCCGAAGCTCGCAGGCAGAACACGCCGACCCCGGAACTCGTACGCCGCACGTAACTGATAGACGCCTTCTTGTTTATAGTCGAAATGCCATTCTTCCGTGAACGCGAAAGTCGAACGCGGTGCCAGCACAACCTGGTAGTCCGTGGGCCATTTGGCCGAAGCGGGGACGTTCATAGGCCGGCAGGAGTCGCAGCGAGGGCGAGAGACTTCGCCGTTCGCGGAGACAAGCTCAACCGAATACGTCGGCTCTTGGCGTCCATCGAACGAGCCATCGCCGGGGAGAAAGACGACTTGAGGAGTCTCGGTCCAATTGCGAAACCGCAGCGTCGCTCGGATGCCACCGAGGATCGGCTCCGGGTCAAAGAGCCGCAAGGTGACGGTGGGTGTCTGTTCGGGGACACCCGTCTCGGGCGTCGATTGAGGAGCCAGCAACAGCCCAAGTGCGAGGCTCACGAGGAGTGTGCCGAGCCGTAGCCGGTTGGCGTTCAAATGTCCTCGCATTGAAGCGAAGTGAGGATCTTGTGAAGTGCGGGTTCGTTATCATCGCGGTCAAATTCGCTGACTTGAGCCAGGATCAACAGCGGGCCATCGACGGTGTCCACGGAGCGAAGCCAGCAAGTGATGCTCGTATCCACGGCGAGAAAGTCGAGGTCGTAGCCGAGCATCGGTCGCCCCGACAGACTGCCCAAGGTCTCCTCGGCTTCGACGTCTTTATACTCGGCTTTCAAGGTGGCGAGCGCTTCACTCAGAACCTGCGTTGGTGTGTCGGCTTCCGTGCGTAGGCTCACGAGGCAAAACGCCATCCCCGGGCTTTGCACCGTGACGGCCCAGCCAGAGTCTTCTTCCGAAGACTCCAGTTCCACCATCCAGGAATCGGGATACTGAAAGGTGATCCCGTTATGAGAGAAGGTCTTCATCGATCAGATCACACCTTCGCGGGTCTCAGCGATCAGTTGGTTGACCACGGCGTTGATGTTGTTGCCCGATTCTTGGTAGGTCTTCAACTGGCGGTCAGCACTCGTGCCGCCTTCCATGATCTTGTAGGCGTACTCGATCTCTTTGCGGGTGCCGAGTTCGTCAATGACGTCCTTCAAGAACCAATCAATCATCTCGTGGATAAGATCCTTCGCGGGGACTTCCATCTGCTTGCCGAGGTCGAGGAGTTTGCCATCCAAGCCGTAGCGGACCGCACGCCACTTGTTCTCTTCGATCAACTCGGTCGGGTACATGCGGAAGGTCATGTTGTCTCGGCGGAGTTTCCAGAGCTTGAAGATGATGGCCTGGAAGATCGCGGCAATACAGATGCACTCGTCGATCCGGGTGCAGACATCGCAGACGCGGAATTCGAGCGTCGGGTAGCGGTGGTTCGGTCGGGCGTCGTACCAAATCTTGCTGCCATCCGGGATGCAGCGCGTGGCCACCATGGTGTCCACCATCGTGTCGAATTCGTCCCAGTTGGCGAAGCGTGGTGGGATGCCCGAGCGTGGGAAGTTGCGGAAGATGATCGAGCGATACGACTTCAACCCGGTATTCCGGCCAATCCAGAACGGCGAGCTGGTCGAGAGGCAGAGCACGTGTGGCACGAAGTACCGCGCGACGTTCATGGCATCGATGAGGAACTCACGGTCTTCAATGCCAATGTGGACGTGGGTGCCGAAGATGAGAAGCTGTTGAGCCAAGTCGCCCATGTCATTCTTCACACCCAGGTAACGTTCGAAGGGCGTGATTTCTTGTTGCTGCCAAGCCGAGAAGGGGTGCGTCCCCGCGGCGGCGATGACGAGGCCATGCTTGCCCGCCAGTTCCATGATCGTCCGGCGAAGGCGGACGAGTTCCACACGCGCTTCGGCGGGAGTCTTGCAAATCTCGGTCCCCACTTCGACCATCGATTGGTGGAGTTCGGCTTTGATCTGCTCTTTCAACAGCAGCTTGCCATCTTCCAGAATCTGCGTGATGTACGATTTCAACTCCCCCGTCTTGGGGTCGATGATTTGATACTCTTCTTCGATGCCGATGGTTAGCGTGGGGGCTTTCATGTCGTCTCCGTGAGCGATCCGTGCAAAGGTGGTTTAGGCGTTCGGCTGGTCTTGGTTCATCCAGGGTTTAGTCTTTTGATGGCCTTTTGTACCTTCTCCCCTTGCGGGAGAAGGTGGATTTTGGAAACCCCGTCAAGGGGTTTCCAAAAGACGGATGAGGGGTGGGCTGGTGGTCTCCGAGGCCCTTCCCCGATCATCCGCGTCACCCCTCATCCGTCCAATCCGGCACTTTCGTGCCTGGATTGGCCACCTTCTCCCGCAAGGGGAGAAGGGTAAAAGCTGGCTAAAAAGCAGCCTGATTAGCGGGTATGTTTGCATCGCCTCACCCTAGCGTTTCTCGATGAGCATGGTCGGCACTGTCGAGCCGCCTCCAGCGGTCACGTTGACCATTTCATCGGTTGAGATGCGAGTGAGACATCCGTGGACGAACTTGCCGAAGGCGGTGTACGGGTTCGTGTCGAGCATCCGGTCGATCACGTGGAGTTGGCCTTCAACGAGGCTCGGGTATGGCTCACTCGGCAAGTGGATCTTCTGCTGGACGACGAAAGGCTCGCTCATCGCATGCTGCACTGAGGCTTCCCACGCGGCCTGGTCGACGGTCCAACCGAGGACAATCCCTCGACCGCCGTAATCGTCGTTGGGCTTCAGCACGAAGCGGTCTTTGTTGGCAAGCACGAAAGGAATCAGGTCGATCTCTTCGCGGTCGAGGGTCGTTTTGCGTTCCTCAACAACCCGTGTCCACGGAATGTGAGCATGGATCGCTTCGAGTTCGTTGGCACTGAACAGCGAAGCATTTCGCTCATCACTCAGCACCGCGAAGCTAGCCTTCTTGAAGAGAATCTTGCAGCGGAAGGTGTTGGCCATGCAGACGGCCCCATCGCGCACGGCTCGCACGACAGGATGGTCCATCCCACCGCGTTCGATCAGTTCGCTGATCAAGACCCGCTTGTAAATCAACGTGATGTGGTAATCGCCGCACATGAGTTTGCCATCGACGTACTCGACTTCACGGGGATCGACGTTACGAGCTTCGATCCCAAGGCTGCGGAAGTAGTCGTAGAAGAGCACGAATTCACTGAACGTTGGCACTTCACGCCAATCCAGGATGGCGATGCGTGGCGGGGTGTTCTTGTTGCCACGCCACTGGGCGAAGGCATCCAGAATGGCGTGAGTCACTCCGGGTTTGCAGGGGATCGGGAAGATGTGGTATTCCCGTTGAAACTCCTGGAAGACCGGCAGGCCGTAAAAGACCTCGGTGAGTGCGTCCGAGTAACCAGCACCCGCGGGGGTCTCGGAGTTGAACTCGGTGAATTTGAGTTCGTCCATCGATGTGAAGAAACTATCGAATCGCCCGGTCGGGCTGGGGTTGGCGTAGCCAGGGTCAATGTCCAGGAGGGCATTTTCCCAGTCGTGCATGCGGAACTGGTGGCGAAACTGTGGCGAGGCGAGGGCCTGCTCGTAGATCTTCTGAAACGCGGGCATCAGAATCTCGACCCTCTCGCGAAGGAATCGGTATTCGGGCTGCGTCAAGAATCGTGGGCGGAGAACACTGCAAAGCGGGCGAGTGCCGAAGAACAGCCCGCGGGCTTCTTGCAGTTTGTTGAGCAACTCTTGAGAGTCTTGCGCGATCTGACCGTGAGTCAGTCGTTCGTGGTAGCGCAGAATGGCTTCCGATTGCACGCTCAAACTCCGTGAAGTTTATGTCCTTTCGCCCAGACTACTCGATTAAAACAGTTTTGACCAACGCATTTCCGAGACCTGGCTGCGGGGGTTGTGCGAAAGATCAATGACCAAATCGGCCATGGCTTTCACGCACCACTCGAAGTAAGTCGGCGTCAGGGAGTTGATGTCCATGTCCGGGGCCGGGTTCATGAAGTCGATGGCATAGGGGATACCATCTTTCACAGCCCATTCCACGGTGTTCATGTCATACCCGAGAGCCTGCACGACTTTGAGCGAATCGTGAATGATACGCTCTTTCAATTTCGGATTGAGATAATCCGGGTCAGCGATATACCGGCGATTGTGAGGATCGTAAGGCATCGGCAAAACAGTATGCTGGCCGATGCACATGCAACGCACATATTGATCCCACTCGATGAACTCCTGAGCGATCATCGTCAAGAGACCCGAGGTATCGTAGTAGCGGATCAGTTCTTCCATCGAATGGCAGACGTACACACCGCGCCAGCCGCCGCCGTGAGCATCTTTGAGGATGCAGGGCAAGCCGACATGGTCCACGATGGCTTGCCAGTCCATGGGGTAGACGAGGTTCCGCAGGCTCTCGGTCTTGACGATCCCCGGCACGTAGTCCTGATTCGGCAGCACGATGGTCTTGGGGTGAGCCAGGCCCAGTTTCTTGAGCAACGTGGCACCAAAGAACTTATCGTCCGCCGTCCACATGAACGGGTTATTGATCACCGCGACGCCATCGAGCACCGCTTTTTTCAGGTAACTGCGGTAATAAGGCACCTCATGCGAGATGCGGTCGATGATCACGGAATAGGGGTTCGGCTCGTCCATCTTCGTGCCGCCGAGTTTGATAAACTCCGCGACCACGCCGACGTTGCGACCGTTAACCTCTTCCAAAAACTTCGGCGGCCAGGACCATTCCCGCCCGCAGAGTAAGCCGACTTTTTTCATGGTGTCTCCAGGGTGTTTTTTAGTCATGTCCGCCGACATAGAGATTGATCATTTGGTGCCAAACCGGCCAATCGTGGGAGAAGCCATCCCACTCGCGCAGTGCGTTGCCGACGCCTTTGTTCCAGAGTTTTCCGGACAGTTCGCGGTTCTGGTGGAGTAGCTTATCTCCATTCCCCACAGCTAGGACGATGTCCTGATTTCGCATATGCATCAATCGGTAAGGATCGTGTTCATGCGGAATGAAATCGACGGGGTTCAAGGCATACACGGTGTCGTTGTAAAAACCATCCGCGAACATTTTGATGTCACACAGGCCACTCATCGAGAGCACGCGGTGGATGCGATCCGGGTGCCGAAGACCAAAGCTCAAAGCATGGTAGGCGCCGAAGCTGGCCCCCGCCGTGATCACATAATGATTGTTGGTCCGAGAGTGTACGAACGGTAAGACTTCATGGTAAACGTAGTTATCGTACTCCATCTGCCGCCAGACGCGGCTACCGGGGTGCTTCCAGTAGGCGTACCAGCTTTCGGTATCGACGGAGTCGATACAGATCAGGCGGAAGTGGCCGTGCTCCAGTTGATGTCGCATGGCCCGCGTCATCCCTTGGTCTTCCCACTCGAAGAAGCTGCCTTTGGAGGTCGGGAAGGCGATGATCGTGGCCCCGGCATGGCCGAATTCGAGCAGGTCCATGTCTCGATTCAGTGATGGACTCCACCACCGGTGATGCTGTCGATGCATGTCGAAGTCGGCCCCGAACGGATTGTGTGGGTGTCAGAAGAAAGTATGCCGAGGAGAGGTTGTGGTGACAATTGTGAGAGTCCCGAGAAGAGTGATAAACTCGGGAATTCGTAGCGATTATACCGAGCTAGGCCGCAGCAGCGGAGATGAACGACGTAAACAGTCGCCGCATGCCAGGCTGGGTCTGAGACAGTTCTTCGGGGTGCCATTGGACGCCGATGAGGTATTGGCCGTTGGTCCCCTCGACGCCTTCAATGATGCCATCCGGGGCAAACGCCGTCGGGGCTAGCCCACGGCCCAAATCCCGGATCGCTTGATGGTGCATACTGTTGACCGGCACCACGGTTTCACCCAGGATTGCCCCGAGCTTCGAGCCACTCGTCACCTTGATATCGTGGGCCAAGAACGACCGACTCGGGCTGATCGCTGTCGGGAAGTAGTCATGTTTCATCGTTGCCGGCACTTGAGCCGAGACGTCCTGGTACAGCGTCCCCCCGAGGGCGACGTTGACGATCTGAATCCCCCGACAAACCGCGAGTACTGGGAGATGCTTCTCGATGGAATAATCGAGAAGCATTAGTTCGACCGCGTCACGATCCGGGTCCGTGGTGCCGCAGAGAGCGGTCTTCGTTTCGCCATAACGCGAGGGGTCGACATCGACACCACCTGTCAGGAAGACGCCATCGAGCCGGGAGAAGATCTCGTGCATCGTCTCGGGGTCGTGCGGCATCAGTGGAATGAGCCAGGGAATCGCTCCCGACTCGCGCAGAGCCTCGACGTAGCGATGACCCATGATCCAACAGTTGGGGCGTTCGCCGACGAGGCCCGGCAATGTCTGCGTGGCAATTCCAATCACAGGTCGTCGCATCGGACGCTCTCCGAAGGTAAATCAGCGAGTTCGAAATTGGTCACGAGTCAGGAGAGATTGTGTGGAGTATAGGAGGAATCCATGAAGAGAACAGGATTGTTTTTAGGTTTACTCAGTGATCACGTCACACCTTCGCGTCCTTCTGAACCGTGTGGATTTTTTGGGGAATCCGGGACTTTGCCCACGAACTGTAGAACCCGCCCAGTCTATCCGGTATCTATAGAGGGTGGTTGTCAGGCTTGGCGAAAGGTGACATGATGGCTCGCAATATTCTCGACTTAGCCCAGGAACGTGTCGTGATCCTGGACGGCGGCATGGGCACAAGCCTGCACAAGTACAAGCCGAAGGAATCCGATTGGGGCTACAACGACCAAGGCAAGTCCCTGCTCAACCTCTCAGATTCGCTGGTTTACACCCAGCCACACTGGATTCGGGAAATCCACGAAGGCTATCTGGCCGCCGGTTGCGACGCCATTGAGACGAACACTTTCAACGCCAACGGCATCGGCCTCGGCGAGTTCGGCATGGCTCACAAACTCGCCGAGATGAACCGCGAGAATATCCGCATCGCCCGTGAAGTGGCGGTGAAATACTCGACACCCGATCGCCCCCGCTTCGTGATCGGTAGCATCGGGCCAGGCACCAAGATGCCCTCGATCAACGACCCTGCGATTTACATCGACTTCGACACGCTCGCCGAAGCCTACCGCCCACAAATCCAAGTGATGCTCGACGAAAAAGTCGATGCTATTCTCATCGAAACTTGCTTTGACATCTTGCAAGCGAAATGCGTTTCGATCATCGCCATCGAAGAGATGAAAAAACGTGGTATCCGCGTGCCACTCATGGTCCAGATCACGATCATGCAAGCTGACCAGAAGATGCTCCCCGGCACGGACATTGGCGGTGCTTTGACAACGCTCGAATGCTTCGACGAGATCGACGTCATCGGGATGAACTGCGCCGTCGGGCCAGACCTGATGCTTTCCAGCCTGAAGCACCTTGCACAACACTCGCCGAAGCTCATCAGTGTGCTCCCGAACGCCGGGCTGCCTGAAACCCGCGGCGAAGAAGCCTACTTCCCACTCGACCCCACAGGCCTGGCGGAATGGCTCGATCGCTTCGTCACGGACTTCGGCGTCAACATCGTCGGCGGCTGTTGTGGGACGACGAAGGAGCACCTCAAAGCCGTCTGTGATCGCATCCATGGCCGTAAGCCCGCGACCCGCAAACCGGTCCGTCTGGCGATGACGTCGAGCCTCATGGGGTCGCAAGAAACTGTCATCGACAACAAGCCACTTCTCGTCGGCGAGCGAACCAACACCAACGGCTCGAAGAAGTTCAAGCAGCTTCTCGAAAAGGGCGATTGGGAAGGACTCGTCGATATGGCGCGTGAACAAGAACGCGAAGGCGTGCACCTGTTAGATGTGTGTGTCGACTACGTCGGCCGAGATGGCGTCGCCGATATGAAAGAAGTCATCCGGCGTTATAACGCAGTTCTCTCGAAACCGATCATGATCGACTCGACCGAGACCCCGGTCGTCGAAGCGGCCTTGAAGCTCTGCTCGGGCAAAACGGTCATCAACTCGATCAACCTCGAAGACGGCCGCAAAACCCTCGACCCCAAGACCAAGCTCGCCAAGAAATACGGCGCGGCCCTCGTCGCCCTCACGATCGACGAGAAAGGCCAAGCTGATACCGCGGAGTGGAAGTTCGAAGTCGCTCAGCGAATTTACGACATCGTTGTGAAGGAATATGGCATCCCGGCGACCGACCTCATGTTCGACCCGCTGACTTTCCCCGTGAGCACGGGCCAGGAGCAAACCCGCAAGTCCGCGATTGCGACCTTCGAAGCCATCAAGCTGATTAAAGAACGCCTGCCCGGATGCCTGACGCACGTCGGTCTATCGAACTGCTCCTTCGGCCTGTCGCCGTACACCCGGCAAGTGCTCAACTCAGTGTACCTGCATTACGCCATCCAATATGGCCTCGACTCCGCGATTCTGCATGCCTCAAAGATCATGCCGCTGGCGGCGATCGACGAGAAAGGCAAGGAACTTTGCCGCCGGTTGCTCTTCGACGAACGCAAGTTCGACGAGGCCGGAAACTGCACCGAAGACCCGTTGCAACTTCTCATCGAGCATTACGCCGACAAGAAATCCGAAGCCAAGAAGACCGAAAGCCTCGGCGAAACCGTCGAAGAGCGCCTGAAGCAGGCCATCATCCAAGGCCGCAAAGAAACCCTGATCGTCGACCTGGATTTCGCCCGCGAGAAGTACACGCCGATCGACATCATTAACCGAATCCTCCTCGACGGCATGAAAGTCGTGGGCGACTTGTTCGGCGCGGGGCAGATGCAATTGCCATTCGTGCTGCAATCCGCCGAAGTCATGAAGTCCGCGGTGGCTTATCTCGAAAAGTACATGGAGAAGGTCGAAGGCCAAGAAAAGGGTAAAATCGTGCTGGCCACGGTCAAAGGGGACGTCCACGACATCGGCAAAAACCTGGTCGATATCATCCTCACGAACAACGGCTATAAAGTCTACAACATTGGTATCAAACAGCCTGTCGAAAACATGATCGCCGAATACCAGAAAACCGACGCGGACGCCATCGGCATGTCGGGTTTGCTGGTAAAATCCACAGTCATCATGAAAGAAGACCTGATCACCATGAACGAGCGCGGGTTGAACCCGCCCGTCATCCTGGGTGGGGCGGCACTCAACCGACGGTATGTCGAACAAGACTTGCGGGCGATTTACAAGGGCCAGCTTTTCTACGGCGAAGATGCCTTCGATGGTCTGCGGATCATGGACCAACTGGCAGCGCGGAAGCGTGTCGCCAGTGCGTCGCCATCGATCGGCAAGATTATCCGGGGGTCCGACGAGGTCAGCCGGATGACGGAGGTACCCATGGGGCCAGCCAACTTGCCGACCGGCAGTGGCTACATCGGCTCATCGAGCACGAAGCGATCCGCGACGCTCGCCAAGGCCCCGAACCTACCGACACCGCCATTCATTGGCAGCAAGGTCCGCACGGACTTTGATCCTGTCCGCGTCTTTGAGTACCTCAATGAACGCACGCTGTTCAGCAGCCAATGGCAGTTCACCAAAGCCAAGATGAAGCCTGCCGATTACGAAAAGCTGATGCAAGAAACGGCCTACCCGACGCTCCACCGACTCAAGGCCCAATGCCTGGCCGAGGGCATCATGAAGCCTGCCGCGACCTACGGCTACTACCCTGCGGCAAGCGATGGCAACACGGTCATCATCTTCGAAGAAGACCGCAAAACCGAGAAGTTACGCTTCCTCTTCCCTCGCCAAGACTTCGCCGATGAGCTTTGCCTCGCCGATTACCTCGAACCGATGGATGGTGGGCAAGCAGTCGATTCGGTTGGCTTCTTCGCCGTCACGGCAGGCCAAGTGGTGAGCGAGATCACGAAGAAACTCTACGACGCCAACCAGTACACCGACTACCTCTACCTGCACGGCCTTGGGGTCGAGTTCGCAGAAGCTCTGGCCGAGATGTTCCACCAAGAGATGCGCCGCGAGTGGGGCATCGGCGGGCAAGATTCGCCTGACATCCCGAAGCTCTTCAAGGGCCACTACCGCGGTCGCCGCTACGCCTTCGGCTACCCCGCCTGCCCGAACCTCGACGACCAAACCGGCCTGTTCGAACTGATCCGCCCCGAGCGTGTCGGCATCACACTCACCGAGCAGTTCCTACTCGAACCCGAGCAGTCCACCACGGCCATCTTGTTCCACCACCCGCAAGCGAAGTACTTCAATGTGAAGCGTGGTGCAGACGTTGTCAGTTTTGAGTGATTTCTTTAAGAGCCACGACCATAATTCAGGTCGTGGCTCTATTTGTTTCTTTATGATGCTCAGTTGAACAAGAAGTGGCAGATGTCGCCATCCTGCATGATGTAGCCTTTGCCTTCCACTCGCAGCTTACCCGCAGCTTTGATTTCCTTCTCGGTCTTGTACTGCTCCAACTCGGCGAGACCGTAGACTTCCATGCGGATGAAGCCCTTTTCAAAGTCCGTGTGGATCACACCCGCGGCTTGCGGAGCCGTCGCACCCACGGGGACGGTCCAGGCCCGGACTTCCTTCTCACCGGCGGTGAAGTAGCTTTGCAGCCCGAGTGCCCGGTACGCGGACTTGACGAGGATGTTGAGCGCCGGCTCCTTCAGCCCCGAGGCTTCGAGCATCTCTTTTCGGTCAGCCGGATCGAGTTCCGCGAGTTCCGCTTCGAGCTTCGCACAGACGGGGACGACTTCCGCACCGACACTCTTGGCATAATCCCGCACCGCTTGCACCATCGGCCCCTGGCCCATGATGTCCGCTTCGTCCACGTTCGTGACGTACAAAATCGGCTTCATCGAGAGGAACCCATCACTCTGGACAGCCTTCTTCTCGTTAACATCCAAAGTCAGCTTTCGCAGTGGTTCATTCTTCGCCAAGTGGGCCTGGCACTTCTTCAAGGTCTCGGCGCGGAGTAGCGCGGCCTTGTCACCCCCCTTGGCGGCTCGCTCGGCTTTAGGGAGAGCCGTGTCGATCGATTGCTGGTCCGCGAAGAGCAGCTCAAGTTCGACCGTCTCGATATCCGAAAGCGGATCGACCTTCCCGGCCACGTGGATGATATCCGGGTCATCAAAACACCGCACCACTTGCAAGATCGCATCGACCTGGCGAATGTTGCTCAGGAACGCATTCCCTTTACCCAATCCTTTACTAGCCCCTTCAACGATGCCCGCGATATCGACCAGCCTCAGGCTCGCTGGAACGAGTTTTTGTGGCGGAATGTATTTGATGATCCGCTGGAGCCGCTCATCCGGCACCGGCACGATGCCGATGTTCGGCTCAATGGTGCAAAACGGGAAGTTCGCACTCTGGGCATTCTTCGAAGCCGTCAGAGCATTGAACAACGTACTTTTCCCCACATTCGGCAACCCAACAATGCCCGCTTCCATGTGCTACTTCCGCCTCGATAAGATCACGACCACCACCAAGCTTCATCCTATCGCCAGAGGCGATGCCTGCCAGTTCAGCATCCAAGAGGCCGCGCACCCAAGACCTCCATCGCCTGGGCGCGGAGGAGGCTGAGGGTTTCGCTGAATTCGACGAGGGATTCGAGTTCTTCGCGTTCGGGTGTTGTGAGTTTGCCGTCCGTGTTGCGGTCCATGAGGGCTTGCAGTCGAGCGTCGGTTTTGGCGGGGAATCGCAATTCCGCGACGGATTGCACGAGTTCACGAGGCGTTTCGAGCATGGCAGTCATTGTGAATCTCCTGACTTTCAACACCTATTCTACCCAAGCCAAGGCAGAACCCAAACTCCGATCCTCTCGGCCAAGATGGCCGTGGCACCAGAATCAGATGCCCTCTGCTATACCCTATCCCCTAACCCCTAGCCCCTAACCCTCCCCGAATGTCTTCCGGAATCCAGTGGCGTGGTCTTGGAAGAGTTTTTTGAGTTTGGGGAGGGCGAGGTCGGTGGTGGTGAGGAAGCGGAGGAGCATGATGTCGGCGTCGGGGTCGGGGGTGAGGGTGGAGCCGTTGCCGATGCCTTCGAGGCGGCTTTGGTTGAACTGGCTCGGCTGGCCAACGAAGCGGAGTTCGAGCGCGGCGGGGTCTTTGGTTTTCCAGCGTGCCCAGCTTCGGCCGATGCCGGGGAGCTTGAGCAGGATGGAGTCTTGCGAGTCCCATTTGATGTCGATGTCGGGTTCGAGTTCTCGGATCAACGCGATGAGTTTCTTGAGGATCGGCAGTTCCCACTTCGGGGTTTTGCCGGGTGGGAAACCCTTCGGCCCAGTGTGCCAGGCTTCGCCGTTGAGCTTCCAGGGCATCACGGATTCGACCGAGGTCTTCATGCGTTCGAGGTTCTTGGCGAAGGCCTTGGCGGCGTCTTGGATGAAGGCGGCGAAAGCGGGACTCTCCACCTCCGCCAGACTCGTGATGCTGACCACCACCTCTTGCCATGGCCCGCGACGCTGGGCGACTTCGACACGCTCCTGGCGAGAGTAGTTTTCCAAACCGGGGATATCGGAAAGCGGTTTTAACCCGAGTTTCGCTCGAAGCTCCGTGGGTTTGAAGCTGTTGCGGGCGACGCGGAAACAAAGTAAGAAATAGGCTTCGTGGCCAGTCATCGCATGCAGGAACCAGCCCTGGGACTTGGTCTCCGCGGCGACTTCGACCACGGAGCGGGTGTTCCAATTCGTGGCGGAAAAAGTACCTGCGGCCTCGACCAGTTCGATCGCTTTGGCGAGTGCTGCCCCGGACCATTTGCAGGCGGTGCCTTTGGTGGTGATGCGGTCTTGGGTGTGCCAGCGGTAGCCGTCGGCCTCCCAGGGGAGTTTCTCGTCGGCCCCGACTTGGGTGATATCGATGTCGTCGAGTTTCGCTTTCAACGCGGCCTTGGGGTCGAACTTCACACGCTCGGCGAGCGGGCCAACGGCGAGGATCTTTGTCAAGATTTCGCCCGTGTGGCTGCGCTTGTCTTTGGTGGCTTTGGCGGCTTGGGCGACGACCATTTCGGGGGTGCCCTGAGCGACGACATAGCCGCCACCGACACCCGCTTCTGGCCCCATGTCGATGACCCAGTCAGCGGATTTGATGACATCGAGATTATGCTCGACGACCAAGACGGTGTTGCCCAGGTCAACGAGGCGTTGCAGCACTTCGAGAAGTTTTCTCACGTCGTCAAAGTGTAGCCCGGTCGTCGGTTCATCGAGCAGGTAAAGCGTCTTGCCGGTGCTGGGTCGGGCGAGTTCGGCGGCGAGTTTGACGCGTTGGGCTTCGCCGCCGGACATCGTCGGCGCGGGCTGGCCGAGGGCCATGTAGCCGAGGCCGACATCCACGAGCGTCTGCAGGATGGTGCGGATCTTGGGGATGTTGTCGAAGACTGTGAGGGCTTCGCTGATGCGCATATTCAGGACATCGCTGACCGAGTAGCCGCGGTACATGACGGCCAGGGTTTCGGGGTTGTACCGCGAGCCACGGCAGGTCTCGCACTCCACCCAGACATCGGGGAGGAAGTGCATTTCGATCTTTTTCTTGCCGTTGCCTTCGCAGGTTTCGCAGCGTCCACCTTTTTGGTTGAAGCTAAAGCGGCGAGCGGTGTAGCCTCGCACTTTGGATTCGGGCAAGCGTGTGTAAAGCTCGCGGATCAAGTCAAACACCCCGGTGTAAGTCGCGGGGTTCGAGGATGGCGAATTGCCCAGTGGGTCTTGGTCGACGTTGATCATCTTGTCGAGGGCTTCGATACCTAAGACGTCTTCATGCGCACCGCCGGGCGTCTGGGCACGATGGAGTCGCCGGGCGAGGGTGTTGTAAAGCACCTCGTGAACCAGAGACGATTTCCCGGAGCCACTCACCCCCGTGACGGCGACGAGCAAACCCAAGGGGAAGTGGACATCGACTTGCCGGAGGTTGTGCTGCCGTGCGCCGATGACACTCAGTGCCTGGCCGATGGGCGAAACCAAACTCACCTCTTCGCGAGTCGGTTCGGGGCCTTTCCAGGTGGCTGGCAAACCGCGCCGATTCGTCGGCACAGGGATGGCACTGCGGCCTGAAAGATACTGGCCGGTGAGCGAATCTTTCGCCTTCTCGACTTGCTTCGGCGTACCCTGGGCGGTGATGGTGCCCCCTTGGTCCCCGGCGCCGGGGCCAAAGTCCAGGAGGTAATCCGCGGCGGCGATCACTTCGCGGTCATGCTCGACGAGCAAGAGCGTGTTACCGAGGTCACGCAATCTTTGCAAGGCTCCCAAGAGGCGGGCGTTGTCGCGTGGGTGCAGGCCGATGGTGGGTTCATCGAGGACATACATGACCCCCGTCAGGCCGGAGCCGATCTGCGAGGCGAGCCGGATGCGTTGAGCTTCACCGCCCGAAAGCGTCGGGCCTTTGCGGTCTAGCCCTAAGTATTCGAGGCCGACATCGACGAGGAACTTGAGCCGGGCGAGAATCTCCCGCAGCACCTCGCCGATGATGTCCTTCTCCCGCACGGAGAGCTTCCAGGCTTTGAGCCGGGTGTAGCTTTCGCCCAGCGGCAGATTCGTCATCTCCCCGAGTGTCAGGTTGAGCATCTTCGTTGCCGCGGCATCACGCCGCAAACGGGAACCTTGGCAGGCATTACAGGGCACTTCATCAACGAGTTGATCGAGCTTCATGCGGTACATAAAGCTGACGCGCGAAGCCTCGTCGATCGTGGGGTACAACCCCTTGTACTGGAAGCCGTGGGAAGTCGTGCCGAGCGGCAAAATCTTGTCGCCGGTGCCTTGCAGAATCGCGCGTTGTTGTTCCGGTTCGAGGTCATCGAACGGCGTATCGAGATCGAAGCCCGCTTCTTTGGCGATGGCTTCCGCGAAGGGCAAAAACGGGCTGCCCTTGCCCAACTCGGGCCACGCGGCGATGGCGCCTTCTCGCAGTGACAGGGAACCGTCGCGGATGAGAAGGGCGAGATTCGCCCCACGCTGGAACCCCAGCCCTTCGCAGGTCGGGCACCAACCCAAGGACGAGTTGAACGAGTAATTGTGCGGATTGAGAACATCGTAACTCTTGCCACAACTTGTGCAGGCGAGGTGCTGAGAAAACTGCTCGACCTTCCATTGCTTCTCGTCTTTGTCCGCATCGACATAGGCCAAATGCACGACGCCGCGCCCCAAGTCCAGAGCTTGCTCGACGGCCTCGGCGATACGAGCGCGGGTGCCGGGCTTGACCACGTTGCGATCGACGACCACTTCGACATCATGCTTCCGGCGGTGGTCGATGGCCGGTGGCTCATCCAGGCTGAAGGACTTGCCATCGACGCGCATGCGGACGTAGCCCGCCTTGCGGATTTCGTCGAAGAGTGTCTCGTACTTCTCTTGGCCTTTGCGCTCGATGGGGGCGAGGATGTAGAGCTTGGTTCCTTCGTCGAGGGCGAGGATCTTCTCGATGATCTGGTCAGCGGTTTGCGTGCCCATGGGCACCTGGCAATCGGGGCAGAAGCGTTCGCCGAGCCGGGCGTAAAGGATGCGGAGGTAGTCGTAGATTTCCGTGATCGTGCCGACGGTCGAGCGCGGCGATTTGCTCGTCGTCTTCTGCTCGATGGCAATTGCAGGCGACAGCCCGGAGATCTGCTCGACGCGGGGCTTCTGCACTTGGCCGAGGAACTGCCGGGCGTAGCTCGACAGGCTCTCGACGTAACGCCGTTGGCCCTCGGCGTAGATCGTATCCATCGCCAGTGATGACTTGCCTGAGCCGCTTGGCCCGGAGAAGACGGTCATCTTCTCGCGCGGGATCCGGGCGTCAATGTTTTTCAAATTGTGCTGGGTCGCCCCCTGGACTTCGAGGTGCGTGATGAAGTCCCCGGCGGGTTTTCGCTTCAACGCCTTCACGGTCGTCGTCTTGGTTTTCTTGGGCTGCAAGATCGGCAACAAAGCCTGCCCCGTGTGAGAGGCTTTGACCTTCATGACCGCTTCCGGCGTACCCACGGCGACGATCTCCCCGCCACCGGAGCCGCCATCCGGGCCGATGTCAATGAGCCAATCCGAAGTGCGGATCACATCCAGGTTATGCTCGATGACGAGCACCGTGTTCCCCTGATCGACGAAACCATGCAAGACTTCCAAGAGCTTGCGGATGTCTTCGAAGTGCAGCCCTGTGGTCGGTTCGTCGAGGATGTAAAGCGTCTTGCCGGTGCCTTTGCGGCAGAGTTCTTTCGCCAGCTTGACTCGCTGGGCTTCACCGCCGGAGAGCGTCGGCGAGGGCTGGCCGAGCTTGATGTAATCGAGGCCCACGTCGTGCAAGGTCTTGAGCATCCCGTGAATCTTGGCGTGGTGTTCGAAGTGCTCGAGGGCCTGAGCCACTTCGAGTTCGAGGACTTCTTGAATGGACTTGCCCCGATACTTGACCTGCAAGGTCTCACGGTTGAATCGCCTTCCTTCGCACACATTACACGTGATCCAGACATCGGCGAGGAAGTCCATCTCGAGGCGATTGGAGCCGTTGCCCTGGCAGGCTTCGCAGCGCCCACCGGGGACGTTGAAACTGAAGCGCCCCGGTTGGTAGCCCCGCACTTTCGCATCGCTCATCGCGGCATACAGAATGCGGATTTCATCCCAGACTTTGATGTAAGTCGCGGGGTTCGAGCGCGGCGTTCGGCCAATCGCGGTCTGGTCGATGTCGATGACTTTGTCGATGTGCTCGGTGCCTTCGAGTTTGTCGTGGTCGCCGACTTCGTGCAGCGTCTCCTCTTCCTCGTCGCTTTCTTTCTTGTTGTCCGCCCGGCCCGCCGCGAGCAGGGCTTCTTTCAAAATGTCGTTCACCAGAGACGACTTCCCCGAGCCACTCACCCCGGTCACGGTCACGAATAATCCCAGTGGGATTTCGGCCGTGACGTTTTTGAGGTTGTTGTGCCGTGCACCGACGATGCGAAGTTTCTTGTCGGTCGGTTGGCGGCGCTCAGCGGGGCCGGTGATCGTCTTGGCCCCAGTCAGGTATTGGCCGGTGACGCTGTTGGGGTCGTTGAGCACCTCGGCGGGTGTCCCCGCCGCGACGATCTGCCCGCCGCGCACACCCGGCCCAGGGCCAAAGTCCACGAGGAAATCCGCGGCCCGCATCGTGTCTTCGTCGTGTTCGACGACGAGGACCGTGTTGCCGATGTCCCGCAGGTGTTCCAGGCTTCGCAACAGCCGTTCGTTGTCACGGGCATGTAGGCCGATGCTCGGCTCGTCGAGGATGTACAACACACCCACCAACCCAGAGCCGATCTGCCCGGCCAAGCGAATACGCTGGGCTTCGCCCCCGGAGAGCGTCGGGGCAGCACGGTCCAGGCTCAGGTAATGCAAGCCGACGTTAAGCAAAAAACCGACCCGCGAGCGGATCTCTTTCATCAACTCGCCCGCGATGATTCGCTCGATGGTGTTGAGCTTCGCTTCATAGCCCGCGAACCAAGGTACCAACTCGCCAATTGGCATCCGCCCGACTTCGATGAGCGTCTTGCCCCCGACACGCACAGCACGAGCCTGCGGGTTCAATCGCTCGGCGAGGCACCCCGGGCACTTGACCACGCGCATGTATTTTTCAAGCTGCATCCGCCGTGGCCCGGCGCTCGTCTTTTTGAACTGCGACATGAGCTGAGGGATAACTCCCTCCCACTTGCCAGAGTGTTTCAGCACGGCCCCGCCACGCTTCTTCCACTCCCAGATGATGTGGGCTTCGCCACTGCCGTAGAGAAGCAGTTGTTGATGCTCCTTGGGCAAATCCTTCCACGGCAACTTCAGGTCGATCCCGAGCGATTTACCGACGCCTTCGTAGGTGTGCTTCCGCCAGCGGCCCATCGTCCGCAGGTCGCCGACGAGTGGCACGGCACCGTTGTAGAAGCTGATTTTCGCATCGGGGATCACAAGGTCGGGGTCAAAAGTGAACTTCGTTCCCAGGCCATCGCATTCGAGGCACATCCCCAGCGGGCTGTTGAAGGAAAACAACTGTGGCGATGGCGGTTCGTAACTGATCGAGCAATGCGTGCAGGCATAGTTGGCTGAAAGCAGGATATCCGTGGGCTTGGCTTTTTCGTCCTCACCTTCAAGGCTCAGGATCACCGACCCTGCCGCGAGGTTGAGCGCCTGATCGACGGCTTCCGCCACACGGACCCGCTGCTTGGGGTCCACTTTCAACCGGTCGATGACGATCTCGATGGTGTGCTTGATCTTCTTGTCGAGGTTCCAGTCGTCGGTCATCTTGCCGATTTTGCCATCGACCCTGGCCCGTAAGAAACCACGCTTCACCATGTCCGCAAAGTAGTCCCGGAACTCGCCCTTCTGCGAGCGAACGACCGGCGCCAACACCATGAAGCGTGCCCCTTCGGGCAGCGAGAGAACCCGACCGACGATCTGCTCACGGGTCTGCGCAGTGATGGGCCGCGAGCAAGTCGGGCAGTGCCCTTGGCCAAGCCGGGCGAAGAGCACCCGGAGGTAGTCCGAGACTTCGGTGATGGTGCCGACCGTCGAGCGGGGGTTCCGCCCGGCGGTCTTCTGCTGGATGCTGATCGCGGGAGCTAAGCCACCGATGTACTCGACATCCGGCTTGGGCAACTGGCCTAAAAACTGGCGGGCGTAATTCGAAAGACTCTCAACGTACCGCCGCTGGCCCTCGGCATAGAGGGTATCAAACGCGAGCGACGACTTCCCCGAGCCACTGACCCCAGTGAAGACGATGAGTTTGTTTTTGGGCAGTTCGATGCTGACGTTGCGGAGGTTATGTTCCTTCGCTCCACGAACGATGATATTCCGGCTTTCCATGCTGCTCTACCGAGGGAACGATGCGAATAGGATGTATACGCATGATTCCTACCATTTTCCATAGCAGAAGAGTCTTTTAACCACGAATCACACGAATCACACGAATCAAAATGAGACTGAGATGCCCCCCGCCTCTTGACTCTGTTCCGATGGTTTTCAATTCGTGTGATTCGTGTGATTCGAGGTTAAAACTCTTCTTACATCCCTCTTACATCCCCATGCCACCCATGCCGCCAGGGCCTTGGGACGGCTCGCGGGGCATGGTGACGGGCTTCAGGTCCGAGAGGATCCTCTGCAGGCGCCATTTGACGCTCGGGGCGAAGTCCTTCAACTCCTCGGGTGGGATTTCGGTGGCCTGAGCGGTCTTGGCAGCGTCTTTGTACTGGTTGAGCCGTTTCAGGATCTCTGCCGATTCTTCGGCCGAGACACCACAGATGAGCTTCGCACGGGCTGTCGGCGGGTTTTGGCCTTCCTGGGCGAGGATCAGTTCCGCGGACTGTGTGAACAGAATCGTGTCGCTGAATTTCAGCGTCGCAGCCGTATCAGGGTTGCCACGCAACGTCGCACCGGCGGGGGTGATGCGTTGAGGATAGACCCAAACTTCGCGGAACTTCATTTTCTCGATCTCGCCCAACGGTTGGCCATCGAGTTTACCGAAGAGCTTATTGGGGATCATCTCTGCGCTCCCGGCCGGTAATGGCACCGACATGCCAAAGGTGCCGACAAGAGCCATGCGTGGCTCGCGGGTCTGGCCAATGTTTTCGAGATATTTCTTGGCGGAACCAAAGTTCCACCCTGGGCTTACGAACCCGAGCAATGCCAAGTCCGACGCATTCGGAATGGAAAGGACCGTCATGGTTTCTTGGCAGAACTGTCGGCCCGAGAGTTCGAGCAACTTCATCGCCCAGCCATATTGGGTCAGCTTTTCACTTTTCACGAAGCCTTCTTTGCTGGGGACGACCATCCATCGACGTTTGCGGTCGGCTTCGATGCTGGCTTTCAGCGCGATGACAACTTCATGCTCGCCTTCGAGAGTCGTGAGAGTCCCGCGGATGGCACAGTTGATTTCCGTCGTGGTTTGCTCCCAAGAGACCATCCCTGTCGAGCGATATTTGATATCGCCAGCATTGCGTGAACAGAGCTTCACGAGGTCCGTCGCTTTGAAGGCGATGATCATTTCCTTGTAGCTCGACTCCATCCCAGCGGCATCAGTGTTGTTCGCCAAAGTCGCACGCTGGCCGGGGGGAATGAGCTGGTAGATGGCGCCGTAGAGTGCTGGATCCTGCGGATTGTTCGGGTCAAGTTTTAACATCTTGTCAGTGAAGGTCGAAAGTTCACGTTCGGCGTCGTTGCGGATGGTGAACTCGATGGCAAAGAGATACGTGACATACACCAGGCCACTGATCACGCCCACATACCAGCCCCAGTTGGCGTATTGTTCGCCAGTTCGGGTGCCTTCAGAGTTCAGAATCTGCCGACGAGCCACGAAGGCGAGAACCACCGCGAAAGCCGGCATGGCCAAAAGCGTCGGGTAAATGAACGATTGCCCCGAACGGGTGGAGATCAAGCCGACGATTAAGATGATGGTGAATTTGGCTGCAACCGCCAGTGAGGTCACAGCAGCGCCGGAGATTGGAGCATATCCGGAGAGGTTTCCGGAGGTGCTGGAGGGCAATTTGGGGGCTTGATCCAACTCGGCCATTGGCCACCTTGCAGAACGCGAAGACACGGTAACGGATATCGCCAATACGTTAGCCAGCGTCCTTCGGTTCGGGTAGCAGGAGACTGAGTTCGCGCTGAAGGTTTTCCCGTGCGAGCGTTTCACCTTCCGCTTGCATTCTCGCACTCAAATAAAGCTGGGGTCGGCTTAAGAAGCTTTGTAACACTTTCGCACGTCCCGCTTTGTAGTCCGCCTGCGCGACGTGGGCATATTCCTTGCGGATATCGGCGGCGTAGCGGTCATAGCGAACCGGAGCGGCCCCCAGGATCGCAAGATCCGCGTCGAGCAGGACTTGACTGTCTCTGTTGAGTGGCGTTTGGGTTTTATGATCCGTGACCAGGATCAAATTCGCAACGTGGTCAAGGGTCTTCAGGTGTATGCCTAACGGGGCCAGTTTTATAAAGGCTAAGTCGGCACTTTCGGCTTCGTTATCGGTGCGGGTTGGGTCGTAGATGGCATCGTGAAACCAAATCGCCAATTGCACGGCGATGAAATCATCCGCATCAGCGGCCAACCGCCCGGCGACGCGAAACATCTCGGCGAGGTGTTCGAGGGTGTGGTAGTGCCGATGCGGCTCTTCGTGACGGGTGCAGAGGTCATCAAAGATGGCGTAAATCGCCGTCGGCGTGGCACCGAACGGCTCGAGCAGCCTCAGAAAGGACTTTTGTAAAGCATCCTGTTTTTCGGGAGAAATCATCGTGGTCGTTCTCCGTGCGGGTCAGGTCATTTATAGTGTGAAAGAGGTATTCCCGGCGGAGATGGATTTTGCCGCGCTCTCAGCTACGCTCTGTGATGGCCATTCTGCTGCTGAGCCTGTGGGCTTTGGGGGTGGTGTTGGCGTTGCGCATCGATGCGGCGCTGGAATTGCCACGGTTGTTGCGGGCGTTGGCCTGTGCGGGGATTCTGGCCGTCGGTGTCATGGTGCTCGCCGGGCTGCGTGGGGCGAGTGTCCCGCCGAGGCGGATATGGTCGGTGGGCGTCTTGGCTTGCTCGTTGACGGGCTTGTCGGTCTATTTCTTACCCGAAGCCCGCGCCTCGATGACCCGGCTCTTCGCTCCCTGGACGCAGACCCCGACGGCGACCCCGCGCTTTCGGATTCAACACTCTTCCGCCGAGCTAGTTGCCTCGCGTGGTGAGACGATCACCATCACCGCGTACCTCGAACGCCTCGATGGCCACTCGACTTTACCGACAACTGGCGAATGGGTCTACACGCCCAACATCGGCGAATCGTTACGCCTGCCCACGGAGTCCGATGCAGCCGGTGTTTTCACGTTTCAACGCCCAGCGATTCACTCTGGCCGTTGTTTTTTGCAGGTTGGCGGAGTCGCTAGTGAAGGTGTGCGGGTCGAGGTTGTCGAGCCATTGAACCTGCTGCAAGCCACGGAAGTTGTGCTGCACCCCCCGGTGTACGCCAAGCATCGCGTCCCCGTCACGCGACATTTGGGGATGCCCACCAAACTCCAGACTTTGGCTGGAAGCTATCTCGAAGCTCGATTGCACTGGGACCGTCGGCCCACATCTTTGACAGCGACCTGGCGACCCACCCGCGGTGACCCCGCGATTCTGCCCATCGACTCCGCTCCGGGAATCGTTTCCGTGGTTCGTGGCAGCGTCTCGGGTCCGGGTCAGGTCGTCTTGGAATCCCCCAGCGCTCGGCGGAGATGGGTGATCGAGATCGAGGTCTCCCCAGACACGCCGCCACAATTTTTGCAAACACCCGGCCTGACGGCCACCAAGCTGGAAGCCAAACCGACTGATCGCTGGCCACTGGAAGTGACGCTCGACGATGATACTGGCATTGCCCGGTTGGAGTGGGAGTATCGCAGCAAACTGGACGGCCCCTTCCAACGGGAGGCGTTGCCCTTTTCTGGTTGGAGCCGAACGACACGGCGGGTCAATCTGGTGCTGCCAATTGCTGGGAAGGCTGTTGAGGGTGAGACGTTGCAGGCACGCCTCATGGCCATCGATGACCATGGTCAGGAAGCGACATTCCCCAAGCAGAAACCGCTCGAAATCCGCATGAACTCCCAGGCCGTGCCGATCGGTGAGCAGATCGCCCGAGAGCGAGAAGCGACCATCACCCGGCTCGGGCAAAGCGGTCTCACCCAACTTGGCCAGGCCCGAGACCAACTCACACCCCTCGCCGACGCCCCGGCTGGTCCGCTACGGTTTGATCAACGGGTGCGAATCCAGGAGGCTCTCAAATCACTGGGCGAATTCGGGAAATCCCAGGCCGAGATTCAGCATCAAATCGAAGGGCAGCCGGAGTTTCGTGGTCTGGTCGAATCGATTCACCAGGACTTCAGCAAACTTACGGAGGCCATCACCAAGTCCATCCAGGCTACCGACCCAGGCGACTGGCGGCCCACAACTCAAAAACTCCGCGAGGCGATCACCAACGCCCAAGCCGCCTGGCAGACCCTTCCCGAAATCACCAAACTGGCGACGCAAGACCGACTAGCGGTGCAAGCCTTGCGGCTCTTCGCGGCTGAGGTCGGTGCAAAGCCCTGGCCCACAACTGCGACCGAGATTCAGCCATTGCCGAATCAATTCGCAGGACTACTGGGGACTCAAGAATCCTTGCGGCAGAGCCTGCTCGCGGCAGCGATCGCAGAGCAAACGGAGTTCCAACGAGAGATCACAGTCACTCGGGAAAAGCTCATCGCCCTCGAAGCGGGGTTTCAAGAAGAGGCTCGCAAACTGAAAGCGAAACAAGTCGAGAAACTGACCGATCAACTCTTAACGCTCAGCCAAGAGACCAAAAAGCGCGGTGCCGAGTGGCAACCCATCGCTCGTGCTCATGGCTTGCCGGAAGCCCCGGCGGATGCTGTGGCGTCGCTCGCCGAGGCCATGACCAAAACACTGAGTCTGAATCACGTCGCCGAGTTGGAGCGACTGGGCACGAGTCACGAACGGCTCAGCCAGCGGGCGGACGACGTCCGTCGGCAACGTGCCGATCGCCGCGAGGCTTACAGGCAGTTCCAGAGAGCGTTTCAAGATTTCGAACGCCGAGCACGCGAAATGCCGTCCGCACGGGTGCAGTTCCGGGCTGAGGCTGAGGCGTTACGCAAGCTCTTCGTGGAGTTACAAACGATCGTTGCTGGCGACACGCTGGAGAAACCCTGGCTGGAACTGCACCAGCAGTTCACCCTCTCGGACCGCGACCCTGGCTCAGCGCTTGCAGGCGTCAGCAGTGCACTCAGCAAGCTTGTGGAGATGACCCCCTCCACCGAGATGCTTCGCAAACAAGCGATCGAGCAGACACAGACAAGCATCCGGAATTTGGAGGCGATCCTCCGCGAATGGGACTCCAAAGATCCGGGCCCCCGCTTGGAATCGCTGGTATGGCCAACGCCGCCCACGCTGCCCTCACGGAGGTTAGCCATCCACCGGTTGCGGGATACGGCCCTTCAAGATCTTCGGGCCAAGTCCCGCGATGATGCCCGCCTGGCCGTCCGACGCTGCAAGGAGCAGTATGAGGCATTGGCCCAGGAACTCGAAGGCAAAGTCCCCCGCGATCACGAGGCTAGTCAACTCGCCCTCGATTGGCGGCAGTTCGCCGAGAAACCGACCCCAGACCGGCAACGACAGTTGGTAGCTCGGCTCAGCACTCTCTCGGCGGGGAAGTATGCTTCGTTGTGGCTGGAAGCAGAATCGCTCGCTCGCGGCCCCAACCACGCAGCCACGGCTACGAGCTTGAATACTCTGGCCCAGGCCCTCGCGGGGGATGAGAGCGATTCCGTCCGCCTGAAACGGCTCCAAACCGAATGGCGAGACTTTGCCAGCAAGCACCCCACCACCCCCACGATCGCCAGCAGCGCCGATTGGCAACGTCGCACTCGGTTGCTCGCCGATGAACTCGAAGACACCCGGGTCGGGGCTGGGGCCTCTGTGCGAAAAGCGACCTTGGACTTGTTGCGAAAAACCAGTCCAAACACGCCAGAAATGCTACGTGAACGTCGGGAGGCGATCACCACAAATCTGGCGACGATTCAGACGATGGCACCGCAACACACCGTCTGGCACGGCCCGTGGGGCGAAACGGAAGCCTCCCGGCTGATCCGCCTGGATGCGGCAGGTCACTGGCCGATGGCAGCGGATGCGGAGGGCTTTTTGGGCGTTGCCCGGGAATTACGGTCACTCCGGGATGGCTTTGCCGAAGTCCTGAGCCAAGCGAGCCGTTGGCCAACCACACCTGACGGAGCCTTGAAGACACTTTTCGAGACCCAAGAAAGCTACCGCCATGAAGCGGTGGAGCAAGAACGACGTTTCCGAAGTCTACTGGATCGTCTCCCGGTGAGTGGGCGAGCTGAGAAAGATGTCAGCACCTGGAAAACGGCATTCACGGCTTACGAGAAGCTGCCTACGACCTGGCGTGAACTCCGGGACGAAACCACCCTCAACCGTGTCGAGGCCAGTGCCAAGTCTCGCACCCAGTTGATCGAGCAACTCGGCAAGGTGCAGGCCGAATTGGCGAAGCTCACCGTTCCCCTCACGGCCAAGAAGGAACACATCACGGCAGGTCGAGCACTCCTCCGAGCGCAAAGCCTTCTCACGCCAAAGTCCGGCGAGCCATTCCTGCAAGCCCTCCGCGAAGCCGCGGACTCGCTCATCCCGTGAGCTGAATCACTTGGTCGCGGGGGTCTTCGGTCGGTCGTAATCTTTGTTGACGGCCTTGCTACTCGCAACAGGGCAGCCCAGGCTCGCGAGACTTGAGGTTAGGATCAACAGAAGCCAAAATGAACGCATTGGAAATCTCGGGGTAGGAAAAAAGAAACCGATCGGTTGCCCGATCGGTTTCAGTGTATCGTTCCGAAAGGAACAATTTACTTGGTTGGCTTGGTAGCGGCCGAACCGCCAGCGGTGGAAGCGCTGCCGCAGCCAACGACAGTTGCGGCGATACCGAAAGCAACAACCAAAGCGAGAACCTTCTTCATCTTCGACTCCTAATAAGGGAGACCACAGAAACGTTGAGAGGAACCAACCGGCCAAAGCCGGGTCGCGTTGCCGAACCGTTACGGACGCGTCCTCACGATGATTGATACAGACTCAGAAGTTTTATTCCCAGAATTTTCCGGAGCATCTCGCGTGAATCAACTTAAACCCTGAAATCCCAAGACTTTAGCCACTTGAATTTCTTTCAATAACTCGAAGGAAGAACAAGAGTTTCACCACGAATCACACGAATCACACGAATCAAAAAGACCTTTGAAGCGGTGCCAGAAACGCAATCAATCTCTCCTCTTTCTGATTTTGATTCGTGTGATTCGTGTGATTCGTGGTTCCTCTGTCTTTGCTTCGAGTGATTCGTGGTTCCTGTTTTTTCCCTGTAGTTCGGGAATAAAACGGCTCTTTCGGGTTCGTGGTATTGGATTGGGGTGTATGTATGCCTGTGAGTGAGGCGGCTCTGCGGGGATTGGTGGAAGCGCATTACGACTCGCTGTTCCGCTACGCCTATCGCCTGTCAGGGTCCAGTGCTGATGCCGAAGACCTGACGCAGGAAACCTTCGGCAAAGCCATCACTCGCGTGGATCAACTCCGGGACGCCACCAAAGCACGAGGCTGGCTTTTTCGCATCTTGCGGAATGGCTATCTTCGTCGCTTACGAGACGACAAACGACACAAAACCGTGTCGCTCGAGTCCGTGGGGGATGTTCCGGAAAGCCCCATCGACGAAGCCTCAGAAGTCGACCCGACGAAGCTGCAAGACGTGTTGAACGAGTTGGAGGAATCCTTCCGGACACCACTGATCTTGTTTTACTTCGAAGAGTTCAGTTATCGTGAGATTGCTGAGCAAATGGATTTGCCCATCGGGACGGTGATGTCCCGGTTAGCCCGTGCGAAAGCGTTTCTCCGGAGCCGTCTCACCGGGGAATCCCAAGGACTTGAATGATGTTAGACCCGAATACCGCCCGGCTGCTGATTCTCCTGGATCGCCCCGGTTCTGCCAACGACCTGCTTCCGACCGACCGTCAAGCGCTGGAAGCGACGCTGGCTGCCGATCCGGAGTTGGCTGCATTCGCACGCCACCACCAACGCACCGAAACCGCCCTCACCCAGGCCATGCACAATGTCCCCGTGCCAGATGCTGTCCGCTCTCGCACCCTGGAAACGCTGCTCGAAACCCGCGCCCGTCTGGTCTGGCGGCAACGGGCCTGGGTGATGTCCGGCCTCACGGCCCTCGTGGTGACCGGTCTCTTGACCTGGAGTGTCAGCCATCAGCTTCGCCCGCGATTTGATTCCCAGACCTTAGCCATTGTCAACGAGCAAGCCATCGAAGCCCCGCAACGGGAAGTCGAGCAATGGCTCGTGAATTCCGGTTACCCCGTGCCGCTCACCGGCGAGTGGGACTATGGCCGGTATCTCACGCATGGCTTCGAGACGATCCAAGGTGTGCGTGTCCCAGTCGTGACGTTCATCATGCAATCCCCCGGCCAGCGAACCGACATCGCCAAGGTCTACGTCATCTCCGAAGGGAAATTTCACCTCGACCAGGTGAAAGACGCCCAATCCAGCCTGACGATGGCCACGATTCTGCGTGACCCGACCCGGCCAGGCTACGCCTGGGTCGTGATCCATACGTCGCCAAACCTCGCTCCCTTTTTCCGTGCCCCACGGGATTTCACTCGAGTGGGCTAAGGGATCAGAACTTCAGGATTTTCCGACAGACTCGTTAGCTTTTTTGCTTTTTGGCCTTACGTCGGATCGAGACTATCCAATCACTTGGCAGTTTATCCAAGTTTTGGATGACTATCTTGGCGTCGTTCTGAACCGCCTCAACTATCGCATCAATTGCTTGTTTCTTTGTTTCTGGAGTGGAACTAAGACGAGCGACCAATCCGAGCAGTCTGTAACCGACATAGTTTTGAGTAGACCATGTGGACCCTTGGAGCATTCTTATCAAGTTATTAAACAGTTGCGTGCGGTCTGACATATCCTGCCAGAGGCTAAGCGAGAAAGTACCCAGCCCACCTGCGACGAGCCCCTTTCCGTAAAGCTCGTAACGCCCTTTCAAGACATCTGCAGTTATGAGTGACTCAACTCTCAGTCGCACGAGTTCGGGAAGTGATTTCCATATCTGCTTGTCGGTAATGGCGATGCGTAAAGCTGGCGGCCAATTGCCGTTGGGGGTGTCGGCTTCCAGTTGCTTTCCCAACGTCTTGCAAAACTGTTCGCGTTCACTTTCCTCCATAGCCGACCAAAGCAACTTGACGTAGTCCTTGTGAGCCGGGCGGTATTCTCTTTCCGTGGCGAGTCGCTCTAACACTTGGCAGTAGCCTGCCCGAGGCGTCTCGCCAATCAATGCTGTTGCATACCTCTCTCCTTCCGGAAAGTGTTCAGCTTTGAGTCTTTGCAGAGCAGTCTCAATCCGTTCCAGTAAATCATCTTGATCGCTGAGGGCAACCACACCTGAAAAAACCTCGCGCACTGAGCCCACATCACGGCAACTTGCCACTTTCTGGTCAAATTCCCCCGCCGTTTTTGGATCCAGATTGGAATGTCGGATCAAGTCTCGCAGTAGTGCAAGCAGCCCTGTCACGTCGCGCCGCATCCGCTCTTCTCTTGAGCCAGTAGAAAGTTCCGCCAAACTCTCTCGATAAAGGATGTCGATTAGCTTCACCGTTTCGTTCCCAATCATGACATTTCCGCAGTGCAGATCCCCGTGGGTGATCCCTCTAGAGTGCAGGTGCTCCAATCCGGCAATGACGCCCAACCCAATCCGACTCACTTCATCACTTGTTAACAGGCTTCGAAACATCGCCTCTAAAGTAACACCTTCGAGAAGCTCCATCACTACACAGTCCAAGATAAGTTCTGATTCCGGCTCGTATACTTTGTCGATGTAGTGCACTGTAACCACGTTAGGGTGGCTGGCGCGAGCAAGCGCCTCAGCATGTGCCAACGCATCAGACATCGCTGCGGCAGAATCTCGCACGATTTTGATAGCGACTAAACGCCCCAAGCGATCTTTGCCCTTCCACACATCGGCGAATCCTCCTTGACCAATTTTCTCTATCAGCTGAATCTCTCGAAAAATACTCTTCGCCATTGCCGGTTTCTCCACGTTGTAGACAAATGATTATTCTACCGTAGACTCATTGCAAATCAATATCGCAGTCCGATTACTGGCCTTTAACCATGCGAACAATACGAAGAACTCGAATGTGTTGCCAGAAAGTCAATTTGTTCAAAACAGAGCCCCGGCAAATTGATTTCTCTCCACATCCGCGGAAGTGCTAAAGTTTGCTCTCTGAGCAGAATGGCGAAAACTCTTGCTGAAGGTGCTTCATGTGGAAATGGGCTTGGCTTGCGCTTCTTGGGAGTTCGTTCTCCGCGACCGCAGCCGAGAAGATGAATGTGCTCTTCATCGTCAGTGATGACCTCACCAATAACGCCCTCGGCTGTTACGGGGTCAAACTCGCTTCAACGCCAAACATCGACGCCCTAGCGAAACAGGGCGTCCGCTTTGACCGAGCTTATTGTCAGTTTCCTCTTTGCAACCCGAGCCGAGCGAGCTTCCTGACGGGCCTTCGCCCGGACACGATTCGCATTTACGAAAACGCGACCCAGTTCCGCAAGAACGCTCCCGATGTGCAGTCCCTGCCGCAGACTTTCCAAAAGGCTGGGTACTTCGTGGCCCGCGTGGGGAAACTGTACCACTACGGTGTGCCCGCACAGATTGGCACCGACGGCATGGATGATCCGGTGTCCTGGCAAAAGGTCGTGAACCCCAAGGGGTACGACAAAGACGATGAAGACGCCAACCGCATCTTCACTCTCAACCCCAAGGGCAAAGGCCCAGGCCGGTTCGGGGCGACACTCAGTTGGCTCGCATCGCAGGGGAAGGACGAGGAACACACCGACGGCCTGACGGCCCGCGAGATCGAAAAACTCCTGACCGCCAAGCAGAACGAACCCTTCTTCCTCGCCTGTGGCTTCTTCCGGCCCCACACACCCTACGTGGCACCGAAGAAGTATTTTGACCTCTTCCCCAAAGACAAAATCACTCTTCCTGTGGTGAAAAACGATCCCTCCGAGCCAAAGCCTGCCTTCGGTAGTGCCAAGGCCGAGAATGCCAACCTGACGGACGACCAGAAACGCAGCGCCATTCAAGCCTACCTGGCGAGCACCGCGTTCATGGATGCCCAGCTGGGCTATGTCTTGCAGGCTCTCGACAAATTGAAACTGCGCGAGAAAACCATCGTGGTCTTCATCTCAGACCATGGCTACCACCTCGGCGAGCATGGCCTCTGGATGAAGCAAAGCCTGTTCGAAAACTCCGCTCGGGTGCCGTTGGTCATCCACGACCCCCGTGCCACCGGCAACGGCCAAGCTAGCCTGGCCACCGTGGAACTCACCGACCTGCACGCCACCCTCGCAGACCTCTGCAACATCCCGGCCCCGAAGACCGACGGCCTGAGCCTGAAACCGCTGCTGGCGAAAGACCCGGCCACCTGGAAACGCCCTGCTCTCACTCAAACCGCCCGCGGCGACCCGAACGCCAAAGGCTTCATGGGCTACAGCCTCCGCACTGACCGTTACCGCTACACCGAGTGGAACAACGGCAAAGACGGCCTTCAACTGCACGACCTGCAAACCGACCCTCTCGAAACCAAGAACCTCGCCAACGACCCCAAATTCGCCGACGTGGTCAAAGACCTCCGTGAACAGCTCAAAACTGCCCGAAAACTGCCGAATCGGCAGTAGTAAGCAGAGTTTAACCACGAATAACACGAATAACACGAATCAAATCAAACCAAACCAAACCAAACGAGTCAGAAACGCCAGAGACTCCTGGTGGTTTTTCTTCCATGAACTGTTTTGTCTTTGGTTTTGATTCGTGGTATTCGTGTTATTCGTGGTTGAAGAGTCTTTGGTATACGACTTGCATATCATGTGTCGTCCGGTGGTAGGGGAGGCTTTCCCTCTCGTCGTTGCCGGGGACACAGGATACTTCGATGGACCTCAATCGCTTCACCGAGAAAGCGCGTGATGTGCTTTCAGGGTCGCAGAAAATTGCGGCCCGGCTCAATCATCAACAGATCGACCTCGAACATGCCCTGTCCGCGATGCTGGAACAGGAACGGGGCTTGGTACCGATCGTCCTCGCCAAGACCGGCATCCCCGTCGACCCGTTGCGGCTTCGCATCCAACTCGAACTCGAAAAGCTCCCCAAGGTCACGTCGCCAAGCGGGGCTACCGATAATCAGTTCGCATCAGGGCGATTCAACAAGCTCGTGGCCACCGCGGAAGATGAAGCCAAGGCCCTGAAGGATGAATACGTTTCCGTCGAGCATCTGCTTTTGGGCCTGTTGCCGGATCGCGGCGCAGCAGGGAACATCCTGCGTGAACTGGGCCTGACCAAGGCACGCTTTTTGTCGGCTTTGCAAGAAGTGCGTGGTGGGCAGCGTGTCACCACGCAAAACCCCGAGGAAACATACCAAGCCCTCGAAAAATATGGCCGGGATTTGACGCATTCGGCAGCCCAGGGGAAACTGGACCCCGTCATCGGGCGGGATGAAGAGATTCGCCGGGTGATCCAGATTTTAAGCCGGCGTACCAAGAACAACCCCGTGCTCATCGGTGAACCGGGTGTTGGCAAGACAGCTATCGCCGAGGGGCTGGCTCAACGCATCGTGCGGGGCGACGTGCCCGAGGGGCTGAAGGACAAAAAGATCGTGAGCCTCGATATGGGGGCGCTCATCGCCGGGGCCAAGTACCGGGGCGAGTTCGAAGAGCGACTCAAAGCCGTGCTCAATGAAGTGAAGACCGCCGAAGGCCGGATTGTCCTGTTCATCGACGAACTGCACACCGTCGTCGGCGCGGGCAAAGCGGATGGCGCGATGGATGCCGGGAACCTGCTGAAGCCGATGCTCGCTCGCGGAGAGTTGCACTGCATCGGCGCCACGACCCTCGACGAATATCGGAAACACATCGAGAAAGACGCGGCTCTCGAACGCCGTTTCCAACCCGTGCAGGTCGATCAACCGTCCGTGGAAGACACGATCTCGATTCTGCGTGGGTTGAAAGAGCGTTACGAAATCCATCACGGTGTCCGGATCAAAGATGCCGCCCTCGTGGCCGCGGCGGTGCTCTCGAATCGCTACATCACCGACCGCTTTCTGCCTGACAAAGCCATTGACCTGATCGACGAATCGGCGGCCAAACTCCGCACCGAAATCGACTCGATGCCCACGGAACTCGACGAAATCTCGCGCCGAGTGATGCAACTCGAAATCGAACGCCAGGCGCTGAAAAAGGAAACGGACACCGCGTCTCAGGATCGCCTGGCCAAGCTCGAAAAAGAACTCGCCAACCTCAAAGCCGAGGGGGACGGGTTGAAAGGCAAATGGCAAGCCGAGAAGGACTCGGTGCAGAAAGTCCGCGCTGTGCGTGAGCAGATCGAAGACGTCAAGCGGCAGATCGAACAAGCGGAGCGAAGCTACGATCTCAACAAAGCCGCGGAGCTGAAGTACGGCACACTGCCCGATTTGCAAAAGTCCCTCACGGCCGTCGAGGCCGCGACCAACTCGGCTTCGACTGGCCCCCGGCTGTTACGCGAAGAAGTCGGCGAGCCGGACATCGCCGCGGTGGTCAGCCGTTGGACTGGCGTACCGGTGATGAAACTCCTCGAAGGCGAGAAACAAAAGCTCCTGCAACTCGAAGGCGTCTTGCATGAGCGGGTCATTGGCCAAGATGCCGCCGCCAAAGCTGTGAGCGAAGCGGTGATCCGTGCCCGCGCCGGGTTGAAAGACCCCGCGAAGCCTATTGGCAGCTTCCTCTTCCTGGGGCCAACGGGTGTCGGCAAAACGGAACTCGCCCGAGCACTCGCCGAATATCTCTTCGACGATGAACGGGCCATGATCCGCATCGACATGTCCGAGTATCAAGAAAAGCACACCGTCTCCCGGCTCGTCGGTGCCCCGCCGGGCTACGTCGGCTACGACGAAGGCGGCCAACTCACGGAAGCTGTGCGCCGGCGACCGTATGCGGTGATCCTCTTCGACGAAATCGAGAAGGCCCACGCGGATGTCTTCAATGTGCTTCTCCAAGTCCTCGACGATGGCCGGCTGACCGATAGCCAAGGTCGCCTCGTAGACTTCAAGAACACGATCGTCATCATGACCTCGAACATCGGCTCGCAGAAGATCCTGCAATACCGCGGCTCGACTTTGGGTGAGCTGTACGAGCGGATGCGTGACGAAGTCATGGGCGAACTCCGCAAAGCCTTCCGCCCAGAGTTCCTGAACCGCATCGACGAGACGATCGTCTTCCATTCCCTCAAAGAGGAACACCTGACGCAAATCGTCGACATCCAACTGAAGCGCATCCAAGAACGCCTCGTGGAACGCAAGATCGAGTTGCACCTCACCGAGGCCGCAAAGAAGCACCTCGTGACCATCGGCTACGACCCCACCTACGGAGCAAGGCCACTCAAGCGAACCCTGCAACGCGAGCTAGAAACCTCACTCGCCAAGCAACTGCTATCCGGGATCATCCAGGATGGCATGACCGTGACGGTCGACTATGATCTTTCCCGAGACGCTCTCAGCTTCACAGGAGTGCAAGGTTCGGCGAGTGCGGCGGGTAACTCTTAAGGCGAGCGGCACGGCGTCAGTCACCACTTTAAACTTCTTTGGGGGCACAAAGACTCAGATTCCTGGCGGTTTTAACCCTTCTCCCCTTGCGGGAGAAGGTGGATTTGGAAACCCCGAAACGGGGTTTCCAAATACGGTTGAGGGGTCAGCGCTCGACGTTGGAAACGCGCCTTTTCTGGGTGCAGCGCGTTACCCCTCATCCGTCCAATCCGGCTCTGTCGAGCCTGGATTGGACACCTTCTCCCGCAAGGGGAGAAGGAAAAAACACTACATTCCAGGAGTTCAAGCCCTGCCCAAAAAGAACTTTAAAGCAGTGGGCGTGAGCACGCCGTGCAAGCGCCTACAGATACGAGGGCAGCTGGTTGACCGCACTAGCAATGACACGGCGAAATGGCGATCGCCAAGAAACAGGTAGGAGTGACGGAGGAGATGGAGATGGACCGGAAATCCACATTCGTTCTGATGCTGTCGCTGTTGACTTTCGCGGCGGCGGCGTTCGTGTACGCTTACGGGTCTTGGTATCGCGCGCCTGCGGTGGATGATCCCGCGAGTATTCCCGTGCCGCCACCTCGGCCGACCGAGCCACTCAGCCCGCCGGATGTCGAGGAGAATGAGGCGGTTCGTGTGTTTAAGGAGTGCAAGGATAGCGTCGTCAACGTCGATACTTATGTGCGGGTCCGTCGCTTTGATGCCTCGATCGCTGAGCAGCAAACAGGCTCCGGCTCGGGCTTCGTCTGGGATGATGCGGGGCACGTCGTCACGAACTTTCATGTGATCAAGGACGCGGTTGGTGCTGGGCGGGCGATTCGTGTGGTCGGCTCGGATCGCTCCGCTTGGGAAGCCAAGATCGTCGGGGTCTCCCCAGACCATGACTTGGCAGTCTTGAAACTCCGAGCCGGTTCGACGGCCGTGAAAAAGATCCGCGTCGGACAATCCGCAGGTCTCGAAGTCGGCCACAAAGTCTACGCCATCGGCAACCCGTTTGGCTTGAGCTTGAGCATGACCAAAGGCATCATCTCGGCCTTGGAGCGAGAGATCAACTCGCCCTCGGATCGCATCATCAACAACGTCATCCAAACCGATGCCCCCATCAACCCCGGCAACTCCGGCGGGCCACTTCTGAATAAAGACGGCCTCCTGATTGGCGTCAATACGGCCATCAAAACCCCGTCCGGCGGCAACGTCGGCATCGGCTTCGCCATCCCCGTCGACACCGTGACGCCGATCGTCACCGAACTCATCGCCCGTGGCCGGATTCTGCAACCAGATATTGGCGTCAAGCTCGTCGATCAATGGCGTGTGCGGCGCGTGGGCATCACCACCGGGGTCATGATTTCGAGCATCGAGGAAGGCAGCCCCGCCGAGAAGGCTGGGTTACGTGGCCTGGTCGTCGATCGACGGACCGGAGAAGTCGAGATGGGCGATGTGATTCTCAGCATCAATGGCAAAGAGGTGAAGGGAAACACCGAGTTCGCCAAGATGATTAGCTCCTTCAAGATCGGCGATAGTATCCGCATCGTCTACGAGCGCAACGAAGAACGCAAGTCCGCCGAAGTGACCTTGCGTGGGATTTGAAATCGTCCCACACTCCGCACGACGACCAGTAGCCGAAGGCGATGGGCAAGCATAACATCTTCTTCATGAGGCGGCTCACCAGCGTGGGCACGCCTTTTTCGTTTTTGGGGTGACTCATGGCTGACGCTCGCACGGCTCTTTACGACTGGCATGTCGCGCGGAAAGCTCGCATGGTCCCGTTCGGCGGCTGGGAAATGCCGGTGCAGTATGCGGGCATCGTCGAGGAGCACAAAGCCGTGCGGTCTGCGGCGGGGCTATTTGACATTGGCCACATGGCCCGCGTCAGCTTCGGCGGCCAGGATGCCACAGCATTTCTGGAACGAGTCTTCTCGAACTCCGTCGCAGGCATGAAACTCGACCAAGTGCGGTATGGTCTCATCTGCAACGAATCGGGCGGCATCCTGGATGATGTGCTCGTTTACCGTTGGCCCTATGGCTACTCGATGGTGGTGAATGCTTCCAATCGGGCCAAGATTCTCGCCTGGTTCGAACAGCAGCGAGCGGGCTTTGACGTTGAAATCTCGGACATGACCGAAGACACCGCAATGCTCGCCATCCAAGGTCCCGAGGCCGTGGCCATGTGTGCGGGGATGTTCGACTTCGATGCGTCCACATTGAAATACTACTACGCCAAGCCGACGCTCTACTGCCGGACCGCCGCAGTCGTGAGCCGTACGGGATACACGGGTGAAGATGGCTTGGAAATCATCGTGCCCAATCACTTGGCTGTGTCACTGGCCGAGGAGTTGGTGGCGAAGGGTGCGAAGCCTTGTGGGCTGGGTGCTCGGGACACGCTTCGCCTCGAAGCCGCGATGCCACTGTATGGCCATGAGATGACCGAAGCGATCGACCCGCTCTCGGCAGGCCTCGGCTGGGCGGTCAAACTCGATAAGGACTTCATCGGCCGGGATGCGTTGAAAGCGAAATCGATCACTCACACCCGCGTCGGCTTGGAACTCGAAGGCAAACGAGCCGCCCGCGAAGGCTCCGCCGTGCTGGCCACCGACGGTACAACCCTCGGCACCGTGTCGAGCGGCAGTTATGCTCCGTGGGTCGAGAAGTCCATCGCGATGGCGCTGCTCCCCAAGACTCACTCGGCCATCGGGACGAAACTGGAAGTCGATATCCGCGGCTCCCGCACACCCGCTCACATTGTTCCCTTGCCGTTTTATAAACGCATATCATCAGGAGATTCACCATGACCCACGACGAACTTCGTTATCAAAAATCGCATGAATGGGCCGCTCAAGAAGGGGACATCGTCACCGTCGGCATCACGCAATTCGCCGTGGATCAACTGACGGACGTGACCCACCTCCAGCTCCCGAAAGCCGGGGCCACCGTGACCGCAGGAGTGCCGTTCGGCGAGATCGAGTCCGTGAAAGCGGTCTTCGACCTGTACGCCCCGGTCTCCGGGGTGATCCTGGAAGTCAATACCCCACTGGCCTCCGATCCTGCACCGATCAACGCCGATTGCTACGGAGCCGGCTGGATGCTGAAAATCCAACTCGCCCCTGGTGCAGGCACTGGCCACCTAAAAACCAAAGCCGAATACGACGCCCAACTGGCCGAAGAAGCCCATTAGGGGGAATTGTGGATTTCGGATTGCGGATTCCCGTTGGCTGAAACGACCAGACACGGTTATTCCCCAGTCTTAGAATCCACAATCCGAAATCCGAAATCCTCAATCCGAAATCCGGAATATGCAAACGTACATTCTCAATACCGACGACGACGTGAAGGCGATGCTGGAGAGCATCGGCGAGCCTTCGATTGATGCCCTCTTCTCGGGGATTCCCTCGGAGTTGCGGTTGAAGCGGCCATTGAATGTGCCGCCTGCGATGACCGAGATCGAACTCGAACGGCATATTCACGGGCTGGCTCGCAAGAACGAGTCGCCCGCGACACACGTCAGCTTCCTGGGCGGCGGGGCTTACGATCACTTCATCCCGGCAGTCGTTGACGTCATCGCGGCACGCTCGGAGTTCTACACCGCGTACACGCCTTACCAAGCCGAGGCATCTCAAGGCACTCTGCAAGCGGTCTTCGAGTACCAGACGTTGATGTGCCAGCTCACGGGCATGGATGTCGCCAACGCCAGCCTTTACGAAGCGGGGTCGGGTGTCGCTGAGGCTGTGCTCATGGCCATGAGCATCACCGGCCGCACGGGCGAAGTGCTGATCGCAGAAACAGTCCACCCCGAATACCGCCAGACACTCACGACTTACCTCGCCAATCTTCCTGCCACCGTGAAGGTACTCCCCTGCCCTGGCGGGACACTGGACCCAGCGACCGTCAAGGCCGCGGTCAATGACCAGACAATTGCCGTTGTGGCTCAGTCGCCGAACTTCTTTGGTCACCTCGAAGCGATGGCCGCGATCTCCGAAGCGGGCAAATCGACCGGGGCACTCTTCATCAGTGTGTTTGACCCCGTCAGCCTCGGGCTGCTGAAAAAGCCCGGCGAATATGGTGCGGACATTGCTGTCGGTGAAGGTCAAGGCATCGGCAACCCGCTGCACTTCGGCGGGCCATACCTTGGCATCCTGACTTGCCGCAATGAATACGCCCGTAAGATCCCGGGCCGGCTCGTCGGCGAAACCACCGACAAGAACGGCAACCGCTGCTGGGTGCTCACACTCCAAACCCGCGAGCAACACATCCGCCGCGAAAAAGCGACCAGCAACATCTGTACGAACCAAGGCCTCTTTGCCCTCCGCGCGGCCGTGCATCTCACCGCCCTCGGTCCTGTGGGCTTGAAAGAGACCGCCGAACTGTGCTTGCAAAAAGCCCACTACGCCGCGACGGAGCTGACGAAAATCCCTGGCGTGAAGCTGAAGTTTGCCGCCCCGTTCTTCAAAGAATTTACCCTGGACTTACCAAAGAACCCGCAAGAGGTCTTGAGCCACCTCCATGCCGCGGGCTTCCATGCCGGCTTGGCCACGAGCCGATGGTATGCCGCCCACCCTTATGGCCTCATCGTCGCCGTCACCGAGAAGCGGACCAAAACCGAAATCGACGCCCTTGCCACGGCACTGCGAAACGCTCTCGCACCAAACAGCTAAGTTGTCCATCCTTTTCGCCCTGCAAGCTGCCAGGCGGCTGTGATGAGGCTAAGACATCGGCAGACTCTCCTTTTCAGGAACCTGCCGATGCCGACTTTGACTGCGAATGCACTCACCAGTTTTGTCTCTCAACTCTTCCTCGCTTCGGGTGTCTCCGAGGCAGAAGCTCAAACGGTGGCGTCGAGCCTTGTGGATGCCAACCTTTGTGGCCATGATTCCCACGGCGTCATGCGGGCACCCCAGTATCTCGATTACATCGCCAATGGCACTTACAAGCCAGGCGCGGCTTTCACAGTCCTGAATGAGTCACCGGCCGTGTTGGCCGCAGATGCCGGCTGGGGTCTAGGTCAAGTCCAGGGGCATGAGTTGCTGCGACGGCTGATGGTGAAGGCCAAAGCACTCGGCATCGCCGGGGGGACGTTACGCAACTGTGCTCACACGGGCCGGCTGGGTGAGTATGCCGAGGTCGCGGCTCAACATCAGCTCGCCTTCTTTGGCTCGGTCAACACCCACGGCGGCGGACGACGAGTCGTCCCGCCTGGCGGCACGGCTGGGCGCATCAGCACCAACCCGATTTGTTTTGGCGTCCCGACATCGGCTGACCCAGTGGTTCTGGACTTCGGCACGAGTGTTGCCGCGGAAGGCAAGGTCCGGGTTCACCACCAAAAGAACGAGCCGACCCCCGAAGGCTGGCTCGTCGACGCCCAAGGCCAACCGACGACCAACCCCGCCGTGCTCTACACCGAGCCACGAGGGAGCATCCTGCCCTTCGGTGGCTCGCAGATGTATAAGGGTTTTGGTCTGGGATTGGTACTCGACTTACTTTGTGGCGGCTTGTCGGGTGGCCCGTGCTCGAACCCCGACGCCCCCATGACCGGTGTTGGCAATGCCGTCTTCTTCGCCGTCTTTGACCCCGTGGCGTTTGGTGGTGTGGAGCACTTCATTAAAGAGGCCGACAACCTCACACAGTACGTCCGCGATTGCCCACCTGCGGACCCCGCGCAGCCAATCACACTCCCCGGTGACCCCGAACGACGCACCAAGGCCACACGCCTTCGAGATGGCATCGCGATCCCCGATGGCACCTGGCAACTGCTCACGAAAGCCGCAGCAGTTCGCAATGTTCCTGTGCCGGGTTGAACAGTTCGTCTGTGGAGTGCGTATACTACTCGTAATACTTGGTTATCCGCTGGAGATGTCCCATGCTGTCACGTCGTCAATTCTTCGCTGTGGGTGGGCTGTCTGCCGTGGGTGTGGTTGTCGGCTTCAGCGGCTGTTCCCAGGAAGAAGACAAGTGGCCGAAGACGCCTGGCCCCAAAGTGGCCGCATCGTTCCCAGCGATTGCCTCGATTGCCATGAACATCGCCGGTGAGCACGCCACCGTCCGGACGGTGCTCTCGAACCAAGGCCCTCACAGCGGGGACGTCAAGCTCTCCGAACCGCGGATGCTCTCCACCGCCGATGTCTTCTTCATCAACGGCCTGGGTCTCGATGATACGATCAGCACCAAGATGCTGAAGGCCGCGAACAAGAACCTGCGGTACGTGCCACTGGGTGAGAAGCTTGACAAGAAGGTGCTGCTCGAAGGCTGTGGCTGTAACCACGAAGAAGGCCATGATCACGGGCACAACCACGATCACGGCGACGGCTTTGATGCCCACGTGTGGATGGGGCTACGCCATGCCATCACCTTTGCTCGTGTGATCCGTTCCGAACTCAAGGAACTCGACCCCGCCCATGCCGCGGACTACGACCGCCGTTGCACCGAGTTCGAAGCGAGACTCGCGGCTCTCGAAGCCGAAGGCAAAGCCAAGTTCGCTACGAAGACCAACAAGAACTTCCTGCCCTTCCATGCCTCGATGGCCTACTTCGCCGAGACCTACGGCCTCAAGATGATTGACCCGATCCAACAGATTGCTGGCAAAGAGCCAAGCTCCGCGAAGCTCGAAGAGATCACCAAGACCTGCCAGAAAGAGAATGTCCGCGTCATTGCCGTCGAACCACAGTTCTCGGCCAAGTCCTCAGCGAAGGTGATCCTCGATCAGTTGAAGGCTCGCGGTGTCGCCGATGTGGTTATGGTCGAACTCGACCCCTTGGAAACCTGCGACATCGATGCCTTGAATGCTGGCTGGTACGAAGCCCGGATGCGAGCCAACATCGACGCCCTGGCCGGGGCGTTCAAATGACAATCTCGCTCGATCTGATCGAGTCTCCAGAAGTCCGGCCACCGCTCGTCTCCATCCAAGACTTACGGGTTCAACGTGGCAACAAGATGGTCTTGAAAGGCATCTCGGCGAGCTTTCGTCGCGGTGAGATCACGGCCATCATCGGTCTGAACGGTTGCGGAAAGTCGACGCTGCTTCGCACGCTTCTGCATGAGTTCGCGTTCACGGGCCGCATCGCTTTCCACTGCGGTCACGACCATCGCCAACCCCGCCCCGAGCACATCGGCTACGTCCCGCAACGGCTGACCATCGACCCCCGCTTACCGCTCACCGTCCGCGATTTGATGGGCCTCACCTTACAGAAGCGACCACTCTTCTTCGGCCTACGCCGTGGTCTCACCGCCAAGATGGAGACCATTCTCGCTCAGGTTGGCGTCAGTGGGGTGCTCGACACGCCACTCGATGGCCTCTCCGGTGGGCAACTTCAGCGGGTGTTGTTGGCTTTGGCCTTAGAGCCTTCACCCGAGCTATTGCTACTCGATGAACCCGCCACGGGGATTGACTTCCAATCGCAGCAAGCCTTCTATGCGCTCATCGGGGACTTGAACCGCACCCTGGGCGTCACGATTGTGCTCGTGTCGCATGACCTCGGCATCGTCGGCAAGATCGCCCACCAAGTGGTGTGCCTTAAGGATGGCATCGTCGCGGTCTCTGGTCCGCCGAGTCACTGCCTCACCCCGGAAGCCCTCCGCGAGACTTACGGCGCAGGCCTCGCTCTTCTCGGCCAAGCCCCGGCCTTCGATCAACACGAACACACACCCGGCTGCGGGCACCTGTAACTAACTTTGAAACGTCTCCCACATCGTTTGCAAGATGGCCCGGTCGCTCTCCGGCCGTGTGGCACTTCGTGGGTGCGTCGCATCCGAGGCGAGTTGGCCTTGGATCTTGAGGTACATCGCCGCTGAGTGCTTGTAGGCCGGCACCGGTTCACGGAAGGCGAAGGCGCCAAGGTACTGGAGCTTGTCGTTCAGCTCGTAGAACGCCGGGTCGTTGTTGGCCCAGTAAGCATCCCGGCGAGCAAAGGCTTCGGGGTCAAAGGTGCTTAAGCCCAGTAAGTAGTCGCTGCCGTACATGACCATATCGATGGCGAGATCGTTGCCCGTGAAGACTTTGAAATCGGGCCTGGTCTTGTTCCGCAAGATCAGCCGTTGCCATTCTTGGTCCCGGCTCAAGGAGGAGTGCTTGGCACCCAGGCAAGCCTTGACCCCCAGCAAGCCTTCGAAGACATCCAGGGAGTAGATACTGCCAAACGGGGCGAACATCTTGCCCAGTTCGAAGGCAATAAAGTTCCCGGCCTTCGCCCCCAAGCCTTCGTACGCCCGGACGATCTCGTGGCCAGGTTGGCTCGTCAAGCCGTGCGATTGCACGATCACCGGCGTGCCACCATTGGCGTGAATGGGTTCGATGCTCCGCAGGTAACCGGCTTCATCGTACGCAGCACCCGGTTGGTCGGGCACGAACGCCCCGGCCACGTATTCCCCGCGAGCCAATACCGAGCGTGTGCGTTGCAAGGCTTCGAGGCGCTCGGCGAGTGTCAGCAGGTTGCCGAAGCCGGTGTCCATGTTGATGGCCGGGGTCAGGCCGGCGCGGGCGGTGCGTTCGACATGGCGCTCGAAGCCGAGCCAGTCGATGGAGCCGGAGTCGGTGAAGGGCAACAGAATGGCGGAGATGCCGGTGATCGTCCGACTGGGGACGATGAGTGAACGTGGATCGAAGGACATGAATCACCCGAGAAATAGAGTTCTCGGGTGATTATAGACAGCGAACTTAAGCCCGGCGGAGTTTACGATAGCCAGCCATCCCGAGAGCACCGAGGCCCAAGAGGATCAGTGCAGGAGGAGCTGGGACCGCGGTCGTTTCCAGGAAACTGTTACCGTCGTTGACGCCAGCCAGGTTGTTGGTCCTCGCAAAGACGAATTCATCATCGTCCCGGATGGTGTTCAGCGTCGTCAGGGCGCCACCAAGAGCCAATTGCCCACCCAGATTCGCATTCACGGCTGCGATACCCGCGGCATTCAGATCGACAACAACGAATCGACCCCGGTCGCTGTTGGTGACGTTGTAACTCCCGAGAACAGTACCAGTGCCAAGGTCGCCGTAAGCCGCAAGACCACCGCTGCCTCCGGTGAGGGAAGCGAGTGGAGTGGAAACATCAAACAATGTGTAGGTTTCGAAAGCATCGGGTGACTCAAAACCGTGGCCAACGAAGTCAGGCGGTTCATTGATAAAGTCCCGGTTCCAAAGGTGGAGACGAGCCGAGGCAACTGGGACAGAAACAGTGGAAAGATCAAAAACGAAGAAGTTGCGGATGGCGACATGGCCCAGGAGTTCACCTTTGTCACCAATGAGGCAATAGCGACCAGCGGTGTAGTTGTTATTGCCGCCAACACCTCCGACATTCACATTGACTTCTGTGAGACCAGTGTCATCGTACCAGCCACGTGTGGTGGCATTGAGGAAGTCCGCTTTCGCGCTCCCTGCCATAGCCATGACGGCTATGAGACCAAGTGCCAATTTTTGGAGGGTCATCATGTGAATTCTCTTCTGAGGGCGAACGAAGGGGCATTCGGAAGATTCCTACCCTATCATAATCACCTTCGTCTAGCCCGTGTCTTCTGCATGAACAGAAAAATCGCGACAACGCAAAAATTCCTTATTTCCACACATAATCTGTAAAGTTATTGCAACAGGCCGATTCATCTACTCAATCAAGCTCGCGCATGTGCGTCGGGTGTCGGGTGTCGGGTATCGGGTATCTGGTATCGGGTATCGGGTGTCGGGTATCGGGTATCGGGTCTGATTTCGTGGCGTGGCCATCTTGGTCATGCGGATCGCCCGCTACGAATCGCCCCGATCTGGCGGATTCTCATCTCCCGACCCGAGACCCGATCCCCCAGACCCGAGACCCGATTCACCCGATTCACCCGATCCCGAAACCCGATCACCGTCCCATTCGCCTGTGCCGAGGTCAAAGCCGGGGCGGGAGTAGCGTTCGGCGTCTTCGCGGGCGTATTGATCCCAGCGATTCAGCATCTCTTCACACTCGGCTTCGGTGTAAGATCCTGTCGCCGCTTCGTACCACTTGT
>JBOFPH010000074.1:0-200646 GCA_051659845.1 Fimbriiglobus sp. | reverse complement strand
CGGGGGAAAGAGTGGTTACGGGAGGGGTTGGTGATCATCCGCTTGTTTCAATCCGCCCCCGTGTTTGAGCACGGGGGAAAGGATGCCGCTCTTGCATGAAGAAAATTACAACCACAGGTTTCAATCCGCCCCCGTGTTTGAGCACGGGGGAAAGGTGCCCCGACTATGACCCAGACATTGAGGGTAGCGTTTCAATCCGCCCCCGTGTTTGAGCACGGGGGAAAGGCGGCATCCTCCATGAGCACCTTCTGGACCTTGTTTCAATCCGCCCCCGTGTTTGAGCACGGGGGAAAGTTGCCGACTTTACCTTCCGCGACAACCTTGGCGAGTTTCAATCCGCCCCCGTGTTTGAGCACGGGGGAAAGCACGTTACCGATTCGCCCCGCTGCTGCTTTGCCGATGTTTCAATCCGCCCCCGTGTTTGAGCACGGGGGAAAGGTTGACTTCTGTGACTCGTCTTGTATGCTTCTATATTGTTTCAATCCGCCCCCGTGTTTGAGCACGGGGGAAAGTCGCTGGGAACTCGTTGACTGCGATTGATTCTTTGGTTTCAATCCGCCCCCGTGTTTGAGCACGGGGGAAAGGCAGTAGATGACACTGACACAGGAGATTGGAATGTTTCAATCCGCCCCCGTGTTTGAGCACGGGGGAAAGCACGTTCCCCGCGACCACATCACCACCCGTCGCAGTTTCAATCCGCCCCCGTGTTTGAGCACGGGGGAAAGCCGAGGCTTTTGCTCGTCTGTTGGCTCTTCGTGGTTTCAATCCGCCCCCGTGTTTGAGCACGGGGGAAAGACCCATCTCCGGGCAAGGCCGATGAGCAATCTTGTTTCAATCCGCCCCCGTGTTTGAGCACGGGGGAAAGGGAAATGGCGGCGAAGTTGGCCACCAACCCGGGTTTCAATCCGCCCCCGTGTTTGAGCACGGGGGAAAGGCCGTCGTTTCGGAATCCAGGACCGCGAGCATCGGTTTCAATCCGCCCCCGTGTTTGAGCACGGGGGAAAGGGCTGTCAAGAAAGCCAAGATCAACCCCAGTCTAGTTTCAATCCGCCCCCGTGTTTGAGCACGGGGGAAAGCTGCGGGAAAACGCTTCGTGGGTTCGTTGAAGTTGTTTCAATCCGCCCCCGTGTTTGAGCACGGGGGAAAGCCGAGACAGCAGGGTATGCACGTTATCACCTTGGTTTCAATCCGCCCCCGTGTTTGAGCACGGGGGAAAGTTGAGATTCAGGACGAGCGGTGGCGTTGGGCTTTGGGTTTCAATCCGCCCCCGTGTTTGAGCACGGGGGAAAGCCACCGCGTTCATCGAGAAGTAATGAGGATCATGTGTTTCAATCCGCCCCCGTGTTTGAGCACGGGGGAAAGCAATATCTCCTGAGCCTTCTTTGTGAACCAGATGTTTCAATCCGCCCCCGTGTTTGAGCACGGGGGAAAGGAGTATCAGCGTCAACAACTCAGCGTGAAGCGTGGTTTCAATCCGCCCCCGTGTTTGAGCACGGGGGAAAGTGCGATGAGGCAAAGAAGAAGCTACTAGAAGAGTTGTTTCAATCCGCCCCCGTGTTTGAGCACGGGGGAAAGGTGCCTGCCGATCAACTTCGCATCATGCTGTTTGTTTCAATCCGCCCCCGTGTTTGAGCACGGGGGAAAGACCGCCACCACGCAAGGGTCTAGTCCTCTCCACGTTTCAATCCGCCCCCGTGTTTGAGCACGGGGGAAAGCTTCCCTCACTCTTTGCAACCTCATGGAGGAAGTAGTTTCAATCCGCCCCCGTGTTTGAGCACGGGGGAAAGGCCCATGAGCATCGGACCAGTCGATCCGTATTTGTTTCAATCCGCCCCCGTGTTTGAGCACGGGGGAAAGGGCCGTCGTGGCAAGTGCCTGTCATACCGAGAGTTACGGGGTGGCTTTCGCGGACCCCGTTGGCCTGTGGTCGATCCTTCGACTCTCGGTAGCGTTTTGTTTTCGTAACTCCTGATTTTTCAAAGAGCTGCGGACTTCGCGGAGGTTGTGGGGTTTCGGAGACCACTTACCGTCCGCGATGGTTTCAGATTATCAGTGGGCCATCGAGATCAAGAGGGACATGAGTTCCGTGGTGCTCGATTTTGATGTCGGCTTCGAGAAAATAGACGCGAATGGAGTCTTGGTCGGCATCCATCTCTTGAAGTAGCCGTGCTCGAAGGAGAACCCATTCCTTCTCGCCGACGGAGCACTCGAAGACGCTCTTCTGGACCCGTTGACCGTAGTCTTGGCAGGCTTGGGCCACACGGCGTAATCGACGGGCACCGCCGTCTTCGGACGTGGCGACATCGTAGACGATGAGCAGTTTCATGGGCTGACTCAGTTTTTGAGAATGCAGGGGACGTAGACGGGTAAGTCGCCACGCAGGACGCGAGCGAGGATGCGGGCTTGCAGAAACCACAGTCGGCCAATCGTGCATTTCTGATCGAGCGTCGGGTGCATCACTTCTTCCCTTTTGCGTTTCTGGTACTCGGAGATGATCGTTCGACGAGTCGTGTCGTTGATCTCCACCCCGCCTCCATCGCGAATGATAAAACCTTCGGGCAAGATCTGTCGGCGATTCACGAGAGCGAGTGCCACGCGGTCGGCGACGAGCGGGCGGAACTCTTCCATGAGGTCGAGAGCCAAGCCAGGTCGGCCAGGTCGATCAACGTGAAGAAAGCCGACGGACGGATCCAAACCGACGGCTTGCAATGCGGCCGCACAATCATGCCGAAGTAGACCATAGAGGAAGGAAAGCACGGCATTCATGCGGTCAAGCGGTGGCCGACGGGTCCGGCCTTGGGGTGTGAAGGAGTCGCGATTTTGGCGAATGAGGTGGGTAAAGACTTCGAAGTAAACGCGGGCCGCATCGCCTTCGTAGCCTCGGACGGAATCCGCACTCTTCGCGGCCCCGATCAGTGGCAATGAATCGGCGAGGCGATTCACCGCCGCGGTCAATGGCTGTTGATCCTCAGCCACCGTGCTTTCGCGTGCGGATCGCAACAACAAGTTCCGGGCGTTGTGGACTTTCCCCGCGACGACGGCTTGGCTAATGGCTGTGCGTTTGGTTTCATCATCCGCGGCTCGGAACTGCTCCCGTCGAAGAAGCACATTCCCCGAATTCGGCGCCTCGACGCGGGCTTGCAACCGGCCTGACTCGGTCATGAACGAGACGGCGACGTTGTTCTCGGCACAGAGGGCCATCGCGGACGGTGTGACGTAAACATGCCCGAAGACCGCGAGGCCATCAATCTGATGAATCGGCACCGTAAGCTTGGTTTGCTTCTCGACGACGACTTTCAGCGTGAGATGGTCGCGCCGGACCATCGCATCTTGAGTGACGACGAAGAGCGTATTCATCTGCACTTCCACGGCGATCTCCTCAGGCGGTGAACAAGGTCTTGGCAGCTTTCAGGTAACTGACGGGGGCCGAGAGCAACTCCGGCAAACAGAGTTCGTGGAGCGAACAGCCCTGGCACTTTTTGTGGAGCACCGCAGCCGGGGCCTGGGCTTGCTTCAAGAGTTCATGCAAACGCCTGGCCGCATCCTGGGTTTGTTGACGAAGCGACGGCGTGAACTCCACTTCGCGCCGACGCTTGGTGAGCACATGGAAAATCGCCCCAGCCGGGATCGTGACTTCCATCATCTCTTCCAGGCAAATCGCCTGGGCACAAAGTTGGACTTCATCGTTATCCCACTTTCGCCGACGCCCGCGTTTGTACTCGACCGGATACGGCACCCCAGCCGAGAACTCGACCAAGTCCGCGACGCCCTGGATTCTGAGCGTATGCGAAATGAGCCGAAGCCCCCGCGACGTCTTGCCGGAACTCGCCTCCGAGTCCCGCGTCTCATGGACCCGCCGATGATCCTGCGAACCCGCCGAAGTGTGCGCATTCTCCACCCAAACGCCCTCGACGCGATGCAAGAAACATCGCCGAGTGCAGAAGAGGAGATCATTCAGAGCCGAAAGCGGCGGGTAGTCGTCCGCCACCTCGACCATCGAGAGCGTGAGCATCTCAATTACCCCACGAGCCGATGCAGTTTGACGCCTGCAAATTGCGGATGATTTCCTTCCTGATCCCAACCCTCGACGGCCACATCGTAGTCTGTGAAAGCCGTCGGAAAGGTCGTTGTGGAAGTCTTCTTCCGTTGAATGTGAATCGTCTCAAAGAGTTTGTGGGCATGAGCACAGCCGAGCTGTTGTTCACGGCGATTCTGAGTGGCGTTGCTTGGGCCTTGCGTGCCGACATGCTCGAAGGCGTAAATCGCCCGCACGGCCATTTCGGCTCGCGCTGCAGACTGATCATTCGAGAACATGTGGCCGAGGGCTTCGAAGAAGAGTTTGAGGTCGTCCTCATCGAAACCCGTCTTGTCTGCAAACATCGGCGAAACGAACGCCTTCGCCACATAAAGGCCATACGGCACAATGTGCTTGTGGCCCATCGTGCGTTCCTTAGCCGCATCTTCTTCTTTGGTGACCGCACAACGTGTGAGGGTGATTTCCTGGGTCGTGATCGGATCAACCGACATGCCGAACGTGAACTGCACCGGCCCACGCACCTGCCCGTAGGCGGAGCCTTTCAGGACATCGTCGCCGGTGGAAAGGACGCCACCGAAGGTGCGGACATCATAAAAGGTCTTGCAGAGATTCTTCATGGCAAGTTCGGCGACGTTGACGCCGTCGGCTGTCTTGCCCTTTTTGGCTTTCTTCGGAGCTTCGCCTTCGGTTGCAGTCTCAGCAACGGCGTCAATCCCTTTCTTGATCTCAGTATTCAGGATGTTCCCTTGTTGGACGAGGATCCCAAATCGATTGTCCGTCGGAGGTGAAGGCGAGAACTGGGCCACAAAGTTCCTTACCTTGCGTTTCAGGCAGACATCCGAGACGAGGCCTTTACCCGAGTTCGGCTCGGTGCGAGGCATGTTCCCGGCATCCGGGTCGCCGTTCGGGTTCCCGTTGGTGACATCAAAAGCAATCAAGATATCGTGACGATTGATCGGCATGGGCAGTTACTCCTGGGTGGTGTTTGTGGGTTGAGCAGCAGCATTTTTCAATGCGGTGGCTTCGCGGATGGCTTTCCGGTCTGCAGCAAGTTGTTGGTAGAAACCGAGTGCGAAACGTCCTTGAGCTTCGAGTGATAGCGTGGCCGGAAAGCGTGGCGGCAAACCTTCACCAGCGGGTGCAAATTGGCCAATGATCTCGGATAAGCGTCCGCGAATGTGGTACGCGGTCTTTCGGCCTTTCTCGGATTGCTCCAGTTTCCGCAAATGGTGAACGTGCAACTTCCAGAGCACGCCGAAAACATTAGCCGGAGCAGTCGAAGCGGAGCCGTAGTAGCGTTCCACGACCCCTGGTCCTTCGAGTTCATAGTCATGGGCCGCATCTTGAAGCGCGGCGAGGACACAGAGCAGACGGCCGAGGTTGTAAGCCTCGTCGTCTGTCTCACAAAGATGAGCCTTGGGCACAAAATCTCCTTTCGGGTTACGTAGCAAAATCAGTTTCAAGAGAGCAAAACGAGACTGGTTGAAGGGGTACTTTCTCTTTTTGGCAGTGTTGTTGACCAGCGCTGATTGAAACTCAGCAAGGAGTGGAGATAGCAGACGGACAGGCGGAGCAGTGCCTTCAATCGCGGCACGATAAAGAAGCGTGATGGCTTCACTCATTCGCTCCAGTTCGCCGCGTTCTCGCACAAGAACTTCAGCGAGATGAAACAGCGACAACGGCCCACCACGTTCACTGTCATCGAGCTTCTCTACGAAAAGCGAATCGATTTCGAGATCACTGAACCACTTGGCGAAATTGTCAATCGCTTCATCGAGCGGCACTCGCAGCCATTCACGGACCATAATCCGACCGCCATTCGCAGAGATGGCGACCGAAAGGAAAGAATCTTTCTTTGCAAGTCCGCGATCAACTCCCGAGAAGGGTTCTTTCAAAAAGTTGGCGACCGCTGACGGTATCGCAGCTCGAAGGAGTCGAGCATTTGCCGACGCATAAACCGGGTTCTTCTCGGCCCAGAAACAGAAAGTGACGCCGCCGATATCCAGCCGGGTGTCGTCGGAGGCTAAAAGCTCTTCGAAAGCGAGCGCGTAACTCGCGGCAGCGTCGACTGAGACACTCGCAGTCCCAGCAGTACCCTTTCCAAAGGATTGTCCCGTGGTCATCACGGAAAAGAATGACGCCCCTTTGGGAGGAGTTCCATCGATTTTGATTTCTGGTTTATGAATCTCTGCGATTTGCAGGCCCGTGGCACCTGTGACGATACACAACGAGGGCTGATCGACTCCCAGATGATCGTCCCCTACCTCCTTCGCAAAAAGCGTTCGATACTCATTCCGCCAGTCCGACCAGACAGGATCTTCGGAGACTTGGGAAAGCGCCTCAGACCACGAATCCCCTTTCATGAGCACGAACGGACCAAGCCCATCAATCTCGAAACCGACCACATCGCCATCGGAAAGTCGGTAACGATTGTCATCAATCGTTTTCACCACAATCTCCGGCTCCGGTTTTCGGGCGTTGGGGTTGGTCCACATCATGGCCCATTGCCTGACGCTCTCCAGGTGGCTCTTGAAAAACGCATCGATCGTGTCGAGGCGTTTGTCTCGAATTCCTTTTGCCGACAACCGATGTCTAGCCTCATCGACCCATCGCCAGAACATTCGGTGTTGTTGCAGCCCCTCGGGAACTCTTGCAGACCCGTTGTCTGGGAAGGCATCGGAACTGTCCTTTACCAATCCCAGAACGACACGCAACGGGTCACAAAGATACTGTGCTCGGGTGTTATTTTTCTCTCCAGGAAATCGAGGCAGGATCATGCGTTGGCCAGGCTTTTCCTTGGTCTTTCCGCCAACCGTCACAGGTGTCGTCAATGGAACAAAACCTTGCCCACGGACCGTGCCATCCGCTTTCAACGGAATCAGCAAGTGGACCGTTCGTACTTGAAACGGAAGTCGTTCGAGCAACTTGCGTTGCTCGGCATATTTGTGGAGGGCTTGCAAGAGCATGGTCACACCTTTCCTGTTCCGGGCCGCAGAATTGTCACCCGGTCGGGGTGGCAGTCCATCCGCCCGTTTGCAATCTCGGCTCTGAAAAAGACGGGCTGAGGTAGAGCGTTTTTCTGGTCTCGACGCGCGGTGGGGTCGAAGACGTCGTAGAGCATGATGCCAAGGCCATCTGGTTCGGTTAGGCCATTCGTTAGGAGTGGTGGACCTTCGACCAGCTCGAAATCAGCCGAAAATTCCCGGACACCAAGCGCAGGCCGATGAGCACATTTGCCTTTGGCCGCCCGGCTCTTGAACTGCTCGACGTATTTCACTTCCTTCTCACCTGCGGCCTTGCCTTTCTCGGTGAGTCGGATTTCTGCCGTGAAGATGTAATCAACCCCCGCAAGAGCCAGCATGTTCCGCTGCGCCGCATCCTCGGCGCCACCACCTGCGTGGATTGGTTTCGGGTCTTTCAGGTTGATCACCTTGCCAACTTCGTTCCGCCGAAACGAGAACCATTTGCCCGGCTTGACCACCGTGATCGAGTCGATCAGGTAATACATCTCGGGCTCCCAGAAGACGGCTTCCAGAACCCCGCGCGCCGCTGATGGCGTCGGGACCCTGTACGAAACCCGCTCCACCTTCATCTCAGGCCGAGTGAAGCAGGCAAAATCCCCCCAAACACGGAGGGAGACGGTCGTATTCATCAATAACAGTCCTCCAAAGAACGATTCTGAATTTGCACACCCAAATCATCGTGGTAGCTGCCTTCAACCAACACCATCGGGCCATCGGGTTTGTCTGCAAAGAGTTGCTGGACGAGGCCCCAGTCTTTGGCTTGGTTGAGGTCGTTAGCTCGAAGATTGACAGTGTATCGCTGCAATCGCCGCATGATCGGCACGCAGTATGTTCCGGATTTGCGCAAGCGACGAATCCATTTGATGGCTTTCTTGTAAGGCACAATCACCGATTCGCCGCTGTCATCGATCACCTTGGCTGCATCAGCCACCTTTTGAAACTGCCAATCGGTGCGAAGTTGTTGGATCTCCGTGGCATCCGTATCGGCCCGGCCATAAACCGTTGCAAAGTACTTCGCAAAGATCTCAGGGTTCGTGACCAGGTCATCGAGATTTTCTCCCAGTTCGCCGAGAGTCGTCAGAGCTTCGCCTGTCGCTTTCTGGTAAAGCCCTTTCGGGATCGATTCGTCGGCAGGCTTGAAGATAAACACCTCGCCCCGCTCAGGCTTACCTTCACGGTTACACCGACCGGCTGCCTGCACGATAGAATCCAAAGGCCCGAGCGCACGGAACACTCTGGGGAACGATATGTCCACACCCGCTTCGATGACTTGCGTACTAATGACCCAGCATGGCAGGCCGTCTCTAAGCCGCTCATAGATGGTCCCTGGTAGGATGTTGTCTTTGCGACCCAGGATGTCCATGCGGTGTTCCGCACACAAGCTCGACGATAGATGCCGTACGCCCACAACGGCTTCTTTGCCATATTTCTCTTTGACCGCCTCTTTCAGAAGCTCCCACACTTCACGAGCATGCCGCCGGGTGTTCAACACGCACAGCGCAGGCTTTTCGAGCAGCCGTTGCACTAACTCATCCCAGGACCAGGGAGTGGCCGTCTCGTTTCTGAACGTGACCCGTTGCAGGTCACGGTACAACTGCTCCCGAAGATCTGGCGGCAAAATGGGCTTCAACTCATTTTGTTTAAGGCCCTGTGTGAGACCGAACGGAGAGTATCGGAAAGCGGGTTGCGTCGCTGTGCAGAAGACCACAGAACAGCCGTAGTTTTCTGTCAACTCACGAAAGACTTCGAGGAGGGGGTTCAAGATGTGAGCCGGTAAACATTGGGCTTCATCGAAGATGATGACACTGCGAGCCACATTGTGGAGCCTGCGACATCGACGAGTCGAAGCCGCCAGAAGCGTTTCGAGAAACTGCACCGAGGTCGTGACGACAATCGGCACATCCCAGTTCTCAGTGGCCAAATGTCGTTCGTATTTATCATCGGCTCTCGTCGTTTCTGGAACGACGGCCGAGTGGTGCTCCAGCACATTTTCAGCACCAAAGAGCTTGCGATACTCGCGGGCATTCTGCTCGATGATGGAGAGGAAAGGGATGACGACAAAAACTCTACGAAGCGAGTGTTTCTTGGCATGGGACAAAGCGAAACCCATGCTGGACCGGGTCTTGCCACCACCCGTCGGTACGGTCAGTTCGAAGAAGCCACGTTCAAGTTGGCCCGAGGCTTTACATGCTTCGAAAACTCGATTCCGTAGTGAGTTCAGTTCAACGGAGGTTTCATCGGAAACCTGTGGCGGAGCCTCGAGTATCGTCAGCAGTGCTTGTGGGTTGAGCTGGAAAGTCGAAACGGAATTGCCACCGGAGTTGAGTCGATCCGCATCGATAAGGATCGAGAAGAGCATCCGCGTCCAGAATTCCAGTTTGCGTTCGCCGTAATCAGGGACATCAACATTCGAGGGGATCGTAGTCTTGTCCGCCCGTGCAGTTTGAACCAGCGTTTCTACAGTTTTTGATGTCGCTGCTTTCTCGATCTTTCCCTCAAATTGATCTCCACCTTCCCAATCCTGTAGGCCCGAATGGTGACTTGCGATGGTCATCGTCAACGGGCAATGCTCCAGGTTACGGAATGCGTAAGCTGCTCCGTGGATGGAATGAGGTACTGTCTTAGGATCTCGTTTTGCCGCAGAATCCTGAAGATACTTTTGCCAGTCTGGCTGATACTTCCCTAAATCGTGGAGCCAGCCCGCGGATTCGGCGGCGGCGGGGAGGTCGGGGTTACCGGTGGCTACAGCGAGTTGACGGGCGAGTTTGGCGACCCCTTCGAGGTGGTCGCGTAAGAGTTGCCATCGGGGGCTAGGGTTGCTCTCCCCGTGGGCAGAGTGGGCGTAGAAGGGGCTGATCATGACGGAATACTCGTAGGAATCATCACAGCTTAAGCGAGACTCTCGGATTTAGAAAAGTCAGTAGGAAGATTTTTTTCTGAGATGACGAACTGATCCGTCAATTCCGAATCATCCTGCAAGTTGGGCCATGACCGTCGCCGATTCTCGGTACCCGATTTTGCTGGAAATCCTAGTCTTTTCTGCTGTGGGCGGTGCTTTCTGGACCAACAGGAGCGGGAAGTTGCGGGTTTTATCCGGGAATGATAGTGCGGTCGTGGGTTTGCAAGTCAGCGGGGATGGCCGCTGGATTGCGGCGGTCCACCACAATCCGGCTCCGTTCGTGGGGATGGTTTCTGTCTGGGATTTGCACTCGGTATCGAACCAACCCGCCGCCCGGCTTGATGGCCACACGCTGAATCTCGCTTTTACCCCCGATGGCACGGGACTTGTGCTCGCCAGTGTCTCGCAGCCAATACAGCTCTTCAGCCTGCCGAGTTTCACGCTCGTGCGAAATGTCGGGGTCCAGTTGAATGGGCTGGTCTTCGTTTCTCCGGATGGCTCGCGCATTTACGGCTCGGGTGAAGTCACTGGGCAGCGGCGTATCTTGGTCTTCGAACTCAGCTCGGGTCGGACGCTCGAGAGCTTCTCGATAGAAGTTCGCAAACCAAGTCGGCTGGAATTCGACGGCGCTTGGCCAGACATGACCCGTGATGGCCGCTACCTGGCGACTGTGGCACGAAGCCTGGAGAGTCGCCGGAGTAGCTCAGTGGTCTGCCTCTGGGATCTCGAGTCCAGGAAGAGCCACCTGACATTCAGCACACGGCGGACACGTCTGGATTCGCTGCACTTTTCTCCCGATGGTCAGTTGCTGGCCGTGGTCGCTTATAACCAAGTCCTGATTTACGACATGGCCTCGAAGCGCCGGCAGACGATCCTCGGCACGGCTCGTAAGAGCAAGACCGCGAACACGGTTCCTGACAAGATGGCTCTCTGTGCGGCGTTTGATCTCGAAGGCCGGGCGCTCTACGTGGGTTACGATGATGGCATTCGGGTCTACGATACCCAAACATGGTCGCTATCGAAGATGTATCAATGGGACATCGGCGGTGTCATGCGGCTCAGTTTCACGCCAGACGGGCTATGCGGAGTGGCTGGTGGAAGCCGGGGGCAGGTCATCGTCTGGGATTTAGGCTAACAAAGCCAGTTGAACAACCTGACATAGCGGCAAACCCCTGTGAGAAACCGTCTTTGGCTCGAACCCTTGTCTGTCCACGAACCGCTCTCAGGCGGCGGGAGGCCAGTAGACCACATACCGCTCATCCATGACCATAGCGTGCTCCCTCTTGGCTAGGAAGTACGCGAAGTCCAGAATGCAGTCCGAACTTTCATGGTGCGCATGTGGCTAGTCGCAGTAGCAACAGCCGTTTTCACTGTATCTAAGGTATTCCTCGATAATCACGCCGTACTCTGCTATGGCCTCTTCGAGCGCTGTCCGAGGGATCGGCTTCATGGGTTTCAAACGGAATGGTTTCTCGGATGTATCAACAGGGTCAAGTGAATCAAAATGCCCGACCACTAGCCAGTGGAACATCATCCACCTCCGATGAATTTCGCTTTGAGCCTCAACCCAATCTCGCGGGGGTTGAGCACATTCATGGCGGCGCCGAGTTTGATCGCGGCATCGGGCATCCCAAAGACGGCACAACTCGCTTCATCTTGGGCATATGTCGTCCAGCCGGCTTGGCGGAGTTTCAGTAGCCCCTCGGCGCCATCACGCATCATGCCAGTCAGCAGCACGGCATGACCCGCAGGCCGGTAGCTTGTGAAACTCTGGAACAGCACATCAATGTTCGGGCGAAACACGGCGTTCGCGGGTTCGGTGGTGTATTGCAGTTGGCCGGACGAGCTGAGAATGAGATGGTCGTTGCGAGCGGTCATGAATCCCTGACCAGGCTTGAGGGTATCGCCAGGCAAAGCCGCACGGAATGCGATGGAGACCTTCGGGCGAAGCCAATCGACTAGCCCCTGGCTGAACTCCGCATCCATGTGTTGAGCGATGACGATGGCCGCGGGGAAGTTGACCGGCAAGACACCCAGCAAGTCCGCGAGAGCCTGTGGACCACCCGTCGAGGCTCCGATCAAGACGACTGGCACCTGGGACACCGGGACATGCAAGCTACTGCCGGTCGGGGCGAAACCGAGTCGGCGGGAGATTTGTTGAATCTTGGCCAACAGCGGCACGGCCCCGTTCATCTGGCCATCGACGCCAAGGCTCGGAGTGTTGATCGCATCGATCGCGCCCGCGCTCATGGCCTCGTAGACCTGGGTGTAATTGCCACTCACAGTCGATGTGACGACGAGAATCGGGCAGGGCTTTTCCTTCATGATCTGTCGGGTGGCACCGATGCCATCCAGGCCCGGCATGATCAGATCCATCAGAATCAAATCCGGGTGATTGTCGGCATTCATCCTCACCGCTTCGTGGCCATCTTTGGCCACCCACGCGACCGTATGCTCCGGCACGGACAACACCACTCGCCGAAGGCATTCGGCCGCGAGACGTTGGTCGTTGACGATGCCGATCCGCATGGTTTACCGGCGCCCCTTGAACATGATGATCTCGTTCCCGGTGGCGTTATGTCGGACGTCGTCAAAGAAGGTGCGAATCAGCAATAACCCACGGCCACAGGCTTGGTTCATCTGCTCAGCCTGGGTCGGGTCCGGAATCTTCGAAGGATCGAACCCTTTGCCTTCATCCAACACCCGGACTTCGAGCGACGGGTTCTTGGTGGCGCGAATGGTGACGTGAACTCGGCGTGAGCGATATGGCTCTTCGAGGCTGTGAGCCTTGATCAGGGCATGGTAAGCATCCCAATCGTCGGCCTTCAGGTCGCTGGATACTTCGAGGTTCCCGTGGACCATGCCGTTGACCACGGCTTCGTGAATCGCCACGCCGATTCGCATCTGCTCGGAGTCGTCGAAGAGTTGCATCTGGGTCAGGATCCGCTCGACCTGGCCAACGACCTGGGCGATGAGATCCGTGTCATTCTCAAGCGTAAAGCGATACTCCGCCGCCGTCATGCGGGTGAGGAACTGCGTCAATTTCTGTTGTGATGTTGTGACGGAGAGAATCTCCTCGACGAGTGCCACGACATCCCGGGCGAGGTTTCGCTTGGGGATGTAACCACTGGCCCCGTTGCGAAGGGCTTGCACGGCCAGTTCTTCGCTACCGCGATCGGTGTTGAGAATGACGGGCAGACTGGGAAAATCGCGGCGCAAGTTCTGAACCAACTCGAGGCCGTTCATCTCGGGCATGTGCATATCTGTGAGGATGACATCCGGCTCGACTTTGCGGATGCTGTCCAGGGCGGCGTTGCCATTCGAGACGACTTGCACCTCGTAGCCAGCATTGCGGAGAATGAACTCCACATGCTTGGCCTGGATCGGGCTATCCTCGACGATCAACACCTTCGCCATGATGCACCCTTTCCGTTCCGATTCGTCTTTCGCCACGCCGCTGAGCTTTAACCGTTCGATGGAATCAGTGTCGGCAGCGGAGGGCCGATCAGTTCTTCAATGGTATCCAGAAATTTGCCATCGTGGAAACTGCTTTTCGTCAGGTACGCACTGGCCCCGACCTCCAGCCCACGCTGCCGATCTTCACTGCGATCTTTGTACGAGACGATGACCACAGGCAAAGACTGCATCATCGGGTCTGAGCGAATCGCTCGTACAAATTCCAAGCCCGTCATCCGGGGCATATCCACATCGCTGACGACCAAATCGAAGTCCCCCTGGCGGACCGCATTCCAACCGTCGACGCCGTCAATGGCAAGTTCGACCTCATAACCGCGACCGAGCAACAACTGCCGTTCGGCCTCACGGACAATCGCCGAATCATCGACCACCAAAACCCGCTTCCGGCGAGCACCCGACGAGCGTTCCACTCGTGTGCGACGGAGCTTGCCTTCTTGGACGAGAATCCCGGCAGAGCGGATGACATCATCGACATCGACGATCAACACCGGGTCACCGTCGTCGAGGACCGCCGCGGCGGAGATGTTGGAAATCTTTCCCAGCCGCGGATCGAGCGGCCGGACGACCAAGTCTTGTTCGCCAAGGAATTGATCGACGATCAACCCGTATTGGCTCGAGCGATCACCGATGAGCACAACGCAGATTTCATCTGGCAACGCTGAGTCCGGTTCGGCACCGAAGATCAAGCGGCCTGGCACGAGACCAATATGCCGACCGTCGCACTCGAAGTGCGGTTTGCCTTCAAGCGTCTGGATGGCATTTGTCGCGAGCTTGAGCAGTCGATCGGTGCGGTTCAGCGGCCAGGCAAACGGGTCTTGCCCGATGCGAACGAGCACCGCTCGCATCACCGAGAGGGTGATCGGCAGTTGCAGTTCAAACGTGGTCCCCTCTCCGAACTTGGAGTGGATGCGAGTCAGCCCGCCGACCGCTTGAGCTGTCGCCTGGACCGCATCCAACCCGACCCCACGCCCTGAGACATCGGTCACTTTCTCAGCCGTCGAAAAGCCTGGCAGAAAGAGGAAGTCCAGTAGTTCGCTATCGCTCAATCGGCTGGCAATATCGGCGGTCGTGAGTTTTCGCTCCACGACTTTCTTTCGCAACCGCACGAGGTCAATGCCTCGCCCATCATCCGTGACGCGGATATTCAACATCCCGGCTTGATGCCGAGCTTCCACCTTGAGCGTACCGGTTTCTGGCTTGCCAGCAGCTCGGCGGACGTCCGGAGTTTCGAGGCCATGATCGATGGCGTTGCGGATCATGTGGCCGAGCGGGGCGTCGAGTTTGTCGAGGATGTCCCGGTCGACGTCCGTGTCTTGGCCCAGGATTTCCAAGCGGACTTGTTTGCCGAGTTGCCGGGAGAGATCACGGACCATGCGGGCATAACCCTGCGTGCCATCCGAGAATGGCCGCATTCGGCTGGCAATAACTTCGCGGTACAACCGACTATTGAGATCGTCCGACCGGCTGGCATGTTGCTCGAACTCGTCGATGCGCTCGCCCAGAATTCGCCGACAATCTGTGAGCCGTCGGCGAATGTCCGGGTGGGTCTCCTTCTCATCCAAAATGTCCGCGAGGTGATCCTGGAACTTCTTGAGCCGCAAAAGTGACCGAGCAAACGGCTGTAACCATCGCGCCTCCACGAGCGATTCGCCGGCCAAACTCAGCAGCCGTGTGAGACTTTGCGCACTGACGCGGATGACGCGGTCCTTGGCTTCTGGTTCGTTAGCGGGAGCGGGCGGCGGAGGCGGGGCAGGGGTGGCGATGACGGCCGTTGGCACTACCACTTCGGCAACGACTGGGGGTAAGGTCGATGGCGGAGGAGTGGAACGAACTGGAGCGGCTGCTGGCGAAAGGGGCTTGCCAGCAAGGCGCTCTTCGAGGGCGAGGATGTTTTGGGTGATCGTGTTCGCGTGGGTCGACTTCCATTGGGCAAAGTCCGCACTCGCTAGTTCGGCGAGGATGTCGACGTTCATGAGCAAAGCATCGATGTCTGAGCTAGTGAGCTTCGTCGTGCCTTTCTGAGCGGCGACAAGCAGGTCTTCCATCACGTGAGCGAGGTCCACGCCACGGTCGACGCCGACGATGCGGGCCGCGCCTTTGATCGAGTGTGCCGCCCGCATCAGCGGCTCGATCAGTCGCGGGTCAGTGGCATCTTGTTCGAGAGTGACGAGGCCCTCGGCGAGGGTGTCGCAAAGTTGTTTGACCTCTTCGCGGAACATCTCCAGAAGCGACGCATTCTGTTCGGCTCGCGTCATCGGCATCGAGACAGTCGGAGCCGGTGGCGAAGATGGGGCCACGACGATTGGCTCGGGGACTTCTTCGACGACAGGAGTGGCTTTCACATGGAGGCTGGTCAAGATCGGCCCGGCATCGGGGAGATCCGTCTCAGCATTGGCGGCACTCGCGGTTTTGCGGAAGAACTCGGTGGCCTCCAGGATGGCCAAGGTGCGGTTGCGATCCAAGGACTCGACTCCTCGGCGCACGGCTGAGAAGATCACTTCTAAAGCTTTGGCGACTTCAGCAGCGGGGTTGAATTCCAGAATCCGCGAGGCACCCTTAAGTTGACTGGTCGCTCGTTCGAGGCTCTCCATCGCGCCGCTTTGGCCGGACTTCAGAGCCGTGTCGATGGTCTGTGTGTGCGTCAAGATTTCGCGTTCGTAGAGGTCACGCATGGGAGCATTCATCGGAAAGCCCTCCGCAGTGCGACGAAGATTCGGTCGGCATCGAGATAACCCACGGCACGCTCGTTCCAATCAAAAACACCACGTGTGAAGACCTGCGAACCCGCCGAGACGGTCGCGGGCAGACTGCCAAGTTCGGAGCACTGGAAGTAGTGTAAATCCTCGACTTGGTCCACCAGGAAGACCCAACGGGAGTTCTCTCGCTCGACCACCAGCAGCCGGCGAAGGTCGGTTGTATCAGGAATGTCTGGTTCCGATGTGGCCAGCAAGTTTGCCAGCGAGACAGCCAGATGCAGTTCCCCACGGATGTTGACCATCCCGGCCAGCACGCGATCTGAGATGTGCGGAATGCGACGTGGATTGCGATACGCCGCCACTTCGATCGTCGCGGCGACATCCAGGGCGAACCACTCCCGCCCGACACGGAATAGCACAACAGGGATGCTTGTACCGTTGGTCGGCGTTTCCGGATGAGCGAGCCGTTCGGTCCATTCAGCGGTGTAGCCATCGGGCGGAGGGCGATCAAACAGCGAACGGCCTGCGTTCGTGTAGACTTCGCAATTGCGACAGTGAATCACGCTTTTCAACCGCGGACAGGTTTGATCCCCCCAGACGCCGATGCGGTTCCAGCAATCGTCGACCGTGGGTAACGGGGTGGTGCTCACGAGTTCGCCTCCCGAATGCGGGCCGCACGCCGGCGGTAGTTCTCGGCCCCGACCGTGTCGCCACGCCGTTCGGCGAGAGCCATCGAATGAATCAGGGCATCGTAGTTTTTGGGATCGAGATAGAGAGCCTGGTGAAACGCTTGCCCGGCTTCGGTGAGGCGATCTTGCATCATCTCCGAGAGGCCAAGGAGGGTGTAGGCAGCGCTCGTGGGTGCACTCGCTATCAGCTCTCGAAGTTTTGGCCCCGCAACGGCGGGTCGCCCTGCGTCCAAGTCCGCTTGAGCCTCTGCGAGCAGATCACGGACCACGGCAGGTTGTGGTACTCGTTCGAACTCGTTCGGGATCGAAGGTGTCGGCGTAGTGGCCCGCGGCGTGGGCGGAGACACGCTCGGCGGGGTTGTTGGTGCAAGCATAAACTGAAAGGCGGCAGCCGGCCCCGTGGATTGAAAACGAGTATCCATCAACGCAATCGGCTCAGCGTGGCCCATGAACAACCGGCCTTTGGGCTTCAGCCATGTGGCGAAGTTCGAGAGCGTTTGCCGGCGTGCAGCATCGGTCAAGTAGATGAAGAGATTTCGGCAGAAAATGGCATCAAAGGTTCGTGCGGCGGCAATGCCACGAGGCTCGATCAGGTTGGCCGTTTGCCAGCGAATCGAAGCCCCGACTTTCGGCATCACACGGACCTCTTCACCAGTGATGGTGAGGTAGTTCTGCTGCAGGCCCTGCACCCAAGGTGAGGTCTCCCGCAACGAGGAGGTGCGATACTTCCCCAGAATCGCCTGATCGAGTGCCACTCGGCTGACGTCCGCGGCGAGGATTTCGAATTGGTCTGGCCGCAGTTGCATGGCGAGGAGTGCCATGGCCAGCGAATAGGCTTCTTCTCCCGTCGAAGTTGGCACACACAGGATGCGCAGCGGCTGGCCTGGCGTCGGGGTGAGTTCACGTGTCTGGATCACTTTTTGGAGTTGTTGAAACGACTCCGGATAACGGAAAAACCAGGTCTCGGGCACGACGATCTGCTCGACCACCAGCAACCGCTCTTGAGCCGAGGTGGTGAAGTGGATGACATAATCGTCGATCGAGGGCATGCCCAAGAATTTCATGCGGGCTTCGATGGCGCTACCAAGCGTGCGCTCGCTCAGGGCATCCAGGATGAAGCCAAATTCCTCACGGAGCTTCGCCTGGATTCGCATCATCGGGAGGACTCCGGGTGGTAAATGCGACGCAAAAGTTTGAGTGGGTCAATCAGGCGAAGTAGCCCATCTTGGTCGGCGACCACGGCCTCGGCCCAAGTGTTGTCTTCGGGTGTCAAAGCGAATTCGTGGCCCGTGGTCTGGATCGGTTTCAAGTCCGCGATGCTTTCGGTCAGCAGGCCCAGTTGCCGAGCGATTGTCTCGCCGGGGAGTGTGGCTTGGAGGATCACGATGCGTGAGCTGAGCCGTGTCGGTTGCTCGGCCATGAGGGAGAGAACTGGCGTGATCTCGCCGCGATAGCGGAAGACCCCAGCGAGGTCCGCGCTGCCGTTGTTAGCCGGGTGTAATGCGACGGCGGGGATCACTTCAACAACATGCTCGATCGGTAAGACGAAGCGCGTTGCCTGGTTCTGCAAAAATAGCCCAAGCACGGCGAGTTACTCCGCGACTTTGAATTGGGAGACTTGATCCTTGAGTGAATCGGCCGAGCCTCGCAACGACTGCGTCACGGCATGGAATTCTTTGAGTGACGCCGAGGTCGATTGCACGCCACGGACCAAGTCCAGCATCGCATCGTTGATCTGTCTTGTGCCACTCGATTGCTGGCTCATGGAATCGTTGACGACCTGGAAACGCTCGTTGAGGTTTTCCACTTCCTCAATGATCTGGCCCATTTGGCCGTTGATCTCCGAGACTTTGCTCACTCCAACGCGGACCTCTTCGGTGAACTTGTCCATCTCCATCACACCCGAGCTGACGGCGGTCTGCATCTGGCGGACCATGTTCTCGATGTCGAGTGTCGCCACGGCCGTCTGGTCGGCGAGGCGGCGAATTTCCCGGGCGACCACCAAGAAGCCCCGGCCATATTCGCCCGCTTTCTCGGCTTCGATCGCGGCATTGATACTCAGCAAATTCGTCTGATCGGCGACTTTGGTAATGGTGGTCACCACGACGTTGATGTCGTTGGCCTTCTGTCGGACGACGTTCAACTTGCCTGAGATGGAACTTGTGCTTTCGGCGAGCCGTTGCATGGTGCTGCCCATGCTCGTGAGGCCGGCACGGCCGGTGCGAGCGAGCTTGCCTGTCGCTTGGCCGCCTTCGTTGACGGCATTCATCGTGTTCGAAAGTTCGGCGGAGGTGGCACTGATCTCCTGCACGGCCGCAGCGATCTGGTTGGTCGAAGCCCCGAGGGATTGCATCGTGTTCTCTTGCATCTGGGCCGTCGCGGCGATTTCTGTGGTCCCCGCGAAGAGCTGCAGACTTGATCCACGGACACTGGTCACGAGCAGTTGGAGTTTCTCCGTCGAGCGGTTGATGGCGGAACTGAGTTGACCAATTTCATCGGTCGTCGTCACGGGGATACGCTTGGTGAGATCAGCGGAGCCTTTGGCCATCTCATCGACGGTGGCGATCAAGGCTGTGGTCGGGCCGACGATCCGCCGAGCCACCAGCCAGCCGCAGAAAGCAATCGACAGGAAGATCAACACACTCGTCGTGGTCTCCAGATAGGTCCAGAATTTGACCGTTTCACGGGCATCCTCGCTGAGCTTCGTGGTTGCAGCGTTCGTCAACGTGATGGCTTTCTCGCAGCTGACGACCTGCTTCTCGAAAATCTCTTTGATCCGGCCTTTGCAGAGGTTTTGCATCACCGGCAGAGCTTGTGGGTTACTCTCCATGGCAGGGACGTACTGCCTGTTGATGATGTCGAAGAACTCCCGTGCGGGGGGGACAATCTCTTCTGTCAGGGAGTCGCGGATGGTCTTGTCCGTGAGCTTTTCGGCATAATTTTCGGAGAGCCGGAAGAAGTCCCGTTCTTGGCGCCGAAGTTCAGCGAGGAGTTCCCGTTGCTTGGCGGGGTCAGTCTCTTGGTTGATGAGCAGCAGCATGAAGTAACTACGCCGCAGGCTCAAGCCTGGCGGCTGGAGGTCGTTGATGTAGTCCTTTTTGCGATTGATTTTGTCGTAGAGTTGGCCGTCGATTTTCACAGTGTTCAAGACGTGGTTGTGAATCACCTCTTTGATGATGCCACCAATCAGACAGATGGCGACCAACCCGAATAATTTTGCCTGGAAGCTGGACCAGCGGAAGCCGTTCATGGGCGCATCTCTCGGAAAACGATTCGATACTCCGATGGTACACGCGCCTTGCTTCGCAGAGTAGCAGACTGTGGGGATTCACTTGCTGGTTTCCGTGAATCCCCACGATTGTAGCGGTTGTATCGCTGTCACTTCGCTGGTGGCGAAGTGGCTGGGAACGGAACCACGACGATGATGTCCGTGCTCGTGCCTCGCCAGGCTCGACTGCCAGGCTCTTGCATCGAAACACCGTTGTCGTCCCGGCGATCCAAGCCCACGCTCCAGAGCACCGGCTGGCCGGCTTGGAGTTTAACAACTTGCTCGATGCTGAGAGGGTTCCCCAAAGTCGGGAGAGGTGGGATCGGCATGCCCATGACGACCCGACTCGCGTTCAGGCTGTCATCGGGATCGTCCAGGTCTTCATGCTGCCAGAGAACCGGTGCCCCAGCCAAAGCAGCGACAGCCGCCCGACGTTTTTTGTCCAGCTCGGGGTCGTAATTGGCTTCGATCTGCTGGAACAGATCCATGCGTGTGAACAAGGGGTTCGCGGGCTGCTCCAGTTGGATCAGCTTCGCTGGCGAATAGCTCAGCACTTCTTGCACGTTGGCGATCCGGTAGCGAATCGGCGCTGCAAGCGGCGAGTAAGGATCCTTCGGAACATTGGGCAGATACTTTGGGACCAGTTCATCGAGGGTCGCAGGGAACTTGTTGTTGTCGGCGTAGAAGAGCCGGAGAGCCAACGACACAATCAACATCCGCCGGTGAGCGATCGCTTCTTGGTGTTCCGTTCCGTAAGACTGTCGACCCAAGTACGGATTGAAATGCGTTCCACCTGGCATCCCACGGCAGTATCTGAAATAACCCTGCTCCATGACTGGGGAATTGCCCAACCCAACCACTCGCCGAAGCCGCTCCTTCTCCCAAGGAACAGCCCAGAAGAAGGAGATCATGTCACACTCCGCAGCGAGGCGATCAGGTGGTGTCGTGGGTTGAGTGGTACCTCTTTGGTAAGGATCGAACATGTAATGTTTGGGTAGCCAAAGGCCCACGGATTTCAGCGATTCTCGGCGTATGGTCGTGAAGGCGAGGATCGTGTTGCGTGGCACATACACGTTAAACTCGTCGTAGAACATCATGAGTTTCAGGAGTTCGGCCACCGGTTTGCGATCTGGGCCGAGGCTCTCCAACCAACGCTGACCCGCCATTGCGGTGAGTGATTCGATCGAGTTGCCGTAGGCGACTGGGAATCCCGTACCGAAGTTTCGCACGTTATTCGCCACCGACATCGACAGCGCGGCACGCTCGACGTAGGCCTTCGAGTTGCCGTTCTGTTGATCGCGTAAACCCAGAGCCAGATTCACGGCATTCCACTGGCGAAGGGTCTGCAAGTTTGGCATCAGCGAAAAGAAATTCTGCTCGTTCGGGTCTTCCACAACACCGATGCACTTCAGCTTGGCCGTCTGCAGGTCCGCCTCCCAGGGGCCGTTCTCATAGTTGGTGAGCCATCGATCGAGATCTTGCCGCTTGCGTGGGTAGCCGTTCTCGGGGATCGAGTTCAGTTGCTCTTCGCCAAAAACACGATTATCCAGATACGACCGGTTCGCTTCGATCTCCATTGCAGGGAAAAGCGGTTCTCTCGGGAACAAGCCGACGACGTTTTGCTGGGCTGCGGAATACTGGGCCATCGCCCGGCGAATGTCGCGCCCGGCTTGGAACTCATCGTAAGTGGGTATGTCTTTGGCGAAGGCAAGATCGTCGTCTCCTTCCGGGATATCGGGGACTTCGATCGCACGGTAGCCGATCCCCACGCCAGTCGCCAAGATCGCCGCGATCATGCCGAACGCCGTTCGCAAGATCGCTCCGCGTGAAGCCAGGCCATTCGTCGTCCAGGCCCAGAGTGAAAGCCGAATCGTCATCAGGATGATGAACGGAGCCAGCCAGATTTGCAGATGGTAAACACCACCGGCGAAAAGCGATGGCAACCAGAAGGCCCCAAATGTGCCACCGAGCATCAACCCCACCGCCCCGGCCACGAGCGCTTTGCGGAAGAGAAGCGCAGACCAACTTCCGAAAACGAAACCATACACAGGCCCCAGCAGCAAAAACCGACCAATAGGGAATTGCCGATCAAACAACGGGCCAGAGATCGGCGACGTCACCATCGTCTCGCGGATCCCCTGAGTGGTGTTGAACCACGTCGTGAGGATCAATGGCACCAACATGATGGCCGAGACCAATACTGTAGCCAGCAAACCCGACACGATTTTGGCGAACCAAACCCCACCGACTCGCAAGCGCCGTTCGCCCCAGAAGCGGGCCGCTTCGCTGCCTTGTTCATCGCTCCACCAGATGACACCGAGCAACACCCCAAACAAGAGACTCAGGCCAGGCCACGCCGCGATGAACACCACGGACTCCGGCAATAGCCCCACGCCGGCGAGTAAGGCCAAGCTGCCCATGACCATCACTGTGCCCTGGGATTGCCGCCGCATCAACCAGATCATCCGGCGAATGCGTTCCCACAATTGAAGCTTTGGCATTGAGATCGTGGGGGCTTTGAAGCGCACCGCTTTCATCTCGCCGGAGGTCGACGGCAGGAGTATTGCTGACCCGACGCTGCGATCCCGATCCGGCCCTGTGAACACGACCAGCGAGACGATGAGTGGGGCCATCAGCCCAAGGACGGCTCCGATAAACAGGCCCACCTGAGCATCTGGAACACCAACCCATTCTCGGATCGGCAAAAACTCGCCGAGGATCGCGACTCCGAGCCGACAAGTCAGCACGGTGATACCGAACAATAACAGCCCTAATCCAATGCCCGAACTGCACGCGGCCAGTGAGTTCTTGGCAAAGGTCGAGCCAAGATGGCCCCAGGAGAACGAGGTGAAACCGACGAAGATCATGACCACGCCCCACGTCGAAACGATCTCAGGCCGATTTCCCACGAGCCCGAGGGAGACGGCAGCGACGAAGAGGATGATCGTGGCGACCGCGGAGAGAACCGCCCCGACAAGTGTCTTGCGCCACCAGAGCCCCCAGCGGCTACCAGGTAAGCGGTCCAGGAACAAGAACGTCCCGGCCTCGCGTTCCCCAGCGAAGAGAGTCCCGCCGACCACGACCCCGGCTGTGACCGTGAGCAGAATCAGGCCGATCTTCGAGGTGTTCGTCAGCGTCGTGACATCGATACCAGAGTTGCTCGACGAATCGCTCAGAATGGCGATGGCCGCCAACAAGCCGATGCCGAGTGCCATGAGAGCGATCAACACGGCGGCTTGTTCACGGAGTTCTTTCCAGAAGATGGTCCAGGTCATCGGACGGCCTCCTTCTTGGGAGCCGATTCGTGCGTCGGGGCCATGATGTTCGCGTAGATCTCTTCGAGCGAAACCGTCTGGTCTTCAATATCCGAGATGCCTGGTGTCTCACGCCACTTGGCCAGCATCGCTAAATCTGGTGACTCGATCAGATATTGCACAAAGCGGCCCGTGCGTTGCGTGTCATGGACTTTGCCGAGCATCACGGGGTCCGGGGCGACTCCATCGCACCGCATGCTGATGCGGCGGAACTTCGACTTCAACTCTTCAAGCGTGGCCGTCAGAAAGATGTGACCATCACGGACGAACCCCGCATGGCTCGCGGTGCGTTCGAGTTCGGAAATCGAGTGGCTCGAAATCAGGATCGTGCGACCCTCCGCGGCAAAGTCGACGAGGTTCGCGAGGAACTCCCGGCGGGTAATGAGGTCAAGCCCCGAAGTCGGTTCATCGAGGAGCAACACTTCTGGCTCTGGTGCGAGCGCGAGGGCTAACCCGACGCGGGCATAACCGCCTTTGGAGAGATCCTTGAGCTTCTTCGTCGGGTCGATCCGGAGTTTCTCGACCCATTCATCGAAGCGAAACTGAAACCCAGGTCGGTAGAAGCCTGCTGTGAACCAGCCGATTTCTTTGATCGTCATCCAGTCGTAGAGTTTGGGTCGATCGGGCACATACCCGACCCGTTCGCGCAAGGCATGGGCTTTGCCCCAGCAATCGAGGCCGAGAATCGTGGCTCGCCCAGTGTCGGGGCGGACCTGGCCCATCAGCACTTTCATGGTCGTCGATTTGCCCGCGCCGTTGTCGCCGAGCAAAGCGTAGACGGCACCACGTGGTACCTTCATCTCGAACTTTTGGATCGCCGGTTTGCCACGATAACGCACGGTCAGGTTCTCCGTGGAAATCGCAAAGCCATCAGACATGGTTCACCTCGAAGAAGTTTATCGGTTGGTTTTGGAAGTGCCGTTTCGAGTCGCGGAGGGCCATTCCTCCGTGACGAGTTGCTGAAGTTCGAGGCTCGAAAAGCCTGCGGAAGCCGCCTCGCGGATCATCTCCCGGACACGCTCGCGGACGATGAATTTGCGTTGATCCCGGCACAGTTTCGGGGCTTCGGGGGTGACGGCCATGCCGATACCACGCCGCGATTCGAGGATGCCTAACCGTTCGAGTTCTTGGTAAGCCCGCGTGACGGTGTTGGCGTTCACGATGAGCTGCTGCGACAAATCCCGCACGCTGGGCACAAAGTCCCCCGGCGAGACGTCTCCCGCTGCGACGACGAAGACGACCTGCGAAAGAATCTGCTCATAAATGGGCACAGTCGAATCGGGCAGAATGCGGAGCCGCATGGGTACTGCCCCCTTGAAGAAAGACATGGTGTATGAGTTAGGTGGTACACTACCTCACCACCAGAGACTTTGTCAATGAGGAAATTTTCAGAAATGCAAAAACGTGCGTGCTCGATAGTTCCGGCATCTCACGCCCCGGGCGGTGATTCCGCTGGAGCCTGTGGCGGGCGGCCATCGCGTGGGTGGGTGACGCCCCAGAACTTGGCGATGAAGGAGAGCTGTTTGGCGAGGCCATGGAAGACGGCTAGTTCTTTCACAGTCGGTTTGCCGCGGGCGATGACTTGGCGGAGGATGTGGAAGATGCCATCGGAGCGGAAGTCCCAGAGGAAGCGCTGGGCGGTCAGGCTGTCCTTGAGCTGGGCGAACATACGTTCGAGGGCGTCGTTAGATGCTGGCGGCTCAGCGGGGGGCGGTGGGGCTTCGCGTTTGGCCCACTGCTTGCGGAGTTCGTAGAGGCAGACGGCGACCGATTGAGCCAAGTTCAAGGAGGCGTATTCAGGGTCAGCTGGGATGTAGATCATCGCGGAACACTGGGAGATTTCCTCGACCGTCAGGCCGCTCGGCTCGGGGCCGAAAACCAAAGCGCCAGGACTCACGGCGAGGGTGTCGAGGAGAGCCGGCATCTGCTCTTCGGGGGTGGCCCAGAAGTCCTGGCGGCGTAGTCCGCCGATCTCACCCGAGGTCGCAACGACCCAGCCACAATCGGCGACAGCCTCGGCCATCGTCGCCACGGTGCGAGCACTCGTCAGGATCGGTAGCCCCTTGGTGGCCATCATCACGGCGTCAAGTTTCGTGCGGTCGGCAATCGGGTCGACGAGCACCAGATCCGCGAGGCCAAAGTTCTTCATCACCCGCGCGACGGACCCCAGGTTTCCTGCGTAGTGCGTCCGCACGAGCACGACGCGACAGCGTTTCAGATGCTCGTCGTTCATGTGGGTAACGCCTGCCCGCTAGCCACGGCTTTCGCCCAATCACCGAGCCGTTTCAAATCGAGTTTACCGCTGCCGAGAGTTGGGAAATGCTCGACGATGTGGCAATCGCGCAGGTCGGGAATCCAGAGGTTGGGAATGCCCGATTTGCGCAACTTCTCGAAGAGTTCCGAGAGTTGCCCTTTGACATCCAGCACGTGAAACACGAGCACCCGCTCGCCCCGCTTTTCGTCCGGAGCCGCGGCTACTGCGAGGCGGCGTTCGCCGCAAGAGCCGAGGAGTTCGTGGAGTTCTTCATCGAGGCGTTCGAGGGGCACCATCTCTCCCGCGATCTTCGCAAACCGGCTGACGCGGCCCGTGATGCGGATGAAGCCGTCGTCTTCGATCTTGCCCACATCCCCAGAGATGTACCAGCCGCCGCGAAGCACCTGGGCCGTCTTCTCCGGTTGTTGCCAGTAGCCGAGCATGACGTTCGGCCCGAGGCCACCGAGAAGCCCTTCTTCACCGTGGGGCAGGGGGGCTAGTGTTTCGGGGTCAAAGGTCTTCATGCAGACGTTGGGAACCGGCTGGCCGATGGTGCCGAAGGTGTTCGCGATCTGTTTGACACCATCGATTTCGACATCCGGAATGTTGGTCCCGACGACAGGTGAAAGCTCCGTGCAGCCGTAGCCTTCGTAAGGCTGGATTTGGAATTTCTCCTGGAACTCCATCGCCAGCTTCACAGGTAGTTTCTCCGCTCCGCACACGAGTAACCGCAGTGAGCGGAAGTCCTCGGCGTCGCAACGGCGCAGGTAAAAGCGCAGGAAGGTAGCCGTCCCGAGGAGGATGGTGCAGCGATACTTCTTGCAGTACTCGCCGACTTCTTTCGCTGCCCGTGGATCGGGGAAGTAGACCGCTTCCATGCCGACGACCAGCGTCGTCCAGAGTGAGACCGTGTAGCCGAAGCTGTGGAAGAAGGGCAACGTGACCATGAAGCGGTCAGTATCGTGGAACTCGACCCCCCGGCGGAAGCCATCGACATTGGCGGTGATGTTCCGCATGGAGAGCACGACGCCCTTCGGCTCACCCGTGCTGCCACTGGAGAACATGATGGTCATCGGGTCGTCGGGTTTGAGGGTGTGCAGTTTGAAGATGAAGCGCGACAATACCCAGCCGGGCAAGAGCAAAACCATCATGAATCGCCAGAGCCTGGCAAACGGCTTGATCGCCGCCATCGCCTCTTCCAGACGAATCAGCTCCACCCCCGCCGGTGGCGTGAACGGCATCTTGTCCAGGAACCGCTGACTGGTGATGATCTGCTTAACACCCGCTTGGGCGATAGCGGAGTTGACAGCATCGACGCCAGCGGTGTAGTTCAGATTCACAGTGGTTCGACGGCAAAAACTCAGGGCGACGTTGGCGAGCGACGACCCCAAGCTCGTCGGCAACCAAAGGCCGACGTTTTGTTCCGGGCCGAGCTTCGTCTTGAGCCAACTCGTCAGACTCCACGCCCCGACGAGGAGTTTGCCCCAGGTGAGTTTACGCTCTGTCCCGGTGGCCAGGTCGACGCACGCCGTGCGGAAGAGGTGCCGAAAGCTGGCGGCTTGGTGGATGAAGGCACATGGCGCCGGAGTCAGGTACTCGCTCTGGGCGATACCACACCAGGCCCCAGCCTCGACGATGGCCGCACGAATCGCCGGGACCGTAGGTTCCCACATCGGCTCGCTGAAGAACACTGCGACGTGCCGACGAAATGGTTTCCGTGGCCATTTCCAAATGAGCTTACCATCGCCGTAGCTGAATTGCGTTTCCCAGAGGTTATCAAGATAGATCGGGATGATCGCTAACTTGGGACTGAAGCACTCGGCGAGCCGGGGATCAAAAGGAGCCATTTGCCCGTTTCGGGAGAGATGCCCCTCTGCAAAGACGACGACCGCTTTCCCCGCCGCTAACAACTCCTTGGCGCGAGCCATCTCCCCGACCGGCACAAACTCGACCCGACGCGGCACCGCCACCCGAATCAAAAGCCAATCCCATAGCGTCACGTGGTTCGCGACCAACAACACTGGCCCAGATCGAGGCACTCGCCCCGTATGGTAAACGCGAAAGCGATACGCCAGATGCGCGATCAGCCACCACAACGGCCAAAAAAGACCAGCCATGCCACGCACCAACCACAAGACATAACGATACCTCTAACATTGATATCCTCTCGACCCGAAACGGCATCAACCGAGTTTCGAGACAATCGTCCCGGTTCGTTGAAGAGCAGACCGTGCGTTTCGGCAAGTTCCTTGAGAATATGACGAAGGATTTGGTTGCTGTCGATAGCTCATCGGCGTACCTTTTCCCAAAAGCCTTCTCCCTCCGTATCGAGAAACTCCATGACCGCTCCGCTTCGCTGGGGGATCCTCAGCACCGCGAAAATCAACGATCGCTTGTTGCCTGCGTTTGCAAAATCGACCACATCGAAGGTATTCGCTATTGCCAGCCGTGATCTGGCCAAAGCCCAGAGTTATGCGCACGAAAAAGGCATTCCTACTGCCTACGGAAGCTACGAAGAGCTGCTCGCGGACCCCAATATCGATGCGATCTACAACCCGCTGCCCAACCACATGCACGACGAGTGGACCCGCAAAGCCGCGGATGCCGGCAAGCACATCTTGTGCGAGAAACCACTCACCGTCATGGCCAGCGAAGCCGAGGCGTTGGTGGCGTATTGCCAGGCCAAGAATGTCCGGCTGATGGATGGCTTCATGTGGCCGCACCATCCGCGCACGGCCAAAATCCGCGAGACGATCGCTGGTGGTGCCATCGGCCAAGTCCAAAAAGTCGTCGCGGCGTTTACCTTCAACTTGGCCGGTCTGCCCACCTCGAACATCCGCATGCAGCCTCAAGCCGGCGGTGGCGGTCTACTCGATGTTGGCTGCTACACGACCTACGCCATCCGTTGGTGGATGCAAGCGGAGCCTGTGAAAGTGTACGCCAAAGCCCAGTACGTCAATGGCGTCGATGTGGCGATGAGCGGGGTCTGGACATTCGCGGATGGCCGTACGGCGACCTTTGATTGCGGCTTCACTCACCCGCTGCGAACACAAGTAGAAATCGTCGGCGAGTCTGGAGTCATTCGCATTCCGAACATGTGGATTCCGGACGAGTCCGCTCCGTTCGAAATCCTTCGCCAAGATGGGGATTTCGACACCAAATCGGAAGTCATCACCACCCCTGGCCACGATCAGATCGTCTGCATGATCGACGACTTCGCCACCGCGGTCCGCACCGGTTCTGATTGCTTCCCCCACCCGAGCCAAGCCATCCTCACGGGGAAAGTCATGAATGCCCTGGCGAAATCCGCTAGGACTGGCGCGGAAGAAGCCGTGTGAAGGTCGTCCGTCACCACGGGGCTGAGTCGTGGTGACCAGGTTTTCAGAAGTGAGTCAGAATCGTCTTAACCGCGATTCTTGATGACCATGACCTGAACGATATCCAGCGCCCGATCACCGGGGATATCGAGTTCGTTTTGCAACTTCTCGACAAGTTCCTTTTCTTCATCTTCGACAACACCGTCGGCGAGGATGATATCGCAGGCGTTGGCGAAGGCCGTTTCTCGCAGTTCGTCGGGCAGGGCTTCAGCACAACGCTCGACGAGTTTATCGACCCCTTCACGCTTCAGGATTTTCACGAGGCCATCCATCAGCGTGCCGAACTTGTTCGGCGAGATGTTGGAGAAGAGTTTCATCCGTTGAGTGGCGGTGCAGAGGCTGGCGATTTCCTCATCGGCGATGTGTCCATCGGCCCCAGCAGCCGCGAGCAGAATCCCAGCGAACGCCTCGGCCTTCGTGAGTTCTTTTTTGTTGCTTCCGCCGCCGCCTAACATGCTATCGAAGAGGCCCATGAATGATTCCTAAAAATGAGGAGCTTTTAGAACCGAGACTTTTGTAATCAACTCCGTGAGGAGGTCAAGAAACTTTGCCAGAAACTGGAGTGATACAGGATTGTGGTTCTTGCCGAGTTGTCGCTTCGAGTTCCGCGTTGACGACCTGAAGCCAGCGGGCGCGGGCTTCCGTGGGTGGGCTTTGCCCGGCGAAGCGGATCGCATCTAGCTCTTCCAGAGTCGCATGGGTCTGGGGGTAGTTGGCTAGGTGTGGCGTTAACTCGGCGGTCGTACGGTGTGGGGCGGGAAGCTGTAGGAGTGCTTCTAGCCGTTGGCGGATGAGCATCGAGAGAACTTGGGGGAGTTCGTGATCGGCGGTCTTCTCCATCATGGCTTGCAAGGTCTGAGTGAAGGTCGTTTCGCTCGGGCCAGTTTGAGTTGAGCGGCGTTTCCAGAAACGTAAGACCACGCCCGAAAGAATCGTCAACAACCCCAAAACCACGAACGCGATCAAGAACAACAACGGGGATCCCGGAGCCTCCACCGCGAGTGGCTCGAAGCCCACGAGGCCGCGTGGCTCGAGCATCCCGACGGGCACTTCAGAAATCACCTGGAACTGCAACGGCGGGATGGCTAACGTCTCGGCGGTGGTCGAAGAGCCGGAGGTGACACTTAGCGGCTCCAAGGCCAATGGCACCTGTTCGCCCGCTTGATAAGGGCTTAAGCGTAGTTCCAGTTGCCAGCGGCTCTGCCCACCGTCGATGTCTTCCAGGCGAGCGGGTCCGGTGGGGCGAATCTGCCAAGAGTCTTGGGCTTCTCCCGCGAGCCAGGACTTGGGTTCGACCACGCGAAGTGGCGCTGGGCCTTCGACAACCAGTCGCAAGGTCGTAGTTTCCGAGAATTTGAGTTGCTGCGATACCACAGCTGTCCGCAATGTTGGGCCAGCGACCAAAGCCGGGAAGTTCATCGGCCACCTCGCTGACGGGCTTCGCGGGAGCGGAAGAATTCGAGAAGCGAATCAAAGTGAGTGCCGTCGGTCTTCGCGCGGATCACATCCACATGAGCCTCACGAGCAAGTTGACGGAAATCGTCCGAACGGGCTTTCGCGGCTTGATCGTAGGCGGCTCGGAACTTCCGGTCGTGGGTGTCGATCAGTATCTGCTCGCCGGTTTCGAGGTCCTCAAGCCGGATCAACCCCGAATCGGGCCAGGAGGTTTCACGCTCGTCTTCCAGCCGCACGGCTATCAAGTCATGGCGACTCGCGGTGCGGCGGAAGAGTTCCTCGTAACCCTCATCCAGGAAGTCTGAGAAGAAGAAGACAATCGCGCGGCGGCGATACTGGCGGTTGAGGTTTTCCAAGTTCGCGGCGAGGTCCGTGGCTTTGTGTTGCGGTTCGAAGTACAGCAGATCGCGTAACACTCTCAAAGCATGAGTCGAACCTTTGCCGGGGCGGATATGCCGCTCCAGTTCGGAGGTGAATCCCAAGAAGCCGACGCGGTCGTTGTGCATCACGGCCGCGAAAGCGATGACCGCGGCCATCTCGGCCATGACAGTGCGCTTCGTCGTCGCTTGGGTGCCGAAATTTCGACTCGCGGAGAGGTCGGCACAGATCAAGATCGTGAGTTCACGCTCTTCGGCATAGCGCTTAATGAACGGCTGGCCCATGCGGGCGGTCACGTTCCAATCGATGCTGCGGACATCGTCGCCGGGTTGGTACTCGCGCACCTCCTCGAACGAAAGCCCAGTGCCCTTGAACGCGGAACGGTAGCCGCCGCCAAAGAGCGTGCGGACTTCCCGGCGAGCGCGGAACTGCAACCGCCGGATTTGTCGCATCAGATCAAGCGGGAGCATGAGACCTCCGAAGCAGGAGTGACATCGCGTTGTCTCGCACGATGGCAAGCTGCTCATCGCGTAGGTGATGGTGTAGGACTTTGTTTCGCCCGTTGGCCCCGAGTCGTGAGCGCGTCTCGGGTTGGGTGCGTAGCTTTTCGAGGGCATCGCGCAGATCAAACGACAACAACCCATCAACCTCGTGTTCCACCAAATCCGCAGGCCCACCGGCACGGTAGGCCACGACTGGTAAACAGTTGGCCCAGGCTTCGAGAAGCACGAGGCCGAATGAGTCCGACCGGCTCGGGAGAGCGAAAGCATCCAACGCGGCGTAGAAATCGCGTTTCTCCTCGTCGGTGATTCGCCCGAGCAAGACCACATTCTCGCGGTGATGCTTGGCCCAGTAGCGGTCGAAGTTGGGCATCGACGACCCTGCCAAGACGATTTTCATCCGGCTGCCGCGAGTCGCTTCCAAGAGGTCGATGGTTCCTTTTTCCTGGCTCAGGTTGGCCAGGTGCCCGACGACAAAGTCCTTGTCTTGCAAACCCCATCGTCGTCGAGCGGCTTGGCGATCACCGCCGGTACACTCGGCTGGGTCAATCCCAAGACCCTGCAACACGACACGCTCTGGCGGCACTCCCAACTCGATGCACTTGGCGTGTTCGGTCGGTGTTTGCGTGAAGACGAGGTCCGCTTGGCGAAGCAGCCAGCGGAGCGGCCGGGAGGTGTACTGCTGGCGGGTGCGATCCTTCGTGTCGAGGGGGTCACCAAGGTGCAAAAAAGGTGTGAGCAACAATGGCACATGTCGTTTTCGAGCCAGCCGCCAGGCACAGTAGGCCAGGAAAGAATGCGGAAACGCAAACGCATGGACCGCATCAAGTGGCCCATCGAACGCCAGGGCGTCACTGTGCATCCGCGGCATGATCGGGTTACAGGGTGCCCAGCGGGCTTCCCAGGCCGGTGAACCACAGAGCGAGAGAGCTTTCAACGCATACCGCCGACCGGGGAAGTGCAAGGGCCGGTAACGGCGAACAGGGCCTGATCGGCTTTCGTGGAACTCCCGGTAACCGGTGTATCGCATGGCTTCGAGATCGTCGGCGGTGCTGGTCCAGGTCTGGACGTGGTCACCACATTGCGTGAGGAAGTGGGCTAACTCCGCCGCGTACTTCTCCGAACCGCCGGGGGCGGGAGGGTAACGGTGGATGAAATGCACCAGGTTCACGTTGATTCTCTCTCCGCGGATCACGCTATCCGATACGATACGCCATACGGCCCAAAGAACGACTCCTTCACGAGGCAGATAGAAGGCGATGATTCGCATATCCGCATTGGCTCAATCGGTTCAACCCTCCGCAACCCTGGCAGCCGGGGCCAAAGCTCGTGTCTTGAAAGCTCAAGGCATCAAAGTCTACGACTTCAGCCTTGGTGAACCGGACTTCAACACTCCGCGCCATATCTGCGAAGCCGCCGAGAAAGCGATGGCCTCCGGGCAGACGCACTATACCCCCGCTGGTGGCACCGCGGAGATCAAAAAAGCCATCGCGGACTGGTACAAGCGGACCTACGGCTTCGACTGTGGCCCGGAGAATGTGCTCGTCTCTAATGGGGCCAAACACAGCATCCACAATGCTCTCGCGGCGACCGTCGGGCCGGGCGATGAAGTCATCATCCCGACCCCCTACTGGGTGAGCTACTCGGACCTCGTGCAAATGACCGGGGCCAAAGCCGTGCTCGTGCCGACGACCTTGGCCGCCCGCTTCAAGATGACTCCCACGCAACTCGAAGCGGCGATCACTCCGAACACTCGCATGGTGATGATCAACAGCCCGTCGAACCCCACCGGGGCGGTCTATACCCGCGAGGAGTTGCTGGCTCTCGTGGATGTCATCCTCCGGCATCCCGACTTGGTGCTGATGAGTGATGAGATTTACGAATTGCTCTGCTATGGTGATGCGAAACCGACCTGTATGGTCACACTCAAACCAGAACTCAAAGCCCGGACGATCACCATTTCCGGGGCGAGCAAAAGCTACGCGATGACCGGTTGGCGGATGGGCTGGGCGATTGCCCCGGTTGAGGTCATCAAGGCGATGGATACCATCCAGAGCCAAGAGACGAGCTGCCCTTCGAGTGTCAGCCAGGCGGCGATGATCGTCGCGTTGAACTCGCCCGAGACGCCGAAGTGCGTCGAAGACATGCGACTGGAATTCGCCAAACGGCGCGAGCTGGTGTATCGGTTGCTTGGCGAGATTCCGGGACTCAAGTTCGACCAAGCCGAAGGGGCGTTTTACGCCTTCTTCGATGTGACGAGCTACTTCGGCAAGAGCTTCGCGAGCAAGACCGTCACGGACTCGATGAGCTTCTGCACAGAAGCTCTCGAGCAGGCTCACGTCAACCTCGTAGCTGGCGCGGCATTTGGTTCGGAAGGCTTCGCACGGATGTCCTTTGCGACGAGTCCGACGACCATCGAAGAAGGGCTTGGCAAGCTCAAGGCTTGGCTGGCCACGGCAGGCTAGCCAATCGCTCCGAGACGGCGATGGCCCAAGGGGTCATCGCTGTGGTGTGTTGCATCTCTTCCAACAAAAATCTCGCCCGGCTGACATCGCCCACACTCGCCATCGCTCGGGCGGCTTCGATAGTCGTGGCCCACTGCATCACACTTCCTGGAGCCGTCAGGCTTCGCAGATACAAGAATGTCGCAGCGGCTTCGTGAGCATGCCCCAGGCAGAGTTGATTCAAGCCGAGCCGCAGTTGAGCTTGCTCGAAACTGTTGGGTGAAGCAGTGGAGTGGGGGACATCCCGCAGGTTGCTCTCGGCATCCAGCAACCGGTTCTGCATTTGGTCGAGTGTGCCGAGCGCAAGTTTGGAAGCCGATGAGTCGACGATGTCTTTCAGCACGATCCGCGCTGAGTCGTACTGCAATGTCTGCCGGTAGGCTTCAAATTGCAACTTTTGAAATCGTCGCTTTTCTTCGACGTTCGCGGGCCAACTGCTGGCGAGTTTGAGTAACTCCAGAGCGGCTGTAGGATTCTTCGCGATCAAGTGTTGGCGGGTCAGTTCGCTGGCGGCTAGTTTCCCGACAGGTGTGTTCGCCGGTTGCAGGTGAGCCTGTGCTTCTCGGTTTCGCCCCGTGGCGATCATGGCGTGGGCCAAGCGAAAATGCAAGCGGCGGAGCAACTCGGGTTCTACGAGTTCAGGGTGAGCGATGCCCGTGAGCTTCGCTTCGAGCAGCTTGATGATGGCCTCATGATCGCTACGGTAGGCGTGCTGATCGGCCAGATCGGAGAGGGTTTGCCAGTAGATCGGCGTCTCGCCGAAGTTCTCCAAGATACGGTTGGCGAGGTTCTGAATCGTGTTCTGGCTATGCTCCACACGCACTTTTTGCCGAGGCATATCTGGGAGTTCGAAGGCTGCGGGGCTGCCGGTGATGACCTGGCCGCGATTCAGTTCGTTGAGCATACGCTGGAAGTTGTCTCGCAATTGTTGATCGCGGTTACGGTCGATTTCATCGTCGAGGTACAAGAGAGCCATCCACATCGCCACGTAGTAGATGGCCGCACGCGAAGGGTGAGTCGGATGCAACTGGCCCATCTGATCGGCTTGAGATGTCAGTTGATTGCTGCCATCGTTGAGCATGTTGCGGGCGCGGTCGATCATCTGCTGGCCCGGCTGGCGCTTGCTGCTGTTTGGGCCATGCTTAGCGAGGATCGCTTCGCCTTCTCGGAAGAGTCGGCTGGCTTCAGCGTAACGAGCTAGCCCGACACCGATGGCGGATTCCATCGCGATAGGTGTATTCGGCATCGAAAGGATGAGGTCGTTCCATTCCTTGATGGCCTTGTCGTTTTGCCCATCCTCGGCGAGAGCCGCCGCGGCGTGATACTTCATCAGGCCGAGCCATTCTTTTCGCTCACTGGCACTTTGCATGCCAGAGCCAGAGGAGAGCCGGGTGATGCCGTCTTCGAGGATGCGTCGGGCCTCACCGGGTTGGCGCTGGATCCGGTATTGCAACGACAGCTTCACGAGAGCCAAAGGCGCTGCGATGTGCGATGCTCGTGATCCTGCGGGCAAGAACTGGCGGAGTTCGCCGAGGGCTTTGTCCTTCTCCCCGGTGAGCGAGTGCATCTCCGCTCGGGCGATGATCGCTCGCCCAGCCGCGAGGGTGTTGTCATACTTCGCCAACAGATGTTGGAGGGCAGCCTCTGCGAGGGGCGCATACTCCTTGGTTTTGGGAGAAAGCGGCGCGAGGGCGCTGACACACGAGACCATCAACTCCAGAGCGTCCAAGTCTTCACGGGCATTCGGTAGTTCAAGATAGGTTTTCAACTCGCGGATTGCCTCTTCGAGGTGCGTAGCATGATCGGGTGAACCAGGCTGCGACGCTCGATGTTGCAATCGCGCGACATGGTAGCCGACTTGGGCGTAGTCTCCGTGGCGGGCTTTCGCGGGGATGGATCGCAAGGACTCGATCGCTTCCGGCAGTCGGTTCAATCGCTCGTAGGCGATAGCACAGGCCCAGTGCCCCGCGAGACCAGCACTCGCATCCGCTGGCTTCTCGGCGATCTCCTTCAAACTCGGGAGCACCTCTTCCCACTTGGCTTTGGCCGCGGCGGGGTTGTTGCGGTCTTTTTCTTGGGCGTAACCGCGAGAGAGCAAAATCTCGAGAACCTGTTCCTGGACCAGCCCTCGATATGGGCTGTTCGGATACATCCGCTTGAACTCTTCGCATCGTTGCCAGGCTCGATCGGCTTGACCGGCTTGCGCCCAGCCGAGGCACATGCGATGCAAAATCTCTTCACGCTTCTTCGGCAGAGCCTGCTCGTTCCAGAGGGTCTCGAAGATTTGCGCTGCCTCGGCGAGTTGGCCGTTCTGCCAATAGGCATCACCGAGGTCGAACTGATAGGCCCAACGGCGGAGACGAGTCTCCTCCTCTCGCCCGGGGATGTTGACGATCTGCTCGGTGGCTTTGCGGAACTGTTCGATGGCCTGCTTTAGGCTCTCTTTCGACTGGGTCTTCTTGTAGATTCCGAGCCGCATTCGACCGAGTTCGTGGAGCACCTGATCGATGTGCTTGGCTTGTTTCGTCAGTGGAGTCAGTAGCTTCGCGGCTCCGTCGTGGTCTCCGAGTTCGTTGAGCGCATACCCTTGAGCGAGAGCAAAGTCGGTCGCCCAGGGGGAATCCGCGAGGTCTTTTTCGAGCTTTTTCCAACGGTCGATGGCTTGCGTCGTGCGGCCCTTTTCGATGGCCAACATGCCGAGATGGTAATGCGATCCCAGCACGGCTTCGGGCAACTTCGCGGAGAGCAAGGAGTGGCGTTGTGTCTCGAAGGGGTCGTGGGGGGTCGATTGACGCGGCTTGCTGCTGACGGCCGCGAGATGTTCAGAGATCGCCAGTTCGTAGTGCGTCGCGGCCTCGTTGGTTTCGCCATTGCGATGCAACACACGACCAAGCATGTATTCCGCGTTCCAGCCAAACGGGGTGCCTTCGTAGGGTGCTCCGAGGTTGAGTGCTCGGCTGGCGTTTTTCGGGTTGTTGGCGAAGTAAGCTGCCGTGCCATTGAGATACAGCCCGCGTTGCCGACTCCTGGTTTTCGAGATCGGCTCGCTTTTCAAAAAGACGGCAGTGCTGTTTTCCGCATCGCTGAACCGCTTGAGTTGCAGTTCCATCTCGGCTCGCTCACACAGCATACTGGCCGTGAGTTCGGTGTCTTGTCGTTGCTCGAAGAGATCGCGGGCGGTGCTGAAGGCTTGCCAGGCTTTTTGGAAGTTCGTGTCGGCAGTGGCTGCTGTGGTAGTAGCGAGGGCTTGGAAGCGGTGAATTTGCCCTTGGAGCCGGAAGGCTTCGGCGCGCTCTTTGAAGCTACCATCCCCGAGCACAGGGCCTACAACTTCGAGAGCTTTGTCCCACTTGGGTTCCGGTCGATAAACAAGCGTGCGTGTCAGAAGCCAGCGGCAGTCGTAAGACTTCGGGCTATTCGGGTACTTTTTGACAAGCTCCGAAGCCAAGGTCTCGGCCGCGTTGGCTTGCCCCTGTTTCAGGAGCCTCTCGCCTTCCGCGAGCCGAGCCTGGATTTCTTCGGTCTCTTTGGCCGGGGGTTGCAAGAGCAAAAACAGTAGGGCGAGGTAAAGCATCATGAACTCGGGGAGGGATCAGATGGCCCGTTTGGTTTCAGGCGGCTCTGGGCTTTCTGTTGATGATAAACGGCCAAATCCCGCTGGAGAATGGCTTGATGCTGCTGACGCATTTCGCGGTACAGGCCGATCCAGTATCGCCGAGTAGCGATGGCATCGGCTGCTGCGAAGCCGACGAGTAAGAAGATCAGCACGATCGCCAGAATCCAGTAACTCCACCAGAAGCGGAAGAATAGCTTCTGATCCGCAGACATGATCGGCACGCCATTTTCGTCGAACTGCTGATTCGGGTCTTGAGTGGCGTGAGCGAGGGCATCGGCACGAGCTTCCTGGCCTGTCACGTACGAGAGGCTGACCTGACAACCGAGAAGTATCAACACCCCTGCGGTGGCGAGCCGCCGGTAGGCCCGCTTTTTGAGGTAACGTAATTCGTCGCTAGGAACATGCTTCCGCTCACGCAGTTCACGCAGAGTCGTCCACTGCACGGCCCCTGTGATGAGGCCCAGGACAATCAAGCAGCCACCAAAGAGTAAAGCGATCACCAACGGAGACATAGACACCCTCCTCAGATTCAGTTTCGCCGATTCCGCAAGTTTGGGCAACAACCGAACTGAAAAATCCCTGGTGATGACTGCAATATCTGGGTGGTCCAGGATGGGATTTGGCTTGATGTCGGTTATTCCGGCTTTGGATTTGGGCCTTCCGGAATTCTGTGAAACCTGCTCGGGCTTCGGTGAGTAGAATGTCATGAGTATCGGTCCGCGTTGGGTTGGCCGAAATTACACTGTTGGGAGCCACTATGCTTCGCCGCATTTTCCTGAGCACCATGCTCGCCATCGGCCTAACTACCGCTGGGATGCCATCCGCTCGCGCCGCTGAAATCGATCCACTTCTCCCAGACAAGACCACATCGGTCATCTACTTCAACGTCAAGCAAATCCTGGAATCGGACCTCATCAAGAAGTACGCGCTTGGCCAAATCAAGCAAATGCTCTCGACGAACGAAGATGCTCAAAAGATGCTCAAAGACCTGGGCATTGATCCACTCAAGGACATTGACCGCGTGATGGTCGGCACCTGGGGCAAAGATGCCGAAGATATGGAAGGGCTGGGAGTGATTCGCGGTCGCTTCGATCTCGAAAAGCTGTTCGCCGCCGCTGAAAAAGAAGCCAAGAACAATGGCGACAAGCTCAGCATCGTCAAAGAAGGCGACTTCAAACTCGTGAAGTTCACCCCAGACAACTCGCCGAAGGCTGTGTACGCTTCACTTGCGGACGAAAAGACTCTGATCGCAGGCACCGACCGCAAACTCGTCGCCGAGAAGCTCAAGACGGCCAAAGAAGGCAAAAAGCCAACCGTCAACAAGGAACTCGCTCGCCTCCTTCTGAAGATGGATGACAAAGCCTCCATGTTCGTGACCGGCGTGGCTCAAGATGGCCAGAAGATCGAACTGCCACCAAACGTCAACATCCCAGGCGTCGATTCGGAAAAGCTCGCCAAGCAACTCGAAAAAGTGACCACGAGCAGCATGGTTCTCCGCCTCACCGACGAAGTCGCCTTCGACATCGTCATGGGCATGAAAGACGCTGAAGCGGCAGACGACTTCGGTGAGACCATCAGCCAACTCATCGGCACCGTCAAAGGTTTCCTGCCACTCATCTCGGGCCAACAGCCGCAGATGAAGCCAATCGCTGACGAAATCGGCAAGACCCTGAAGAGCAAGGTCAGCGACAAAGACGTGACCCTGACCATCAAACTCTCCGCAGAAGCCATCGGCAAAGCCACCGGCGCTGGGGACTGATCCCGCTCCGAGTCAGAACCTCCAGGCCGTCCGCAAGGACGGCCTGTGTCATTTCCCGAAACCCGAAACCCGAAACCCGAAACCCGAAACCCGAAACCCGAAACCCGAAACCCGACTGCATGCACCTCGAAGACACCATCGTCGCTCTCGCCACGCCGCCCGGCCCTGGTGGTCGAGCCATCGTCCGGCTTTCGGGTCCGAACACCCGAGCAGCACTCGAACCCCATTGGCAAGGGGACTTTGGGCCGATGGTGGTGGGGGAAGTACACTTCGCCGAGGGGCTACCGAGTTGCCCGGCGATGCTGCTCTACCGCCCAGGACCCAAGACCTACACGGGCCAAGATCTTGCGGAACTGCACTTCATCTCCAGCCCGCCCATCGTCGAGAGCCTCCTGGCTGGAATCTTGAGTTCTGGTCAGGTCCGCGCGGCTGAGCGTGGCGAGTTTACCTTGCGGGCCTTCCTGGCTGGCAAAAAAGATCTGACCCAAGCCGAAGCGATCCTGGCCGTGATTCACGCCCAGTCGGACCAAGACCTCCAGCAATCCCTTGGCCAACTGGCTGGCAACGTCTCGACCCCGCTGCAAGAACTCCGCAGCGACTTACTGAACCTCCTTGCGGACATCGAAGCAGGTCTCGACTTTGTCGAGGAAGACATTCAGTTCGTTTCGACCAGCGATGTGCTACTGCGTCTCTCCCGCGGCATGGCGACACTTACGAATACACTCCGCCAATTGGAGACTCGCAGCCGATCGGATCAGGCTTTTCGCATCGTCTTGGCAGGACCACCCAACGCCGGGAAAAGCAGCCTGTTCAATGCGATCCTTGGCCGAGAGTATGCACTCGTCAGCCCACAAGCGGGCACCACCCGAGATGTGCTTCGTGCCAAGTCGACACTGGGAAATGTCATCGTCGAATGGATCGACACCGCCGGGCTAGAAACCGCAACGGACGACCTCATCCGCCAAGCCCAACAACTCGGCTCGACCGAGCGTACCTTCGCGGACTTGATCCTTCACTGCACCCCTGCCACCGAATCGACACCGACATCGCACGACTTCCCGGCGGATCGTACGGTCTCCGTCCGGACCAAAACCGACTTAGTCACAGACCGCATCGCAGGGTTGAATGTCAGTGCCCTGTCAGCAGAGAGCATCGCCAGTTTCCGTGCCGAGCTGACAGAAATCGTCCTCACCAGGACCGCTTCGCCACTCGCTCCCAGCCAAGCTCGTGCTCGCGGCCACATGGAACTGGCCCTCGTGGCCCTACGCCGTGCCCATGAACACACCCGTGAATCCGATCCCCATGAACTCCTGGCCCTCGCCCTCCGCGAAGCCCTGACGGAGATCGGCACACTCACCGGCGCGATTCACACCAACGATCTCCTCGACCGCATCTTCAGCCGCTTCTGCATCGGCAAGTAACCGCTTTTGCATCGGCAAATAGTGCCTGCATTTTCGCTGATTTTCGACACCTTTCGGGGTGGCGAGCACGGAATTGAGCACGGAAATAGGCTATAGTACCTCCGGGGGCAGGTCAATCCGGGGGTGACGGTCATGGCCAAGGGAAGGAAGTCGAGCGTCCGGTACTACGCCAGCAAGGGGGCGTACTTCACGCACTTCGAGGGCAAGCAGGTCCGCCTCGCCGATGGGCCGGACGACGCTCCCAAGGGGAAGACCTACCTTGCGGCGCTTGCACAGTTCCAGGAGTTGATGCAGGTCAGCAACGCCGACACCGCCGACCAGGGGAACACCGTCCGCGTCGTCGTCGATCTCTACGGGCAGCACCTCGAACGCAACGGCCAGGGCCGCTCCCTGGAGATCGTCCTGCAAACTCTCACCTCGGCGATGGAGCAGTTCGGCGACAAGACGTTCGACGCCTTGAAACCGGTCCACGTCACCGCGTGGCTTGCGCTCATGGCGAAGCCCCGCGACACCAAGAAGCACAAGGGAGTGAAGTGGGGGCCGACGTACCAGAACATCGCCCTGCGGACTCTCGTCGCCGCGTTCAACTGGGGGAAGGGTCAGGGGCTGATCTCGCAGCACTGCTTGCAGAACTCGAAGGCCGTGACCATCCGCGGTCGGAAGCGGAGTCGCGGGCAAGAGGCGTATGTTTCGTCGGCGACGTGGAAGACGCTGATCGAGAAGGTGGGGGCAACGAACCACGGCTTCGCCGCCATCCTCCGGTTCCTCCACGGCACCGGCTGCCGGCCGGGGGAGGCGTACAACGTCGAGGCCCGGTACTACCACGCCGCTGACAAGTGCGTCATCTACCCTGGCCAGCCGGGGCCGAACGATTACGCCTGGAAGAACGCCCGTCGGATGGGTAAGGACCGGGTCATCTTCCTGTCCGACGAACTGGCCGAGATGGTCGAGGGGCTGATCGCCAAGCACCCGACGGGGCCGATCTTCCGCACTTCGCGGAAGTCGATGTGGGTGCAGGAGGCGATGTCGGTGAACCTGCGGTGGTACGCCAAGAAGCTCGGTATCACGCCGGCACCGACGGCCTACGGATTCCGGCACACCTACGCGACCGACTGGCTGCTCAACGGTGGCTCCATCAAGGTGCTGGCGGACCTCATCGGCACGTCCGTCTCAATGATCGAGCGACACTACGGCCACCTCATGGTGGACAAGGAGCGGGTGCGGACGATCATGACCACCGTGATGAAGGGGCGGTCAGTTGCGGAAGAACCGCAGGCCGCCGGATAGCCGGGATGTCGAAGGCGGTGGGCTTGCCGGGAGTTCGCTCGTGGCGGCCGGTGGTGAGGGCGGATCATCGTGGTACGCGGCGGCAACGAAGTGTTCGACATCGGCGGGGCGGAGCAAAACGGCCCCGCCAGCACGGAAATGGGGAAGCCGCCCCAACTCGATCTGCCGGTACCACCAGCGGAGCGAGAGCTTTCCGCCGAAGTACAGCCTCTTCGCCTCGGACACGCGGAGGAACGTCGGGGGTGACGCCTCGGAGTCGAGCGGGTTTGGGGGTCGGGCGTGAGCTTCGTCGGCAGCGGGCAAGGGTTCGGCGGTTTGGCTTCGCATGTTGCACTCACGATGTCGGCACACTTGGCCCGTGCGCGTCCTTCCCCACCCGGTTGGATGGTGGACTGGCAGACGGAACCGAAGGGATGATCTGCTCGAATTATTCGGCGTCCGACAAGCGACGTGCCCCCAACGCAAGCCCTACGCGAGCAGATGAAATTGCTCGCGTTGAAACCCTCCAGCGAATTGCCGAAAGTCTCGCCTTGGTGTTTTCGATGCGTGCGGTGGGATAGAACTCGGTCATCGATTGACAATTTTTGGCGCTGATGGCATTTTGGCAGTATGTCACTAAACTGTTTGCCTGCAACAAGATGAGTAGATCCGACGGGTTGACCGCTCAGATTCGCCGAGGGTGTCTATGCCTGATCCTGCCCAACAGCCACTATCGCCGAATCAGCCTGGGCTTTCCCCCATCAAGTTGATCCAGACCTATTCTGCAGACGACTGGGAGTCGTTCGTCGAAGAATGGGCCGAGGGGTTCTCCCCTGCCTACGATCAGGTGACGCGGATTGGCGGCGCGGGTGACATGGGGCGGGACGTGATCGGTCACATCGAGCCGGCGTCTGTTCGGCCGCGGCCCTGCGACATTTACCAGTGCAAGCACTACGATCACCCTCTATCACCGAGTGACGTTTGGAATGAACTCGGCAAATTATGCGTGTACACGCACCGCGGCGACTACCCTGTGCCGCGCAAGTACCGCTTCGTCCCGCCTCGTGGTGTCGGACCCAAACTCTACAACCTGCTGAACACGGTGGAGAACCTGAGGACCGGCCTGATCGCCAACTGGGAAGCGCAATGCCGTAAGGGCATCAGCGACGTCCACGAGTTCCCTCTCGAAGGGGCGTTGAAAGACTACGTCGAACAGTTCGACTTCAAGATCGTCTGGTATCTCACCCCTACCGAGATTGTCAACCAGCACCAGGGAACGAAATACTGGCACCGGCGATTCAAGGTCGATCCCCCGCCACGCCCAGACGCACCGCCGCCCCCGGTGGCCGTCGAGAATCGTGAGCTTCCCTACATCGGGCGTCTGTTAGACGCCTACGCGGATCATCTCGGCAAGCCGGTGACGCTCGCGGATTTGCCATCGCTGCCGACCAAAATCGGGTCGAACTTCAGGACGTCGCGCGGAACCTTCTTCGTTGCAGACGCGCTCGCCAGGTTCTCCCGCGATCACTTTCCAGGAGCCTTCGACAAGATCAGGAGGCACATTCACGACGGCGTCGTTGACGTGGCTGCGGAGAGCTATGACGATGGGTTTGCGTGCCTGCTTGCGACACTTCGACAGGCGGTAGTGCTCACCCTGCCGACCTGTAACCTGATGCCCTACGTCGGCCCAGCGGACAAAAAAGGCATGTGTCATCACTTGGCGAACGATGGTGAACTGACGTGGGTCAGCCATGACTGAGGCCACCCAGACTCCGAGCGGCGACCGCCTGTTCAACACTCCCCTGGAGTGCGGAATGCGGTCGGTTGCGCTGTTGTTCGCGGCTTACCCGAAGTCCTGCGACGTACAGCGGCTGGTGCAGTACGACTATTTGATTGTGCATTCGGGTGACGTGGACGGCGGGCCTGAGAGCATTCACCCGGCGACGCCGCACAGATCTGGCGAACTGCTCGTGAGGCGGTCGCTCGTGGAAGCCGGCCTGGATTTCATGGCTTGCCGCCGGGTAATAGAGAAAACATACAGCGGGATGGGCATTGAGTACCTCGCAGGTGAATACGCCGTTGTCTTCCTCGACGCGCTCGCCTCAGAGTACGTGCGACAACTGCGGGAGCGTGCGAATTGGGTGGTTCGTACCTTTCAGGCTATGCCGGACGAAGAATTGAACCGCTTCATGGCAGACCGCTGGTCGAGGTGGGGTGCTGAATTCGTCGGTGAAGCATTGCTCGGGGAGACCGACGAATGACCACTCGGCGGCTCACTCTACGATCCCTGTCTGTCACCAATGGCACGCTGCCGCCGGCTGAGCTTTCGTTTCGACCTGGCTTGAATTTGATCGTCGGCGCTTCGGACACGGGCAAGACGTACATCTTCGAGATCATCGACTTCATGATGGGGGCGAAGGACGGGTTGCGGGCCATTCCGGAATCGGCGGGTTACGAGCGAGTAGCGATGACCTTTGAGCCGTCAGAGGGCGCACCGTTTACGCTTCGCCGAGCGGTCGGGGGCGGGGCGTTCGCGCTTAGCGAGTTTAGTAACGGTCTGGATCAAGTTGCAACTGCAACCCGGACGCTGAGCCAAACTCACAGCACGGACCCTCAGGGTTCGCTATCAGCATACCTGCTACATCTTATCGGCATAGGAAACCGCGAGATACGAAAGGACGCTCAAGGCGCGAAGAAAGCCCTGTCGTTTCGGCATGTCGCACATTTGACATTGATCGATGAAGAGCGGATTATTCAGCAGTCATCACCAATACTTACCCCAAATGCCTATACCGAAAAAACAACAGAAGATAATGCGTTCGCCTACTTTCTGACTGGGCAGGATGACAGTGCAATCATTCCGCAAGAAAAATCAACCGATCGAAAGGCACGGCTGGCGACGGAGGCAACTTTGCTTGAAACGCTCCTTGCCGAGCGACAGATGGAGTTAGGGAATCTGACCCCCGACGCGAGCGACTTGGCGGATCGGGCGGTGAGACTGGAAACATCCATCGAAGCCGCCACCTATGCGGTAGTGGTATCACAAAGCCAAATCAGCGAACTCGAACGTCAACGGAACGAATTCACCAAGGAACGTAATGCCCGACTGTCGCGGGCGATGTTCCTTACCGAGCAGTTAAATCGCCTGCGGTTGCTCGGCGAATACTACAAGACCGACCGTGCGCGACTGGAAGCGGTCATTGAGGCCGCCCGTGTCGTCCACGATTTGCCGGAAGGCACCTGCCCGCTTTGCAAAAGCCCTCTGTCGGCTGGAGAGCCGTCGCACGCCGAATTCGAATCCGCCTGCCAAAGGGAGGTCGACAAAATCAGTCATTTGCAACGGGATTTAAGGGAAGCGATCGCAGATTTTGAGCGGGAAGCGGAAGGCATTCGATCGCGAGTTCAGATCCTGGAAACGTCACTTGGAGATTTGGACCGCGAACTACAGGCAGTCCTCGTCCCGAGCACAAGAACTGCCCAGGTCGATCTCCAGGAGTTGCTGAGGACTCGCACCGTCGTCGCTCAGGCCACAACACTCCAAACTACAATCACATCGTTGCAGGAGAGACTGACTGCCGTTCAAGCCGCCCAGGCTCAACGGGTCACGCGCCCGGTGTTTGAGAGCAGGGCTACGACGAGTTCTACGAGTGAGTTTTGCAAGGTCGTAGAGGACATCTTGCGGGAGTGGAAGTATCCTGACCTCGGTACGGTTTCGTTTGACACCGTCAAAGGCGATCTAGTGATAGGCGGTCAGGACCGCGCCAATAAGGGCAAAGGGTACCGGGCGCTCACCTACGCAGCATTCACTATCGGGTTGATGAAGTTTTGCCGTCTAAAGTCGATCCCACACCCTGGGATAGTCGTGCTGGATACGCCGATCAATCCGTTCAAAGGTCCTGCGCCGACTAGCCCAACGGAACGACTTCCTGATGTGGTTAGGGAAGCATTTTTCGAGTACCTTGCTGCCGACAGCAGCGGCGATCAGATTATCGTGATGGAAAACGTGGAGCCACCGGCGGCGGTTCGTGATCGAGTTCAGTGCGTTGAATTCACGCGGAACCGAAGCGTCGGACGGTACGGTTTCTTCCCACCGAAGCCCGAGCAAACAACCGAAGGCGTTGTCGTCGATACGGAACCGCCGAAGTAACACGTCACGAACTGCCGCTACGGCTTTCCCAGGCGGCCAAGAAGAACGTCGCCATTGCCCCGGCTGTGGTGACTGCAAGTTCAGCCTGTATTGAGTCCGCGAACGGTTCCACAGGCCCCTTTCCGTGGGCGTCGCCCATCTTGTTGCGGAACTCGCCGAGGCCTTGGACAATCTGCGTGCAGCCACGCATGACCTGTTTCAACGCTTCGTCGGCATACCCGTCGTCCGTCAGCCGCATCAGGCGAGCGGCCTTCTTGTAAAGGTCGGGCAGTTCGTCTTTGTTGGTGTAGTTCCCTGCACCGAGGACGTGCTTGCAAACCGCCTCGATCAACGAGCGGGCAATCGTGATGGCCCCGTCTGGGTCGGCCTGCCTGCGTTCGATTGCTTTACCCCACGCGGCACGGATATGGGCCGAGTCCACTGTCGAGAGCGTCTCAGCCAAGACTTCCTCGACGCTCGACAGCTGCGGCTGTTGTAACCTCTCCAGTAAGGGTCGAAATTCGGCGGCAAGCCAATCGCGGCGGGTCTCGTAGGAGGACACGTTTCCACCAGTGCCACCTTCTAGCCGTTGGGCGCGGCGGCGTATCTCCTGGAGCGTCGAGTCGGTCTTGAGGAAGTCGGGGATCAGGCTTTGCAACCGACGCTCGGCCATCAGCAGGCGACGCAGACTCGTGAACGCGGCCTCATCCCCTCCGTTGTGCTGGATGTGCCCCAACAAGAGCTTCTTAAGGTCTTCGGCGACTGCCAACATCGGCGATGGTGCCATCACAACTTCTCCGATGTATCATTGATCAATATTTAATACTACTCGTCCAGCTCCTTTTTGAGCCTATCGGATTCGACCGTAGGATGGATCTGTTCTCGGTTCAGGACGGCCTCCGCCAATGCATCCGCGTCTGCACGCTCAAGTTTTACATACCCATCGGCGTTTCGCTTCGACATCACGCTGGCCAATGCCTCTGCCAAGAACGAAGTACGGCGTCGGAAATCCTGGTCCCGGTCACGGACTAGCTCATGTAGTCGCAGAAGGAAGCCAAGGTGCATGTAGACGAGGATGACTTCCTTGTTGGTTGTGGCTAGTCCCTCTTCACCTTGCAAGTATTCGGCCGAAGCCTTCATTCGCCCATCGGCGATGTTGTTGGAGATCAGCACATGTGCCTTCATCCGTTTTGATGCGCTGAAAAGTGATTTGACTCGCCGGAACTGTTCGATGTAGTCCCGCATCTTTCGATATTCGCCGCTTTCGAGCGGGTAGGGTTTTCCGGACTCGGCGAGCTTGGCGTCGTATGTAAACGCCCAAAGCTTGCCATCCCGTAGGCTGCCGTCGTCGAACATTGGTAGCCCGCAAAAGCCGTCCGGTTCGGATTTGCCTTGACGGCCGAGTTGAATCGTTTCAGGAAACAGCGACCGCAGAATGTTGAAAATATCAGTTTCGTATTCATAGTCCTTGGTTGATGCGATGTTGTCCCGTAGCGTCATATAGGATCGCTGCGCGGATTGGGCGACACGTCGTTGATGGTCACGGTGAAGGTTGGCAAGCAAATCGTGACAGCGTGCGCGCGCCTCGACCTCGTTCTTCGGTGACTCGCTTGCAGCAAGAAGGTAGCCCAAACTAACTTGGCCAACTCCGGCGTCATCGAGGTAGACGGGTTTGTCGGGCGTTCGTGCTTTGATGACGAGAAGTGCCCGTGAAGACCGTTCCAGTTTCCTGCGAAGCGAGTCCGGGACGGAATCGCGGACGAGGACCGCAACAGTCTGATTCACTCCGCCCTCGTCGGTAAAACGGAGCGGGTAGTATTCAGCCTTTTCAAACGACTTTTCTTTCTCTCCCAATTCAACCTTGGGTCCGTTCAGCACGGCAGCCAGTTTCTTTCGGATGACCGCATGTGCCGCATCAACACGAGTAATGTTCTCGGCCGTAAGGGTATGGCCGCATTTGACGCACTCCTGGGCTTTCTTCTCCACGCGGCCGATGCGGTCACACGTCGGGTTGCGGCACGCCGTCACCTGCTCACGACGGCGGGTGAGAATGCCTTGCTCGATGAGTTTGTCGTAGCTCTTGCGCTGGAACGGCAGCACTTGGCTTTCGTCGCGGATGGTCAGAAGGTGGGAGTAGATTCCCTCCTCGCCCATCGCCAATCGACTTGGGTCGATGGGTGTGTCAAGGGGCAAGCCAAACGCCGCCGTGAACGCGTCCCGAAGGCCGTCCTGCCGATCATCCCAATCCGTGTTGTCGAACACAAACCGGACCAGCCCGCCGTCGAGTCGTTCCGTTGTCACCTTTGCGGTTTGTCCGTCGTAAACGAGTTGCATGTGCTCGATGTCAAGCAGGTTTCGCAGTTGAACGACATTCGTCTCACGCAAAGCGGTCAAGTCCTCCCGGACTGACTGCTGGTGTGCTCCGATTTCCACAGTGAGGGGGGAGAGCATCGGAAGGCCAGACCGTCGGAACTTGATCCCGGTCAGCTCGACGCCTTTGTCTTTGGGGTATTCGCCGAGCAATCGCTTGCTGACATCCTGTGCGTCGTAGTTCGAGACGATCTCACGAGGTGCCGGTTTGAGTTTCACGGCCAAAGCCGATGCAAGCCATCCGCGAATAACCTCGGCGACTCGCTTGCTCTTGCTGCGGACATCGACACGGTTGCGACCAGGGTGGATACTAAAAACAACATGCCCAAAGCCGTGGTGAAGGCTATAGACCTGTTCGGGACGGAAGTCCGCTTTCACGGTCGGGGTGTACCCTCGCAATACTGAGACAACAATCGTTCCGCCAGGAAGCGTGTGGCATCCTTGAAAGCGTGCGGGGGTAGACGCCTTGAGTTCTTGGATGTCGTAGGCCAATCGGGCAGCTTTCTTCTCGATCCGTTCGGCAATGTCTTGGGGTAGCTTTGCTTCCGCGACGAACTCGTGCTCGGTACGACGCGATCTGGCGAGCTTCAGGTAGTAGATGTCCTTCAGGCTAGTGGAGCCGTTCCGATAAAGGAGAATTAGCTTGGTGAACGCCTTGAGTTGCTCGGTACTGCCGCCCAAGTTCTGTACGTCTGCGTCGAGTGATTTGCGTGTGGACTCGTGAATGTGAGCTAGAAATGTCTCCTCCACGGCTCCGACGCGGCGGTGCATGAACTCACGGAGGTGAAGGAGTGTGTCGGAAGGTGAGGCCGCCATGAGAGCGCCAACGAGTTGCGACTCGTCTGCATCCGCATCGTGAAGAACCTGTCCCTTTTCGCATAGCAGGCGTAAGTTGCCGCCCCCAATGTCGGAGAGGGCTTTTCGTGTGCGACGGATCATGTCGCTGCGTTTTCCGGCCTGATCGAGGGAATCGGGGAAGATACCAACAGATTCCCAAAACTCTTTGGTCTCCGGCTCAACTAACGTCCCTGTGTCAATAGGGGCTGCAACAGGCTTCGACTTAATTTGCGTCATACAACCTCACAATGGCTGGGTCGGGCATCACACCGAAACGCCTGGACTGATAACCTATAATTCCCCACGGAAGGCGCGGTCGAGGATCGCCGGGAGCATCGCGTTTCGAGCCTCGTTGATTTCTGATTGCTGCTGACTAATCATCTCGACCTTGTCGAACAATTCTCCGAACCAGACTTGTCTCTGGTAACTCGGCACCGGCATGGGGATTTCGAGCAACCCTTTCGCGCTTGTCGTCCGGTTGCGGTCAGCGCTGCCGGGCGATGCTTCTCCCACCTGGAACAGTCCTTCGGGACTCAGCAAGTAGAAACAGACGAAGCGAGCCGTGGCGACGCCCGGAATCGGCACATAGGTCAGGTATCTGTGCGAACCAAACCGCCCGCCGTCTTCGGGTTTGGCGACTGCAATCGCCCCCTCCCACGCCTTGATATTGCTGACGAGGATATCTCCCGCTTCTACAAGGTGGGGCTTTTCCCAGGTAATCTCGCTGCCCTGCAGCGGAGGGTTTTGAAACGTTCCCCGCCCGAATGACCTCACAGAAACTTGCGGGTATTCGGCCAGCGGATCGATCTTGGCAGGGCGACGAAAGAGGGGTGCTACCTCCGCGAGTTTCCGTCGTGGGACGTTGTCAATGATCTCACTGAAAGCCGATTTCAAAAGGTCTTGGTTTCGTTCTTCGATGGTTGCTGCGACTTGCTTCGCTTCATCAAGCTTGGCAGCCAGGGCCTCGATACGGGACACCAGCCGACGCTGTTCGGTCAACGGCGGCAGAGGAAAATCGATTCGTGATAGTGACTCGAAGTAGAGTCGGTCCCGCACGGAACCCGCAGTTTCACCGTTGATGGCGACTAGACCGCGCCGGTGCTTGAGGAACCAGAACACAAGTGGGGCCAAAACCCGCTCGGTACACGAGAAAACCACGTAATCCGGGCTGATAACCCCGGTCTGTTCAACGTGCGCTGCCCAGCCAACCGAACCGACGTTGATCCGCATCGGGTTGTAGGCGAACCAGTCCTTCTTGACGAAAAAGTAGCGGCTCATGTCGGGGATGCGCTCCAACCCGGAACGGTGTAGCCCGTTCACATTGCTCACCCCCAAAAGTGGCAAGCCGTCTGCGTTTGGCTTGCCAACACGTTCGCGGCGCTCGGCAAGTACCTCCCCGAGTTTCACCGTAGGCCACGTCATTTGCGGCCTCCCGGTTTCTTTCGGGGTGGTTTGGCAGGCTTCTCGGTTTCGGCCAGTTCGGTTTCGATCTGCTCGACGGTCGGCAGCACCGATTGCACGCTCGGCGGCAGCGCCCGCGTCAGTTCGTAGGTCGAGATGCCGATTGGCTTGTCGATGCCGGAGAAGCTGTACTCGGCCAGCACGTTGTCCTTGGTCTGGCACAGGATCAGGCCGATGGTCGGCGCGTCGGTCGCGTGCTTCAGTTTGTCGTTCACCACGTTGCAGTAGAAGTTCAGCTTGCCCGCGTACTCCGGCTTGAACCGTCCCTTCTTCAGGTCGATGACGATAAACGCCCGAAGCCGGAGGTGGTAGAAAAGCAGGTCGATGTAGAAGTCCTCGTCGCCCACGTCGAGCCGATACTGCCTGCCGACGAACGCAAACCCCTGGCCGAGTTCGAGGAGGAACTTTTCGAGGTGACCGACGAGTCCGGTTTCGAGTTCCCGCTCCTGGAAAGGTTCTGTCAGCGTAAGGAAGTCGAAGATGTAGGGGTCTTTGAGGAACTGCTGGGCGAGGTCCGATTGCGGAGCGGGCAGCGTGGCGGCGAAGTTGGTCACGGCCTTGCCGCCACGGGCGTGGGCGTCCCCGGCGATCTGGAGGGAAAGGATGTTCCGGCTCCAGCCCTGGGTCAGCGTCTCACGCATGTACCAGGTGCGGGTGGCGAGATCGGGGATTCTCTGAAGCAACGCGATGTGGTGCCCCCAGGGAATCGACCAGAGCAGCGAGTCCGGCAATTTCGCAACAGCCTGCTGCACTTTTGCCGCAGGCGGTGGCAAAACCTCGGCGGCTCCCAATTTCGCAACAGGCTGTTGCGAAATCGCCGCCGGGTCGTGATACGCCCGGTAGAAGCGGACCATACTGTCGATGTTCCGCTCGGAGAAACCCTTCACCTCGGGCAACTCATTCTTGAGGTCGAGGGCCAACCGGGGTATGACGCCCGCCCCCCAGCCTTCCTCGGCCTGCTTCGCATCGAGTGCCCGCCCGATGTCCCAGTAGAGCCGCACCAGTTCGGCGTTGACGGCCAGCACGGCGCGTGTCTGGGCGTGCTGGATGCGAGTCTTCACATCGATGAGCAAAGCGGCGTAGGCGTCGATCTTGGCGGGGGGCGTTGGTTTCTTCTTGCTCACGGCTTCGCCCCCAACAACGCTTTGATCTCGCGCATGATGTCGGCGATGCGGAGTTCTTTTTGGAGGATGTCGTCGGCCAGTTGCTCCGGGGGCAGGTGCTCGAAGTCGGCCTTGGCGTTCGGGTTCTTGATGTCGAGGTTGTATCCGTTGGCGGCGATCTTCTCGGCCGACACCTTCCAGGCCCGCTCGTTCTCCTCCCGCTTGTTCCACCACGCGATGCAGTCGGGGAACTCCTCGAACTGGATCGGGGCCGTCTTGCTGTACTTCTTGCGGCCTTCCGGTAACGGCTGCTCGTAGTACCAGACGTGGTCGGTGGCTCCCCGGTCGAAGAAGAGGATGTTCGTGGGGATGTCGGTGTAGGGAGCGAACACGCCGTTGGGCAACCGGACCACGGTGTGCAGGTTGAAGCGGGTGAGCAGTTCTTGCTTGATCCGACCGCAGACGCCGTCGCCAAAGAGCGTACCGTTGGGCACGACCACCGCGGCCCGGCCCGGTTTCGGAGTGGCTCGTAGCTTCCGCATGATGAGTTGCAGGAACAGGAGCGCCGTCTCGGCGGTCTGTTTGTCCTCGGGGAAGTTCGACAGGATGCCTCGTTCTTCCTCGCCACCGAAGGGCGGGTTGGTGAGGATCACGTCCACCCGCTGCTTATCCGTGACATCGGTCAGGCGCTGTTCGAGGCTGTTGCCGCGGATGATGTTGGGGGCTTCGAGACCGTGCAAGATCAGGTTCATCTGGCAGAGCATGAACGGCAGCGGCTTCGCCTCCTGGCCGTAGATGCTCGATTCCTGGAGCGTGCGGCGGTGTTCGACCGTCTTGCACTGCTTCTCCAGGTGAGCGTAGGTCTCGACGAGAAAGCCGCCGGTGCCGGCGGCCGGGTCGAGGATCGTTTCGCCGAGCTTCGGGTTGGTGACGGCGACGATGAACCGGACGATGGCGCGGGGGGTGTAGAACTCGCCCGAGTCGCCGGCTGCGTCCCTCATCTCTTTCAGCATCGACTCGTACAGGTGGCCGAGTGTGCTGATTTCTTCGCTCGACTCGAAGTGAATGCCGTTCACTTTGTTGACGATGTCGCGGAGCAGGTAGCCCGATTCCATCCGGCTCTGCACGCCGACGAACACGTCGCCGATGACCCGTTGCCGGGCGTCGGCGCTTCCAACGAATGATCGCAGGTAGGCGAGAAGGCCTGGCCGTTTTTCTTCGTCGCCGGCGAGTTGGATTTCGTCGTTAGCGATGAACTTCTTCAGCTCATCGCCGGTGGTGCCGTCTTCCTTCGCAGCCCAGTCTCGCCAGCGGTAGGGAGCGACGATGGTTTGGCGGAACTTCTCTCGCTTGAGTTTGGCCCTCTCCTCGCGGACTTGCTCCTGGTCATCGAGGAACTTGAGGAACATCAGCCAGGTGAGGAGCGGCAGGCGGTCGAGGTCGCCGTTCAGCCCCTTGTCCTTCCGCATGATCTTGCGGGCAGACGAAATGAGCGCACCCAGTCGCTGGGCGGTGGTAAGGGGTGTCGTCGATTTCGCAGTGCGTTTGGCCATGTCGATCCGTCGGTTCCTTCTGTTCAAGCGGCGTAGAGAAGTTCGTGCATCCTGCTCACCGCGTCAATCAGTTTGTCGGTGCCGCCGAACTTCTTGGCGATTTCGACGACGTTGCCGTAGTCAGAGATCGGCGGCACTTCGAGCGCGTCGGGCATGTTCAACTGGCTCGTGCCGTGGACGGCGTACTTTTCGAGCAGCGCCGCCAGGATCGCACGGGCCTCGGGGCCGTACTGGTCGAAGAAGTCCGCCTTGTCCTTCCGCAGCCGATCGGCGCGGTCGCGGCGGGTGCGAAGCGGGGCGTTGAAGGCGACGTGGCAAAGCAGGTCGAACACGTCAGCGTCTGGCGTTCCGGCCAGTTCGGCGAGTTCGTGGAAGGCGATGCCGCGCTCGGCCATCTGGTCCACCACCAGCGACCGCTGGTCGAAGTCGCTCCACTTCCGCCGCAAGTCGTCGGGGTCGGTGTAGAGGGTGCGGACGGCGTCGCCGACGTACTGCCGCACTTCCACGGTGCGTAGCTTCTGCCCGGCGGCGTCGAGGTCCATCGTCACTTCCGTGGCGATCTCGACCGGACCTCCGTGGAGGTAGAACTTCCGGGGTGTAGCCGGGTCGTCGTCATAGAGCGGCACCCCGGTCGGTTGCTCCTCGTCCTTCTCGGTGGCCTGCGTGTCCTCGATGGGTTGGCCGTCCTCGTCAATGGCTTCGATGGTCGCCTTGACTGGGTCGCCGTCGAACTCCGGGTCCGCGAATTTCTGCGTCGCGCTGCCGGTGTAGTCGAGGATGTGGAAGAACAGCTTGCCCTTATCCTCGCGGACGCGGGTGCCGCGGCCGATGATCTGCTTGAACTCGCTCATCGAGCCGATGACCCGGACAAGGCCGACGTTCTTGCACGTCGGCGCATCAACCCCGGTCGTAAGCAACTGCGAAGTGGTCAGGATAACCGGGTAGCGCTCCTCGGGGTCCTGGAACCGACTCAGGTGCCCCCGGCCGATGTCGCCTTCGTCGGAGGTGACGCGTGCTACGAAGGCGGAGCCTTGCTTCTCGGCGTCCTGGGCCAGGTCGCGGTTGAGATTGTGCAGAGCCTGCCGCATCTGGTCGGCGTGCTCCTGGTCCACGCAAAACACAATGGTCTTGGCGTGCCGGTCGGTCTTCCGCAGGTGTTCGGTGAGGTGGCGGGCGATGGCCTCGGTTCGACCGCGAAGGGACACGACGCGCTCGAAGTCCTTGGTGTGGTACTCGCCGTCAGGGATTTCGTAGCCGTGCTTGTCCTTCTGCCCCTTGTTCGGCCGCCAGCCGGCCGCGTCGTAGGTGGTAAGCACGCGGTGGACGCGGTACGGAGCCAGGAAGCCGTCGTCGATGCCTTGCTTCAGGCTGTACGTGTAGAGCGGGTCGCCGAAGTATTCGTAGCTGTCGCGGTTGTCTTCGCGCAGCGGCGTGGCGGTCATGCCGAGTTGGAAAGCCGGATCGAAATGCTCCAGGATGTCGCGCCAGTTCGACTCGTCGCGGGAACTCCCCCGGTGGCACTCGTCGATCACCACGAGGTCGAAGAAGTCAGGGGCGTAGTCGCGGTACAGGCCCGGCCGCTTCTCGTCGGCGGCAATGGACTGGTAGATGGCGAAGTACATCTCGCGGGACTTGATCGCCTCACCCTGGATTTTGTGTCGGGCGTCGCCGAACGGGGCGAAGTCCTTGGCCATCGGGTCATCGACGAGCACGTTCCGGTCGGCCAAAAAGAGGATGCGGGGCCGTCGGCCGAGGTCGCCACGGGCGTTCCACCCACTTGACCAGAGTTTCCAACAGATTTGGAAAGCGGTCTGGGTCTTGCCGGTGCCGGTCGCCATCGTCAGCAGGTTCCGGCGCTTCCCACCGATGATCGCCTCGACCGAGCGAGTGATGGCGATCTTCTGGTAATAGCGCGGCTCGCGGCCGGGCTGGTTGTAGTACGGCAACAGAAGGGCAGCCGAGGCGTTCGGGCCGAGCTTCTGGCCTGTCTGGTAGCGCTCCCACAGTTCCTGGGGCGTCGGGAAACGGTCCACCTCACGTTCCAGACCGGTGAAGTAGTCGTACTCGATGATGTCGGTGCCGTTCGTGGCGAACGCGAACTTCAGCCCGAGGATTTCGGCGTACTCCTTCGCCTGCTGAAGGCCGTCCCCAGCGGGACGCTGGTCGGACTTCGCCTCGACGACGCCGAGCGTCACATCACGGGTGTAGCGGAGCAGGAAGTCGGCAATCTTCTTCTTGAGGCGAACCGGTTTGCCGCCGGGGGTGATGATCCGGCCGTCGGTGAACGCGACTTGTTCGGAGTAGAAGTGCTGGCGCGAGGCGTCCCAACCGGCGGTTTCAACACGCGGGCGGACGAGTTTGCGGCAGGTTTCTGCTTCGTTCACACAGAATCCCCTGAAACGCAGCCCGTATCGGGAGAAGCCGCTCCGGTCGGGTGTGTTCCGCACGGGCGGTGACTTCGGGCCGAGAACAACGGGTGAGCTGTCTCAAATCCATTCTGGGTATTGTCGCAAGTCCCTTCGCAGGATCAAGCTGCGTTGTCGGGGTGGGGTGCTTCGCGCGTCGGTCGGCTTACTGGCCGTCGGAACCGTAGGCGTCGTCCGGGGCTTTCCCATCAAGCATGGTCAAGGTGCCGGTCGGTTGCTGAACGAAGATCTCGGTCGTCGTCCGCTCTTCGCCGCCTTGGGTCTGCCAGGTGCGTGTCTTCAGCGTGCCTTCGACGTACACTTTGCCGCCCTTCTTCAGATACATGCGTGCGACTTGCACGAGATTGTCGCCGGTCAGCACCACTCGGTGCCATTCGGTGTGTTCCCGCAGTTTGCCGTCCTTGTCTTTCCAGCGGTCGGAAGTGGCCACCGGGAAAGTGGCGATTTGCTTGCCCGATTCGCGGGTCATCTTGAATTCCGGGTCGGCTCCCAAGTTGCCGATCAACTGGGCTTTGTTCAGGTCTTTTGCCATTTTCGTTCTCCTCTGCTGGTGTTGGCTGGGCGATCATACTTCCGGTGAGCTACAGCGCAACGGTTTCTTGCCGGCCTGCCGAAAGTCCTGCGTTCTCTTGGAACGGAGTTCTCCGAACTTTCGATTTTCGCCGTCACCGTCGGTCGCCTCGGTCGGGGTGGGTTCGCGGGCAGGGCCCCGCCCCGACCGAGGCGGCCAGAGGTGGACTCGCCGCCGTTCTGCCCCCCCACCGCTCGAGCCAGAGGGAGTCCGAGGGAGGGGTCGGGTTGCATCTCGATGGGTTGCGTGCCGGCGCGGTTTGCCGCAGTTCAGCTTCTATGCGACTCCCTGTGCCGACCGCTCCAGTCCGGTGCGGTAACGGTATAGCTGCTGTTCGAGCTGGTCCGTCAACGTCCGGCCTTCCCAGTCGTTCGGGGTGACCCACACGCGGCCATGCTCGCGGAGTTCCCGGTACTTGAATCCCATGTCCTTGACCATCGCTAGAACGGTGTCCGCCGGGCGCTCGTCGAACCGGAGCACGATCAGCTTCAGCCGGTCGTCGGTGAGAATCTGATAACCGAGTACGAGGTCGCGGCTCCAGGAGCGGATGTGCGGGCGTGTGCCGGGCTTGGATTCGATATGTGGCGTGGTAGGTACGGTCAGCGGGCTTAGAGTGACGGCCGGTGAAACGGCTTCAGCGGGACTCGGGGCAAGAGCGCCATACGGGAATTCGGTGTTTCCATTGTCTGCCGGCGCAACGAGTTCTGGCTTTTCTTCGATGGCTGGCTGCACCACCGGCGTGTCCTCTTGGGTTTTGGGAGCGGTTCTGCGTCGAGCCATAGGCGAATCCTTTCTATGCGGTTAATGAGTTGCCGCCGTCGTAGCGCAGTTTTCACGCCTTGTAAAGTCCCCCGTTCGGTGAGGTTCGCTGTCCGACCGCGAAATCGCTATTGCCTACTCGCTCGCGGCATTCTTTCGCCTCTCAGCTATGAGTTCTTCGGAAAGGATGATGCCCTCCGGTATGAACTGACGGAAGGGGTGTAATCTCTCCCCTGTGTCGTTTACGCGGCGATTTCCATCGTTTCTCGGCAGATTCGGTCGGATCGCCCGTTTAAGACCATCCGGTAGCCTTTTGTCCAGAGTCCGCTGAGCAGCATCACTCGCAGGTCCAAGATCACTTCCGCGCCGGCTTTCGTCCAGCGCATCCCCGAGAGCTTCAGCCTCTGCCGAGCGGGATCTTCACCCGCGCGTATTCGGAGTACCGCATGAACCGGCTCCGCTCGCGGATGTAGTTGTAGGCCGTCCGGAACTCCTTCGCACGCGACTTCGGCAGCGTCCGCCGCGCTTTCCGTTGCGCCGCCGAGTGCAGTACGCGGAACGGGCCGTTCGGTTTCTTCAGCAGCTTCGCCATGCGCCGAGCCCACGCGGCGCCGGCCCGCGTGTCTGTTCCGAACAGCGCCGACGCCATCGCCCACAGGCGTTGGGAGGCGTGGTAGAAGTCGACGACGCGCACCCAAGCGAGCTTCTTTTTGGTGCGTGGGTGCCGCATCGGCCGCAGCACGCGGCGGTAGTACGCCGTCTCGTTGGCGCCCGCGTCGGTGACGTAAGCCAAGCGTGGCATCGGCCCGTCCCACGCCTTCAGCACGCCTTCGATCAACTCCGTCAACTGCCGGTTCATCGCCGGTTGATTGGGCTCCGGCACCGCCGCCAAGTAGACGCTCCCGAGTCTCGTCCCGGCCCGGTCGTAGACCGTCACCGTGCCGACGGCGGCGACTTCGAAGAAGCGGCACCGGGACTCGCGCAGCGTGATGCCGTCGCGGCCGACGCTGAGCACCGGCTTGGTCGAACCGCGGCTGACATCGGCTTGTCGCAGCAGGTCGACCACCCGTTCGACCTGCAATTCGTGGCGGACCGAGGCCATCGACCGCGCCACCTCGGCCGTGACGCTCCTCAACCGCTCGGCCCCCCAGCTGACCCCGTGGTGCCGAGCGGTCGAGCGCCGTTCGCTGCGTCGCCCCGCCCTCGGCCAAATAACGCCCGGCCGCTTCGGCCAACGCCGGCGTGGCCCCGCCGACCAGACCCAGCGATTCTTCGAGCGGGAAGACCGTCGCCTCGGCCGAGGCGCGGTGCGACGGGCGGTAGCCGTGCCGCCAAAGTGTCACCGTTCCCAGCAGCGTGGCGACGTGGCGATGGGGCGTCTTCTCGTTCAGCCGGCGGTAGTCTTCGCCGTCGACGCGGATCTTCGCCGGCAGAGTCGCGGCTTCGCCTTCGAGCCGGTTGTAAACCCGCTCGACCACCCGGCGGCCGAGTTCACGCGCCGCATCCGCGATGCGGGTTTCGAAGTCGAACACCGACGAAGGCGACGGCCCGGCCGCGAAGAACTCGAAGACGATTGCCGCCAAGGTCGAACGGCTCTCGGCCGCGGGATCGTCGATCTCACGCAGGGCGGCGGCGACTTCGGTCAGGGTAGCACTACAGCGCGGGTTCGGTGATAGCCGATAGGAGAGGTCATCGGGAGGGATCCCCATGACGGATGAGCAAATCGCGGGGTTGGGGCCGGCGTTCGCGGCCGAGTTGCGGCGGTACCGGGACTGCTTCGGGCAGGACAGGACGGCCGGGCACTTCGACACGTACTGCCGCGGGTTGCTGTCCGACCTGCCGCGGAAGAGTGTCGAGCCGATCGCCCTGGCCGCCGGAACCGCGGTCCGCACCCTCCAGGAGTTCCTGGCCACCGCCGCCTGGGACCACGTCGGGGTGCGGGACCGTCTCCAGGCGCGGTTGGCGGACGCCGTCGCGGGTCTGCCACGGGACCCGCTCGGCGTGGTGGGCGTGGTCGATGAGACGAGCGCGGCGAAGAAGGGGGACAAGACGCCGGGCGTGCAGCGGCAGTACCTGGGGTGCGTCGGGAAGATCGACAACGGCATCGTCACGGTCCACGTCGGGGTCACGACGGGCACCTTCCAGGCTCTTCTGGACGCCGAGTTGTACCTCCCGGCGTCGTGGGCCGCGGACCGCCCGCGGTGCCGGGCGGCGGGCATCCCGGACGAGGTCCGGTACCGATCCAAGTGGCGGATCGCCCTGGACCAACTGATCCGCCTGCGGGGGAACGGGGTGACGTTCGACTGGGTGGTGTTCGACGAGGGATACGGGAGTAAAGTCCCGTTCCTATGGGTTCTCGGCTCAGTCGGGCAGAAGTTCGTGGCCGAGGTGGCGACGATATCGGATCGGCCGCAAGACGTTGGCCAACCAAGTGTGGCGGGCGCGGGCGACGCGGGTGTGGGCGGCCCGGCGGTGGCACGCCCTGGTGACCGCGGTGAACGAGGGGACGGGCGAGGTCAAGTACTTCGTCACGAACGCGGTGGGCGAGTCCCCGGAGCGGGTCCTGGCGGTGGCGTTCCGCCGGGCGACGGTCGAACACGCATTCCGGGTGGCCAAGTCCGAGGCCGGGTTGGCGCACTTCGAGGGCCGGCAGTACGCCGGGCTGGAGCGTCACCTGATCCTGACCCTGGTCGTCCTCGGGTTCGTGGCCGTCCACACGGAACGCCTGCGGGGGGAAAAATCCTCAGGTGACCCAGGAGTAGGTGTGTCGGGCGTTGAACGCCCGGTGTCGGATCCTGTTCCGCCGTCGGCGACGGGTGCCGGACGTGCCACACACCGGGGCGGTCATCCGGTACCACCAGCGGCGGAACGAGCAGGCCACGACGTCCCACAAGAAGCGGCGGCATAGGTCCGTGATCTAATGCCGCGCTGTAGTGGTAGACAGGGCGAGAGCCAAGCGGGTAGAGTCGTGCATCGCGGCGTCCGTGCCGGGTGAACAGGATGTCAGGAACCCCGCTCATGCCAGCCGGACGCCGCGTGTAATAGACCACTCCCACGAAGTTCGGGATCAGACAAGGAATTAGCGAAGGGAAAATCGCGCAGCAGGGGGATCAGACCCGACGGAAGTATTCTTGCAGTTCAAGTATTTCCGGGCAGGTGATGAGGTCGGACGAATTAGATGCCATCGGGATTCCTTGCTGAGTGAAAGACGCGTAGCACCTCTACAGAGCCTGCGTTGACGCGGTAGACCACGATATATGGCGTCGCTGTCACCACAAGCTCGCGGGTTGCTGGCAGAACTCCAGGGCGGCCGGAGTGCGGGAACTCCGCAAGCCGATCTACCGCATTTGTTAATTTCAGGTACAGGTGCCTGGCGGCGGGTTGGTTTGATGCCGCGATGTGATCGTAAGCGGAGTCTAAATCACGAACTGCTTTTTGAAGCCAACGAACTCTTATGAAGTCCATTTGGCCATAATGCGCTGCATTTCTTCGTCAGGAACGAAATTCCCAGCATCGGCTTCAACGATGGCTCTCTCTATCTCTTCAATTTGCCACTTCCGAGACACTATGTATTGCTCTACGGCTTCTTTGATGAGGTAACTGCGGTTGCGGTCATGCACCTTGCCAAGTGAGTCCAAGAACTGAATGTCTTGCTCGGGAAGCCTAACGGTTACAGAATGAAGTGTCACAATCTATCCTAATCATGTGTGTGAATTTAGACTGTCACGACTTACAAGTGCTGTCAAGTGATTCTTTTGTTGGGTGGGATAAAGGACGTTATCCCACCCAACTTGCCGGTGGTTGACATCCGGCCAAAGTTCCACGATGGTCAAGTGGGTCAACTGAAGTACATGAGAGCTGAATGCACATCGTAAATATTACCGAAGCGAAAAAAGATCTCGCCACTCTCGTGAAGCGTGTACTGGCGGGTGATGACATCGTCATCGCCAGGCACGGCAAGCCGCTCGTTCGCCTGTCGCCCTACCGACCGGCCCCGAACTCCCGAACTGGACTGTAATGGAACGGGCAGGCGTAGACCCGCCGAGCACTGCCACGATTGGGATTTCGGATGTGCCCGTCCTCGACGAACTGACCGCCGACTTGCCGCCGCTCGCGTCGGCCCGACCTGAGCTGTTTCGCCGGGCGACGGATGACTTCTTTGCAGCCATGATCGGCAACGACCACACGCGGCGAGCATATCTGCGAGCAGTCCGCGATTTCGCCCGGTGGGCCGAGGCAGCGGCCCTGGGATGGCACCAGATCACGGCGGGAGATGTGGCCCGGTACCTGCGGGCCTTGGACTGCTCTGTCCCAACCCGCAAGCTACGGCTGGCGGCGCTTCGTCGCTACTTCGACCACCTCGTGGTGTCGCACGTAATGCCTGGAAATCCCGCCTCTCCCGTTAAACTGGAGCGGTACAGCCAGGACGAGGGGAAGACTGTCGAAATCACCGCCGAGGAGGTCCGCCGCTTGCTGTCCGCCATCGACACGTCGAGCCTGCTTGGGCTACGTGACCGAGCGGTGATCGGCGTACTGAATTTCACCGGTGCGAGGGTTGGGGCGGTGACCCGGCTCCAACTGACGGACCTTGTGCAGGACGGGACGACACCTGTGCTGCGGTTCCGTGAGAAGAACGGCAAGCAGCGGGTGGTGCCGGTGCGGGCCGAATTGATCGAGTGGCTTAACGCCTATTTGGAGGCGGCAGGCCTGTCATCCATCGAACGGGAGCGAAGCGCAATCGCCCTTTTTCAACCGATTCACCGTAGTGTTGCTACGGGTACGCAGGTGCCAGCCGGTCGCTCCCTGGAGTCAGAGTTCATCCGCCGCATGCTCAAGAGGCGGTGCAAAGCGGCGGGACTGTCCCCGCTCATCACACCCCACAGCTTTCGAGTGAAGACGGTGACCGTGTTACTCGTTGAGGGACATCCACTCGAGGACGTGCAGTACTTGGTCGGGCACGCCGACCCGCGCACTACGCGGCTCTACGACCGACGGAAGAAAGCAGTCTCACGGGGGCTGGTGGACAGCATTCCGATCTGAAGCGGCTCGTCCGTGGCGAGTGGCTCTGGGGAGTCGGCCTTGCATACGGAGCCGAAGAGATGATCTGCTCGAATTCTTCGGGTGCGAGTTCCGGTGCAGCGTTTCATCCGGCGACGTTTGTACGGTTCGCCCAGGGGTGTCAACAGTTATCTGCGGACGCCCCCAGACGCCGGTTGCGCGAATCGGAGAAGGTGCTACTGTGATGCCCCGAACAACCACATTTGAGCCCGACGTGACCCGACGACACACGCCCGTCACCCCCATGACGGGGGACGAAGTAGACGGCATCTTGCGAAACATCGAAGCCCTCCTCCTGGATCGGGAGGCGGCGGAAGCCGGCGCGGCTGCCGCTGAACCGGCTCAGGTTGAAGTCGCGCCGCTACTCCGACCGATCCCGCCGGCTGACGACCAGCCCGACCTGTTCGTGCCGTCGCTTTGCGACATCCCGGTTAAGGACGGCATCGGGCTGATGGACGTGGCCGTGTTTCGGCTGTCAAAGTCGCAAGAACGCAAGGGGGCGATCATCCGCCATGAGCTGTCGGACGCCGTCATCGAAGTGTCGTCCGGGGCGCACGGGATGGCTACGGTGTACGACTACGACATGGTGTTGCTGACCATCACCCACCTGGCGAGTCAGGTACGCCTCTACCGGGCCGGAAAGTCGCCACGGCCGTCGTCGAAGCTGGCGATCTCGGGCACGGAGATTCTGAAATTCTCCCGGCTCCCGCAAGGCGGGCGGCAGTACGCTGCCATCGAGCAGGCGCTGGCCCGCCTGCAAGGCACGTTCATCAAGATCGAGCGGAAGAAGGGCACCTCGACCCGGCGGGTCGGTTACTTTCCTCTGATCGCCGGGGCCACGGTCACGAGCCGTACCGACACCGGGCGGGTAGGGGTGGTCGAATTGCAGATCCCCGAGTGGATTTACGCCGGGGTGATGAATCACACGACGCCGGAAATCCTGACCTTGAACCGGGATTACTTCCTCATCGACAGCGGGGTGGCACGGTTCGTGTACCGTCTAGCCCGCAAGGCCGCGGGGATCGGAGATGCCACGTTCTCGCTGCACACGCTGCACGAGCGTTCCGGCACGACGCGGTCGTACAACAAATTCGCCTACGACATCCGGGCGTTAGCCGCCCGCAACGACTTGCCGGATTACCACCTCCGCATCGTTCCTGGGCAGTCAGGCGAGATGCTACGTATGGCTCGGCGGGGCAAGGACGGCTTGGTAGTCGAAGCCGTGGGCTGCGGCCACGAGCCGGAGTAATTGTTACCGTCCTTTGCGGACATGATCGGCTCCCGCAGCTTGATAAAGGCGGCGGGCAGCGGACCGTCCTTTGCGGACATCCGGCCGTCTATTGCGGATAAAACGTCGTCCTTTGCGGATATTTTTCCGTCCTTTGCGGACCGGCCACCTCGGAAATCCGCTTAAAGAACAGAGTCTTGTGGCCCAAAAAAATGCCTAAAACTAATTAAAACATATTATAACTATCTAAAACAGCGTAGCTTGTGGATAACTGAGAAGATGCTGTCGGGGACGAGAAGCAAATGTCGGTGGCTCAAAACTGAAGCCGCCGTGGTAGGCAGGTCTGTAGTTGTTTTCAAAGGGAGTTTTTGCACAGTCCATGACCTTTCGCAGATCATTCGGAATAGTAGCCCTGTCTCTGGAAGGTCTTATCGCAGCGGGAGCAATCCTTCGTTCATGATCCGGATGAGTTCTGTACGGCTGATTGCCCACTCGCAGTGTGCCCCTCTCCCGCAGCGTCGCTTTCCGGCGTTGACTCGCTTGAGCCTGCACCACTCTCTTACTGTCCATTCCGCCCGGCCAAGCATCTCGGCCGCTTCGGACGTGCTGTACCATTCTTGCTCGGGTCGAGCCAAGGCGACTCTTGCCACGACCGCTTCTAGCTCGGCGACGCGGGTTTGCAAGCGGCTCAGTTGATCCTCCAGGGCGTCCACGGTGTCACCTCGCTGTTGAGTTGCTCTTCAAGATTCGGTCCTTCTAACAAACAGCCCCTTCCGTGGGACTGTTCGGGGTGCTGCTAGTCGCCGTATTCCGGCCCTTCGTACTGCTGAGACTGCTCTTGGGCGGCTTCGGCCTCGGCTGCCTGGGCGTCCCGCTGGGCTTCGTAGTCCGTGTGGGCCGCGGCGTGGTGCTCCTGCTGTGCTTCCGCGGCCTGCTGTCGGGCCTCGCCTGCTTCCTGTGTGGCAGAGTGCTGCTGTTGCTGGGGCTGGGCGTCTTGCCGCGTGTGCTGCCCGGCCTTGCCTTCCAGGTTCGCCTGGACGCCCCGGCCGGCTTCCTTCAGTTCGTTCGCAAAGGCCTCTTTTGCGCTCATGATGCCCTCTGTTGTTGGGTTTTGGGTTGAGTTGCTGCGGATTCGGCTGTGTCCGTCTACGGCGGGGCACGAATGGAATGGTTCACGGCTACCATCCTCCGTTTCGGCGGCGTCTAAGACGCTCGGCGAGTCGGTTGGCGGCGATTCCGGCGTCTTCCAGCTCTCGGACTTCCTGGTAAATCGTGAATGACCGCTCAGCCTGATCGAAGCAGAGGATGACAGCGGCCAGCAGACCGTGCATACCAACCAGCCAAAAGGGTAGGCACAACAGCCAACTGCCGAACAACAGGCACACGGACAATCCGCCAAGCGCGAACGGCTCCGCAATGGCTTTGAGGAACCAAGGGCGCTGCTGGCTGAGCCACCTCCGAATGCGGAACAACGGGATCACAAGGCGTGCGAGAAATCGGGCGGTTTTTGGTCGACTTGGTTCGAGGGCAATCAACCGCTCCAGCCACCGGTTCGGCGGGAAACCATAAAGTCGTGGAATACCCGAGAACGAACGGTGAACCGGGCTGTAGCCCCGCAAGTCATGGATTTGGGCGCGGCCCTGGGTCCACACCCCGTATCCGAACCCGAACAGAATGACCAGCAGGTAGGCGGCTCCGCTCAACCAGACGGCGTGTCCGTCCTCCATGTCCGACCCGACCAGAATCACGATTGACGCGAACGTGCCGCACAAGAACAGTTCGCCGAAAAGCTGCCCGAGGGTGACATACTGAACGCCCACACGCGAGCGGATCACCAGAATCAAGGCCCCAAGGAACATCGGTGCGGACTGGCTTGTCATGCCGTCGGCGAGTTCTTCCTCGTCGTGGAACGGGTTCACACCGCCCTCCCGGTTCGCTGGTCTATGGCGATCCTGATGTAGGTCTTGTTGTTGGCAAACTTCTGCCCGCCTCGGTAGACCACGCCCTCGACGATGAAGTCGTTGGCCGGGCTACCGGCCTTGAGTTGTGCGAATGTGCTCGGCTCGACGCGGAACATGCGTTGCGGGGTCAGGTTGGCCGAAGTCAGTTGCCCGGCCTGGGTCCGCTCGGCCTGCGACCCGGTTGGCACCGACATGCCGGTCAGGAGCGTGACTTCGTGACCAAACAATTCCGACAGGTACTCGACTGTTTCCTTGTCATCTACCGAGTGGACAATCTTGTTTCGCAGATTCCCCAATAGCGACGCCACCACGGGCTGGGCTTCAAGGCCGCCGCCAAGTGCCGCGTAGAGATTGTTGATGTTCTGGGTCAAGAACACGGACTGGCATCGCGAAGACCGGGCGGTGGTTAGGAACAATTGATCACCAGGCGTCATATGATATTGGTACTCATCTGCGAACAAGAAGCAGGGCTTGGTATCGGGGGTGATTTCTCTCCTCTGCACGTCTCGCATGAATGACGCTTTCAGCAGGACATTGACCATGCGACCGAGTTCACCGTACTGCAAAACTGGTGCGTCCACGATCGTGATTTTGCCGCGATAGATTTCATCCGGGGTCCAGCTCGTCTGGCCGCCGAAGAGCGTCTCAAGCGGCCCGGACGACAACACGGAGAGTTTCGTAATCAAACCCTCGGCAATGCTCGACCGCGTCCGGTCCGCCATTCCGGCATAACGCACCAGGAAGTAATCGCGGACACGTCGCAGCGCGGTCGCGGTCTTAGGCTGAACGGCGGTTTGGGCAGCAGTGATCAGCACCGCCATATCGTTCGTCTTCAGCCAATTCGGGTCTTTCGCCTGGGCCAGGCTCGTCGGGGCGGCGGCGAGCAGGTCGTAAAGGTTGCCGACCGTGAGGGGCAGCCCGGCGAGCATTAGAAGCTGAACGGCTTGGCGGGCCAAGTCACGTGCGGCCTGCCGGAAAAACGGGTCGCCGCCGTTTTTGCCAGCCCCTGGGTCTTTGATGGCTTCGAGTTCATCGAACAAACTCACAATGCACTCCGTCAACCCGCTCCCGCGACCTTGCCGGGTTCGCTCGTATTCCAACGGGTTGAAGCTGAGGTCATGGCCAGGGCCGATGATGACCAAATCCTTTTCACGACCGGCCTCACGGATCGGCGTAAGCCAGTCGGCCAAGTCGTCTTTGGCGGTGAGCACCAGCCCTCCGATCCCGCTTCGGAGCATCGCCTTGCGAATGGCGGCCCCGCTGCCACTGGATTTCCCACTGCCGGTCGCGCCGAGGATCAATGTTCCGGCACACAAGTCTCGTTGGGTCAGACACTCCTGGCCGGGTATCAATTCCACCAGAGGTTCGTCGAGTGGATCGCCCTTCAGAGTTCGGTTGCTTGGGTTGGGCTTGCCTCCGCCTCCTCGACCAAGCAGGTCGTCGAAGTTCATGGGGCCTCCTCGGGCTGTCCTCTTGGGATCAACGATTCCAGGCTGTGGCCTTCGGTCACGGCCTTCCGGGCTTTTTTGAGCAGTTCTTCGAGACCGCGAACCACGGCGGTTGGCGTCAGCTTCTCCAGGGCGGTTACGGTCAGGTCTCCACGCCGCAGCGTGAGCCGTTTTGCCTTTGGCTTACCACCGAGGATGGTGGCCATGATCTCTGCCCGCGATGCCCCGTCCATCGCTCGCTGGGCCAAGTCATCCCGCACCTTCGGGTTCTCGACTTTGACAATCTCGACGGCTGTGGAGAACGCGAGGCGCTCGTCGTCGATGGCGTCTAGCAAGGCCGGGGACAGCTTGAGGATGCCCAGGTACATGCTCACCGACGCCTCTGAGTAGTTGAGGCGCTGGGCCATCTGTTTGTTGTTGAGCTTGAGTTGCTCTTGGAGCAGCCGGAATAGTCTCGCTTGCTCGACAGGCTTGTAAGCCGCGCGATGCACGTTTTCGCTGATCTGGTCGATGAGCACGTCGCCGTCCTTGACGGGGCCGTCTTCGACGATGCAGGCGATGTCTTGGTGATCGAGTCGCCGCTTACACCACAGCCTTCGGTGGCCCGCCACCACCGTGTACCGCCCGGTCGTAGGCTCACGAACAACACGGATGGGAAACAGCAACCCGCGGGTGCGGATGTTCTCCAACAGGGCCAGCAACTCCTCAGTTTCGGCGACGCGGCCGACGGGGTTGGCCGGGTGAGGGTCGATTAGGGCGATAGAAATGTCCTGAACGATCATGATGGAATCTCGTTGTGTGTTCGGATCGTTAAACTGCGCTGCTGGTGGCGTAGTCGCGCATCGAGGGCGAGCAATCAATGAGGTAGACCAAGTCGATTCCGGGTCGTTCCCGTGCCAGGTCTGTTTCAGGGTCACCCAGGCCGAGGCTTGCCACGATGTCGCCAGGTGTCGCCTTGGTGATCGCCCAGGCCACGACACGGTGGATGATCGGCTTGATGACCTCGCTCAATCCGTAGAGTTCGTCGTGCATCACGAGGTTGGCCGTCTTCGCGTAGCGGCCGAGGCTGCCGTAGGAGACCGCCTGATCCTTGCCGATCCCGATCAGGGTGATGTGGCGGCGGCTGAACGGCCCGAGCATGAACTCCTGGGATCGCCGCCCCGCATCCTCGGCAGATTCCCCGGACGTGTCCGCCCCGTCGGACAGGATGATGCCGATCTGAATGGTCTCAGCGGTGGAGTAGGCGCGGAATGCGTCCTCTAATTCGCCGATGGCTGGGAACAGCCGTGACCCTCGCGGCGTCAGGTCGAGCGTGGCCTGGCGGGCCTTCTTGAGCGCCGGCCGCAGGCGGCGGAAATCGTGAGTCGGGGCCAGGAAGGTCGTGTAGCCGCTGTGGAAGCCCGCCACCCCGATCCGGTCGCGTTTGGGGTCGAGAAGGCGCGTCGTGGCCTCGATTTCCTCGGTCACCACGTCAATCTTTCGGCGGTGGCGGCGGCCCTGGAGTGCGAAGTAGGGGCGTTTGACACACGTATCTACGAGGTAGCCGAGCAGCGATTCCTGGAGTTGGCTCGGCGCGGGTTTCTGCGGGGCGGCTTGGGATTGCGAGTTCGTCTGGCTCACGGTCATTCTCCGGGTCAGGCGCGTGGATACCCAGGGCGTGACGCCGGAGGGCGTCGCCGGAAGGTCAGTCCAGGCCGGGATTAAGAAGGCGTGGGTTTGAGTGGCCCCCGCGAGACCCGCGGGCGATTTCACTCGTCTGAAGAGAATCTAAGCTCAAAAAACGCGAAGGGAAATCGCTGCAACTCTTTGTGCGCCTGCCGCGTGCGCGGGTGCGCAGGGTGCGGCCTTGGGAGCTGCTAGCGCTCGGTCAGCCAGTACCAGTCCGAGGCGGTTAGCGGTTCCCGGCCGAGGACGACGGGTACCGAGACGACGCCCAGCGGCGTCGTCTCGACCGCGTACCCGCAGTAGCAAGACTGCCCCGTGCGTGCTTTCCGGGCCACCCTGACCAGCGTCAAGGCGAGCGGTCCGGCCCCAGATTTCCGCGATAGGGCTACCGACGACGGCGTTGCCACGCCGACGAATCGGGAGGCGGACAGGCCGGGCACGTCAAGGGTTACCACCGCAGCGGTCTCGGCCTGGGCGTCATGTGACTCGAACCTGCCGCCCATTGAGCCGACGGCCAACTTCCAGTTTCCGGCCCAGTCCGCCGCGTCGATAAGTTCCATCGGGGCGGAGTTCCAGGGAGATGGCTTTGTCGAATCCTGGACCGCTGCAAGCAGGGCCTCGCTGAGGGCAGCCATCTCGCGGGGCACAGGAACGCTCGCAAGCGAGTACGTGCAGAGTTGGACGTGGTCCTTCACATCGAGCCGCCGCGCGGTAACCCCGTATACCCTTGCGGCCGGGCGCAGGTGAACCGGGTGGTTTGGGTACAGGCCAACCCCGAGGCCAGTTGAGACCTGCCGGGCAACTGCCGGGAAATCGGCTACACGAACCCGGTGTGCCGCGCCGAGACGGCGAGCGACCTTCCGGATAGGGAGCAACGGCGGGTAAATGATGGTCTCGGTGGTGAGTTCGGACGGGGGAATCGGATCGGATTCGTTGCCGTTGGCGAGACGGTGCCCCGGCGGCAACAAGATAGCGATCCCGGTAGGGTCCGAGAGTGGTTCAACCCTCAACGTGCTCGTTACATCGCCAAGGCTTTTGGACAACTTGACTGAATTCCCGCCATGCCAGGCGATGCCCAAATCTACCCGCTTTTCGACGAGTTGGCCTACGAACCGCGTGGGTACGAACGTGTCGAACAACAGGACTGATGCGGCCTGACCCGGCCTGCGAAGTGCTGAAACGGCCTGGGGAATCAGATCATGCAAAACCGACCCTGCCGTTGCCACGACGAAGAAGTCTCGGTCCGGGGCGGGAGGACGGTGATCCCACGCCACGATGATCTCGTTGCAACGGACTAAAATCTGGTTGCCGACGGGAGTCAACCCGTCTATCCCTTGCCCGACCACGTTAAACAGCCGCTCACCGGCCGGCGACCGGTAGTGGCATAAAAGCCGGTCTTCAGCCGCGCGAATGCTTCCTTCGCTGAGGGTCCGCCCCAGCACAGCCGGGGGGATTCGAGTGGCAATATCCCGGATCGAGTCCCTCTGTCCTTGGCGAAGTGCCGAACACGCTGCCCGGAAAATCCGTACATCTTCGATCCGCAACGGTCCTACGTCGGTGCAATCCCGAGCGGCGGGGGTGGGGCCACCAACTTGTGGCGAAGGTGGGTTCGACACGGTGAACTCCGGCAAGTGCCGCTCTGCGGCGGGAGGGATGTCTTGGACTGGGGCAAATCCCATAATGGCGAACAGACTACGCTTCCCACACTCACCAAGGGGTTTTATCAGAGGCCGTGCTGACGATCAACCAGACTGTTCGCGGTGACTCGACACGTGTGTGCGGGCGGGACGGCTCGCGCCGCGGCCAGATCGACCTGCTCGAAATTGCCGACAGTGAGACTGTTGAGTGACGCCAAGTGAGACGAAGTCGCGATGGCGTGAATTCCGGCTGGGCCGACGATATTCCAGGTCAGGTCAAGGTGAGCGAGTGCTTTGAAGTAGGGCGATGACCCCAAGAACGCTGCGCCGTCGTCCCGGATGTCGTTGACCGCGAGAGAAAGTCCCGTCAACCCGCCGAGGCTTGGGGAGTGGGCGACGGCCTGCGCACCGAGCGGGCGGAGACAATTCCACGATAGATCCAGGTATGTAAGGCAAGGGATTCACGCAGTGGCTCTTCAAACCGTTCCCGATGCGCGGCATGCGCTATTCAAACCTCAGTCATGCTTTAAATTGGTAAACAAGTAGTTAAGGCCGCCCCGAATATGCCGCCGACCATTGTCCGACAAGTGCCTCAAGTGCCTCGGCTGCCACTTCTGCTGCGGCCGAGCTGGGGAGAATGATGCCCGGGTTCAATGCTGATTTCTTCGCTGTCGCAGATAGATATCGAGAGCCGAGTATAGCTTGTATCCCTTCGTTTCCGATGTAATTGCCAACGAAGCTAAGAGATCGGAGGTTCGCCAGGTGGGGTGAGTTCGCGATGGCGATTACCCCCGCATCCCCGATGTCGTTGCTGCCAAGATTGAGGGTGTGGAGGTTCGCCAGGTGGGGTGAGTTCGCGATGGCGATCGCCCCCGCGTCTCTGATATCATTGCTACCGATACTGAGGGCTTGCAAATTTTCCAGATGGGATGATTTCGCGACAGCAATCGCTCCTTCAGTCCCGATGTGTTTTAATCCTTCGCCGAGATACAGGGAGCGCACAAAGGGTTCGTTGTGGTGCAAGCCTTTGGTTTGTAGGAATTCTAAGCCACCTTTCAAAAGCCATATCCCGTCAACGAATCCTCGATCGAAGACGAGGCTCTTTACGTTGCCACCGAACCAGCTCTGCATTTCGGCTAGCCTGCTATTCCTGTGTGCGCGAAGTCCAGCAGCCTCGGCATCCGTGAATTGGAGCCGGATAAACTCGGCGTGCAAAGACCAGCCGGCCTCGTTCGCTGGCCAACCGGGTTGTCCCTCGTCGCAGTGCTCGTCGAGCCAGTCGGCGTAGACGAGTCGGAGCTGATCGTTATCCGGTGCCTGTGCAATAGCCTGTAGCAACGCTCGCTGAGTTGAATCCATCCATGCCGCGCCTCCTTGCGCCCGTATCGTTTATGCGCGTTTCCTCGCCTCACTGGCCAGCCCCAACTCCGTACTGGGCGTCACCCCCACTCCGGCGGGGCGCTCGCCCGGCGGGGTGCTGGCCGACAGCAGGTCGTTGATTCGATCCTCGGTAAGTAGCAGGGATTCAAGAGCTTCACGCTTAGCTGCCTCCGGCAAGTATCGAGAAGCGGCAACCGCTTGTATCCCCTCGTTCCCAATATTTGTACCACCGAGATTGAGGGATCGGAGGTTGATCAGGTGAGGTGAGTTCGCGATGGCGATTGCCCCCGCATCCCCGATGTCGTTGCTGCTAAGATTGAGAATGTGGAGGTTTGCCACATGTAGCGAGTTCACAATGGCGATCGCTCCCTCGTCCTCGATGTAGTTGTTGTAAAGATTGAGGGTATGGAGATTGATAAGGTGTGGTGAATTCGCAATGGCGATTGCCCCCTCGTTCTCGATGTTATTTTTGCCGAGGCTCAGTGACCGGATTTTGATCAGGTGAGGTGAGTTCGCGATGGCGATTGTACCCTCGTTGTCGATGTAGTTACCACCGAGATTGAGGGTATGGAGATTGATAAGGTGTGGTGAATTCGCAATGGCGATTGCCCCCGCATCCCCGAGATCGTTGCTACCGATACTGAGGGTGTGGAGGTTAGCCACATGGGGCGAATTCGCGATGGCGATTACTCCATTGTTCCCAATGTGATTTACGTCGAGGCTCAGTGAACGCAGGTTGGCCAAGTGGGGCGAGTTCGCGAGTGCCAGTGCTACAATGTTTCCTATACCAATGTCACTTAGCTCAAGCGAGTGAAGGACAGGTTCTTGCGGTGGGAATCCCTTGTCGATCAGCAATTCGAGTGCGAGCTCGTTGAGTTTGATATTATCGGCAAAGCCGCGAGTGAAGCGCGCCTCAACTGCTGGGTCTACGAACCATTCGGCTAGGCTGCCCTCCCAGACGCCCTGGTCTGGTGCGAAGGTGTCGTCGTAGTATGTTTCGAGCAACTCCTCCTCACGCACGCTCAAAGCCTGCCTCGTCGGATCGTTTGGCAAGAGAGCTGCTAATGCCACCTGCACCCGGATGAACTCCGCACGGGCGGACGCGCCATCCCCGTTCTCCGGCCAGCCGGGCTCTCCCAGACTACAGTGCTTGTCCAGCCAGTCGGCATACGCGAGCCTTGGGGCATCGAGGTGAGGGTTCGCGGCGATCTCCGCAAGAAGTGTTTGTTGATTGTGGTTCATTGACTTCGCGCCTCCTTGCGCTGCTCGTGAAGGAAGCGACGATACCACGCGTATATGACATTTTTGTGACAGCAGATCCTGCCCTCGCTTCAACGGTTGAATCCGGCCTACGCTCCGCGTAGGGGAAAAGTCTGCATCTATACTGCATTAGCTCTACCCCGCATTCTGCCTTGGTTTGCCTCGCGTTTTCAAGCCTGCTTTACTTGCTGCCGCAGATGATTTACTGTCACATAACTGCAACAAAGCCTTCCTCACATGCTCCGAATCACGGCCCAACAATCGGCTACTCAAGCCAAGAGATACTTCCGCCAGTCCGACTACTACGCCGAGGGACAAGAACTCGCTGGCCGGTGGCACGGCAGCGGTGCCGCTCGCCTGGGCCTTTCCGGTCTCGTCCGCCAACACGACTTCGACGCCCTGTGCGACAACCAACACCCCGAGACCGGCGAGCGGCTCACCGCCCGCACCCGAGATCAGCGTCGCGTCGGTTTCGATTTCACTTTTGATGTCGTTAAGGACGTGTCGGTATTGCACGCCCTGACTGGCGACGAGCGGATCGAAGCTGCGTTCCGGGAAAGTGTCCGCGAGACAATGGCTGACATCGAAGCCGAGGCCGTCACTCGCACGCGGCGAGGCGGCCAGAATGGCACTCAGCCGACCGGCAACCTGGTGTGGGCGGAGTTCTGTCACCGGACTTCACGCCCGGCCGCCGAGGACGGTAAGCCCGACCCGCACCTTCACGTTCACGCTTACGTTCTGAACGCCACCTACTGCGAAACCGAAGCGCGCTGGCAGGCAGTGGACGTGGCTGGGGTCGTAAAAGACAGCATGTACTGGCGCGGTGTAGCTGACACTCGGCTCGCGGCGCGGCTCAACGAGATGGGCTACACCACCGAACGGCGGGGCGAAAGCTGGTGGATTGCCGGTGTGCCGGACTCCGTTCGAACCAAGTTCTCCAGGCGGACAAAAGAAGTTGAAGCGGCGGCGGAGCGGCTCGGGATTACCGACGAAGCCGAAAAGGCTGCCCTTGGGGCACGGACCCGCCACGCTAAAGATCACACCCTCAGCTACGACGAACTCCGCGATTACTGGCAAGGTCGCCTCACCGAGGATGAGCGTGACGCGCTCGCCAGAACTCAGGATCGGGAAGCGGCAGAGGTCAAAGAACGGGTTTCCGCCCGACAAGCCGTGGATTTCGCCCTGTCGCACTCACTTAGCCGGGACAGCGTCGCCCGTGAGCGCGACGTGCTGGCTACTGCCCTCAAATACGGCGTCGGCTCCGTGCAACCAGCGGAACTCAAAGCCGAACTCGACGCAACGCCACTGCGGAGGGCGACCTACCGAGGCCAGTCCGTGGTGACGACGCCGGAAGTGCTGCGGGAAGAGCGAAAGATGCTCGACTTCGCCCGCAACGGCGCGGCCAGTTGTGCCCCCCTCTCCCGCGAGCCGCACATCTTCACCACGGACTGGCTCAACCAAGATCAGAAGCGAGCGGTCGAACACGTCCTCTCGACAACCGACCGGGTCACGATCATTCGCGGCGGGGCAGGCGTGGGAAAAACGACTCTCATGGTCGAGGTAAGTGAAGGCATCGCCAAAGCAGGCAAGCGGGTCGTCGCGGTTGCACCGACCGCCGCCGCGCGGGACGTGCTCCGACAGGAAGCCGGGTTCCCGGAGGCCCAGACCCTTGCCTACCTGCTGCAAAACGAAGCCGCCCACGAGTCGCTTCGCGGACAAGTCTTGCTAGCGGACGAGGCGTCGCTCATCGGGTCGCGGGACATGGCCCGGTTGTTCGACCTGGCCGAACGAACGGACTGCCGCGTCGTCTTGTCGGGTGACACGGCCCAGCACCATGCCGTTGCACGCGGTGATGCGCTGAGGGTATTGCAGTCGCAAGCCGGGGTGCGGGCGGTCGAAGTCCGCGAGATCGTCCGTCAGACGGGCGAGTATAAGCGGGCGGTGGCGGCCCTGGCCGCCGGGGACACCGAACGCGGGTTCGAGGCACTCGACAAACTCGGGTGGGTCAAAGAGATCGAAGACGCGGGGGAACGACGGGCGGCACTTACCGCCGAATACGAGGAGGCTGCCCGCAAAGGCAGCGTGCTCGTGGTCGCTCCTACCCATGCGGAAGGGGACGCGGTCACCCAAAGCATCCGAGACCGCCTACGCGAAACCGGGCGGCTGTCGTCCGAAGAGCGGACGTTTCGCCGCCTCGTCCCGCTCCACTGGACCCAGGCCGAGAAGCAAGACACGAGGCGGTATGTGCCCGGTGAACATGTCTTGCACTACCACCAAAACGCCCAAGGAGGCATCCGCAGGGGTACTCAACGCACGGTTACTCACGATCAGCCAGTGCCAGTCGCGTCAGCGGACCGGTACGAGGTGTTCGAGGCAACCGAACTGGCCCTTGCGGAAGGCGACCGCGTCAGGGTTACGGCGAACGGGATGACGAAAGACGGGCGGCACCGGCTCACGAACGGTGCGATCTATTCGGTGAGCGGCTTCACCACCGACGGCGACATCGTGTTCAAAGAGAACGGCTGGGTCGTCCCGAAGGATTTCGGTTTCCTGGCCCACGGCTACGCGGTGACCAGCCACTCTTCGCAAGGGCGAACGGTGGACCGTGTTCTGATTAGCGAACCCACAGCCGCGCTCGGAGCGGCCAGCCGCGAACAGTTCTATGTCTCCGTATCGCGGGGCAAACTTGGAGCGACAGTCTTCACCGACGACAAATCTGCCCTCGCCGCAGCCGTGGCCGAGTCTGATCGCCGAGTGGCGGCAAGCGAAGTCTGGCGCGACCACGCGACTGCCGAGCACGTGGCCCACGCGAACCGCACGGCCGCGCTGCACGCACACTACCAGAACGAACCTGTTGCCACCCATGAGGTGAACTATGAACGCGGATAATGTGGCTGCAAAGTGGGCAGGGATGAGTGGGCTACGGCCGGTAGCTGTAGCGACCGGCCCCGAGGAGCCGGTCGAAGAGGTCGCAGGCAACAAGTGTTTCGCGACCGTATGGGGAACAGGCCGGGCTGCGCCTATGGTTGAATTTCGCCTGCCCGACGGCACGGCCGAGGCGTTCGGCTACAGTTGGCTGCGTCGCGTTGCTGTAGATGCGGGTCGCCGCTTGGTGCTGTACTTCACCCCGGCCGACCGGATCATCCTGGAAGGTCAAAACCTGCACAAGCTCCGCGGCCTGTTGGCCTTACACCGCGTGACCTGGGTGGAATGCCTCGACCCGCTCCACGCGGGCGATGGGCCGGACCCGGTTGTGACCGGCATCACCGTTGAGTTGTCCGAGCGGAACGCGTGACAAAACGAATCGTTGACATCACCTCTGAAATCGGGCTACACCCGGTACGGCGTTCCGGCTCCCCGGGGAGCCGGAACCACGGAGACCGCATGACCTACACCATTTCGTTACTGAACCAAAAAGGCGGCGTCGGTAAGACCACCCTGGCCGTCCATCTGGCGGCCGGCCTTGCCCGGCACGGGGGCCGCGTGCTCCTGGTCGATGCAGATATTCAAGGCTCGGCGCTCGATTGGGCAGCCGCCCGCGAAGGGGAGCCACTTTTTTCCGTGATCGGTCTGCCGAAGCCGACCCTTCACAAAGAGCTCCCGGCCCTCGGCGCGCCTTACGATGCCGTTGTCATCGACGGCCCGCCTCGGGTGAACGACGTGGCTCGCTCCGCGATCCTCGCTGCCGACCTGGTGCTCATTCCAGTGCAACCCAGTCCCTATGACGTTTGGGCTGCCTCAGAGATTGTTAACCTGATCGGTGAGTCGTCCGTCTACAAAGAGGGCCAGCGAGCGGCTTTCGTCATCAACCGGCGTATCGCGAACACAGCGATTGGCCGCGACGTGTCCGACGCCCTTTCCAGCTACAATTTGCCCGTGATGAAAGCCTCACTCTGCCAGCGGATCGCGTTCGCCGAAAGTGCCACTCTCGGACAAACCGTTTACGAGACCACCCAATCGGGCCCGGCGCGTGACGAAGTCGATGCCTTAACCAAGGAAGTGCTGGAGATGGCGGTATGACCAAGAAAATCACATTCCCCAAAAGATCCCAGACACCACCACCCGCCGCAGACGCGTGGGTCACCGAACACAGTCCGGTCCCGGCGACTCGGGGACCCGCGAAGCCGGTCGTCTCCGAGCGAATGCGAAAACTCACCGTGGACGTGCCGGACGATTTGTACCGCCGCGTTCGGGTCGGATTGGCGAGAGAAGACCGCAACCTCACCGAACTGGTGAACGAGTTTCTGGTCGCCCGGTTCCCGGAAAATTGAGCCGCGCCTTCCCGGCGCGTGATGGGCGGCCTGCGACGTGCCGGTTGGAAAGGCCGTCTTCGGCCGCCGAAGCAAGAAGGGCATCACGGGTTCACCGCGTCACCGCAGTTTGCGAGAGACCGCTACTCCTAGAACCCGGAGCGCCGCGCCACCGGCACACCGGGACAACAGACGAGCTATTCCCGCTCGAACACGGCACAGATGTCGTGGAGACCGGGGATGAAACTGGAGCGGTACACCTTGCGGCTGCTCGATGCACCGTGGCTGAACCGCACGATGTCGGTGGCACATTGCTGCAAGCCAGCCTCGAAAGCGAGTCGCTTGGTGTGGTACACGAGCGGGCAGAACCCGACCTCACGGTCGGAGTAATCCCCCATCAGGATGGCGAACTTGCCGTCTGGTGCGAGTCGGTTGGCGGTGTTCGTGATGAACAAGGCGTAGCGATCCAGGAAGGCGTCGAGCGTGGGTGCCTGACTCAGGCATCGGGGGTCGGAGTTGTACAACTTTTGGCGCCAGTAGGGCGGGTGAGCCCAGATGAAGTCGAACTGCAATGTCTCGGGGTAGGCGTCCGGGTCGCACGCGTCTGTCCCTTGCGTCAGGTCACCGGACACGCAATGGACGTTGAGGCTAGTGCACACATCCCGGCAGGTGCCAGAACCAGTCATCGGGTCGAGAACCGTCGTGGGTTGGTAAAACCGGATCAGGTCGCGGATCAAATTCCCGCCACAGTTGCCCGGATAACTCCTGCTGCCGTAGGGTCCCGGTTCGGCGTCGTGGTAGAGGCTGGTCAGGCCAGGGACGGGGCTGGCGTTGACAGGTGCCATCGGAAGTTTCGCATAGACGGCCTGCTGAGACCGAGGAACCGGGAATCCGGTGTTGCGAGATTGACGAGCGGCGTAGAAGGGATTGACGGAAGTGGTGAAATGTGTGGATGGCATCATGCGATTTCTCCTTTGTTGTTGATGGCGTTTTCGAGGTCGTCCAGTGCGGCCGAAATGGAACTGTACGCTGCGGGGTCCGTGGTCACCTGGTCGGGCAACTTGCGGGCAATTCGCTCGATGCCGCCCAGTTCGTGCATCCACTGTTGCAGTCGGTCTCCGGACTCCCGGACGTCCGGGGGTGCGGCCTCGGAATTGCCGAGCCGTTCTCGCAGCCGGAAGCGGAGCGAGTAAACCCGGTCGAGAGCTTTCCGCTTCACGGATGGAAAAAGCGCGTCGGCGGTGCATTCGAGGAAATCGAGGTGACAACGATCTCGGATGAAGTCGTCACGGGCGATGGTGGCCACCTCCCAGGCCTGATCCCCGGTCAGGTCGGGACGACGTTCGAGCACCTCGGCGGTTCCAAACGTGATGGCCGCGACACGCTGTTCTTCGAGCAGTGCGAAGACATCGATGGAGTGCTCCCAGTCGTCGTCAGCGAATTCGAGGAACGTATCGAGCGGGATGTCGGCCGGTGCATGAAACCCGTTCGGGTAACGGTGCTCCAAGATGGTGGCGAGGTCGATGGTCATTCGGGTCATGGCTGCTCCTACCGGCTGAGAAGGGTGTGGCGGAGTTCGGCGATCTCGCGGGTGAGGTCGTCCAGGTCCGAGTCGTAGTCGGTGATCACCGCGTAGCGGTCGAGTTCGTCGTAGAGCGAGTCAAGGTGGGTGTCGAGGTCGGCGGAGGTGAAGTGCGTGTTCATGGCGTGAGTCCTTTCATTTGAGTGGGCTGCGGGCGGGTTCGCCGCCCGCAGGGTGGGGGTTACTGGTCCTTCTTCTCGGACGCGACGCGAAGAGCGATGCGGCCGTCGAGCGGGGCGACGTCGAGCTGGATGTTGAAGCCCTTGCCGTCCGCGTGTGTCCACGCGCTGCCGATCCTCGTCCAGAATCCGCTCCCGTCGCGTTTGCTGTCCCGCACGTGGTAGGCGATGTGGGTCGGCGTCTTGCTCGGAGTGTTGGTGTTTTCAGTCGGTTTGTTCGTCATGTCGGTTCTCCTGTTTTTGGTTCGAGGCCACAACCTCGCGGCCTTACGGGAAGCGACCCAACGCCGGCGCCGGCCCGATCAACAGGAAAAGCCGAAGGCTTCCCCCGGAAAGCGGCTTTTCCTGTTGAAGGCGTAAGGCGCTCGGGGCGGCGACGGCGTTAGCTTTCCCGACCATCACAGGCCGCGGGGTGTGGGTGAGACATCAGGACACGTGAGAGCCGCGCCGAACGCGGAAGAATTTGACACCGCAACACGATATCGCCGAACGCATCACAAACCACTTGCGCGACCGGCCCGTGGTGTGGCAGGACTGCCGGGAGAGGACGCCGGCCACACGCGACCGGCGCAGGGACACCATGCTCGATCTGACTTCGCTGAACAACGCCCTCGCCCAACTGCGGGACAGTCTGGATCGGTGCCGGGACCCGGCTTACGTGGCCGACCCCGCTCTGATACGTACTATCCGAACGGCGGCGATCAAAGGCTTTGAGATGGCTTACGAGTTGTGCATCAGGACGCTCCGGCGGCACCTGGAACAGGCCGACATGGTTGCGCCGGACACGCTGACCTACCGCGACCTGCTCCGCCTCGCGGCCGAGCGCGGGCTGGTGACCGACCCAGTCGCCTGGTTCCGCTACCAGGACATGCGGAACCAGTCCGCCCACACCTACGACGAGGGGAAGGCGGCCGCCATCGCCGAATTGATCCCCGAGTTCCACACCGCGGCAGAAGAATTGCAGGCTGCACTCGAACGGATCAACCCATGCATCTGAGCGAACAAGACACGCGAATCGTCCACGACATCCTTGCGCGTCACGTGCCCGACCGAGAGGTTTGGGCGTTTGGCTCGCGGGTCCACGGCTGGCACCTGAAGATGTTCTCCGACCTCGACCTGGTGCTCCTCGGCGGCGACCTGCCGCTTGACCGCTACCTGAGGCTGAAGAGGGCGTTCACCGAATCAGACCTGCTCATCCGGGTGGACGTGGTCGTGTGGGATTGCCTGAACCCGAAGTTCAGGGATGTCATCGCGAAGGAGTACGAGGTCATTCAGGTTCCGTGCCCTCATCGACGGGAGTTATAAACACACGTCGTTGAGGATCATTTTGTAGGAACGAGGGAATTGGGAATGCGTGGCGGGACGGTGGCGAAAGGCAGAACGACGAGGTAAACGGAATCCTTGGTAGAACTGAACATTTAACCAGATTTTCTGCGACCTGTCCGTGCGCCCAGTGAGTTGGTCCAGGCTTTAGACTGGGCAGAAGCTTCAGCGGACACAAGCTCCCGGTAGTACTCATCAAAGTCTTGGGCCAGCTGAGGAATGGGAGTATTCGTAAGCAGGTGCCCGAGAACCTGACCGACTAGACTGCGAGCGGCCTTCGATGATGCTGGAAGATGGTCGTCATCCGTGACGATGTGTTCTGGCGGAGGCAGATAGCCCGCCTTTAATAGCTGGTCAGCGATTGTCTTCCTGTCACATTTCGTACCGATTCGTCCAGAATGATCCGCGAAGCGACACATCCAGAATACGGTGGCCGCCTCCCCCTCTGGGAGAGCGCTTGGCAGCTCACGAACTAAAAGATCCAGAAGCTTCTGATCGGCAATGGTTTCCTGGTCATATTCTGCTTTGAGGTATTTGTACGTCGGCGTCTGCTTGTATTTCTCACGGTAGTCGCTTAACGCACGTTCGAAGTTAGCTTCAACGTTCTCTGGGTTGGAGCCTGGAAGAACCTCGAATTCTACTTGGTTGATCCGGATGAATACGGGCCGGGTGTGTTGATTGGCTTGCTCGATGGCAAGGGGAACTGCTTGGCGAAGATCCTTATTGACGACAATGCGGTGTTGATCAGCAGATGGGGCGATCTGCTCGTTGAGATCTGCTGACTCGGCGGCGTGCTCTTTAGCAAGCAGCGAGGACTTTATGTACTCACCCGCGCCGGGGAAGCTAATGTGAGGCACCAAGTGACGTAGAAGATCCTTCACGGTATCCAGATGTTCCACCGGGACCACGTCGTTTAAGCTGCTCATCAACATGTCAGATAGATATTGGTTCTTTTCTGCACCTGTACGCCGAGCAGCATTTCTGTAGCGTGCTGGAAAATCAACCGGTAGTTCCTGCCGATCCTTGATTCGCTGCTCGACAAAATAGGCACTCAAAATGTCTTCAACTGTGCAGCTGGGAGAAACAGGAACCTGAGTACCGTCAATGTGCAGAATCACTGATTCATTTAATCTGGTTGCCATCTCCAGGGCCTCTGATGCAGTGTTGGCTACCATTGCTCCGCCGCCTTCATATATGTATGGTCTCATGCTGGATCCAAAATAAATAACTATCTATATGTTTAATGGGGTGAAAATATATTTTGACTTCGTAACAATTTCTTAATAACTGGATTGTATGCTGATTGCAAGACTTAATGTGCGATCCGGCAGGAAGGCGGCTCGCGAATATAGGAATCTATAGGAGTACATATGGTAGAAAATATTATAAGCACCGCAGAGCAATTGGCAGAGATCCTTGACAAGAAGGCACCATTTCCTAAGGACGGGGTAATCCAGATTGCACCTGAGGAAATGACCCAGGAGCTGGCGTACCGTCTTGCGCTGTCAGAGGACGTTCCAGCGGTGACAAAGATAAATGGGTTGGCTGATTCGGGCTTTGGTCCGCTCGCAGACCAAGTGATTGCGGCCGAAGTTGCTTCGACGCCGGAAGTTCGGCAGGCCGAACTAGAAAGCATTGAGTTCCAGTACAATTACTACAAGACCTATCATCTGCCAAGGGAAGTGATGGAGGCAGAGTATGCAGCCAGCCAGGAAGTCTTTAGGGCAGCAGTGGAATCCGCGAACGCGACAATCCGGAATGTTCGAGATCTTGAATGGATACTAGATGGGAGTATCCCATTTCCTGCAAACGGAAGAATTGCAATTGTGCCACCTGAAGCAATGACCGAGGAGATGGCGTATCGCCTTGCATTGTCGGAATATATTCCTGACGAAGCAAAGCCTGCTGCATTAGCAGCTGCAGGACGTAATGAACTAGGAACAATAGTGGCCGTGGCAAAGTTTGGCACTACGCCGGAGGCTCGGCAAGATGCACTTTCCTTCATTGAGGGCCAGTATGAGGATTTGAAAAAGGGTAGAGCCGAAGCGTTTGCTACTGCGCAAGCTGAGCTGCAGGCCACAGAGGCTCAGTACGCTGAGTTTAATACGTTGGTCGCAAAGGGAGACGTAAGTGCCGCACTCGCGCTGGATCTAGTGTCTGACCGGATCAAGTTCATCGGGCTTGTTGAGGCTGGGTATGGCTCTCAGATTCCAGCATCTGTGGCAGAAGCCTACCTTGGCAAAGATCAGATACCTGAGCTTACGAGACTCGTACAAGTAATTCAGGAGAACGGCACGGACCTTTCGCAGTTCCGTACGGCCGCACTCCAGTTGAACTTCATAGAAAGCCGCATTTCTCCAAGTGAATATGACAGGCGAGCCGAAATGCTCGATAAAGCCGATCTTGGATTTCTAAAGCCAGCTGCAGCAGTGGTGGCTATGCAGTTCGAGTCGGCGATTCGTCGCCCTGAAGCTGGGATTGACGACTTGCGTGAGGAGTTTGCTAACAAATACGGGTACATGATTCCTGACGGGATCAGAACTGCTGGAGAGCTGACGCCGGAACTTGACAAGTTGTACGCGAATAGCATCGAGATATTGCATCGTGTTCGCGGCCCAGAAGCGATGGCGGCAAACAGGACTTCTGCTGCCTCGATGGTCAGCGAGCCTGGAGGTGAAGAACCTCCAATTCCTGTAGCGAAACCTATTCCAGTCGCAAAACCCATTCCCATTGCCGTGCGGCTTGATGCGGATCCCGAAATGCCCGAGGTGAAGACGCCCGAAGTGATTGTAATCAAAGACATCGCCGTTCTGAAAGACATTCTCGAAGGCAGGGCGTTGTTCCCTAAGTACGGTCAGATCAACATTGATCCACGCAAAGCACTAACTGAAGAGTTGGCCAATGAACTCGTTGGTTCAAATCGAGTTCCAACTTTTGAAAAGGCCGAGGGACTTGGGAACGCAGGCCATTTTCAACTGGCACTGACGATGCTCGAACAGGCAAAGCTGGAACTTGAGGCAACGAAGCCTTCGACTCAGCCGGCTCCAATTCCGAGTGGCCCGCTACCTGCCCCGCAGGATTCTACGCCTGTTAAACCTGTCGAGACGGGTCCAGCTGTAAAACCGCCAGCTAAGCCCATGTCTGCTTTGCCTTTAGATGAACCAAGTGGCTTATCGCGGTTCGCTTCAGGGGCTATTGATGTTCTGAAACGTGGCGAGCAGTACCTCGCCAACTCTGTAGAAACATTCCTCGACGATGCCAGCAAGGTACTGGCTAACGTGACAGGCTATAGGCGCACAAAACCGTTGGTTGTACTTACACCTACGCCAGCCCCCGATCCCTTTGAGGCGGCTAAACCAATTGTGCTTCCGCCACCCCCACCCCAAGTAGGTCTTCTGGCATCGATTCTGCACGGCGCAGACGTTCCGTTGCTGAATGGTCAGCTAGACCGCAATGCATTTCAAGATCCGGAAGCCGAATTTGCAGCATCGCCTAAGCCCCCTGCTGTGACTGGCGTTCCAGGCTCAAACCCGGAGGCAGTTTCCGCGGTGGCGGCACTTCGGGGAGCTGCAAGGACTAGGTAGGTGAGCAACTAATTTTAATGAATGGAGTATCATATGGCACTAAACGATGGCAACATCATAACTACACCAAACCTCCGACCGATCCTGGGAGTGATCAGGCCACTTCATAGCGGAGTGCCCTATCGTGGTGATCAGACGATGTACAATCAGGTGCTGGCAACCGCGGTAACTGCTATGGAGATCGGAGACGAGCCTTTAGCCGCGCTGATGCTCCTTCACAAGTCGCAGGAGAAGAGCAAGGTCTCGCCAGGGATGGCAACGCTTTCAGACGCCGATATCGAGAAACTGACCGCTCCTTACGGTTCTGTCGTCATCGACGCGCTGCGTGCATTGCGCACTGAGCCAGATGACAAGGCGATGAAGGCTGCTGGCAAGAACGAGACAGAGGTCTGGAAGGCAATGGCAGATTGGGCAGTCTCGTTGCCTCCCCTCGCGCAGAAGGTGCTGCTCATTGAGAAGGCAGTGAACTTTAACGGATCGGCACAGAGGCTCGCGTTATTCGCTGACATGCCTGAGCTCATCAACGTGCAGAAGAATGGCAAGCCTGACAAAACAAGTCAGCCTGATTGGCACCGCGACTACGTCTCAACCCGCATGATTCAGGTAGAAGCGATTGCTGCGGCCTCACCCGATCTCTACGAGGCGGCAGTTGAATCCGCGAACGCGACGGTGGTGCAATACAATCGGGTCCAGTCACGTCTGGGCATCGAGGGAAGTGAAGTGCCCTACTTTGTTGCCAAGCGGCGTCTTGGTCAAGCCTCAGACGAGGACAGGGTGCGTAACGATGAACACAAGGCCCATCAGAATGTCCCACGTTTTGACAGTGACGTTGATCATGACCCAGTTGACTTCAGTGGTCTACCCGGCTCAAATCCTGAAGGTGTCTCGGCAGATCAGGTTCAGCAGAAGAAAAGCACAGGCCGATCTGCGTAAGTAACCAAACTCCACGTGCTCGGCTGGCTTTCGCCATTTCAACTTGGCAATCGCCTTGTGTCCCGTTGAGCTTGCTTAGAACTTGCCGTAAGAGGCAATCGACAATCGTCCTCAGAGGACTCCGGTGGCCGAACAGCGCATGAGCCTATGTACCGATAAGTACGCAACGCTGAGAAAAACAGCACATCGACTCTTGGTGGTCTACTTTTGCCTGTGTGCCGGACTTGCAATCGGATACCGGGAGTATGTTGACTATCTTTACGACATCAACAGGCCAAGGCGCGATGCGGTATCGGCGTTTCCCCACATACCGGTTGATAGCGATGTGGTCCTGAGTTGGCAGGCCAGCTTCGATGAGCTGACCCGGCAGCAGAAAGACGCTATCCGCCGATTTGACCCCTGGAAGCCGAGGATCAGGTCTGCAATCTTTATACTTCACTTGGTTGGAATGGGGCTATCGGTACTCACCGCCTATCACAAGAGCCTGCTTTCCTTGATGCTCCTGTGCTACTCGGGCACCCTGGCGTTTCTCCTGTTCATCGTCTTTCCTGCGATGCACTGACCTGCAACGCTACTTCAGCTCCCCTGTCACCTGCCCGCTTCCTGCCTGACAAGCAGGATCGTAAGGCGAAGCACTATGACATGGCGTCCTGAAAGGCTGGCCGGCCTTCTGGTCGGCGTCACTCTGCTCTGAGTTGGCGCGGCCTGACGCGGCATTCCTGCTGGCAACCGGCGTGAGGACGATTTCGTTCCCGCTGAGTTCTGTTACAAGCGTATTTCGCGGCGGTGCGGGCAAGCCGTTGCTGCCGAACTGGGATACGACTTGGTCGAGCGGCAACTCACCCACGCTCGGCAGAGGAGTAGCGACTTCTGGCGATGGCCCCGGTAGTGTGGGTGCCGTGGCGATCTGTGTTACTGGCAAAACGGGGACTGAAACCAGGGGCACGAGTTCCGTCGGGGTGATGTGCTCAACGGTCGCTGGGGCCAAGCTCGGTGAGCCACCACCACCGCCGCTATTGGGTAGTCCGCCGCTATATAGGAACCCGTTACCACTTGCGGGGAAACTTGGGCAGGAACCGCCATACGTGCAGGTGATGCGAGTGAAGTCACTGGTCAGGCCGCCAGTCATATCACTCCACGCGTTTGTAGAATAAACCAACCAGCGGGCCGTACCTGCCGTGGATAGCGGCGAGCCTCCAGCATTGTTGATGAAGTTCCGGCCAGCCGCCAACACGATGCTATCCCCAGCGGCAGATGAAGCCGAGAGCATTGCGCCACCATTTAGGATGATGTCACCGCTTGCGCTGTCTGCTCGGGCAAAAATACTTGTCGCATTGATAGAAAAGAGCGTGACCGAGCCAGTGCCGAGGAGTGACACGGCTCCCAGCGGGGTCGATCCGCCAGCCACTCCTGCTAAGCTAATCCCTCCGGCATTCACCGTGAGGTCAAACGCGCCGTTGATGGTGTCGTCGAACGATACATCCCCGGTTCCGGCGGCGAGCGTTGTGTTTGCACCAAGGGCCACCGTGCTGGCAAAAGATATTGCCTGATTGGCTGTGGTCACACCTGCCGACAAGGTGGTTGGCCCGCCGAAGGTGAGTGAAGAATTCCCGGCTCCCGTTTGCAAGGCATTGACCGCTATCGTGCCTGTTGCACCACTTCGGAATGTGATCGGATCATTCCAGGTGGCAGAGCCAAATGTCATTGTCCCCGTCCCATCGGCGCGGCCTATGTGAATGTCGCTCCAGCCATTTTGGATGCGGTTAAGTTCAGCCGTTTGGAGTGCAAAGCCCGTCGTGCCATTATTGAGATTGATGTTCGTGCCAAGCGTGAGGGGTTGAAGCGTTAAGGTGCCGTGGCCAAACAGGTTTGCTCCGAGATTGATATTGTCCGTGGTCACTGAGAGATCGCCAAGCGGCGTGCTGCCGCCTACGATGCCGCCAAAGCTCACGTTACTGCCAGTATTGGCGAGAAATCGAATCGCAAGGTTGTCTGCCCCCGCCGTAGTGCCGTTTACGGTGCTGGAGAATGTTACCTGGTGATTATTTCCACGGTTGTACGCGGTAAGCTCCCTGTCCCCGTTGATCAGCACTGGGCCTGTAAACGACATGCCCCGGTCTGAATCGATATTCGCATTTATGAAGACTCCATTTGGCGCTGTGAAAGAATACCCTGATGTGTTTACGCTGTTTTGAGGGGCGGCAAGCGGTTGGTTGATAATGATCTGGTTCGATGCGGACAAAGTAATTCCATGCACTCCACGGCCAGTCCCCGAGTTGGCCAACAATGGCAGGTCGATTGTTATTGTGCCAAAGCCTAGGAGTGTTACTACGGCAGACACTAATCCGCTGCTATGGTTTACCAGCGTGTTTATTGTGGTCAACATGATGTCCGGTCGTCCTGCGTTATCGCCACTGCGAAGATCGAGTCCACGACCTTGGGAGAGGGCCGTTCCAGCGGAGAGGTTGATACGTCCGGTGCCGTTTGTGTTGCCACCCGCAGCGTGCAGGGTGATTGCTCCATGGTCACCCTCTGATGCCCGCATCAGAACGGTTCCTATGGTGGTCAGGTCCCTGCCTGCCACCATACGGATGCCAGCATGCGGCTGGTTGTTCGTTACCACAATGTCGGCATATGTTATCACGATGTCGCGGGTGGCAGTGGCATCGATAAAGTTGCCCGCCAGATTCGCCGTCGGTTTGATGAGGCTGGCGTTTATATTGGTGTCGCGGCCGGAAACGGTGATGAGCCTTGATGAGGCCCCTGTTTGGGTAATGGTGGCGTTCACGTTGATGTCACGAGTGGCGTTCAGGGTTAGCGAATTGTTCGATGACCATGAAATCGGGTCTTGCACGGTGATGTCCCCATTGCCGGCAAGGCCACTGGCCGTGGTTACAATCACATTGTTGGTGGTCAGCCTGTTTTGCAGCGTTGTCACGCTCAGGTTCGAGGCTGTGGCGGTCGTGTCTTCAAATTGCGCCCCGGTCCAAAGCATGGTGCCTGTATCTGCCGCGTTTGAAATGGTGATGTCTGTTGGGTCAAGAAGCCAGGTGCCAGTCTCTCCGTGCCGTGCTGAGGTATCTACATCGCCGGTTGCATCGAGATTGCGTTTGCCCGACGTTTCGACGAAGCCCCCGTTGCCGTCAAGGTCACCACCGCGAGCGTCGAGTGAGCCAAAGAAGCGGTTGATGTCGTCTGCCCAGACGATGATACGGCCTCCGTCTCCCGCCTCTGTTGCACGAGCAGTAACACTCGCTCCCTCTCCCACGAAAACACGGTGAGCGGCGGGGGTGGTCCCTTGACCCAGATAATCGCCGCCGATTCTTACCGTGCCTCCGCCTGATTTACCGGAAGCATCGATTCTGCTCCCATTCTCAAGGGCGATGTTATCGCCATACACGTCGATGCTGCCGCCTCGCTCGCCGGCGACGGCAGCCTGGCTTTTGCTGCCTTTGGTGCCTGGAGTAGGGAGTGTGGCGAAGTCGTCTGTGCCCGAAGCATCCAAGACGCCGGAAACGAGCACGGTCGAGTTGCCTTGCTTCTTGCCCTTGTCTTCCGCTTGGTTGCCTTTCACGGCGTTACTGCCTTCGGCATAGAGGACGATCTTCCCGTTCCTTTCGCCCATTGATCGAGCCTGGACGATCCCGTCCATGTTGATGACGCCATTGACCACGTTCTTGCCGGCGGCTGCCGTCATGGACACTGTGCCGCCGTCGGCACGGAGTAGGCCGCTGTTCGATACGAGTTGTTTCTTGACCGGGTCGGAGACCGCGAGATTGATCAGCCCGTCGCCGTACAAATCGAGGGTGAATGTGTCGCCGGACGCCAACTGCACTTTCCCCAAGCGAGCGTCGATGACCCCGTTATTGACCACATTGGGTGCGACCAGGCTTACGAGGCCGGCATTCTTGGCGGTGATTCGGCCGTCGTTGGTAATCCGGGCATCCGGGCTGCCGGGTGTGCGGAACTCCAGCTTGCCGGAGTTGAGGGTCTGCTCGTCGATGTTCGCAGTGCTGGCCACGAGGCCGTTCACGTCGATGGCGGCCCCTCGCCCGAATGCGATCCCGTTGGGGTTGATGAGGACAATGTTCCCGTTTGCTTGGAGTGCCCCTTCGATCTGCGAGGGGGTGGCGGCGTTCACGCGGTTGACGGTGAGACTGGAAGCGGAGGGCTGGTGAAACTGAGTCACCTCGCCCGGTGCGATGTCAAAACTCCGCCAGTCGATCAGTGCTCGGTCGGTGGCTTGATGAATGTCAAGGTGGTTGCCCGCACTCGTGATGCTGGCCTCTCCCTGCGAAACGGTTCCGCCCAGCGGATTCGCCGTGGCAGTTGACGCAAAGATGATCCAGGCTGTTAAACCTGCCACCAGACGTGTTGCGCGTGTTCCGATTCCCGACATAGTTATTCTTTCACTATTCAGCTCTACTATACCACAGTATACTTATTCAGTTAAAAAAACATTAACGGGCAGCAGCCCTTCGGAAACGTCGGCGAACACATACTGGCACTTGGGGCTAGAACAGGCTGCTTCGCCGCCTGGATGGTCTTTCTTGTCCGAGCGAGTGTGGCAGGTTCTCGTTCGCCGGCGTCATTGCCTCCAGCGCGGGTGAAGCGGAGTTCTGCTCGGGCATCTGACTGGGCCGGTCGTCCGGGTTAGCGGTCAACCGGGCATCCGGTGAACCGGTTGGGCGGCGGCCTCGTTCCGGTGTGGTACCACGCGGCCGGGCTGCAACGCTCCCCGATATCTCATGTACCTTTGCGGCTTTCAATGCTTTGATCTGGTCTGCGAGGTCATCCGTAGACGGTGCTGCGGCATCGGCCTCCGCGTTTGCACTGGTCGATAACGCGATACGCAACTGGTCCCGCAGAAGGGCCAGTTCGTCGGCATAAAGCGCATGAGAAAATGGAACGCCCTGCCGGGCTTCGTAATCGCGGAGTTGGGACGATGCCAATGCCAGGTCGTGCCGTGCCTTCACCAGTGTTTCGGGGTACTCGCCTACAATCCGCCCGAGCGCGTTTAGCACGGCTCGGGGTCCCTGTGACTCGCGGGACAGCATGGCATCCTGAACGGTTGCCCCTTCGAGGTACACGTCGCCCGCACCGCCCGGATGCCGCTCGATGCCAAACCGTAACCCCCGATACACTCCGAGTGGGAACCGACGCGAGCGTTGCACGTCGTCGGGAATACCGTTTAATGCGGAAGCCAGCAAAGGCATCGTGTCCACGTTGGCGACTTGCCGGTCACCGACCGTGATGCGGTCTTCTTCGTGGGCTGAGAGCGTGGCCGCGTCACTCTCCAAGCCGCGGATCGTGTTCTCCAGGCGGTCGATGGTGGAAGGGAGTTCCTTGATTCGTCTGCGTGCGGTGTATTGCTCGTCAGCGTGGTTCTTCCTGAGAACCGAAAGCCGCTGAAGTTCCGCATCTGCTTCGGCCAGAGTCAGGACGGCCGGGTTGCCCGACGCGATGGCCTTCACCTCGGCGTAGGACAGCTCCTGCCCGGCCACGTCTTCGGCCCTGCGGACATTGACCTCCCCGGTCATCACCTGGGTGATGAACCGTGCCTTTGTCTCTAACGCTTGCCACATATAGGCGTCGAAGCTGCCGGCCGTGACGTACCTGAAGACGGCGACTTCTTCATTCGTGTTCCCTTGGCGTAAGATGCGTCCCTCCCGCTGTTCGACCTCGGCCGGCTTCCAGGGTGCGTCGAGGTGGTGCAGGGCCACCAGGCGGCGCTGCACGTTCGTCCCTGCCCCCATCTTCGCGGTGCTGCCAAGCAACACGCGGATGCTGCCGCTGCGGACCTGGTCGAAGAGTGCCTGTTTTTTGCCGTCGGTGTCGGCGTCACCAATCGCGGCAATCTCATGATCGGGAATTCCACTCGTGACAAGACGACGGCTGACTTCGTCATAGGCCGAGAAGCCCCACGGGGTCGGGGCGACGCCCATGTCGCAAAAGATCATCTGCGTGCCGCGCAGCGACGTAGATTGCCGCCAGACGGACAGCACGTTGCCGATGAGGGCGTTGATTTTGGAGTCGGGGAAGTCGTCGGATTCAGTCGAAAGCATTCGGGCGTCGAGGGCCAGCTTGCGGCCGTCGGTCGTGATCGCCAGCGCGTTATCGACGCGCGGGTCCACCTTCTGTGAACGGAGCTTCTCGTACCGGGCTACCAGTTCCTGCTGGATACTCCCTTGCTCCGGGGACATCGGACAGGCGACGACGTGAGGTTTGCCGCCTTCGAGTTTGGGGCGCGGCAGGTTGAGCATTTCAGCGGTCTGCACGTCCGCGAACGAGCGGAACATCTGCTGGAGTTCGGGCAGGTTTACGAACTTGGCGAACCGGCTGCGGGCCTTGAGCGATTGCCCGTCGGGGGAGATTTCCATCGTCTCGACGACTTCGCCGAATGTGGCGGCCCAGGCGTCGAAGTGTTCGATTCCACGGGCGGTGAGGCCAGCCGGGTCGAGGTAGCGCTGGAGGGTGTAGAGTTCGACCATCGTGTTCGACACGGGGGTGCCGGTAGCAAAACACAGGCCCCTGCCGGGGTGCCGGGCGTCCAGGTACCTGGCCTTCATGAACAGGTCGAACGCCCGCTCGCTCCCTCCCGTCTGGATGCCGGCGACCCGTTCCATCTTGGTCGGGGTTTCGAGGTTCTTGAAGTAGTGCGCTTCGTCGATGAACAGGTGATCGACCCCGAGTTCGTCGAACACCAGCCCGTCGTCTTTCTTGTCCTCGGCCAGCAACTCCTTCAGCCGCGCCTCGCGGCGGGCTTTCTGCTTCTCGATGGACTTGATGATGTTCCGGTTGGCACGGTTGCCGTTCGTCCGGCCGCGATCAATCAGCAACTGGTCGTACTCCTCGATCTGCTGGCGAAGGAAGTCGGCCTGGTAGTCCCGCGACATCCCGATCCGCTCGAAACTGGAGTGGGTGACGATGATGCCGTCCCATTCGCCCGACGCGATGCGGGCCGTCAGGTACTTGCGGCGGTCTCGGGACAGGTCGTCTTTGGCGGCGATCAGCAGGTGGGCGTTCGGGTAGAGTTGCAGGAACTCGCGGGCGAACTGTTCGAGCATGTGGTTGGGGACGACGAACATCGGCTTGCGGACCAGCCCGGCCTGCTTCATCTTCATGCCGGTGGCGGCCATCGTGAACGTCTTGCCGGCCCCCACACAGTGGGCGAGCAGAGTGTTGCCGCCGCTCATGCCGCGCCAGACCGCATCAACCTGGTGCGGTCGCAACGTGATGCCGTCGGTCATGCCGGGGAAGGCGAGGTGGGAACCGTCGAACTGGCGGAGGCGGAGGTTGTTGTAGGTGTCGTTGTAGAGTTGCACGAGCCGCTCGGTGCGGTCGGGATCGGCGAACACCCAGCCCCGGAACTTCTCCTTGATGGCTTTTTGCTTCTCACGGGCGGCCAGGCTCGCGTCTGGGTTCACCACCCTCTTGTCCGGGTCACCGGGGTCCGGGTCATATATGACCGGGGTCTTCATGTTGAGGGCGAGTTCGAGCAGCCAGTTGCCGTTCGCCCGCTCGGTGCCGAAGTCGGCGGTGGCCGCAACGCACCGTTCGGCAGAGTAGTCCGCTTCAACACTCCACACCGCGTCTTTCTCCAGGTGGGCGATCTGCACCGAACCCGATTGCACCCCGAACAGGTCGGCGGCGAAGGACTGCACGTCGGTCGCGGGTATCCACGGTGCCCCGAGGTTGGCGTCGATGTCGCCGGGCAATACGTCTTCGGGCTGCACTTCGCGGAGCGCCTCCGCGTTGCGGGCGTACTCTTCCCCGGCCGCTTCGGCTTCCTTGAGCTTGGCCCGCACGTTGCCGGACAGGTAGGCGTCGGCCGTTTCCCAATCCTTTGTGCCGGGGTTCCGGTACACCAAGTCCCCGAGTGCCCGGAGAACCGCGTCCGCGGGTTTGCCCCACAGTCCTGCAATGACTTCAAGGTCCACACGGCCGGTGCGGTCGAGGCAGACGAGGAGGCCGTCCTCGGCGGTCGCCACGCGGGTGACGGGTTCGACCCGGCCCACCACGTCCCGGCGGAGGATCGGGGCCTTGGTCGCGTTGCCGGTCTCCTCGTCGTACTCTTCGAGCGACATGACGAGCATGGCGTCCGGGTCTTCCCGGAACTTCACGAGATTCGGCATCCGGCGAATGGTGCCGCCGTCGGTGATGCTAATGGTGGTCTTGTTGACGGGGCCGTAGTTCGCGGTGAAGCGGTCGTACTCGCGGTTCAAGTCACGGCGGGCGGCTTCCCGGTGGTCCGGGGGCCAGCCCTCGTTCTGCGACTGAAGCACCCGCCGGGCACAATCGCGGAGTCTGATCAACCCTGCGATCCGTTTGCCGGTCATAGTGCCGTCGGCCCGCAGGTCGGTGCCGCCGTAGTTCACTGGAGAACTTGTGCCATCGAGAAGTTGGTAGATGCGGCGGTCGTCGCCGGTAAAGAAGCTGCCTTCGGTGACGTGGCGGTCTGGCGGGGGCGGCACGAACGCGGGAGTGCGGACGACCGGGATCGCGGGCTCCCGGAGAACCGGGGGCGGGCGGCGTTCGGGCAATAAAGCTATGACCGACCGCAACTGGTCCCGCAAGTCTCCCGTCGAGGTGACGCTGTACCCGTCCGTGCCGTAGAGCGTGTCTTTCGCGCTCCAGGAACCCAGCACCATCTCGGGATGGTTGAGGAAGTAGCGGTTGACCGTCACCGTGCGGTCGTCGAGGGTGAGGGGGCCGGTGCCGAGCCAGTCCGGGTCGGCGTGGGTTACCGGGTGTCCGGGTTCCCGGCGACGAAGGATCATGATGTCCGTCACGACGGCGGTGCCTTCCCGCTTGAAGGCGTCTGAAGGCAACCGGATCGCGCCCACGAAGTCGCATCCAGCGGCCAGCAACTCCCGCGTGGCGGCGTTCTGCTTGTCGAGGGTGTAGTGGCTGGTCACCAGCGCGAGTATGCCGCCCGGCCGCAAGGCGTCGGCCGACTTGGCCAGGAAGTAGTCGTGCAGGGCGAGCCGCTGCCCCTTGTAGTCGAACCGGATGTCGGCGAAAGGTACGTTGCCCACGATCGCGTCCAGGTCGGCGGGCAGGCGGGTCGATTGGAAGTCTTCCGTGCGGATGTCGTGAGCTGGGAAGCGGGCACGGGCGATGCGGGCGGAGAGGGCGTCTTGCTCGACGGCGAGGAACCGCATGCCCAAAGGGGCAAGGGCCATGAAGTTGCCGCTCCCGCAACCGGGTTCCAGGACGTGGGCGTTCGGCGGCACACCGAGCCGGTCGAGGGCCTGATAAATGGAGGTGATGACGACGGGTGAGGTGTAGAACGCGGTGAACGTGGTTCGCTTGGCGCTCGCGTATTCCTCAGGCGGCAGGAGCGACTTCAGTTCCTCGCCCAGTTCCCGCCACGACTCGTCCTTGTAGGTGCCGCGCACCGGATCGGGGAAAAGGGACAGCGCCACCGGTCCGAATCCGGGGAACCGGGCGAGGATAGCATGCTCATTGGGCGTGGCTGCGCGGCGATCTGATTCGACGGCTCGCACCGCCTTCACTGCGGAGAGGATGTTGCGGGCTTTGCCTTTCTCGCCAGCGGCGATAACAGGATCGACGTGAATGGTTTCTGACTGCGGCGATGCGTTCGCCGCAATCTCGGCCTCCGCCTCACTGATCAGCGCATCGAAAGTTAGTTGCCGCCTGGCAGGTTGCCGAGCGACGCGATGGGAAACTGGCTCAGGTGGTCGAGCAGCTCGTCCGAGTTCGTCAGCGGGTCCGACGCCCCCGTCAGCCAATCCTTCAAAGAGTCCGTCGCGAGCTTGTCGGCGGCGCGACTGATGGTCTCCTGGCGCTGGTTCGGGCGAAGGCGGCGGAGGGAGTACTCGGCGGTCCTCTGACTCCTTAGGAGCACTTGGTTTATCGCTGCCATCACCTGCGGCAGGTCCGGCGACCGGACTACCCATTCGAGTTGCGGTATCGTCTCGATCAGTTCCAAGGCGCGGTGGTTCTGAGGCATCATCGGGAGCGATTTCCAGTTCGTCTGGCAGATCGTCGAATAAACCAGGGGTGTGGGCTGCGGGTTTGAAGGGCCGGCGGGCAGGGCGAGGGGGCATCGGGCAAATGGGGACAGAAGTGCAAAGCGAATCGATAGCCGATTCGGCCGAGCGGCGCAAGCGATTTGTGTTATCCTCACAATTGCGAACGCTGCGAACCTGTCGGCCGAACCGGGTAGGATTCCCGAGCACGGAATTAGCACGGAAATGGGTGCCAAGGGGTCAAAACCGGCGGTCTGAGCACACCACTCGCCGGCTGTACCATACAAAAATCGCTTGTTTTCGTGCGTATTTTGCACGCCGTGCCACCGGAACGCCGCTTCTGCATCGGGAAGTGAAGAGAGCTGGATCGCGTTAGAAGCGGACGCCGATGCTCCAGAGGATGTTGACCGTTTGGAAGTTGCCGTCTTGGGGTGGGATGATGTTGGACCAGTGGTAACCCCATTGGGCGCGGATGCCGGTGAAGGCGATCCAGTTGCCGATGGGGATTTCCGTGTTCCAGTGGGCACCCACCGTGAAGCCGTGGGCGATGCTGTAGCGGCGGAAGTAGCCGCTCGGGTCGCCGATGGGGACGAGGTCAGTGCGGATGCTGCCGTAGTGACCACCGATGTCGAGACCAACACGGCTATTCCAGGCTTGTTCGTAGCCCAGGAACCCAGGACCATTCATGAACCAATCGCGGCCGATCGCATAGTTGAGACCAGTACGGGTGATGCCGCGGACGCGGAACGGGTGAATCTGGTCTGGGCCTTGGAGTTGGCCCGTTGGTGTGCGTGGTTGACGAGCGAAGACATCAATGATCCGGTCGCCACCGTCGTTGTAGGCGTACATCACGCCGAGATCGATCGCCCAGGCGGCATCACATTCGGGGTTCAAAAAGAGAGTCCGTCCGCCGCCTTCGACCAGCCAGCCGAAGTCCGTGGCACCACTCAGTTCCGGTCCACCGCCAACGAACAGCGAGGGGCCGGTACGGACGTAAAGTTCGTAAGTCACGGGGCCGTTGGCCCCCGTTGGCCCGCAACAGGCCGCGCTCGAGTTCATGATCCCGCCAGGAGCCTGCGGATGCGCCTGACCGATGACCGTGCCCGGAGGTGCAGTCAGCGTCGAAAGTGGCTCTGCCGTGCCAGGAGTGTAAGGCATAGTGCTCAGGAGCGGCGCGGTGGCCGTACCTGTGCTCATCGGTGTGGTCATCGGTGTGGTCATCGGTGCCAAAGGCGACCCGGTGCCCGCACTCAATGGCTTGGGGTCCGTCATCGGAGTTTGAGCAAAGCCCGAACCCGAGAAGAGGCTACCCACTAAAGCCCAGCCCAGGAGACCCCTGAGGAGTAAACGCTTGGCCGTCATCGTTGCCGTCCCCCTGAACCAGAGGCGGAATGCTGGCATCGGCCAACAGTTCACCTCATCTCCCTGGTGTTATCGGCAACGGTTACGGAAAACTTAACGATTCTACGGAGAAGTCTGGTGGTAGCGATTGCGCCGCTGTTCCTCGCGCGATTCATGGATCCGAAACATTGGGTGCTGTCTCTTGCTTCTGGGCAATCTTTTGCCTGAATTCTGTAATGTTCTCGCTTGGCGATCGACCATAATAGCCGGAATCTCGACACACCTGAGTACTTGGGAGACTGATCTGAACAAGTGGGACGCTCGTGAAAGCCTGTCGATTCATGGGGATGCGCTTTATCGCTTTGCTCTCGTCAAGGTGCGACAAGTCGATGTTGCCGAAGAACTCGTCCAGGAGACGATGCTGGCCGCTTGGCGAGATCGGGCTACCTTCCTTGGCGCGGCACAGGAAAGGACTTGGCTGCTGGGCATCATGCGGCACAAGATTCTCGATTGGCTTCGGCTACGTGTGCGCGAACGCGAGCGACGAGTCGAGTTACAACCAGACGATTGGCTGGATGAGCAATTCACACCGAGTGGAAAGTGGCGTCGACCACCAAGTGACTCATTAGAAAAGCTCGAATCTGCTGAGCTTTCCCTGGCTCTGAGATCGTGCTCTGAGAAACTCCCGGCGCGGCTTCGTGAGGTCATCACGCTTTGGCACTTCGAAGATGAATCGACCCATGACGTCTGTGAGAGGTTGGGTATCGTGCCGAATCACCTGGGGGTTCTTCTTCACCGAGCACGGTTCCGGCTGTGGCGTTGCCTTTCGGATCGTGGTCTTGCCCCAACACCGCCGGAAACAGGAGCGTCCGAATGATTCGCCATTGCCGAGATGCTGTTGAGCTGATGAGTCGGGAGTTGGATGGTGAACTCCGTTGGCTCGATCGTGCTGATGCCAAAATCCACCGTGTCCTCTGTGCCAAGTGTCGCAGTTATTTCGCGCAAATCTCCGTAGTCCACCAGGTGCTTGAAGAGACACCAACCCTAACCGAGGAATCCCTCAAGCCTGAGAGTCGTGCGAAGATCGACAAGCGACTGGGGCAAGAAATTCGAGGTTCCGGCTGAATCGGTTGTAAGGATTTTCCTGCCCGAGCGACCAATCCCCCATTCGCCAACATCACCGGCGAAGTTCATTTGGGAGGATCGTCGATGATTCGGATTTTGCTGATGCTTTTTGTGTCTGGGTTGGTGTTGAATCCACTGCAAGCGGAAATGGTTGAGATCTCGATCACCAACGTTGCCCCGGCGAACGGCACCCATCTCACGCCGGTGTTTCTGGGAGCCCACGGTGGAGGCTTTTCGCTGTTCACACCAGGGATGGCCGCATCGCCTGGCCTTGAGCGGCTTGCAGAAGATGGCGGCCCGCAAACGATGCTGATGAATGCCCTGATGGCCTCGGGTGGAATCGGGGGAACCGCAGGCAGTGGCCCCATCGCCCCAGGACAAACCGTACGCCTCACGCTCAACGTGAACCCGACAACCCAGAACCTCTTCACCTTCGCCTCGATGATTTTGCCGAGTAACGACGCCTTCATTGGCAACCCGACCGGCATTCCACTTTTCACGTCCACTGGTCAACTCATCACCCGTCAGGGCACAACGGCGTTGCGGGTTCTGGGGTCGCAGGTTTGGGATGCTGGTACCGAAGTGAACGACGAAGTCCCCATGAACACAGCGTTCTTCGGCCAAAGCTCGCCAAACACTGGCGTCGTCGAAAACGGCATGGTCGCGCTGCATCCTGGCTTCGTCTCCGGTGGCAACATCCTCTCGACACCACGTTTCGCCGATGCGAACTTCCTTGCCCCTGGCTATGAGGTGGCCGTGATCGAAGTCAACGCGGTCCCTGCTCCCCCAGCCGTATTCCTACTCGCTTTTGGGAGCCTGGGACTTGCAGCTCTCCGCCGCCTCCGTGGGCGCTTCCGAACGATGACAGCCCCTGGGGAGACCAGCCCGAATCTGGCCACGATCTAACCTACAGGTCGCTACATCTCCCTGGTGTACCGGCAATCCCCGAGTGAGCATTCTAGCTCGTGACGGAGTCGTTTTCTCCGGGTCTCTGGAGTACAATTTCAACACGACTTCAGGAGTTTGACGTGAAGAGTTTTTTCATTGTGAGTGATGGGGCTTCAATTCTTCATCTGGAACCCTGCCCTGAAGGAGGCTATGTAGTTCGTTCACCCTATCACCCCGAACTGATCACTCAAGCCAACACAATCGAAGAAGCCTTCGAAAATGCTGCTGATGCACTGGCATTGATCCAGATGCCCAACACTCGCACCAAGAAGACTCGCCAACGCAAGTCGTTAACTGCCTAACTTCACTCCAGTTCGTTAGGCAGCTTGACCTGCAGCTGCTGACAAATCGCCTTCACCAACGGATTTTGAAGTTCGGTGTGTCGAGGAGCGGTGGCCCGACTCCCGGTCGGGCCAGCCCAAAACTCGTGTTTCTTACCTTGTCTGATGAGTTGACACCCTCGGCGACGAAGGTGTTTGACGAATGCGATTTTCTTCACAAGAGTCGCTCCTGATCAATGGATTAGGCCACACCGGCAGTATCCCAGGGTGTGTGGTCTGAGACCAATTGACTGCTCGCCTCACCCCACGATTCCCAGTTCTCGCCCGGCTTCGCCGAAGGCTCGGATGGCGTGATCGATTTGCGCCGTGGTGTGGGCGGCAGAGACCTGGATGCGGATGCGGGCTTGGCCTTGGGGGACGACGGGGAAGCTGAAGCCGATGACGTAGATGCCACGTTTCAACAGAGCCTCGGCCATTTTGCCAGCGAGGGCGGCGTCGCCGAGCATGACGGGGAGAATCGGCGTCGGCCCGGGTTTGACAGTGAAGCCCATGGCTTCGAGGCCCTGGCGGAGGCGGGCTGTGTTGGCGTTGAGTTTTTCCCGCAACTCGGTGGCTTCTCCGGAAAGCTCAAGGGCTTTCATGCCCGCGGCGACAAGGGCTGGTGGCACGGAGTTCGAGAAGAGATACGGCCGGGAGCGGTTGCGAAGCCAGTCGACGATTTCCGTCGAGGCGGCGGTGAAGCCACCCGAGGCGCCGCCGAGGGTTTTGCCGAGGGTGCTGGTGATGATGTCGATGCGGTCGAGCACTCCAGCGGCCTCCGCCCCACCCCGGCCGGTGGCCCCCAAGTGTCCGGTGCCGTGGCAGTCGTCGAGGCCCACGATCGCATCAAATTCGTCGGCCAGTTCGCAGATGTCCGCGAGGCGTGCGATGTCGCCATCCATGCTAAAGACCGAGTCGGTGAAAATCATGCGAAAGCGAGCGGATTTGGCCTCGATCAGCTTGGCCCGGAGATCCGCCATGTCGTTGTGCTTGTAGCGGAATCGCTGGGCCTTGCAGAGCCGCACACCATCGATGATGCTGGCGTGGTTGAGTTCATCCGAGAGGATGGCATCTTGAGCTTCTAGGAGCGGCTCAAACAAGCCACCATTGGCATCGAAGCACGAGATGTACAGGATCGAATCCTGCTTGCGGAAGAAGTCAGCGATCTGCTTTTCCGCGACTTTGTGGATGGATTGCGTCCCGCAAATGAACCGGACACTCGAAAGCCCATATCCCCAGGTTTTTAAACCATCAAAAGCGGCTGCCAAAACGTCTGGATGGTTGGCGAGGCCGAGGTAGTTGTTGGCACAGAAATTGACGACCTGTTTGCCCTGGACCTCGATCGACGGGTCTTGCGGCGTGGCGATGTGCCGCTCGGATTTGTACAGGCCTTTCTCTTTGAGGCCCGAAAGCTGATCACGGAGGTAGCTATTGAGTGAGTGGGCAGGCATGATTGTCTCCGGTAAATGGGTGAAATTGGGAATCTGGGTCCGGTTTGTAAGGTCGGGCGAAAATCTCGGGTTATTCCCTCAGACCGACAGAACCGATGATAGAATGGGACGTGAGGCACGGTCAGAGCATTTCTGACCCGGAGTCATGGAAAAGCAATGCGATTACTCAAGCTCGTTCCCCCTCGGCTCGTCGCCTGGATCCCTGGGCAGAAATCCCTCGGCTGGATCATTTTCGCGCTGACCATCATGGCTCTCGAGTTGATCGGCCGGCTGGCGAAAGCGGATTTCCAAGACCTCATTGGCGCACTCCTGCTCGCGTCACTCCTGGCAGCTTTGTTAGTACGTCGGCCTTTGAAAACACTCCCTGGCTATCCGCTGGTCCAGGGATTTCTGAAACGGCTGCAATCCCAAGTCCAAAATAACTACGGTCTCGATCTTCGCAACGATCCACCCTACCCGACGCGTTTCCCAGCGGGGGCCTGGTTCCTCGCACTCGGTCTTTTGACCTGGACGGGCACGGCCGCGGCAGTCTGGTGGTTGTTGCCCGCAGGCTGGCGTGATCTTGGGTTGTGGACTTCGTTCTCGCTTTACCTCGTGTTCATCACACTGCTGTGGGTCGGACTGATTGCCACGATCGCTGGGTCACTGGTTGGAACTGCATTCATGATCGACTGGCAACTCAACCGCCGAATGGAGAGCCGGTCCGATCGCCTCACTTGGCGTGCCTTCGCAGTGATTGCCTACCTCGTATTTGTCGGACTGAGTGCTCGCTACATCCCAGTCGTCGTGCCATTGGGTATGACGGGGGTGTTGGCGCTGGCTTGTTTCCTGCTCGCTTCGTTTCCACGCCCTGCAGATATGGCCGTTCTCTGGCGCAGTGCCCCTGGCCGACCAATCTACTCGCTACCAGACACACGAATCACCGCCGGTGTCCTGACAGTCCTGATGCTGCTCCTCACGAACTTGATTCTCTCGGCCTGTGGTGGCCGATTGATTACGACGATCGAAGTCGCGGACCCGATGGTACTGACCAGTGTGCTCGGCACGATCGCGGCCTGGATGCTGCCCGTCTTCTTGGCCATGGCTGCGTACACCTTCTGGACGATTCGCGGCGTCGATCCTGCGTTGCGTATGCCGTTACAACTCGCGATCGATTCGAAAGTCTCGATCGAGCAACTTCGAAGCGCGATCAAGCTGATCCGCAAAGCGGGCTTCCGCTCCTATGTCAGCAGAAGTGTTTACGAGGCGACTGACCTTCGGATTGAACTCGTTCCCAAAGAACGGTCGGAAGCCTTTGAGTTCCAACCGACTTGGCCACTCAAGCTCAGTGTCGAGGACTTGACTCACGAAGATGTCTTGTTCCGTTTACGTCGGCGAGATGAACTGCGACTGCGTCGTGGGGCCTACCGGGGGATGCGACGGCTATTCCGACGGGCTTTCCGGACTCGAAAACGCAAGGGTGGAGTCTATCAGTTCTCCCCCCATCTCTGGATTCAAGGGAACTTGAGCTACGAAGAACCACAAAGGCGTATGAATGCTTCACCGGCCCCGAAGGCTGTGAGTGGGATGTATTTCAGCGTCTTCCATCCACGGGTTCGGCAGCATTTGAACAAGGTCTTTCGGGCTTTACAGGTGGATGTCATCCTGATCGAAGATGGCGTGAAATACCGGAGCATTGAAGCACTCGTTCGCAGTCTCTTTGAGATTTACGATCAGAACGATGGGGCAACACGGCTCGAAGAGCACAACCTGCCGAACGTGCCGAAAGCCCGTGTCGTGATGCATGATTGTGTGCCTGACGAACCACGCCGAGATTGGATCGCGGTCCGCACGGATGGCGAAGACTACGATGAAAACGATTACCTCGGTATGAGCCGACTGCGGGTCTTGCACCTCTTCAAAGATGACAACGAGAGTGAAGCCGACACCCGTGACCCGGTCGATATGTTCTGGCAACCCTCCCCGACCAGCTACTTGAGCTAATGCCGATGACTGCGATTTTGCGAACCATCATCCCGAACCTGAGTCCCTACCGAGGCAAGGTCCGGGATGTCTACGATCTGGGGGATCAGCTCGCGATCGTGGCCACGGATCGCATCAGTGCCTTTGACTGGGTGATGCCGCAAGGCATCCCAGGCAAGGGGGCACTGCTCACGGCCATGACTCACTTCTGGCTCGACTGGCTGAAGGTGCCCAACCACCGGCTTCTCGATCCATTACCAGCGGAGTTTGCACCTTACGCCAATCGGACGATGCTTTCGCGGAAAGCGAAAGTGATCCCCTTCGAATGTGTCGCCCGTGGCTACTTGCTCGGAACGGGTTGGAAAGAATATCAGAAGACAGGCACTGTCTGTGGCATCACCCTCCCAGCGGGGCTACAAGAAGCGAGCCAGTTGCCCGAGCCGATCTTCACCCCCGCGACGAAAGCCGAACTGGGCCAACATGACGAAAACGTCTCGTTTGAGGTGATGAGCCAACAACTCGGAACGGAACTGGCCAGTCAGCTGCGTTCGGACACGCTTTCGCTTTACCGCCGAGCCGCGGAGTATGCCCGCGAGCGTGGTGTGATCATCGCGGATACCAAGTTCGAGTTTGGCACGTTGCCCAGTGGCGAAGTCATTTTGATCGACGAAGTGCTGACGCCAGACAGTTCCCGCTTCTGGCCAGCGGAGAGTTACCGAGCAGGTTCCTCTCCTGCCTCTTTCGACAAGCAGTATCTGCGGGACTGGCTCGAAACCACGACCTGGGACAAAGCCAGCCCACCGCCCGATCTGCCCGAAGAAATCATCGAGCAGACCGCCAAGCGCTACGCCGAGGCTCTTTCTCGCCTGACCTCTTCGTAAACCGCAAACGTCTCCCGAGCGGCCCGCGTCCAGGTGAATTGAGCCGCGTGCTGAATCCGTTGGCTCGCGGAGCCAGAGTCTCCGTGCTGCACAAGTTCCCGCATGGCATCATGCCAAGCGGCCACATCCCTGGGTGGGAGTATGGTCGCATGCTCCGCGCACACTTCCCGCACGGCTTCCGCAGTCGAGGCCAATACCGCCCCGCCGCTGGCCAGTTTCTCCACAGGCGGCAAGCCAAAGCCCTCATAAAAGCTCGGGTAAACCAGTGCCACCGCCCCCGCCAAGAGTGCGGGGCGGTGGGCTTCGGAGACGTAACCCAAGACGCGGACCCCCGAATCTGGCCCAGCCCGTTCGTAGATCGTCCGCACTCCTTCGGACTTCCAACCCCACGGCCCGGCCAGCACATAAGGGCACGCACGTCGCACTTCGGGAGGTAGCTTCAAGTACGCGGTGAGCGAGGTCTCCAGGTTCTTGCGTGGCTCGATGGTGCCCAGGCTGAGGAAATACGGGCCTGGCAAGTCGTACTCCACCCGCATCGGGGCCAGTTCCGCCACGGTCATCGGGCGAAAGGCCGGGCTGATGCCACAGTAGATGTTCGTAACCTGCTCGGGTCGCAACCCACAGACCTCGATCACCTCTCGGCGGACCGCTTCCGAGATGGTCAGAACACGATCGGCATGGCGTAGGCTTTCCAAGAATCGGCGGGTGTGATGGCCAACTCGATCCGCTGGATGCCATTCCGGGTGCAACAAGACCGAGAGATCATGGACGTTCAGCACCGTCGGCAAGCCACTGGGCCAGGGGATAAAGTTGGTCTCGTGGTAGATGTCGAACGGGTAACAGCGTGAGTACGTGCCGAAGTGCAACGTGAGAGCATCTCGGACACGGGCCTTGGCAAAGTCCTTGGCCCAGGCCCAGTGAGGTTGTCCGCTAGTCGGCTTTCCTGACTTCGTGGGGCGAGACTGCCAAAGCTGGCGAAAGGTGTCACCAGGGTAAAGCGTAAAGTCACTCTCGGGAAACTCTGTACGCAGCGCCCGGGTCAATTCCGTTGTGTAGTACCCGACGCCGGTCTTGGGTTTCAGAGCCGGCAGGCCGTTGAGGAGCACTTTCATGACGCCGCACCGATCACGTGAGTTCTCCAGAGATGCCGTAAGTACAACCACGCCCCCGAAGGAAGCACACGTAGCAAAGCCAGTGACAAGGCCCTGTCACGCTTCACCACGATCGCCAAGAGACACTTGACTAGGATGATCAGAGTGATCGCAGCAGTCAGGAAAGCGCCGCCGTGGATCGCCGCCGTCAGCCAGCGATTGCGAAGGGTGAGGAAGTGGAAGTACGGTGTCGCTTCGCGCTGGGTCGCCCCGACGGCATGTCTGACGAGTGCCCGCGGAGCATAGACCACCGGTCGACCCTGCTTCTGCATCGCCCAGCCGGTGGCGAGGTCTTCGTAGTAGAGGAAGTAATCGGCAGGAAGTAGCTGCCCAGCCCTCGGTTTCGGCAACATGATCGCTGCACCACAACCCATGAAGACCGGTTCGGTCCGTTCGTATTGGCCGTGGTCAGGTTGCAAGAACCCACGATCCGCTCCACGACCGTCGCGTAACAGCATCAGCCCGGCGCTGTTCAACCGCGTCGGTTCGTGGCTCAGCACGAGCTTGGCCGCGACGGCAGACCCGGTTCGAATCCGCGCGTTGTGCATCTCTTCGAGCCAGAATGGGTCGGCGAGGGTGTCGTGGTTCAAGAGCACCAGCCAGTCTGCACGGGCATGACTCGCGGCGATGTTGTTGGCCTGGGCGAAGCCGACATTTGTCGGCAAGCGAAGCAGTCGATATCGGGAGTAGTGTTGTTGTAGCCATGCCACGGAGCCATCGACCGAGGCATTGTCGACGATCAGGACTTCGTACTGGAAAGCGGGGAAAGTCTGCTCAGAAAGCGCCTGCAAACACCCCGCGAGGTGTTTCAGGCCGTTGTAATTGACGACGATCACGGTGTAGAGGATCGCGTCGGGCGCGGTCATAGGGTGGTCGGGGTTTCGGTCACTTGGTTGTCGGTCATGCCACCACCAACGTGGTGAGTCTCGGCGGGTGCGGACATACTCTTCTGATAGGCCTCAACCACTTCGCTCGGCTTCCCATCCATGACGATACTGCCATGTTGCATCCAGATCGCACGGTTGCAGATGTCCTGCACGGAGTTGACCTCATGAGTGACGAGGACCATGAGCCTCGCCGTTTCCATCATTTGTTCCATGCGTTGGCGGGCTTTGATCTGGAACGACATGTCTCCTGCGCTGAGTACTTCGTCGATGAGCAAGACTTCGGGGTTCACAGCCGTGGAGATCGAGAATGCCAGTCTCACCAGCATCCCGCTCGAATAATAGCGTACAGGGATATTGAGGAAGTCCCCCAGTTCGCTGAACTCCGCGATGGAGTTCATCTTCTTGTCCAGGCTACGTGGAGTTTCCCCCATGAGATACGCCCGGTACTTGATGTTCTCCCAGCCGTTGGCTTCGAACTCGAAGCCGAGGGAGATGTCAAAGAGTGAGCAGATTCGCCCTTCGACAATTCGTGTGCCACCGGTCGGTGGGTAGACGCCAGCGAGCATCTTGAGCAGCGTCGATTTCCCAGCACCGTTGTGGCCAATGACGCCGATACGGTCTCCATCCTTCGCTTCGATGTTGAGGTGCGAGAGGGCATGGACCGCGACTTTCGGGTTGCGTGAGGGCAGGAAGAGCATCCGCGTCAGATACTCTTTCAACGACACCTTCCGCTGTTGGCGGATGGTGAATGTCAGGCTCACGTCTTTCAGTTCGATCTTCGCCATCAGGTAAGCCACAACCTCGGGTAGGCAATTAAAGCTGGAAAATGACCTTCTTTTGAAGCGCCCCAATGACGATGCAAGCGATTGCAAAGACGATGGCGGTCAGCCCCGCCCCTTGACGCCAGAGGTCCATGGTCGGCAGGGAGTGATCGTAGAGCGGATGCCGCACCAGCCGAATGAACACCGTGAACGGGTTGAACTGGTTGAAATCGTTCAGGAAACTCAGCTGTTGATCTGGTTTCATGATAATCGGCGTCAGAAAGAAGATGAAGGCCATCCCCACGTCGACCAGATGATGCGTATCGTGGAAGTAAGCTGTCGCAAACGCCAAGATCGCCGCCAAACCCCAGCAAAAGATGAACATCATCAAGATGATTGGCGGCAACAACCACGCATTTTCCAGAGCAGCCGTTGAGCCTTGCAAAAGACAACAAATCACGATGGTCACCGTGATCGTGATCATGAAGTGGATACTGGTCCCCGCGACGGTTCGCAGCGGGTAGATGCCGTAGGGTAATGGGCATTGCCGAATGTACGATTCGTTATGAATCAGGGCCATGCAGCCACTGGACATGCTATTTCGCATGAAGTCCCAAGCGCACATTCCAGGCAATAAGAACGACGCAAACACCCACGGATCGTGAATACCTATGAATTTGCTGAAGCCCAGGACCATCACGGCGCTCATCAATATCGGGTTCAAGACTGACCAACCCAATCCGAGAACCGAACGTCGATATCTGGTTCGCAGATCCATCCGGACCAGCGAGAGCCAGAAATGACGATAGTCCCAAATGGCCTTCACGTGGCCTATCATCTCAACAGCACCTCAAACCAGGAAGCCCAGACAACTTACCCAGACTTCCACCGGCCCGCCAGCCCAACTGCCAGAAGTCATCATTCGTTGGTCCACCTTCCATTCTGGCGCAAGTGTTGTTATTTCCTTCGTTCCTGCCGGGGGAAGGCAGGATGCAAATGTTGGTGATCGTCAAAAAACGGGGGAAACACGTCGTGAGCATGAAGCGTATCGACCAGGACAATACGGAAGTCGGCGGCGGAGCTGTTCAAACGATTCCGGTGGATTATCAGGCTTTTCGCCTGGCTGCGATGAACTCGTCGAACGAATCTGCGCACGCCAAAGAAGACCGCTTTGCGATGTGGTGGCGAATCTTTGGCGGGACAATCTTGAGTATTCTCGCCCTCGGCGGAGTCACGATTTACAACAATCTGGCCAACAACATCACCGAACTCCGTGCGGACCTCAACCGGGCCAATACCGACCTGCGGGCGGAAGTGGCCAAGTCAAATGAAGCACGGGCCGAGTTGATCCGCAAGGATGAATTCAACCTGCGGATGACGACCGTCTGGGATGGCATCAAAACCATGCAGACCCAAGGCAACGCCCAGACCGGAACAGTCACCGGCTATCGCACCGAACTCGATGGCTTGAAAGAACGCCTGACTCGGATGACGGCGGATTTCGACTCGATGAAGAAGGATCAGTCGATCATCACAGACACGTTGAAGAAAGACATCAGCTCACTGGAAGTCTTCAAGGACAAACTGCAGATGATGGTCCAGGAGTTGAAGGCGAGCCGGGATGAACTCACGAAAATGCGTGGCGAACTCGACCGCAATCAAGCTCATGACCAGGAGCGAAAAGAGAGCCGCGACAAGCAGATGAAGCAGTACGATGAGAGCGTCAAGGAGATGCAAAAGACCCTCCAGGAAGTCCGCGAGAAGATCGCTCGCTTGGAAGGTCAGTCGAAGCCCAAGACCGACTGAGTTCAACTCGGAATGTCCGCGAAGCGTGGTGGCATGGCCTGGAAGGTGACTTCCTGGCCCGTCAACGGGTGACGGAAAGTGAGTTGCTGGGCATGAAGGCAAAGCGGCTCGGCGTCCACGTCGTGGGTCTGCGTCGAGCCGATTTTCTGGCCTGGTTGGTAGGTCGGATCGCCAACGATCGGCCAGCCGAGGTGCCAAAGGTGGACCCGGATTTGGTTGGTACGCCCCGTCAGGGGCACGACACGCAAAAGTGTCGTGCCGTCGGTGTAACGGTGCAGCACTTCAAACTCGGTCCGAGCGGCGAGTCCGCCTTCCAAAGTGGTCCGTGAACCCGCTTCACCCGCCTCTGGGCTGATCGCCGCATCACACGAGAAGCGATCACTCGACGGGTGCCCGATGACCCGCGCTAGGTAGACTTTTTTCACTTCGCCGCGTTCGAATTGTGGCTGCACCAGTCGTGCAAAGTGAGCTGTGCGGGTGAAGACCACGACACCTGTGGTGTTGGCATCCAACCGGTGAGCTGGGCGTGGTTTCTGCGGAGCGTAGACCGTATTCAACATCTCACTGAGCGTATTCTTGTGGAAACGCCCACTCGGGTGAATCGGTAACGGAGCCGGCTTGGCCAATACGATGATTGCTTCGTCCTCGTGGAGGATCTGAATGTCCGCGTTGACATCCGGTTCCGCGGCCATGGGCTGTCGCCGAAAGCATCGCTCACCGGTTCGCAGAATGCGAGACGCGGCCATGGACTGATGGCCCGTGTCGAGCAGGTTCCCCGCCTCGCATTCGCGTTCCCACTCGTCGTGTGGGATGTGGGGGAAGACCTGCGTCAAAAACTCCAGAAGCGTCCGCCCAGCATACTCCCCCGGCACGTTGAGTGGCCGCAGGTTCGAGTATGGCACACTCCCTGGCAATGGTGTCGAGATGGTTTTCAACTTCGCCCGATGAGCTTCGAGTGAATCAGCCTGCTTCTCTTCTGGCGACCGATAACAGTGTGGGCACGAAACACCCACGACATACTTTGCATCCGCGGCTTCCTCGGGGTTCAGCACCGCCTGGCAGACGTAGCACTGCGTGACCCCTGATTCTTCGAGGGTGCCTTCTAGCCCGACCCGTTTATCAAAGACGAAACACTGGCCATCGTAATGCTCCTGGCCGCATTCCTCGAAGTACTTCAAGATGCCCCCATCAAGTTGGAAGACCTGCTCGAACCCGACCGACTCCATGTAAGGCCCCGCTTTCTCGCAGCGAATGCCACCGGTGCAGAACATGACTATGGGCTGTTTCTTCATCTCCGCCGGAAGTTTGGCAACGGCATCGGGGAAGTCTCGGAAGTGATCGATGCCGATGGGCAAGGCATTCTGGAATGTGCCCAACGAGACTTCGTAGTCGTTGCGAGTATCGAGCAGTGTGACGGGGCGTTTTTCATCGAGCCAACGTTTCAAGTCCTGGGCCGCGAGCTTCGGAGCGGTTCGCTGGGCAGGATCGATTCCAGGCACTCCGAAAGCGATGATCTCCTTCTTAATCTTGACGAGCATCCGCGAAAACGGCTGTTCTTCGCTCTCGCTAAACTTCGCTTGAAACCCCTCCAACCCTGGCACCACCCGGACCAATTCCAGCAAACCATCAATGGCGCCCCGCTCTCCTGCGACAAAGAGGTTCACTCCCTCGGTGCTGAGCAGGATCGTGCCTTTCAATTGCTTCGTTTGGCAGTATTCGATCAGGCTCTCGCGGAACGGCTTCAAATCCGTGAGCGCAGCAAACAAGTAGCCTGAGATATTCGTCACCCGCATCATCATTCCTCGTCGCTCGCAACCTCATCACTCAAAGAGTTTACGGACAGGCAAAGTAAACCCAGGCAAGATGTCCGGCAGTGTCAGGTCGTCGTTGATGCTGAGGTCCTCTTGGCTGAACCCCGCTCGGTAGACTGACAATGCTTCCAGATCCGTGTTCACGAGTACCACCGCAGTCACCCCTGCATCTAGGTAGTCCCCTGTTTTTTCTAACAATTGAGTCCAGGTATTCGAAGGAGAGCGAACCTCGACGACGAGTTCTGGGATGAAATTGAGAAAGGTGTTTGGAAGCTTTCCAGGTGCGAGGAGAGTGTACGAGACATAAACCACATCCGGACCGTAGACAGTGTCTTGGCTGACTTTCACGAAGCTGTCGTTGCTAAAGACTCTCCCCAAGTTGTTTTCACGCACGAATTGGGTGAGGAAAAACCCCATCAGACTGCAAACGTACCCATGCAAAGACAGTGGCATCGGTGGAATCTCCTTCACAACACCTCGTACCAGCTCCACGCGGTCGTTTTCGTGCTTCGCAAAAAACTCCTCGGCTGTCATTCGTGCTGGGGTGGGTGGAGGGGTTGTGCTCGTTGGCTCCAAGCTGGCGGCGTTCATGGCGGCACCTCGATAGTTAGCTCTTGGCGGGGGTGATTCGGTTCTTGGAATCGACGAAGATGACCGTGGGCTCGTACTTTTTCGCGGCAGGAGTCTCCATTTCGGTGAACGTGGCGATGATGACCAAATCCCCGGTCTGGATGAGGTGAGCACCCGCGCCGTTGACCTGGATCACGCCGGTGCCGCGTTCACCCAGCAAAGCGTACGTCACCAGACGGGTGCCGTTGGTGACATCCCAGACGTGGATCTGCTCGAAAGGCAGTATGTCCGCCGCTTCGAGGAGGTCTGCGTCGATGGTCAGGCTCCCCTCGTAGTGGAGTGCCGTGCTGGTCACCGTGGCCCGGTGTATTTTGGACTTCATCATGGTCCGTTTCAAAGCTATCCCTCCGCGAGTTCGTGCGATATCATCTTACCATTCTACCCCTGCAGATGAGCTTCTAGGAACCAGAGAGCCTTATCCAGATCACGCGAATACCCGGTCAGAATATCGGCGGTATCGGCATCTTGAGCACCTGCGGCTGAGTCGATGGCGTCGCGGGTGGTCTTGGCGAGGGCGGCGTAGCGATCCACGAGAGCCTCCACGACGGTTAGCCCCGCAAAGGTCTTGCCGGGGAACTCTTTGATTCTTGAGACGGTCGCCACGTTGCGGATGGTGCCTTCGGCGATGCCCCCGAGTTGCACGATGCGCTCCGCGATGTCGTCGATCGGTTCATCGAACATGTCCACGAGTTTGTCGAAGAGGTCGTGGAGAGCGATGAAGTGTGGGCCTTTCACGTTCCAGTGGGCGTGTTTCGTCTGCGTGACGAGGTCTAAGGAATCCGCGAGGATGCCGTTCAGCATCTCGCACGTGAGTTTCTTGTTGGGGGTGCTGTTTTTGGTCGGGAACTGCGTTTCGTCCATGGTCAGGCTCCTGAGCGATTGAGTAAGTCACGACATTTCATCATACACAGAGGAAAGCTGTTCCTTACCTCGCCGATTGCAGAGTGAATCCTAAAAAGAGAGGATTGAGTATCACTCCCCGAGGTTTTCGATGAGCATTCTCGTCAACAAAAATACAAAGGTTCTCTGTCAGGGTATCACCGGTTCGGCGGGGAGTTTCCACACGGATCAGTGCCTCGCCTATGGCAGCCAGTTCGTCGGCGGCGTGACCCCGAAAAAGGGTGGCCAGACTTGGTCCGGCAAAGATTCCGGTAAATCGTTGCCGATCTTCAACACCGTCCACGAAGCCGTTCGCAAAACGGGCGCTGACGCCACGATGATTTTCGTCCCTGCCGCTGGCGCTGCAGACGCAATCATGGAAGCCGCGGATGCGGGCATCAAGGTCATCGTTGCCATCACCGAAGGCATCCCCGTTCTCGACATGGCCAAGGCCAAGCGGTTCGTGCAAGGCAAATCGGGCATCCGCCTGATCGGGCCAAACTGCCCAGGGGTGATCACCCCTGGCGAATGCAAAATCGGCATTATGCCCGGTTACATTCACAAGCCGACTCCAGAAGGCAAGAAGGGCATCGGCATCATCAGCCGATCGGGTACCTTGACCTACGAAGCCGTGTTCCAACTCTCGGGCTTGGGCTACACCCAATCGACCTGCGTCGGCATCGGTGGTGACCCGATCATCGGTACGATCCAAACCGATCTGCTCGAAATGTTCGAGAACGACCCTGGCACCGAAGCGATCCTGATGATCGGCGAAATCGGTGGCACGGCCGAAGAACGAGCCGCGGAGTACATCCAGAAGTTCGTCAAGAAGCCAGTCGCCGCGTTCATCGCCGGGCAGACGGCTCCTCCCGGTCGCCGTATGGGTCACGCCGGCGCGATCATCTCCGGTGGCAGCGGCAGCGCTGATGACAAGATCAAAGCCCTCAAGGCCGCGAACATCGAAGTCGCGCCAACGCCTGCCGACCTCGGCACCGCCGTGCAAAAAGCCATTGCCCGCAAGTAACCATCTGAGGTGATCATGAAACTGTCGATTCGCTACTGCGCGATGTGAAACTACGAGCCGAAAGCCCTCAGTTTGAGTGGCCTCGTCTTGTCCGGTTTCAAACGTCGCATCACTGGCCTCGAACTGATCCCCGATGCCGGGGGCTGTTTTGAGGTCACCATCAACGGAGAACTCATCTACTCCAAACTGGAGACAGGCGAGTTCCCTGTCGAGGCCGATATCCTGGATGCCATCACACTCCGCCTGAAACAACGCCCGAAGGCTTGAGGTTCAGGCTTGAAAAGACAACCTCACCCCCAGCCCCTCTCCGAAGCGGAGAGGGGTGCCAGAAATTGCGAAATTGGCTTGTTTTCAGCGGGTTTTCCTCCCCCTTTTCCGACGTGGAGAAGGGGGTTGAGGGGATGAGGTTGCCTTTTGTGACCATACCGATGCTTCAATGGGCAGAGGGAACAAAAGTGACATCGGACGGTTGGATGAATCATTACTTGCTGAATGCCTAAAGAGTACCGATGTCTCCAGGTCGAAAACGGTTTTTCAAAATCTTCCAAGCGGTGCTGGCCGTGGCCATCATCGCGGCTTTTGGCTGGCACTTTTACCGATTGCTGTCTGCCAACCCGCTTCAATCCGATCAGCTCACCCTGCGATTTGAGTACCTGATTCCTGCCGGGTTGCTTTACCTCGCGGCTCACACCATCTGGGCCACCTTTTTCTACCAACTGCTGCGTGGGCAGGGCGGCAACATCTCCTGGTTCACGGCACTGCGGGCGTACTTTGTCAGCCAGGTCGGGAAGTATGTGCCCGGTAAAGCCTGGGTGATTGTGTTGCGGATGATGATCCTTCGGCATTACAACCTCACGCCGACGGTCGTGGGCGTCGTGGGGGTCTACGAGACGGTCACCAGCATGGCCGCTGGGGCGATGGTCGGGGCGATTTTCTTGCCCTGGTCGGGGTTGGTTTTCGAGGCCGGCTCGGCGAAGTGGTTGGCGATTGCGGCCGTTGCCTCAATGCCGATCGGCACAATTCTCTTGAACCGCCTCGCCATTCGGATCGCTCGCAAAGTCCGTGGACCCGAACAGACGATCGTCCCCAAACCGCCGTTTCGCTTACTGGTGTTGGGCTTGCTGCAAGGGTGTGTCGGTTGGTGTTTACTCGGCTTCAGTGTTTACCTTGCCCTCTGCGGCATGACCACCAACGCCATCCCTCTAACCCCCGAACTGGGCTACGGACTCCTCGGGGCCAATGCGATCGCCTACATTTCGGGGTTCATCGCCATCATCCTTCCGGGCGGGTTGGGAGCACGCGAGGAACTCTTGCAGCGGATGCTCGCGGTTCAGTTGCAACCGTTCTTTGCGGAATCGGTGACGGGGTTTGCGATTGTCGCGGCGCTGGTTCTTCGGCTAACCTGGACGCTCTTCGAAGCCGCGATTTCGATTCTGCTATGGTTCTGGGGCCGGAGGAGTGCCACGATTCATGCCAACCAGTGATTCTCCGCCACGGATCTCCTTCGTGATCCCCGTTTACAACGAGCGCGAAAGCCTCGGTGAACTCCATCGCCAGCTCAGTGATGTACTCACCACCTTGCCGAAGTCCCAGGGCGAAATCTGGTTCATCGACGACGGCAGCACCGACGACTCTTGGCAAGTCGTCTCGGCGCTCTCGGTGCAAGATAGCCGGGTGCGTGGGGTGCGCTTCCAGAGGAACTTCGGTAAAGCCGCGGCCTTGCAAGCGGGCTTCGAGCGAGCAACTGGCGACGTGGTCTTTACCCTCGACGCGGACCTGCAAGACGACCCCGCTGAAGTGCCCAAGTTCTTGGCCAAGTTGAACGAAGGTTTCGGTGTCGTCAGTGGTTGGAAGCAAGTCCGCAACGATCCGCCTTACAAGGTCTTCCCGAGCCGCATCTTCAATGCGATGGTCAGCCGAGTGACGGGGGTCAAGCTCCACGACCACAACTGTGGCTTCAAAGTCTACCGGCGGGAAGTCGTTAAAAACGTCCAGCTCTATGGGGAGTTGCATCGCTTCGTCCCCGTGCTGGCCGCAGCCAAGGGGTTCCGCGTCGGCGAGATGGTGGTGAACCATCGCCCGCGGAAATTCGGCTACTCGAAGTTCGGCGCCAAGCGGTACCTCAAAGGCTTCCTCGATATGCTCGGCGTGCGTTTCACGACCGAATATGGCCGGCGACCATTGCATGCTTTCGGCAGCTTCGCGGTCATCGTCGGGTTTGGGGCCTCGGTGCTGTTCCTGCTCGCGCTGGTGTTGAGCTTGGCGACGAGCTGGCAATATCTGGGGTTAGTGAGTTTGCTGGTCAGCCTCGCTCTGAGCATTCTGGCGGGGCAAGCGTTCTTCATGGGGTTGCTCGCCGAGTTGCTCCTGACACGCACCGCTCACGAGTCGTCTCCTTACCTCATCGCCGAGACCTTGCGGCCCGAAACGGAGGCTCCACGTGGCTAGTTCCTCGGATGCGAGCACCATGCTGCGCCAGAGCATCTACTGGCTTCTCGGTTGCCTGATCGTGGGCTTCAGTGTCGCCAAGATCGTCGGTGTCGAGAACGTCTACGAGCCGAGCCGCTACAAACCACCGACGGCGGTGAGCTATGGCAACGACCGCGAGCCACTGGCGATCCCCAAGCGTGTCTGGCCGACGATTCGCCCGGAGCCGATGCCGACGTTTGCTTCGAATGATCGCTCCCGTTGGGCGACCGTGAAAGCCCTCGTCGAGGAGAAGACATACGTCATCGGCAAACGCGAGAACTTCACCTCGCAGACGGAGTACAAGGACTCGGGCATCATCTTCCAAGACGGCTACCAAAGCCTCGACAAGATCATGATGACCGAAACGGGCATCTTCTACTCCTCGAAACCACCGCTCTTCACGACACTCGTCGCGGGGGAATACTTCCTGCTCAACCGCCTGGGCGGGCTGACGCTCGACAAGCATCGTTGGTGGGTCGTCTCGATTGTCTTGATCACCTTCAATGTGTTGCCACTGATTGTGTATCTCGTGCTCATCGCCAAACTCATCGAGTGCTATGGCTCCGGTGACTTCGCCAAAGTCTTTGCCTTCGCGGTCGCGGCCTGTGGGACGTTTATTGTCCCATTTCAGATGTCTCTCAACAACCACACCCTCGGCACTTACTGCGTCATCTTTGCTATCTATCCCTTGCTGCGTGAAGGGGCCAAAGGGGCGACGTGGGAGTGGTTCGTCTCCGGGTTCTTTGCCGGCTGGCTCGTCACCTTTGAACTTCCAAGTGCGGCCCTTGCGATAGGCCTGCTCGTGCCACTTCTGTGGGTGAAAACGGGTCGCGCGATGACGTCCTTTCTCCCGGGGTTGTTGATCCCGATCGCGGCGCTACTCCTGACGAACTACCTCGCCCTCGGGCAATGGAACCTCGCTTACTCGGAGTTCGGCAAAGCCGCCGGGCCGTACGAATACCCCGGCAGCCATTGGCTGAAGCTCAAAGACCCCGGCCCGAAGACTGGCCTGGGCATCGACTTCGCCGACGAACGGAAGTCTCTTTACGCCTTCCATGTGCTCTTTGGCCATCATGGTTGGTTCAGCCTGACTCCCGTCTGGCTCTTCGCCTTGGTCGGGTTACTGCAAACGAGCATTGCCACCATCCCCGAAGCCATGCGGCTCTTGCGGCGTGAATCCAACAACCGCGTCTGGAGTTATCCCCTGATTCTGTCGCTGGGGTTCCTCGCCTCGATCGTCGTCATGGCTTATTACATCCTCAAGACCAACAACTACGGCGGCTTCAGTTGCTGTGCTCGCTGGCTGATCTGGCTGACGCCACTCTGGGTCTTGGGGTTGTTGCCGATCATGGACCGCATTGGCTCGACAGTCATGGGCCGGGTCTTGGCAGGGTTGGCTTTTGCGGCTTCGGTGTTTAGCGTCATGTACCCGGGGTGGAACCCGTGGCGGCCACCTTGGATTTTGCAGCTTTGCGAATTGCAGGGCTGGGTACAGTACTGATATGGACCAGACTCCCACCGGCTTTTTCGTGCTGACTCGCGACGACGGCTTCGGCGATGTTCACCCGCTGATCCCCGGCAGCCGCTACCCCATTGGCCGGGCGCCGAGCAATCGGATCGTCTTGAAAGACGATCTGTGCAGCCGCAACCACGCTGAGATTTTCTCGACCGGAGACCAGTGGGTCATCCGCGATCTGGGTTCGCTCAACGGCGTCACCATCAACGAGCAACCCCGCAAAGGCGACTCGCAGTTGAAACCGCGGGACGCCGTGCGCCTGGGGCGAGCGGTCTATCTGTTTTTGGAAAGCCTGGAGCAACTCCCCTCGCTCCCCGAACTGACACGCAAGTCCGACGAAACCGAAGGCGTCGCGATCACCAAACGTCTGGGCCAGACGAAGTACCTGCCCACGGTCCCACCGCCGACGGACGCCACGATCACGATGCCGCCTGTCGGTCAGGCCCCCAAAGTCGAGCGCCCGACCACGACCGTGGCACTGAGCATCCTCTACCGCTTGGCCCTCGAAATGGGCGAGGCCCAAGTCTCCTCGGAGTTGGCCGAGATGGTCCTGACGGCGCTCTTGCAAGCCACACCCTCCGAAGTTGGCGCTGTGCTCCAACTTCGCGATGGTGGCAAGGAACTGGACACAGTCGCGTATCAAGCGAGGCCAAGCTTTCGCTCCGGCTATCACAAGGTCTCGCAGTTCGTCAGCCGGGAAGTCCTCGCCTCAAAACAAGCCGTCCTCGCTGAGGACATCGGCGAAAACGACCGACTCAAGAAGCGGGAAAGTGTTGCGGATATCCGGGCCACGAGCTTGATCTGTGCGCCGATCTTGCACGAGGGCAAGTCCCTGGGCCTCTTACATCTTTACCACACTGGCAAGGACGAACACCTCAACACCGACGACCTCGAATTCGCGCTCGCCGTCGCCCAGCAACTCGGCACCGCCTGGCAACGACTCCGCAAACAAACGGGGCTTTCGGTCGAGAACCGCGTCTTGAAAGACCAATTGAAACTCGACTCCGAACTGGTCGGGCAATCCGGGCCGTTGCGGAAGATCGAGGATCAAATTCAACGGGTGGCCAGCACCAAAGCCACAGTTCTCATCCGTGGCGAAAGCGGCGTCGGCAAGGAACTCGTGGCTCGGGCCATCCACTTCAGCAGCTCGCGTAAAGACTCGCCGATGGTCTGCTTGAACTGTGCCGCCCTCACCGAAACCTTGCTCGAAAGCGAGCTTTTCGGCCACGAAAAAGGGGCCTTCACTGGGGCGACCGAGCGGATGATGGGTAAGTTCGAAGCGGCCAACCACGGCACCATCTTCCTGGATGAAATTGGCGAAATGGGTCTCTCGACCCAGGCGAAGTTGTTGCGTGTGCTCGAAGGCCACCCGTTCGAGCGTGTGGGTGGCAACACGCCGATCCAAGTCGATGTCCGCGTGGTCGCCGCGACCAACCGGCCACTGGAAGAAGCCGTGCGTGAGGGGACTTTTCGCAAGGATCTCTACTTCCGCTTGCAAGTCGTCCAACTCGATGTGCCACCGCTTCGAGATCGCGTCGATGACATTCCCCTGATCGCTGAGCACTTCTTGAAACGCTACAGCCGGGAGATGGGCCGCAAGATTCGCGGCTTCACGCCCGCCGCTCTTTCGAAGCTCACCAGCTACCGCTGGCCTGGGAATGTGCGGGAACTCAAGAACGTGATCGAAAGGGCGGTCGCCCTTTCGAATCAGGCGATGATCGACGACAGTGACATCTGGCTGTCACCGTTAGAGTTGTTGGAAGTGAAGGCCGATCCGGTTGAATTCGAGCCGCAGAGCCTCGAAAAACTGGAGAAAGAGCACATCATCCGCACGCTACAGCACACCGATTGGAACAAGAGCCGCACGGCAGAAATCCTCGGCATCGAGCGATCAACGCTCGATCGCAAGATCAAAGCCTACGAGATTAAGAAGTAGTCCCACGAAGGCGATCCAAGAGCTTCTGCATGTCCGGTGGGAGTGGCATGTCCCAATGCATCTTCACCCCCGTCGTGGGGTGAACGAAGCCCAACTCCACGGCATGCAGGGCCAGCCGCTCGGCACCGCTGTTGTCCGTGATGTCCGGTTTGTTGAATCGCTTGCAGTAGACGCGATCCCCGCAGATCGGGTGCCCCGCCTCCGAGAGGTGAATGCGAATCTGGTGCGTCCGCCCGGTCTCCAGTCGGCACGATAACAGCGAGTAACCATTGAGCCGCTCTTCGAAGAAGACGTGCGTCGTCGCCTTCTTGCCGACGTCGGGCAGAGTCGTGCTTCCTCGTCGGCCGTCGCCACGATCGGGCACGAGATGTGACGTGATCATCTGCGGCGAGAACACCCCAGGGACGATCGTGATGTAACGCCGTACCACCGTATGCTTGCGGAACTGCAGGCCCAGTTCCCGCTCACCGATGGCACTCCGGGCGAACACAAGCAGCCCGCTCGTCTCTCTGTCAAGCCGGTGGACGATGCGAAGCGGGGTGAGTGTGGCGGGTTTGCGGTTCTGTTTGCGGGCGATGGCGAATTGTGTCAGGTCCTGAAGCGTCGGCACCTTTCGCCGTCGCTCTTCGGACCATTCCAACTCGCTCGGATGCCGCACGGTGTTCAACCCCGCTGGCTTCTCGACGACCACGAGATGCTCATCAACATGTCGCAACACGAGCCGTTCGGGGTGGGCTTCTTTGGGCAGCATCTTGGGGTTGGCGAGCAACTCCACCATCTCGCCTTCTTCCAGCCGGCGAGCCTCATCTGTGCAGATCTCCCCAGCAACGCTGACCCGCCGAGCCTCAATGACCGCGCGCACTTCCTTCCACGAAGGCCGCGATTCATGCAGCCGCGAGCGCAGCACCTTGGCCAGAGTGTGCCCAGCCTCGGGGGCAATGACAGCGAACGCAGGCAGTTGTTTGGGAACCATGCTTCCAGTGTAGGGAACCACCACAAACGAGCACGAAGCGTCAGCGAGTGGAATCACACAAACCATCCCTCGTGCTGCGAATGGTGGGATTCACTCGCTTACGCTTCGTGCTCGTGAGATTCAATTCGGCAATTAGCGGCCGTCGTGTCTCTCCATCGGTTCGCCCTGTTCATCCAAGACATACTTCACAACAGTTTGAAAATCCTCTTCGTCATTCAACCACTGAGTACTGCCATGCTCTGTCCAACGGTCGCGATCAGGGCTTTCGTCAAATTGTTCCCGCAATCTCCGACTTGCCCAGGCTTTCAGATCGATCATGACCTTCTCTGGTTTGCAATCCGCAGTCACGACAACATGGACGTGATTGCTGCGGACATGCACGGCCCACAAATGCCATTTTCGATGTGCAGCAACTTCGAGAATCGTTTTGAGGACAACCTGCCGGCGGCGAGGATCTAACAAGTAAGGCTCTTGTCGCATCTTCGCCCGAGATTGCCGTTCCAATGCTGGATTCGCCTGGAGAAATTGAGTGCCAGGAGCGTTGTTCTTGAGATCGACCGAACCAGTAGCACGACCATGTAGCCAACTGCCATAGGTACTGAATGTGATGAAGTACGCTAAAGGGGCAGACATGTTGGACTCCCTTCTGAAACGAGCACGAAGCGTAAGCGAGTGTCTTTGTATTTCTGTTTGTTGATTGTGAACACTCGCTGACGCTTCGTGCTCGTTTCAGATGAGTGAAAAACGAAAAACGCCGTGAGGGATTTGACCTCACGGCGTCGATTCAGAAGCCGCCTCCGGGACTCGAACCCGGCACCTATGCTTTACGAAAGCATCGCTCTACCAAATGAGCTAAGGCGGCAATTTTTCAACACCTCCACGATACCGTCCACCCGCCTTTTGACAAGGCGAACTACCATGAGGTTCGCGCTAAACTATTGCACCGGTTGCAGTTGTTCGATTTTGACGTCGTCGATGTAGCTGCTGCCGATGCCCGTGAGGGCGAAGGTCATGGCGACTTTGCCACTGGGTGGCACCCGACGGTACAGTTTGAACTGCCGCCAATACGGTTGATGACGGATTCGCATGCCCAGAGGTTCGCCACCGGAGCTATCGAAGACAATCAGGCCATCGGCGTTACCTTGAATGAAGTCCGGCACTTTGGCCCAGAAGCTGACGCGGACCAGCGAGCCAGGGGTGAAATCAGCGGCAGGGCTATCGACGGAGATGACGGCGCGTTCCAGAGCTTGTGGCGGCTCGGCGTCTTTACCGTCTTTTTCCTTGCGCCTTTTGGGTGTGATTTCCAGTTTCAAAGCATGGTTGCCGTGCTCCGGTTTGGCCTGATACGGAGGCGGGATGTAGGCCCGTTGTGGGGCGTTGCGATCCGTGGCCATGATGATTGGTGCAGGTGGTGGGTCTTCGAGGCCATTGCTCGAGGTGTTGACGATCGAGGCCATGCCGTTGCAATCGTCGAGGATCAGCTTGCGGGCCTTCCAGCCCGGGAGCGAGTCCACGGCAGCACCTTCATTCGGAGCCTGACGAGCGAGTTCGAAGCCGCCATGCGGGAAGCCGTTGCCAACGGGCCGCGAGGCCAGGACCTCGGCGGCCAGTTGGTAATGCTGTGGCAACGAATAGAAACTGACAGCGTAAGGCGAGGCTTGCGGGGCATCCAGTCGGCGGATGGCCTGCTCCCAATCGGCTCGCATGACGATACGCAGTGGTCGCATCGCTCGACGGCTTTCGCGGTAGGCCAAGTCCCATTGTTTGTCTTCGAAGAATTTCTTGGCCAACATCATCGATTCACGGGATCGCAAGAACTGCTCCGCCGTGAATTCATGCTCTTTGCCACCCGCCGCGAGGATGGCGGCATGTGTCTTGGTGATTTTGTCGAACTGCTCGACTGAGAGTTCGGCTGCCCAGCGAGCGGCGGTTTCGCCCATCTCGAAGCGAGTGTGATCTTGCCAACGGACCACTTTGCCCGTCGGGTTGAAATCCGTGGAAATGACAATCGCACAGGCGACGTCAAACTCGGGGATCACGATCTCCAAGCCGTTCGGTCGGCGATTGGTGTCGCGAAGTGGCTCGATACCAGCTGGTGTGATCCGCCAGGCCATCGAGCCTTCTGGCACACGTGGCACGAACACTTTCAAAGACGAGATCGCAGCGAGTGGTGGCGTGTACTGCATGCTGTTCCCGATGTAGATCGGGATGACGACGATCTCTTTGGATCCACGCAAGATCGCCGCGGGGACATTGGGATCACTGGTCACCGTCCAGGTGGCAGGGTCGTTCGCGGTGGTCAGCACCGATTTGAACATGTCGATTTCGGAATTGGTGATGGCTAACTCCAACAGCCGATCACGCCCATTGTGCGTGTCCTTGGCCAGGAACTTGTCGGACCAGAAGCCTAGACCGCGGCAGCCGCTGGCAATCGCGAGATAAGTCAAGGCACGGATTTGCTCGGGGTGCGGGCCAACGGGGTACGCGAACTCCTTGGCTTCCGCTTGGCCACAAAGCTGGGCGACGAACCACTCGGGCAGATGGGTTTGAATCCAGGTCCACATCATCTTGCCAGGGCCGACAAGTGCTCGCCGTTGTTGCAGCCAATCGCGGTAGGAGTACAAGTCGAGGCTCGAAAAGAGCGGCCAGCGATGCCCACCGATGGCGTTCACATACTTCGGATACGCCGAGTAACCATCCCAGAGATCGACTGCCCGTGGCCGGCGCGGGTCGAGTGTTCGGACCACTTCTGCGGCTTTGGCCACCCGGCCGATGTCTTCCGTGGTGCGGCCAGCGCCGAAGTCCCACATCAGCACGGCATCCCCGGACAAGAACCGCCGGATGTAGCTCGCGGAGGCGTCAGCATCCCGTTCGATGGTCTTGCCATCAGGCTTCTTCGGCTTGCGGTTATCCCACTCCGCACCAGGCAGCGGCAGTGTCGGCACGATCCAGAACCCATGCGAAATGGATTCTTCGATCGTCGTCGCTGGGGTGTCGTTGGGGAACCAGACAGTATTGAACTTGGCTTCGCGAAGGGTCTTGAGGGGAGTATCAGAGTGGCGGATGGCGAGCATGAAGAACGGGTCGCCGTCCACGAGGATTTGGCCATCAGCAAACTCGACCGGTACGGCTTTGGTCTTTGTTGTCTTCACCCCAGGCGCGGTCCCTTTGCCGGCAGGTGGGGTGATCGGTGGCAAAATCGCCGAGGCATCACCGCGAATCGGGCCAATTTCCAGGTCATCGATCCAAAGCTCCGTCACCCCTGGCCCGGAGTAGACATTCAGAATGATGCGGTCGATGTAGGCATCGGTGGGGTTGATCGCCCGGCCGAGTTTGGTTTGCAGAACGGGCAGATGCTTCTTGAAGGTCTCTAAGGGGTCCGCGAAGCCGAGGGCCTGCCATTGCCGAACTTTGTCGTAACTGTCGCCGACGAGAAGCGTCGTCAGCGGCAGGTCAGGGTTCTTGGGGTCTTTTTCTTTCGGGAAGACGACGCGGGCTTTGAGCTGCACGCCGGTTTGATAGGACTTCACAAACGTTTTCAACACCAGCTGTTCGCTGATGGGCGCTGGTGGGGTGTTGTAGTAGTAGTACGCAAACGGAGCTTCGCCGCCTGGCATGGGTGCGGTGGCATCGACCTTGATGTATTCCGAAGTCCCGGCACTCTTGTGGTGCTCCGCGGACATCTTGTGGTCTTTCTCTTCGATCTTGATGTTCGTGTCGCCGCGAAAGAAAGTCGTGTCCTTACTCGAGAAGTTGTTGCGATGCACTTGAGCGACGGGGTTTTGCCCAATCCCTGCAATCGCAATTACGAGGACAAGCAAACTCACCACAATAAAACCACGCTTGCCCATCGCTCGCCTCCTGCACACAACCGCCGGTATACCTCTGATAGCCCGCATCCCACAAGCCCGATTCTCGCACGCAACGATGAACGCCTGTGTGCATATGGGCCACAGTCTGGGTGCCGCTGCCATGCATTCCGCCTGCAAACACCCACTCATGCGGGGCCAGATGTGAATCCAAGGCTTGATTTTGAGGCTTTTCGTTGACTTCTTAGTCTCGGTTTTGGTAAAATCTCACGATTAAAATCCCAGAATTTCTTTCTCAGACTGTCCCAGTTCATGCTCACCAAACGCATCATTCCCTGCCTCGATGTGGATCGTGGTCGAGTCGTGAAAGGGACGAACTTCCTCGGTCTGCGAGACGCGGGTGACCCCGTCGAGGTCGCTCGGCGTTATCAGGATCAAGGGGCCGACGAGCTGGTTTTCCTCGATATCTCCGCAAGTCATGAAGGCCGGGCCATCATGTTGGAGATGGTGCAGCGTGTGGCCGAAGAGATCTTCATGCCCTTCACAGTCGGCGGTGGGATTCGCACGCTCGACGATGCGACTCAACTCATCCAAGCTGGGGCCGAGAAGATCAGCCTTAACTCAGCAGCCGTCAAGAACCCCAACTTGATCGCCGAGGTGTCGCGGAAGTTTGGCGCCTGCGCCACGGTCGTGAATATTGACCCGAAACGTGTCAACGGCGAGTGGGTAGTTCATATCAACGGTGGTCGCATCCCGACCGAGTTACGGGCACTGGAGTGGGCCAAGGAAGTCGAGCGGCTCGGTGCCGGGGAAATCGTCCTGACATCCATGGACGCCGACGGTACCAAGAACGGCTACGACCTCGAAATGATTCGTGCCATCTCGGCTCAGATTACCATTCCCTTGGTCGCCAGCGGCGGAGCCGGCAGCCCCGAGCACCTGCGGCAAGCCTTCGAAGCCGGGGCGGATGCCGCACTGGCTGCGAGCATCTTCCACTACAACGAGTACACGATCCCGGCGACGAAAGATTATCTCTCCCAGAAAGGCATCGCGGTTCGCCGCTTGCCTGCCTAAACTAATGGCATTCATATCCACTCTTGGGAGTCTGCAAGATGTCTGCCCCTTCGAAGCCTGCCACGGCGAAGCCTGCCGCACCGCTGATTCCTCCCCCACCAGCCGTCGCTGTGGCCATGGCCCCGACCGCTGCGACAGCTAAAGTCCCCGCGCAACCGGGCAACCCGACTCCTGCGGGTGGCCTGAAACTCGCAGCCCCCGTGCCTGGTGAACCACCCGCGAACCAGCTTTTCCGTACCGTCATGCTGCACGAAGGCTCGGACTTGCACCTCAAGGCCGGGATGCCAGGCATGATGCGGCTGCGGAACGTCATCCAGCACATGGCGACCAAGCCTCTGTTGCAGGATGACCTTGAAAAGCTCCTCTACCCGATCTTGTCGCCGGCTCAGCGAGCGGTGTTGGATGACAAAGGCGGAGCAGACTTCGCTTGGGTCGTCGGGAACGACGAATGCCGCTTCCGGGTGAATCTGTTCCGGCAGCGGGGCAAACTGGCCCTCGTGGCACGGCGGGTGAATACGAAGATTCCGTCGTTCGAAAAGCTCGGCCTTCCGCCGGCGATTGAAACCCTCTGCCACTACGACCAAGGGATGGTGATCTTGGCGGGCGTGACCGGGTCAGGAAAATCGACGACGATTGCGTCGATGCTTGAGTACATCAACCAGCGCGAAGCTCTGCACATCCTCACGATCGAAGACCCCATCGAGTTCGTCTTCGAAGATAAGCTCTCGGTGATGAACCAGCGCGAAGTTTACCTCGACGTTTCGGATTGGCACACAGCTTTGAAGCATGCCGTGCGGCAAGACCCGGACATCATCCTCGTCGGCGAAATGCGGGATCAGGACACCTTCGAAGCCGGCGTTCACGCGGCAGAAACCGGGCACGTCGTCTTCGGGACGATCCACGCCTCGACGGCGGCGAGCACGATCAGCCGGATCCTCGACCTCTTCCCACCGAACCAGCACCATGCTGTGCGTCAGAGCTTGGCCTTCAACTTGAAAGCCGTCGTCGCGCAGAAACTGGTCCCTGCCATCAAGCCTGGTGTGTCGCGGGTGCCGACGAATGAGATCATGATCATGAACCCGACCATCCGGGACCTGATTCTCAAATCCAAGGACGACAAGATTCTCGACGCGATCCGGATCGGCTTCTTGGAAGGCATGGTGGACTTCACCGAGAACCTGCGTCAGCTCGTCGAACGCGGCGACATCGACAAGCCAACCGCCCTTGAATTCGCCCCGAACCCCGAGCAGCTCAAGATGGCGATGAAGGGCATCAAAGTCGCCGCCCCAGGGATTCTGTAAGACACCAAGGGAAGCTCGACTATTTCCTGGGCTGTTTCCGCATGGTAGAATCTTGTTATGTCAACCATCATTCGACCAGTTTGTGAGATTGCACCCGCCGACAAGCCCATCGTGGAGCGTGTCGTCGGGCAGCCGTTGAACGATCAGGATCAGCTCATCATTCAACTAGTGCCAACTCTTCCGGAATGGTGCAACGTATTTGCAGGCATGACGACAGAGGAAATCGATGCGATTGACGTCTCAATCGTCCGCTCACATACGACTCGTGATATCGAGTAAGCCATGTCTCTCGTTCTCCTGGACGCTGACATCCTTTCTGAGGTCTTGAAGCAACGCAACCCACATGTGCTCCAACACGCCGCGAACTATTTGGCGTTACACGGTGCCTTCACCTTTTCGGCCATGAGCAGATATGAAATCCGTCGTGGTTATCTCTTAGCCAGCGCGACGACTCGCCTACCCGCCTTCGAGAACTTTTGTCAGCACAGCCGCATCATCACGATTAGTGAGGCTGTCTTACTGCACGCGGCCGATTTGTGGGTCACGGCTCGGCAACAAGGTCATCCCAGTGGCGATGCCGACATCATCATCGCCGCAACGGCTCTCGCGGAAGGCTGCGTCCTCGCCACTGGGAACACGCGGCACTACGCTTGGATGCCAAACCTTACCATTGTCGATTGGCGACAGTCTGTGATGTGATTCCTTGAATACGTCTGTTGTGTGTTTTGCCTTACGGCTTGACGGGTGGGACGACTTTCAACTCGTTGCGGATTTGCCGGACGCCGGGGGTGAGGCTCAACAACCCCTCAGCGAGGCGTTGTTCATCTTCGCTGGCCACGTTGCCAGTGAGCACCACGACACCGTTATCCATGCGGATTTCTATGCCCCGAGGGTTCGAGAGAGCTGTCGAGCGATCCAGGGTGCCGCGGAGGTTACTTTCGAATTGTGTGGCCGAGATCGGTTGCGTTTTGAAGCTCAAGGTCGCGGTGAAAGCGATCTGGCGGCCTTGAGCGACGAGGGCTTGGTTCTGCTGCCCGCCCATCGTGCCGAAGCCTGTGTTGCCAAAGCCCGTGTTACCACCTCGACCCGTGTTCCCGAAGCCTGTGTTGCCAGTGTTTCCAAGACCCGTGGTTGTCCGGCCGGTGTTCCCGAGGCCTGTGTTACCAGCTGTCGTGGTGCGGCCCGCGGCGGTGCTGCTGAAAGCGTTGGTGTTGTTCGTCGTGCTGGTACTCAGTCCGGCGTTGCCATAGAGTGGAGTGCCGAAGCCTCCGGGAGCGGTCGTGGAATTGGAGCCGACCCGTCCTTGGAAAAGTGGGTTGGCGTAGAATGGTCCCAACGCATTGGACGGATTGACCGCGCCACCGGAGCTCGTCGCCTCTGCCAGGCTTGCACCCCTGATGTCAGGGGGTGGAACCGAAGCCGCAGAGGGGGTGCTGCTCCCGGCTGTTGTGCTGGTAGCCGCACCAGTGTCCGTGGAGGTTTGAGCACTCACAGAAAGACTCACAGCCAGGAATGCGGAGCAAGCCAAAGTCCAACGTCGGGATCGTGCCATTTCTCTTACTCCGCCTGGGGTCGTCTAACGAACAGAGACTTTGTTTAATCTCTGGATTGTATCGGATGATTCAGGCACTGGGGTTAAGAAAGCCTGATAAGTGAGGGGGATTTCATGTCGATGCGTGCGGCCGTGGTCGGGACTGGATTTATTGGGCCAGTCCATGTTGAGGCGCTCAGACGAGTGGGTGTTGAGGTCGTCGGGATTTTGGGATCCTCGCTTGAGAAGAGCGAACAGGCGGCACGAAGCCTGGGGCTAGCGAAAGGCTATGCTGGCTTCTCGGACTTGTTACGCGATGACAGCGTCACAGCGGTGCATCTTGCGTCCCCGAATCGATTGCACTTTGAACAATGCCAGCAAGTTCTCGCAGCAGGCAAACATGTCGTCTGTGAGAAGCCGCTGGCCATGAACACCACAGAGACTCAAAACCTTGTTCGCCTGGCCGCGGAGCATCCGAATTTGGTGACGGCGGTGAATTATAACGTCCGCTTTTACCCCCTAGTCCTCGAAGCTCGTAGCTGGTTGCGAAGTGGTACCATTGGCGAGGTCTTTCACATCACCGGGTCCTACTTCCAAGACTGGCTGCTGGAACCGACCGATTTCAACTGGCGAGTCGACTCCCGCGAAGGCGGAGCACTCCGAGCCGTCGCGGACATCGGCACACACTGGCTGGATACCTTGCTCTTTATCACGGGCTTAGAAGTCTCCGAAGTCCTCGCGGACTTGAGCACGGTCCACCCGATCCGTCACAAACCGACGGGCGGCAGTGAGACCTTCACCGGCAGCACCAACACCACTCGTGCCACTATACCTGTCAAGATTGACACCGAGGATTACGGCTCGATTTTGCTACGTTTCTCGAACGGGGCAAAAGGGGTCGTCAGCGTCTCGCAGGTACTGGCTGGATGTAAGAACAGCATCCGCTACGACCTTGCGGGCAGCCTGGCGTCGCTCTCCTGGGATAGCGAAGAGCCGAATACTCTCAGTCTGGGAACGCGACCAGCGGTCACGCGGATCACCCGCGACCCCGGCTCCATGAGCCAGGATGCCAAGCGACACTCCGACTACCCCGCCGGCCATGCCGAAGGCTTCCCGGACACTTTCAAACAGCTTTACCGAGCCATTTATCAAGACATTGCCGCTGGTCAGCCTTCGGCCTCGCCATTGTATGCGACCTTTGCGGATGGCCATCGAGAAGTGCAACTCTGCGAGGCGATTTTGCAGAGCCATCGTGAAAACCGCTGGGTGAAGCTCTGATGTTCCTCGGCTACAACACCAACGGCTTCGCTCACCATCGCCTTTCTGATGCCCTCGATATCCTTCGAGAGTGCGGCTACGAAGGTGTCGCGTTGACCCCAGATGTGCATCACTTTGACCCGGCCCGCGACAACTGGGCTGAGCTCACCGAGCAACTCGTCGGTTTGCGAGTCGTCATCGAAACAGGGGCCAGATTCCTACTCGACCCACGCCGCAAACACCAGCCGACGCTCCTTTCGCCGGACCCGAGCGAACGTGCGATCCGAGCCGAGTTCCTGCGAACCTGTGTCCGCCTCGCGTCCCATCTGCGAGCGGATGCGGTGAGTTTCTGGTCCGGGGTTTCCATCTCTGGCGAAGCCGATGAGGTGTTGTTTGATCGCCTCGTCACCGAGTGTCAGGATCTCTCGAAGTTTGCTGGTGATGTCGGAGTGGTGTTGGCCTTCGAGCCGGAGCCGGGGATGTTCATTGACCGCACCGAGAAGTTCTACCCGCTTGCAGAAACTGTCGCTCACCCGGCCTTCGGCCTGACCCTCGATATCGGCCATGTGATCTGCGAGCGTGAAGGGCCAATCAGCGACATCATCCAAAGGGCCGGACCGTGGCTCAAAAACGTCCACATCGAAGACATGAATCCGGGAGTCCACGATCACCTGATGTTTGGCGAAGGCACCGTCGACTTCCCTGCGACCTTTGAAGCACTCAAGTGCATCGGCTATCAAGGCGGCGTCTACGTCGAACTGAGCCGCCATTCTCACGACGCCGTCCGGACTGCCCGCGCCTCGCGGGATTTCTTGCGGCGTTGGTGTACGGTTAAGGAATGAGAATCCGAGACAGAGTACACTTCAGTGGAGTATCTGCTCCGAGCATGTAGATTTCACATTGTAGAGTGGCTTCGACTGAATTCGGAATTGGTGTGTCACCAGACATGACCCGGTATTGGCTGAGAGCAGCGCGATCATTGAAATCCACATCTCTTGGGAGACCCATCGAAAAGCGCACCTGAGAATGAGAGTTGCGGATGATCGGAGACTTGGACCAAGGGACGAATCGTTTGAGGCGTTCTTCCCAAGGAACTAGGTGATCGCATTCAGAGAGAATTTCAATGTACAGAGGGATGCGATTGGAGGTGCTTCTGACTGTGACGTTAAGTTCTGTCCTGTGCTGATCGCGTGAAACTGGGCGAATCTCCACTTTAATATCTTCCACATCGCACACATAGACAGCTTCGCGGGTCAAGCGATTCCAGGAGAACAGCGTGGCGATGATGAGAAGCACAAGGAGCCCGATAGAGACGAAGCGTTTGCGGGTTCGGCGTGTCATGGGTGTCCCGTCCAGTGGGAAGCCTGTCTTTGTCGGGGTGGTAGCGTACCATAGTCTCGATGGCAGATCAACTTTTCCGCAAGGGAGTGGATATGGTTCGCATTTTGATGGCGCTTGGCCTCGGCGTGTTGACGTCCGTGGCGGTGGCCCAGGAGAGCAAGTTGAAATACCCGGTCACGAAGAAAGTCGAGCAGAAAGACACTTACCACGGCACCGTCGTCGAAGACCCATATCGTTGGCTCGAAGATGATGTCCGCACTTCGAAGGATGTGGCGAACTGGGTCGCGGAGCAGAACAAAATCACCGATGCTTACCTGGCCAAGATTCCCCAGCGGGACGCCATCAAGAAACGCATCACCGATCTATGGAACTACGAGAAGATCAGTGCTCCCTCGAAGACCGGTGGCAAGTACTTCTTTAGCCGCAATGATGGCTTGCAGAACCAGAGCGTTCTTTACGTTCAGGATCAACTCGATGGCCCATCGCGGCTGCTGCTCGACCCGAACACGCTGACTAAAGATGGCACCGTGGCCCTCGCGGGGTTTGCCGTTTCGGATGATGCCAAGTATGCCGCGTATGGCCTGGCCGAAGCGGGTTCGGATTGGAACGTCTGGCGGGTCATGGATGTAGCGACCGGCAAGACGCTGGCTGATGAGTTGCGCTGGATCAAGTTCTCCAGTGTTTCGTGGACGTCCGATTCGCGTGGCTTCTTCTACGCTCGCTTTCCTGAGCCGAAGGAAGGCCAAGCCTTCCAGAGCTTGAACGTCAACATGAAGCTCTACTACCACCGGCTCGGCACACCGCAGTCCGATGATGTTCTCGTCTACCATCGTCCTGATCAGCCCAAGTGGGGCGTCGGCGGCTCGGTCACGGATGATGGCCGATATCTCGTGATCTCAGTGAATGATGGTACCACAAGTCGCAAGTCTCGCATCATGGTCCGTGACCTGATGGAGCCGATGGGCATTGCTCAGGAGTTGATTGACCACCACGACAACAAGTGGAATCTGATCGGCAACGATGGCCACGTCTTCTACTTCATGACGGACTGGCAAGCCCCGAAGATGCAAGTCATCTCCATCGACATCCGCAACCCGGACCCCAAGAACTACAAGACCCTCATCCCCGAAGCCAAAGAGACACTTGATAGCGTTAACCTCGTGGCGAACCTGTTCGTCTGCAGTTACCTGCAAGACGCCAAAACCGTGGTCAAGATTCACAACACCATGGGGCAGTTCGTCCGTGATGTGCAACTCCCGGGCATCGGCACGGCTGGTGGCTTCGGTGGCCGGCCTTCGGACACGGAGACCTTCTACACCTTCAGCAGCTTCGCCACGCCACCGACCGTATATCGCTACGACATGATCACCGGTCAATCGAAGTTACTTCGTCAGGCCCAGGTGAAGTTTGACCCCTCAGAATACGAGGTCCGTCAGGTGTTTTACACTTCGAAAGATGGCACCAAAGTGCCGATGTTCCTCGCCCATAAGAAGGGCCTCAAACTCGACGGCAAGAACCCCACCTTGCTCTACGGCTACGGCGGCTTCAACATCTCCCTAACACCGAGCTTCAGCATCTCGCGGTTGCAGTGGATGGAGATGGGCGGCGTCTTGGCGGTGGCCAATCTGCGTGGTGGTGGCGAGTACGGCGATGCCTGGCACCGTGCGGGCACCAAGCTGCAAAAGCAAAACGTCTTTGACGACTTCATTGCTGCGGCAGAGTACCTCGTCAAAGAAAAGTACACCAGCCCCAAGAAGCTTGCCATCCAAGGCGGCAGCAACGGTGGCTTGCTCGTCGGGGCGGTCATTTGCCAACGGCCTGACCTGTTCGGTGCGGCTCTGCCAGCCGTGGGGGTCATGGACATGCTGCGCTTCCAGAAGTTCACCGCTGGGCGCTACTGGGTGGACGACTATGGCTCCTCGGAGAATGCCGAGGAGTTCAAGGCTCTCTACGCCTACTCGCCTTACCACAACTTGAAGCCCGGCACGAGTTACCCCGCGACGATGGTCACGACCGCTGACACGGACGACCGCGTGGTCCCAGGGCACAGCTTCAAGTTCGGGGCGAAGATCCAAGAATGCCAGTATGGCCCAGCTCCGGTCTTGAGCCGCATCGAGACCAAAGCCGGCCACGGTGCTGGCAAACCGACTTCGAAGACCATTGAAGAGGTCGCGGACATGTGGGCCTTCTTAGTCAAGAACCTCGAATTCGAGCCGAATGTGAAATAAGCTCAGCACTTCACTTCCTGACCCTGGAACCAGACACGTCTTGTTCCAGGGTGATCTGTGAACAGCTTCTCGTAGATATCTTCACTTCCAGTCGGCAACGGCACAGCGACGAAGTCCGCAGACTTCCCAGGCGTCAGCGTGCCGGTGACACCCTCCCAGCCCAAGGCTTTCGCAGCATTGATGGTGCCCATTTCTAGCAGGGTCGCGGGGTTGTGCTGGCCGGTTCGCCACAAATGCCGAAGCTCAGCCAGTAAGTCCAAATCCGGATTCGAAGCCAGGCTATCGGTGCCGACGCAGACATTGACGCCGCGCTTCTGAAACACGGGCCACGGATGTGGATCATGGCCAAAGGCCGCATGGGTCCGCGGGCAAATCACGAGTGAAGAGTTCGAGGGGAACTCCGTGTCCTCGGGGAGGTAGTTGCCGTGGACGTAAAGATTGTGCTCGCTGAGCTCGGACATCACGGACCGGAAATCGCTCTGCAATGCGAGCTCATCAAAGGCATTAAACGTGTCCAGAAAATCTCGAATTGGCCCTGTGTGGTGCCGAAGAAAATCGGCTTCATCACGCATCTCGGCGAGATGCGTGGCCATGATCCGGCCCTGGTCTTGGATTATCGGTATGAGGTAAGAGGTGTCTCGTGTCGAGTATGGTGCGTGCGGACTGAACCCGCGCTGGCAGGTTGTGGTATCTTCAGTTGCTTCGCGCCAAACTGAGAAGTCTTCAAGAACCGAGTCAGCCCGCTCGTTTTTCAAACCGATCAACTCGAAGAGCACGGCACTCCGTAATGGTGCATCTCGAAGAGGTTCATAGCTGTAGCCCGAGTTGGAAATGTCCACAAGCCCCGTGGTGCCGAAGCGGAGGGCTTCGCGGAGGCCTTCACGGATCGGCTGCTCGACCTCTTGATGGCGTTTCCGCCAAGCGATCACACGCAGAAGCCACTGGGTGAAGTGCTCACTGGGGTCGGGGGGAATGGCGCCGCGGGCTTCGGTGAGGTCGAGATGGGTGTGGGCGTTGATGAGGCCAGGGATGACCGCGACTTCGCCGAGGTCTTCGTCGTAAGGCCCGTGATCGAGTGAAAGAATCTTGCCATCGGCGATGGCGATGGTCGCGTCACGCATCGGTGGGCGATCGACGGGGAGAATCCACCTGGCGCGAAAACGTCTCATAACCCGGTCACTTCCTCGATTTTGCCGGCTCGCCAGGCTTTGTTCAGGCTATAGCGGTAGAAGAGTTGCGAGAGGATGAGCGTCACCAGGGTCGTGGCGAGTAGCGAAAGCATGAGTTGGCCGTCGCTCCAGCGTGTGAGTGGTGACCCGGCCAGCGGCGAGCCATCGGGTGGCAAGCCCACCAGGCTGCGGCGCATCCCTTCGAGCCAGTAGGTCGTCGGTAGAGACAAACCAATCGCCTGCAACCAGCCCGGCAAGACACTCAGTGGAAAGACCACACCCGAAAGCAAGTAAACAACTCCCGCGATGCCTTCGCTCAAGAACGAGCCACTGCGGGTCATATTGAGCATCGCTGAGGCGAGGAGCATCCCACAGGACCACAGCAGCACGGCACCTAAGCCCAAGTAGACCAAGAGATTCAACGGTTGAAAATTGGCCCAGGTCAGAGCATCGCGGATCGGCGGCAGGCTCATGCCAGCGGCGAGAGTGATCATCCCCCCGACCGTGCCTTCCAGTGCCTTGGCCAATCCACGCCCGAGGAAGTAGGTTTGGAAGTGAGCAGGGCTAATGAAGATGTATTTGAGCATTCGATAAGATTCACGGTCAGTGATGACGACACTACTCATGCCAAACATCACCGCCCCGACTAAGCCATAACAGGCACTCGAAATGTACATATACGGCAAAAACTCGACGGGCACTCGCCCGGCCTGGCCACCGGCAGCCGCGGCATACTGGGCCGCGTAGAACATGCACACCAGCATCATCGATCCGGTGATCGGCTTCACGATCAAATACAAAACGAACAACTTCAAGTTCGCCCAGTTCGATTCGATCTGCCAACCGAGCCAGGTGGACCAGCCAAGAGTTCGCCAGGGTTCTATCATCGGAATCGTGACCCAATTCTTTCTCACCAGGAGAATCAATCATGACTGTCGAACGGACTGCGAAGATCGTCCCGCCCGGCGAAGGCCCGTTGCTTTACGCCGGAGGAGACCTGTACCGCATGCTGGCACTGAGTGCAGATACTGGTGGCAAGTACGGCCTCTGGGAAGCCATCGTGCCGCCGGGTGGAGGACCGCCGCCGCATTTGCATCGCCTGGAGGAAGAAGGCTTCTACATCATTGAGGGCGAAGTCGCGGTTTATGTCGATGGCCAGCGAATCGTCGCGAAACCTGGGGCTTTTGTGAACATGCCGATTGGTCATCCGCATTGGTTCCGCAACGAATCCGAACAACCCGCGAAGATGCTCGTACTCGTCGCACCAGGTGGTATGGAAGGCTTGTTCCAGACCACCGGCAGCCCAGCGACTGAAGCCACTGCCCCGATCCCTGCGATGAGTTCTGCGGAGAAACACAGACTCATCGAGACGGCACCGAAGTTCGGCATCGAACTTCAGATCAATCATCCGTCTTGAAAAGCTTCTCATCGAGTTCTTTGAGCACTTTGCCTTCGACGAGTTCCATGGTCATGAACAGCTTGCCGTCGTGGGTCGCGGTCATCTTGTGGCCCACGAGAACGCCTTCGATCGGCTTAAAGTCGCTGATGCGGGTTTCCTCGACGACTTCGCGTTTGCCCGTGGGGGTTAACCCGAGGCTCTTACGTACCGTGCGGACGAGCAGCCCGCTCTTCTTGTCGAAGGAGCACTCCACATTGCGGAAGTCCTTGGCGTCGACGGAAATGACAATCACATCCGAAGTGTCAAATTTGTCATCTCTGAGATATTTCAAAGTGTATTTGTCCTGGAGAAGTGGCAGTAATGTCGAAATGTCTTGCAACATAGCGGCTTGTTTCAATTCGGACTTCGCATCATCCTCTACCGGTTGAGATTTGCCGTTGGTCGTGTTCCGGTATTTGTCGCCAGCCATGACCTGGAGCATCTCGATCTTCTGCCCTGCGAAGACAGTCGTCATCGACATTCGCAAACGATTCGGAGCGGCGTAAATCACATCGCTCGTGAAATCTGCTTCCGTGCCAAAACTGACCATCTTCCCTTTGACCTTCGAGTGGGTCTTCGTGAAGGCTGCGAGTTTCTCTTTGCCGCCATGTTCTTTGATGGCTCGCTCGATCACAAGTTTCGGGTCAGGTGGCGCCTGTCGAGCCGAGGCCGCACCGAGGGTGAGAAGGGCTGAGAAAACCAAAGCGCTGAAGATTCCACGCATCGTCTACTCTCCGAAAGAGGTTAGTTTGCCAGCTCATTCTACCGGCACAGCCTCAAAATCAAAGACATGGCTAGCCTTCGTTAAATAAATTTGCGTACAGTATACGGATTTCCTGACCCATCGAAGAGGTGTCGAAAACTCTCTGCGTTTACCACAAACTTTCTTTTCGCTCCTAGCTCGATGGCTAAGAAGGAAGGCAAGAGCTTCCACCTTTAACATGTGTGTGTGCCCATCATGGCCAAGAAAAAGCCCGACGACGCCCCGTCAACCACCACAACCGCTACCCCTGGCACGAGCGGTAACATGCTCCGCGCCCCAGCGGAAGTGCTCTACGCCGAAGAGATCGAACAGCTCATTAAGACCGACACACACCCGAAGCCACCCAACTGGAAGATGTCTCCTCGTGCTGTGGCCACATACATCTGCGGCGGCAAAGCGGGGACGATGACGATCTCGCCGAAGTACATCGGCTACAAGCGGATCGTCGAGATCGCCATCAGCACGTTGGTCACGGATCGTGCTTTGCTCCTGATCGGCGAGCCGGGCACGGCCAAGTCTTGGCTCAGTGAACACCTCGCAGCGGCGATCAATGGCGATAGCACCAAAGTGGTTCAAGGCACCGCCGGGACGACCGAAGAGCAGATTCGCTACACCTGGAATTACGCCATGCTCATCGCCCACGGGCCGAGCAAAGAGGCACTCATCAAGTCCCCGGTGTTCCGAGCGATGGAATCGGGCACACTCGCCCGCTTCGAAGAAATCACCCGTTGTGCGGCTGAAGTTCAAGATGCCTTGATCTCGCTGCTCTCTGAAAAGCGTGTGGCCGTCCCCGAGCTTTCGACCGAAGTCCCCGCGGCCAAGGGCTTCTCGATCATCGGCACCGCCAACACCCGCGATCGTGGCGTCAACGATATGTCCGCAGCGTTGAAACGCCGCTTCAATACGGTCGTTTTACCCACACCCAATACACTCGAAACCGAAGTCGACATCGTGCGGAAGCGAGTCCGTGAGTTGGGGGCCAACCTTGAACTCAAAGCGGCTCCGCCGAGCGAAGATGCTGTCACGCAGATCGTCACCATCTTCCGCGAGCTGCGCTCCGGCCAGACGCTCGACGGCAAGAACAAACTCAAGACCCCGAGTGGTGTGCTCTCAACCGCCGAGGCCATCTCGGTCCTCGCCAATGGCATGGCTCTCGCAGGGCACTTTGGCAATGGCGAAGTCTCTCCGCATGATCTCTCGGCCGGTTTACAAGGCGCGGTCGTGAAGGATGAGGAGAAAGACAAGATCGTCTGGCAGGAATACCTCTCGAACGTGCTCAAGAAACGTGGCGCCGAATGGCGGCCTCTTTACACGGCCTGCACGGAGTCGAACTCGTGAAAGGCCTGCATGTCTTCGGCGTGCGGCACTTGTCGCCGAGCGGGGCCTGGCATCTCCGCGCTTACCTGGACTCCGTGAAGCCCAAAGTGGTGCTGATCGAGGGGCTGGCCGACGCCGGTGACTTGGTGCATCACCTGGTCAAAAAGGGTACCAAGCCACCCATTGCCATCCTCGCTTACACGGATGCTGTTCCTGTCCGCACGCTCGTCTACCCGATGGCCCGCTACAGCCCGGAATTCCAGGCGATGCTCTGGGCCAAGGAGAACAACGCGGACGTCGAGTTCATCGACTTGCCCGCGGATATCTTCCTCGGCTTACAGGATGTCGAGATCGAACGCCGAGCGAAACGAGCCGCCCAAGCAGCCGCTGCGGAAGAATCTACAGAGGACTCCGAAGAAGGAGCCTCTGAGGAGACCATCGAAGCCTCAGCACCTCAACCAGAAGGCTGGCGGCCTGAGCAGGAACGCTCCATCTATGAGCGTATTGCGGAGAGTGCGGGGGAGTCAAGTTACGACTCGTATTGGGAACGCCGCTTCGAGCACAACCTGAACCCCGAGAGCTACCGCCTCGCGGCTTACGAATTGGGGCGAGAACTACGCGAACAACCTGATGAGCCAGTCTGGCGAGCCGAGAACTTGGTCCGTGAAGCCTATATGCGGCGGCGGATCCATGAAGTCCTGGCGACGGGTGTGAAGCCATCGCAAATCGTCTGCGTCGTCGGGGCGTTCCATGCCCCAGTCCTCACGGACGAATACCCCGCGATGACGGACGACGAACTCGCTTCTCTCCGCAGGCGGACCAGCAAACTGACTCTGATGCCGTATTCGTATTTCAAACTCTCCTCCCAATCGGGCTACGGTGCTGGCAACCGCGCCCCGGCTTACTTCGAGCTGTTCTGGGAAAGCCTGCAAGACGGCAAACTCGACGAACTGCCGATGCGTTACCTCTCCGAGGTCGTGCGCCAGTTGCGCGGCGCGGGGACACATCGCTCGACGGCGGAAGTCATCGAGGGCGTCCGCTTGGCCCGCACACTCGCGGCTATGAAAGAGGGCAGTGCCGCGACTCTCCAAGACCTCCACGATGCCGCGGTGACACTCGTCGGTGGCGGTGAGTTGAGTACGATCGCGGAAGCGATTTCGCATGTCGATGTCGGCACTGCCATTGGCGAATTGCCACGCGGTGTCAGCCGCACTTCGATTCAAGAAGACTTTGACCGCCAGATGGGCCGACTGAAGCTCGACAAGTACAAGAAGACCACCGCCGAGGAACTGACACTCGATCTGCGTGAGAATCGCCACGTCAAAACCCAAGAAGCGGCATTCCTCGATCTGCATCGCTCGTCGTTTCTGCATCAACTGAATGTGCTCTCGATCGGCTTCGCCACACCCTTGAAGCGAAGTTCCTCGGCCACTTGGGGCGAATCTTGGAAGCTGCAATGGAGTCCTGAGCACGAGATTGCTTTGGTCGAGGCGGTGCTTCTGGGCGAGACGGTCGAGCTGGCCACGGCTTACAAATTCAAGCAGACTCTTGAGGTCTCGACGAACATAGCCGAAGCCGCGAAGGTGGTGCATGAAGCCTGCCAATGTGGGCTTTCGGCTTCCATGGACCTGGCCCGCAAGCGGCTACAAGAACTCTCCGCTGTGAGTTCCGATCTCGCTGCCATCGCCAGTGCGGCCACGTCGCTCAGCCAAGTCGTGCGGTACGGTGATGTGCGAAAGTTTGACCCCAAGCCCTTGTTGCCACTCATCGACGAACTCTTCGTACAAGGTTCGCTGGCACTTTTCCCCGCTTCGAACTGCGACAACCAAGCCGCCGCGACGCTCACGGAGTCGATCGAAGAGTTGAACCGCATTTCGCTGGAACATCACGAGCGAGTCGAAGCCGAGCTATGGATCCGCGAGCTTCGCAAACTCTCGGATGCCGACGATCGCAACCCGATGCTCTCGGGCTACGCCTGTGCGGTGCTGCTCGAACGCGGCTTGATTGCCACAGAGGACTTGGCCCGTGAAGTCTCCCGCCGGCTCTCGCCTGGCGTGCCTGCGGACCTCGGGGCAGGTTGGTTTGAGGGGTTATCGAAACGCAACCGCGCTGCACTTTTGGCCCGTCAGGCTCTTTGGGTCGAGTTGGCCGGATATGTGCAGGCTCTCGATGATGACCAGTTTAAGCGAGCGATCGTCTTCTTACGCCGCGCCTTTGGTAGCTTCTCCCCGCAACAGAAACGGCAAATCTGCGAGAACCTTGCCGAACTCTGGGGCGTGAACGCCGACGATGCGAAGGAAGCTCTCGAAGCCCCGCTCACGGAAGCCGAGCAAGAGAAACTGACCGACCTCAACGAATTTTCATTTGACGACATCTAACCGGGGCTTGCCATGTCGAACGCAAACACCGCCGACCGAATGCAACTGACGCGCTGGCGGCTCATCCTCGGCAAAGATTCGCAAGAGTCCCTGGACGGAATGGGCGGCTGCGACCTCTCTGGAGCTGAGTCCGAGATGGATGCGGCACTCGGTGCCATCTACGACGACGTGCCCGAGGAAGAAGGCTCTTCCAAACAACGCTCGGCCGGGCTGGGTGCCTCGGCTCCGAAACTGGCCAAGTGGCTCGGCGACATCCGCACGTACTTCAAAGAAGATGTCGTCTCAGTGATTCAGAACGACGCCATCGAACGCCGTGGCCTGAAACAACTCCTCTTCGAACCGGAGACTTTGAAAAGCGTCCAGCCGAACATCGCCCTCGTTGGCACACTGATGTCCCTTTCTGGCCGGATCCCCGAACGGACCAAAGAGACGGCCCGCATGGTGGTGAGTGCCGTCGTCGAAGAGGTGAAAAAGAAACTCGAACAGCAAATCCGGCAGGCCGTGCTGGGAGCACTCAATCGCAAAGAGCACTCACCACTACCAAGTGCCACGGCCATCGACTGGAAGTGGACGATCGGCCGGAATTTGAAGAACTACAACTCCGAGATCGGCACCATCGTGCCGGAACGTGTCTACTTCTATAGCCGCTCGCAACGCTCGGGGGCATGGACAGTGATTGTTGACATGGACCAAAGCGGTTCGATGGCGGACTCGGTCGTCTACGGGGCCATTTGCGGTTCGATCTTTGCGAGCCTTCCCGCCCTCGATACCCATGTCGTCGCCTTCGATACTGAAGTCGTCGACCTCACTGAGAAGTGCGGTAACGACCCCGTTGACATGATCTTCGGTGTGCAACTCGGCGGCGGCACGGACATCAACAAATCCGTCGCCTATTGCGAGCAGTTCATCAAAGACCCAAAGAAGACGCTCTTCATTCTGCTCACCGATCTCTTCGAAGGCGGCAACGAAGCCCAACTCGTGCGTCGCATGGGCGAAATGGCCGCCTCGGGTGTCAAAGCCATTTGCCTGCTCGCCCTCTCGGACAACGGCTCGCCGTGCTACGACGAGAATCTGGCCCGTAAGCTTTCCGCCCTGGGCATCCCTTGCTTCGCCTGCACCCCCGCTCGCCTCCCGGACCTCGTCGAGGGAGCGCTCCGCGGCGCCGACCTCACCAAACTCGCCACCAAAACCGAAGCCAAAAAGTAGGATTTACTCGTTGTCCTGAATGGTGGTATCGCTGGACCACGAGAATTCCACGGAAAAACTCCTCTTGCGTTGCCTGAAATGCCTGGGTATTGGGCCGGTGTAGCGGTCGGGGGGCCGCGCTGGGGGAGGTGTTCTCGATGGCAGACAAAAAGGCTGGCTCGGTTGTCGAGACCGCCCACCTCACGAAAATTTACCAGAATCGCCAGATCGCGCTCAACGACGCCACGCTCAACATCGAGCCGGGGGCGATCCTCGGTTTACTCGGCCCCAATGGGGCTGGCAAAACCACCTTCTTGCGGCTGATTCTGGGTCTGCATCGCCCGACAGCGGGATACGCCAAAGTCTTTGGCCGGGTCATGCACCCGAATGCCGCCGAACTGCGCCGACGCATCGGCTACATCCCCACCAATCCACAGTTCCCGAAAGGCATGACGCCGATTGTGTACTTGGATTACATCGCTCGGCTCTTTGGCATGCCTTGCGATGCCCGTAAACCCAAGTTGGCGTCGCTGATCCGGGCCGTAGATCTCTTGCCACACTCGGGCGAACCGATCGCCTACTTCACGCCTGGGATGACCGCTCGCCTCGCGGTAGCCGCGAGCCTCATCAACGAACCTGATCTCTTGATCTGGGATGAACCGACACACGGCCTCGATATCGAAGCTCGACGGAGTATGCTCGAACTCATCAAGACACTCGCGGCCGAGAAGACCATGATCCTATCGAGCCACAACCTCACGGATGTGGACGAAGTCTGCAATCATGCCGCGGTCTTGAACAAGGGCCAGATGATCTTCGTGGGGACACTCAACGACCTCAAAGGCCGCATTCGCAAGAACCACTACGAACTTGACCTCGATGGCGAGCAGAAAGCCATCACCAAAGCCGTGGCATCGTTGAAGGCGATGAAGGAAGTCCTGTCCGCGACGCTTCGCACACGCCGGCTGGAGTTAAAACTCACGGACGAAGTCGCCAACACGGGCATTCTCGCTCAGATTTTCCAGACGCTCTTCGATGGCAAAGTGTCGTTGATCAGCCTGCGAAGCGTCGGGATGCAGACCGAACAAGCCTATCTTGACCTCGTGGAACGCGAAGAATCTCGCGGCTTCACCCGTCTCTACGCTCCTGCCGAAGCGGCATGACCTGATCGTGAGCTTGGGTTTCGGGGCTAGGAGGAATAAGATGCCTTCGGTAGGTTTGAAGAGCCGCGACCGCGAGGGAGCGACAGGAGCCTAGAAGCCGCGGACACTCCCTTGCGGTCGTGGCTCCTCCTTGCTGCCCAACCATGCCGATGACTTGAGTTCTTACGGGGTGAGCGAATGGCGTTGCTCGAAGTCCGGGGCTTGGTGAAGAAGTATGGTCGGCGAACGGTCGTTGACGGGGTCTCCTTTGAGGTCAACCCGGGCGAAGTCGTCGGGTTGCTCGGGCCGAACGGCGCGGGCAAGACCACCAGCTTCCGCATGGCCACGGGGCAAATCAGCCCGAATGATGGCGTTGTCTACTTTGATAATCAGGACGTCACGGATCTGCCGATGTTCCGCCGTGCTCGTTTGGGCATGGGGTATCTCTCCCAAGAGCAAAGCATTTTCCGCAAACTCTCGGTCGAAAAGAACCTTCTTGCGATTCTCGAAGCCCTACCACAAAGCCGCTCGCTGGGCCGCTCGCTCACTTCCCGTGAACGTCGGGAGCGAGCCGAAGAAGCGTTGCAACGCTTCAACCTGACCCACGTCCGGCACAACAATGCGGCTCGCTGTTCAGGGGGCGAAAAACGTCGCTTGGAAATCGCTCGGTGCCTCGTCTGCGAGCCGATGCTGATTCTTCTGGATGAACCCTTCGCCGCCGTCGATCCCAAGACCACAGAAGACATCCGCAAGAACATCCGCGACCTGGCGGATCAAGGCATCGGCATTCTGCTCACGGACCACAACGTCCGCGAAGTCGTCAAAACAGCAGACCGCATTTACCTGATCGTCGAAGGTAAAGTCGTCTGCCATGGCACGCCAGATAAATTGATTCGAGATCAAGTGGCGATCGATGCCTACCTGGGCACGACATTCCAAGACGATGTGCTCATGGCCCGGCTCGCAGGGTTCGCCGGGTTCAACGAACCGGCTCCCGTGATTCCCTCCCGGCCCGAAGTCATCCTGCCACCGCCGGTGGTTCCCGTTTCCCTGCCACCACGGCCACCCGCTCCGCCTCAACAAGCGCCGACAGGGACGAAGCTGATCGCCCCGCCCCCACCGGCAGTGCCGATCGTCATCGACGATACCGTACCGCCAAGCCGGGCCATGAGCCGCCCGACACCGCCTCCGGTGGCCCCACCACCACCACCGCCGCGCTTCAGCCAACAGACCCAACGGCTTTTGGAAGAAGAGAAAATCCGGCGGATGATCGACCAACTCCAGGACCGCGAGAAGATGCCGACAGCCTGGCACGAGATCGCGAGCCAAGGTGAAGTTGCGGTGCCGGTGCTTCTCGAAGCGCTCGAACGGCCTGAAGTCGAGATTCGCCATCTCTCATTCCGCCTGCTCGAATCGATCACGGGGCTAACACTCGACTATCAATCTGATGCCCCCGACGACACGCGGCTCAAGCAAGTCGCTTACCTTCGAGCGAAACTCGAACGCCGTTAACCTCCCTATCAACATCTTTGAGAGAGCACCATGCCGACGACTGCCGAACTGATCGAGACCTACAGCCAAGGCCCAGCCCTCCTACGAAAAGCGACTGCCGGAATGACCCGCGAGCAACTTCTCGCTCGTCCCGTGGCAGGCAAGTGGAGCACACTCGAAGTCGTGGTTCACCTTGCGGATTTTGAGCCGGTGCTGATGGATCGCATGAAGCGAATCATTTGCTTCCCAAAACCGATCCTCTTCGGCGCCGATGAAAACGAGTTCGTCAAGAACCTCGCTTATCACGAACGCGATTTGGAAGAAGAACTGCAACTGATCGAGTCCTGCCGTAAGACGATGACCCGTGCCCTGAAAGCCTTGCCCGCGACTGCGTTTGCCCGTGAAGGCATCCACACCGACAAGGGCCTCGTGACACTCGAAGCCATCCTCACTGGCGCTGGCAACCACATCCTCAAACACCTGCCGTTCATCCATGCCAAGCGCGAAGCGCTGGGGCTGAGTCAGTAATCACGGCCTCATTCCATGCTGTTGCGGGACTGGTCTCTGTGAGGCCGGTCCAAATCCAATCGGACTTTGCGCATTCCTCAGAAGCGAGACTTCTACGCACGGAAAGGAGTTTCCGTGACTGCTCTTTGTCACTGGTCCATATCCTGACAAGACACGAGAATCGCAACGGGGATGGACGGGTCATGGATATTTCGGCGAAGAAGTTAGCGCGGCTCATGAAAGCAGACCAACCCGTAGAGATTCGTGGTTCGGCGGTCGTTGTGGCAGCAGAACTCGCAGTCAAAGACCCTGACATTGCCGCGGAAGTCATTGAGCGAATCACGGATGAATCCGATGCGGTGCGAATTCAAGCCATCAAAGCCGCAGGCAAACTGAAGCTGACGAAATCGTTGCCGATGCTGATGGAACGCCTCGAACATGGCGGCGAGGAAGCCAAACTGGCTGCAGAAGCCGCGGCCAAACTCGGCAGCGAAGGTGTGAAACGCCTCCAGGAAATGATGCACCAAGTCGCGCCGGGGTTGCGGCGTTACATTGCCGTGGCGCTCACCTCCGCGGGCAGTGCGAGTTCCGAAGCAGGCGTCGCGGTTCTGCTGGACCGTGATCCGCAAGTGGCCTCCGCCGCCGCGTCGTCTTTGGCCAGCCGGGCCACGACCATGACCGCGGACCAGAAGAAGAAGCTCGTCAAAGAACTGTTAACCTTGATGACGGATAAGAAAGTCAAGCAGCCACTCAACGCGGAACTGAGCATTTTAAAAGTGCTCACCGCTCTCAACGACTCGAGTGCTGGCGATGTGTTGTGGGATCGGACGATCCCGCCACACCCGACCGAACTTCGAGCGGCGGCGCTGCAGACTGTCGGTGGTTGGATCTCGGAAACCCCCACCAAAGAGCAGTTTCGCCGCTTGTTCGTCTGTGCTTCGGATACCCACTTCTCGATCGTCGCCCCGGCTCTGATGGTGTTGAACAAGATCCCGGTTGCTGAGAAGATGCTCGACGATTGGACCAAGCTGTTCAAAGCCCCCGACATGGCCGCACGTCGGTTGGCCATGGAGAAACTGGGGGACCGCGATACTGAAATCGTCGCGGATGCACTGATGGAGCAGATGAACCACCCCGACCGCAACCTGGCTGACCTCGCTCGCAAAAAGCTCGCCAAACTCGAACATGGCCGTCAGTGCTTAGCCCAAGCGGTGCTCGACGCCAAGACCAATGAAGAAGCCTGGCAACTGGCACGCTCTGTGTCGACGTTTGCGGCCAGCTTTTCGCCGAAGGTGCGAGGGGCGATCTTTGACCAAGTCTGCAAGTTCATCGAGACTGGCGACACCCGAGTCGATCCACTCCTCTTCTTGCTACGTGAGGCCGACGGGACTGGTCTACGGGATCAGCTTTTCGATCAAGCCGTCGTGAAACGCAAGAAGAAAGACTACGAAGCCGCACTCAAGTACCTACGCTTCCTGACCCGCGACCCCTCCTCGGGCTACCCGATCCGGCTTGAAGCAGCGATGTGCGGCTTGAAGAAGTCGTCGAAAGAAATCGCCACCGAGTCCCGGATGAATGACCATTGCCTGCGACACTTCGAACAATGTCTCTCGAACAACGCTAGCGAGACGATTAAGCAAATCGAGAAAGCCAAGTGGCTCGACGAGAACGATTTCTTTTATCTGGGTTTCCACTTCGTCGAAAAGATCGGCATGGAACGCGACTTCGGCATCTCGATGCTCAAGCTCGTGATCAAAGCCAACCCCCGCGCCAAACTCGCCGCCAACGCCAAGAACAAACTCAAATCCTGCGGCGCCGACTAAGTTCGAAGCACGCCATAAGGCCATTTGCTATTCGGTGAAGTGACTTTTTGTCCCCTTCTCCCCTTGCGGGAGAAGGTGGCCGATCCAGGCTCGATAGAGCCGGATCGGACGGATGAGGGGTCAGCGCTTGACTCATAAAAAGAGCCTTTTCTGGATTTGGCGTGTTACCCCTCATCCGTCTTTGGAAACCCCTAAACAGGGTTTCCAAAGACACCTTCTCCCGCAAGGGGAGAAGGGGACAAAAGGGCACCGAGTTGTAGAGGGTGGGTAAATTGCCACCTGCCCAACGCCATAAAGACAGCCAACTTCAAGAGCCACTCCCTAGCGGTCGTGTCTCTTCAGTCGATGTGCCTAATTCGGTTTCGCTTCGCTGAGATACCACTTGTTCCAATCGGCGGCGGCTCGCTTTTTGGCTTCTTCGTCGGCTCCGGGCTTCGGCCCGAGGTCTTTCGTCGTCAGCGATTTCAATGCTGCTCGGCTGGCCTGGACGACGGTTTCTGCTGGGTCAGTGATGCGATCAATGAGGTCCGGGATGTGGGATTTGTCGTCTTTCATCCCACACGCCAGGGCGGCCGCTCGACGTAACTCGGACTCGGATTCTTTGAGCATCGTGCGCAGGGTCTTCGCGGTCATCCGGGTGAGCCGCTCGGCCAGGGCATCACGGGCTTGGGTGAGCTTCGGTTCTTGAAGCCGCGGAATGGCTCGCACGAGGCCGTTGGTGTATTCGGTGCCTTTGGTTTCGAGGGCGATTTTCAACTTCCCTTCGAAGTCTGGTGAGTTCACCAAATCGTTGGCGACGGCATCGGCGGTTGTGGGGGCAGGGCCAGCGTCGGGGCGTGAGCCGGGTTCCGGTTGCTTCTCGGGCGGAGCGAAGAGCGGTGGTTTGAAGTCTTTGCCTGCACGCAGTTCTTGGTTGCCGGGGTCTTTCACCTCACCCGTGAGACGTTTGGTGAGGTCTTTGACGAAGTTCGATTTCGACAAGAACAGGACCGCAAAAGCCGTGCTGACTTCGCCTTCGCCGTGGGTGCCTCGCGGCCAAGAACCGTCTTGAGCTTGGATGGGAATCAGGTACTCGCAACCGAGGGCATGCCAATCAACATCGCCGATTGTCTTGAGGCCAAGGGCCATACCAACACGCTCGATCGACCAGAGAGTGTAGTAGACATCCCCAAACCCGATGAACTGCGTCCATTCGATGCGTTTCGTTTTCACAGCTTTCATCACCCCGCCCACGGATTTCAGTGCGCTGTCCATGGAGGTCTTACGGCCTTGTGGGGTCAGCGCGGGCAAGAACGGGTTGGCTCCACCACCCGCTGGGGCACCACCTTTGTCTTTGGGTTTTTCAGCACGGTTAAACGGGTCGTTGCTATCTCCGCTCTCGGCGGGTTTCGGGGCGGGTTGCGCTTTGTTTCGGGAGGTGCCGATGGCAACACTGAGGATGCCAGCGCAGGTCATCGCTGTCGTCGAGGACATTTGTTGTGAATATCCCCATCCTGCATCGGCGGGGTTTTGGCTGCGAATGAACCGTGCTTCGAGGAGTTGGAAGGCATCATCACATGGCACCCCATGCCGGGCGGCCACCCAGAGGCCAATCAGGCCGAACTGGGTGTTGGAGTTGTCGCCGCCGCCGTTGAATTGTCGGCCATTGGTAGCGAGCACCTTGCGGACGGCTCGATTGTAGGCCGCAGGACCAGGCAGCATAGTGCCATCGTCTTTGGCCTCGGCTGGCTTGTTGGGGTCCGCGACTGGGAAGCCGTCGTCTTTCTTGGCGGGTGGCTTAGCATTCCCCGTTCCACCGACCAACTCACGGGTCGTGCTTAACGCGGCCTGGGTCAGCGGGACAACATCTGTGCAGGTATAGGAGTACCACCCCTCACGGGAGAGACCCGCATACAGCCTCGTGCCGAGAAGTTGGATGATGACCTTGTCTTCCACATTCCCCAAACGATCGAGGAAGAGGATTGCGAGAGACACATCGTAAGTTTTGGTGTTGGTCGCCCAACCCGCACGGATGGTTTTGGCGATGGATTGGATGGCCGGGTCCGTGGTGGCGACGCCTGCTTCGAGCATGGCCATGCCCGAAAGACCTGCGGCCCCGAAGCTCTCGCCGCCAGCCCCACCACCTTGGGCATGAACCCGTTGCAGGTAAGCTGCGCCGCGTTTGATGGCGGCTTGAATGGGGTCCTCATTCTGCGCAGGGGTCGGCGTTGGCAAGTAGATGAGCCACGCCAAAAGTGCAAGCACGCCTGTTCGCATCGCCCACATAAAGAGACCTCACTTCACGAGGACTTCGACCGGGACTAAGTGATTGATCATGTAGGTTCGCCGATCCGGATCACGGGTCAGCGGTTGGGTCACACCCGAGACCGTCGTCGCTTTGGCGACCAGAGAAGCTGGGCCGCGAGTGGGGTTCTCCCAATCGAATTCCCACAACCGCCAGCAGAACGGCTTCTTCTCTCCCAGCAGTTTACCATCCTTCCAGGTCTTCCCGCCATCAGTACTGACCTGAACTTTGGCAATTTCTTCCGCCCCCCACGCGGCCCCCTCGATCTTCACCGTTCGGCCCGCAGGGACTTCGGAGGCCAGCGTCGGGCGTACGATGGCAGCCTTCGGCAGCATGTCCGTAATGGAAACCATCGACGCCAGCCCATGTATTCGCTCGAAGTAGGAGTAGTCGAGCGTTTGCCAGTAACCTTGGTAAGGCTTGTCTAAAACGATGATATGTTTGAGCCACTTCACCGAAGCCATGCCATACCATCCGCCGATGACGGCTCGCAGGGGTGCGCCATGATTGGGTGTCAGCGGTTGGCCATTCATGCCGGTGGCGAGGATCACTTCCGGCTTCATCGCCTTGGCCATGGGGACGCTGCGGTCAAAGGGGATTGGCCCCGGCGAAGCGGGGTCGCTGGTGACAGCCCCGACGTCCGCTCCTACGAGCAAGACCTCGACCGCGCCAGGTTTCACTTTGGCTCGCTCCAACACCGCGGCCAGTGTGACGCCGGTCCAATCCGCAGTGCCAACGGCCCCGTTCCCCCACTGCAAACCACGCACGGCAGGTGTCAGGAAGACCCGGCCATTGCCGGCACACTCGAGCGTGAGCGGGGTCGTCGTTTCCCCGAGATTTTGCAGCTCTTTCAAGCTCAAGGTGATGGGCTTCTCAACATGGCCCGTGATGCTCAGCGAGAAATCAGCGCCGAACTTTGGCACCGGAAAATGGTTGCGAACGTAGAACTGGTCCGTCGGTGTGATGAACGACTTCAACTCCGAGAAGGGGAACTCCAAGTTCAGTGGCGCTTGCATCCGCACGGTCATGCCGGGGAACGAACCCGCCACGGGGGGAGATTGAGCCAAAAGCCGTGTCGCACCGGCCCCGGCTGCCACCGAAGCCCACTTCAACCACGTCCGCCGATCCATGCCGGAAACCTCCAGGAGAGTGATGAAATTGTAGTAAGCTGAGCAGTGGAAAATGCACTCCTGGAATTCACGATGGCGATTTTGAATCTTCTCCCGGCAGCGGATTGCCGCTTTGATCAGGTCTCGATGGGCGAGGTGATGATTCGCCTCGACCCAGGTGATGGCCGGATTCGCACGGCACGCTCGTTGCAGGTCTGGGAAGGTGGCGGTGAGTACAACGTGGCTCGTGGGCTGCGTCGTTGCTTTGGCCTGCGGACGGGGTTGATCAGTGCCTTCGCGGATAACGATGTCGGCAAGCTCCTCGAAGACTTGATCCTGCAAGGGGGCGTGGATCAGTCTTACGTCCGTTTCGTGCCGTTTGATGGCGTCGGGCGAACGGTGCGCAACGGCCTGAACTTCACCGAACGAGGCTTCGGCGTGCGTGGGGCGGTGGGGGTCTCGGATCGCGGGCACACGGCCGCATCGCAGCTCAAACCGGGCGACATCGACTTCGATAAGCTCTTTGGCCAGGAGAAGGTCCGTTGGTTCCACACCGGTGGAATCTTTGCGGCCCTCAGTGAGACGACCGCCGCTGTGGTCGAGGAAGCCCTGATCGCTGCGAAACGTCACGGCACGATCACCAGCTACGACCTCAACTACCGGCCTTCACTCTGGAAGTCGATCGGCGGGCCGAAGAAGGCTCAGGAAGTGAATCGTCGGATTGCCAAATACGTCGATGTCATGATCGGCAACGAGGAAGACTTCACTGCCTGTCTTGGCTTTGCTGTCGAGGGGAACGACGCGGATTTGAAGTCGCTCGATCACTCGGCGTACAAACGGATGATCGAGAAAGTCGTCTCCGAGTATCCGAACTTTCGCATCGTCGCCACGACTTTGCGCACCGTCCACAGTGCCACCCGCAACGATTGGTCCGCGCTGGCCTACGTGGCTGGGCAGTTCCATGAATCCTGCTCACGCCCAGGTCTCGAAATCTTTGATCGCGTCGGCGGTGGGGACAGCTTTGCCTCGGGCCTGATCTATGGCTTGCTCGCTGGCAAGCCACTTGCGGAAGCCCTCGAATACGGCGCCGCCCACGGCGCACTCGCCATGACCACCCCCGGAGACACCTCCATGGCCAGCCTCGACGAAGTCGAAAAGCTCGTCCGCGGCGGCTCTGCACGGGTCGAACGCTGAATCAAAATGCAACCTCACCCCCAGCCCCTCTCCGAAACGGAGAGGGGCGAGAAAACCCATAAAACATGGGTTTTCCCGCACTTTCTTGCACCCCTCTCCGTTTCGGAGAGGGGCTGGGGGTGAGGTTGCATTTCAAGCCGAAAACGATTTGTTCCCATATCAAAGTCGCAAAGAAGAGGTGGAGCAAGAAATTGTGCGATTCTCCGCATCGGCCGCATCGGAGAAGGGGGCTGGGGGGACGAGGTGTTTTGACTTCTCGTCTTACAATCCTTTGCGGAAGAGAAGGCTTCAGTGGGAAATCTAGCTCCTAAACAATGCTCAATCAAATCGCGCGAACTTCGGCCTTCGAGAGCTGTCTATGAAGTCGTGAGCGAAGCAAAAAATGGGGTTGCCAGAGAAAATCCCCCGGTTAAAATGCTAGAGTAATACCCGATAGTGTAACGGTAGCACAAGAGTTTTTGGTACTCTTTGTCTAGGTTCGAATCCTAGTCGGGTAAGTTTCCTTAGTCAGTTCTCAACACATCTCAATCCATCCAGCTGAATCAAAGCCGCCGTCCAAATTCTTCACATTCACAACTATCTTGAAGCCGAACAAGTTCGTTCGTTCCGAAAACTTTTTGCGAACTTGCCCAGCGTACGATGGTCCTATAATGAGATTGCAAACTCGGGAACTGGGATCGAACGACCTCTTTCTGGTGAACCATGGCCCAACTGACTCAGCCGGTGGAACCGTTTGGTGAAGTCAACGTCCATAAGCAAGCGGACGGGTCGATAGAAATCGTCGCGACAGTGTTGATGGTGCCCGATGTCGAGGGGGCACGGACGGGGCTGGCTCTGGATGCCTCGGCGTCCATGAAGAAGCTCTACGGGGTGTCTGGGGTGCTGGGTGGGCCGTTTGCCAAAGCCGCGGCAACACCGAACCTCGTCGAACCCGTCGCCCAGACGATGGCCAATTACCTCGCTCAATTCTCCTCCACTGGCACTTGTGATCTCATCTATTGGGCCGTGAACCCCGCGGGCGATGCCGTCGAGCCGATCGGGCAGGTGGCCGTCGGGGCTGCGGCCACGACGACGATTGCCGGGCCGAAGAAACTCCCCTGGGGTCGTGGGACGAAGCTGCTGCCGCCGGTGCGGTACTTCGTGGAGACGGCTTTCGCCACGGCACCGTGGGCGATCTGCGTCTTCGTGACTGATGGCGTCATCGAAGATATCAACGATGTGAAAACTTACTGCACGCAGTTCGCCAAGCAAATTGCTTCGGGCCAGCGGAAGTTCATCAAGTTCGTGCTGCTCGGCATCGGCGAAGAAGTTGACGAAACCCAAATGGAAGAACTCGACGACATGTTCGAAGGCTCGGGGATCAAAGACCCCGCCGGGGAAGACATTGACCTCTGGGACCATAAGCTCGTCGCTGAGATGCGCAAAGTGGAAGAGATCTTCGCGGAAGTCGTCTCCGCGGATGCGATCGTCTTGGCTTCGGCGCGGATCGTCGATCAGGCGGGCAACATGTGCAAAGACTTCCCCGATGGCATGCCCGCGATGTTGCGGTTCAAGATGCCCAAAGGTTCGACCGCGTTCACCATCGACTTCCCCGGTGGCAGCGTGACCCAAGACATCACCGAAGGTCTCACGCGCTAAATCTCACATTCCCCGGAGACTCCCGATGGCAGGCCCAGTCAGTCGTCAGTTGCCGAGTACCATCACCGCCGAGGAGTTCGGCGAGGTCAACGTTACCGATACACCCACCGGTCGGGGGGTGCGGTTCACCATCCTGATGGAGCCTCAAGGTCAGGACGCCGAAGGCTGGCAAACCGGCGTTGCCTTGGATGCCTCCGCGTCGATGAAGAACTGGTACGGTCGTAGTCTGATCGGCAAGATTCCACCTGAGATCGTCGCGGATTACGTTGCCAAGGGTTGGGTCACGGAACGCATCTCGGATGGCAAACGAGCGCAAATCTTCGACAAAGAAGCCTATGGCGATGCCATTGCCAAGGGGCATGTCAAGTTCACGCAGAACGTCGTTGAACCCGCGGCCCGCGAGTTCATCTCCTACCTCGCTGCAAACCTCGATGCTGACGGTGGCACCACGGTCCTCTATTGGGCCTGCGGCGATGGCGACGCCATCGAAGAAGTCGGTGACCTCACCGCCGACCAGTGCAAAACCTTGACCCTCACCGGCCCGACCACCAAAGCCTTCGGCAACGGCACGAAGCTGACGCCCGCGTTTCGCTACTTCGCCGATCGCTTCCGCGATGCCAAAAACGGCATGTATGTGTTCCTCACCGATGGCAAACTCGATGACCTCCCCGAGGCCAAAGCCTACACGGTCCAGCTTTGCCAGGAGATCGCGGCTGGCACACGAAACCCCTTGAAGTGTGTGCTCATCGGCGTCGGGGATAAGATCGACGAAACCCAGATGGAAGAACTCGACGACCTCGACAGCGGCACGGAAGTCGACATCTGGGATCACAAAATCGCCGCGGACATGCGTGGCATCCAAGAGATCTTCGCCGAGGTCGTGAGCGAAAACACGATCGTCGCCCCGACGGGCATCCTGTATGGCCCGGATGGCGCTGCGGTCGTCCGCTTTGCCGATGGCGTGCCGGCCATCATCTCGGCGACGTTGCCAGCGAATGCAGCTTTCTTTGAGTTGGAAGTCGCGGGCCGGCGCATCCGGCAGCCGCTCGTCTGAGTTGTTCTTTTCCTTTGACTGCCTTGGAGACCACAACATGGGATTCTGGAACCGGTTCTTAGGCGGCGGCAAGGAAAAGCCTCCGGCGGTCGAACCGAGCCGACAGTTGCCAAGCTCGATGGTGGCGGCGGAGTTTGGCGAAGTGAATGTCAAGAAAGTCGGCAATGAAATTGAAGTCCTGTTCACGATTCTGATGGAGCCGCAAGGCGTCGATTCCGAAGGCTGGCAAACGGGCGTCGCCTTGGATGCGAGCAAGTCGATGGAACCCGTTTACGGTCGAGGGGTGGTCGACGGCTGGAAGGGTGCTCCGCCACAGTCCGTTTACCGAAAGCTCATCGACCGGAAAGAAATCACCCTGCTGAGGCACCAAGGCGAAGATTACATGATCTTCAGCCACAACGCGAAAACCGAACTGGTGGCCCAGAACTATTGCAAATGGACCAAGAACGACGTCGAGCCACTGGCCCGGCAGTTCACGGCTTACTTGGCTTCCAAGCTCGATGCCGATGGCGGTACCACGGTCATCTACTGGGCCTGTGGCGATGGCTCGGCTCTCGAAGTCATTGGCGACCTCACGGCCGACGACTGCGAAGCCCAGATCTTCACCGGCCCCAAGTCCGTGGACTTCGGTGACAGCACGATCCTCACCCCCGCGGTGAAATACTTCGCGGATCGATTCAGCGATGCCAAAAACGGCATGTATGTCTTCGTCACCGATGGTGTGCTCAACGACTTGCCCGAAGTGAAAAAGTACACGATCAGCTTGTGCAAAGAGATTGCCGCGGGGAAACGGAACCCGCTGAAGTGTGTGTTGGTGGGCGTCGGTGAAGGGATCGACGAAGGCCAGATGGAAGAACTTGACGACCTCGATAGCGGCACCGATGTCGACATCTGGGATCACAAGATTGCCAAGGATATGCGTGGCGTCATGGAGATCTTCGCGGAAGTCGTCAGCGAGAGCACCATCGTCGCGCCGACGGGTCGGATTTTCGATGCGACTGGGGAATCGGTGAAGCAATTCGCCGATGGCTTACCCGCCCGTGTGACCTTCCGCATGCCGGCGACGAGCACGTTCTTCGAACTCGAAGTCGCGGGCCAACGAATCCGCCAAAGTGTCGTGGTGAAATAACCCTCGGGTGATGCTCAACTTTTGCTGGGAGAAAAACCATGATCCGCCGACTACCGATTTACCTGGTCTTGGACGTCTCCGAATCGATGGCTGGGCCAGCTATCGAAGCGGTGGAGCGGGGCGTGCAGACGATGGTGGACGCGCTCAAAAGCGACCCCATGGCTCTCGAAACCGTTTACCTGAGTGTCATCACCTTCGCGCGGGAAGCGAAGCAGATCGTGCCGCTCACGGAGCTGATGAAGTTCGTCGCGCCGCCCCTGAGTGTGCGAGCGGGCAGTGCGATGGGCGCGGGGCTGAAGCTCTTGGCTCAGTGCATCAAGCGAGATGTGGTCCGTACCACGGCCACGACCAAAGGCGATTACAAGCCGCTCGTCTTTTTGCTCACCGACGGCCAGCCGACGGATGATTACGAATCGGCTTTGGAGTCGCTGAGTAATGCTGGTGTGCGCGTCGCCAACCTCTACGCCATCGGCTGCGGGCCGGACGTCGACCCGGCGGTGTTACGCGAAGTCTCGGACATCGCACTGATGCTCAAAGACTTGACCCCCGAAGGCTTCCGCAAGTGCTTCCTTTGGCTCTCGGCGTCCGCTCAGATGGCGAGCATGCGGCCCGATGCTCACTCGACGCCGCCAACACCTGCAGGCATGTTCGTCCCCGATGAGAACACGCCTTTCGATAGCACCCCCCGTCAGGTCTTCCTGGCCGCACGCTGCCGGAAGTCGGGCAAGCCTTACCTGATGCGCTTCGCGCGGCGGCCTTACGACAGTGCTTACGAAGCGATCTCGGCCCACAAGATGGAGCAACTCGAATCGGACGCTGGAAGCCAACTGCCACCCGTGAACTCCAGCGACCTCGATGGCTGCCCGCCATGCCCGTACTGCGAGAACCCGATCGCCGGGGCCTGCTCGTGTGGTACCATCTTCTGCTCGAAGCCCAACGACCGCGGGCCGATCATCTGCCCCGGTTGCAAAGAACAACTGACGATGAGTGGCGGCGGCGAATCGTTTGACATCCGCCGCTCGATGGGCTGATTCACCCAACTTTCAGGAGAACCGACATGGCTGAATTCGTAGGCAGACGGCTGCCGATTTACCTCGTACTCGATTGCTCTGGCTCCATGGCTGGTGAGCCGATCGAAGCCGTGCGTCAGGGTGTGAAGGCGTTACTCGCGGACTTGCGTGGAGACCCAACCGCTCTCGAAACGGCGTTCCTCTCGGTGATCACCTTCAACAGCGGCGCTCAGCAAGTCTGCCCGCTCACGGAACTGATGCTGTTCCAAGAACCGACATTGGACGCGAGCGGCAGCACGTCTCTTGGCGAAGCGCTCAAGCTCGTTCAGCAGGCTGTCGATACCGAAGTTCGCAAATCGACGGCCACCCAGAAGGGCGATTACAAGCCGCTCGTCTTCATCATGACCGACGGCCAACCGACGGACAACTGGCAAGCCGCCGCGGACGCCATCAAGGCCAAGAAGCTCGGCAACATCATCGCCTGTGCTGCCGGCCCCGGGGCTTCCACCGAGCCGTTGAAGAAGGTGACCGAGATCGTGGTGAAGTTGGATAACCTCCAACCGGACACGTTGAAGCAGTTCTTCAAGTGGGTCTCGGATTCGATCAAGACCACCTCGGCCAGTGTCGCCCAAGTCGCCGCCGATGGCCCGATCAATCTGCCACCGCCACCAAAACAAATTCAAATCGTGCCGTAAATTCACAACCCAAGCCCCAGCGGATGTGTGAAGATGATTCCTCAAGCACAAGAAGAAGAATACGTCCAGGCCGTTCGATGGCGGCTGGGGCTTTCCTGCGAAGGAAAACTGACCCCTGATGAACTCAAACGGACTTGGAACACAATTTCGCTGAATGATGCTTTGCTGCAAAGCATCATTCGTCAGTTGGCCCGGCCTTTGCAGCATGCACTGTACACGAAACTGACGGGTGTCCATACCGACCAACATCATTGGTCAGAGCCTTTGGCGGATGTTCTGCTCAATTGGGTGAAGGCGAATCCCTCCCAGAGTTCACCCAAAATCTCGGGTGCGATTCGAGATGGATTGCGCTCCCCCTCGAAGCCTGCCACGGCGACGAAGCCGACCGGTTTACACAAAGATGCGGGGAAAAACCTCCCGCCACTACCGACCAACCCGCCAGTCCCTGTCAACCCACCGCCGCCGCAGGCGGTCAACGTCCCCCCGAGGCTCCCGACTGTGCAACCGCCACCTCTGCCTCCGCCTCCCGTTGCGAAGCCTTTACCCACGCCGACTGGTTGGCGCTATCTGCCCGTGCCCGAGTCGCCTGAGCCTTACCCTGAAGAGACAGCCCAAGAGTTTCCCAATCCGCAAGCTGGCTTTCGTGGCTTCGGGGCCAACGTGCGTGGCAAGAAGCACAAACACGATGGCACCAACTGCGACGACGCCTACGCCTTCTGCCGGGAGGGGAACTGGACGATCATCGCCGTCTCCGATGGTGCGGGGTCGAAGAAACTTTCCCGCATCGGTGCCCGTGCAGCTGTGACGGCGGCCGTCGAGACCTTGCGAAAGATGCCTGGTTACGACTACCCCCTGGAGCGGAGCATCCCAGACTGGGGAGTTGCACTCGCGGCCGCCAGTGGCGAAGTGGCGAAAGTCCACGAGGCCCTGATCGAGGCGATGCAAAATGCACTCGCCGCCGTCCGGGTGGAATCTTCGAGCCGCATGGGGAACTTTGAAATCGAGAACCACCTGGTTCGCTTACCCGAGCTGAATGATTTCTCTTGCACGCTGCTTTTGGCTGTGATGCATCCAGTGCTCGTCGAGAGTTCTTGGAAGCATCTCGTCGCGGCCTGTCAGGTCGGGGATGGCATGGTCGGGGTGATCCACCGCGATGGCCGGCCGATCGTGCTTGGCGCCGCCGATAGTGGCAGCCATGCGGGCGAAACCGAGTTCCTGACATCCAGTGGCAAGACGGAACCCGAGTTCTTACGCACCAAGATCAGCGTCACCCTCACCGACTTGCAAGCTCTGCTCGTCATGACCGATGGCGTCGCCGATGATTACTTCCCGGCAGACGCTCAACTCCCTCGGCTGTGGGGCGATTTGGTCGTCAATGGCATCCCCGATTTGAAGACACCCACCGGGGCCATCGCAGACGAACGACAGTATGGTATCGAGGTCGAACTCGTCAAACCCGACCCGCGCCCGATTCAAACGCTTCACTCCTGCGAGACCTTCGCGGGGCTAGTCGGGACATCGCCAGTCGAGTTGGTGAAGTCACCCGAAGCCCTCTGGGCCGGTCGGCGACCATTGCCGGGAGATACCGCTTCGGAGCGGTTGAAACTCTGGCTCGATGCCTACACGATGCGTGGCTCGTTTGACGACCGCACGCTGGTCTGTGTCCACCGGGAGGACTTCGCATGAAGACTCGCTCTGCGACGTTAAAAGATGGCCGCTTGATTCCTTACGTGGAAGTCGAAGACCCACCGCAAGGCGGGATGAAGCGCGTCTACTTTTCGCCGGACCGCTCGGAGGTCGTGGCATTCTTCCACGATAAAGCCGCGAGCACCGATCCCAACCGCATGGCCCGGCTCGATGCCGTTGTGGGGAAGTATAACCCGACGCTCGACAGCGAAACCGGCGCCTATTGGAAACAGCTCTTCTGCTGGCCTACGGCCATTGCCGTGAAGCCTGAGTTGGCGGTCGTGGCCCCGTGCTATCCGGGGAATTTCTTCTTTGCCACGGGGCCATTCAAAGGCAAAGAGAAGAAAGGGAAGTGGTTCTCCAGCCCAAAGCTTCGAGGCTATTTGCCTGAAGCCGAACGCGGGACGTTGAGCACCTATTTTCAAATCTGCATCCGCATGGCTCGGGCCGTCCGTCGGCTTCATGCCGCAGGTCTCGCTCACTCGGATTTGTCGTGTAACAACGTGCTCATTGACCCCGTCACGGGGCAATGTGTCGTCATTGACATCGATTCGCTCGTCGTGCCAGGGATGTTCCCACCGGACGTGTTGGGAACACCAGGTTACATTGCTCCTGAAGTGTTGATGACGACGCATCTACCACTCAACGACCCCAAGCGCAAGAACCCGAGTACCAGCACGGACCTGCACGCACTGGGCGTGTTGATCCACGAGTACCTGCTGTTCCGGCACCCGCTCGTCGGCCCCAAGATCCACCCCGCGACCTCGACCGAAGAACAAGTCCAGATGGAGATGGCCTCGGCTGCGCTTTACATCGAACACCCGACCGACCGCTCGAATCGCCCCGCCGACCTCACCGCGACCGCCGCGGACTTTGGGCCACCGATTGCGGACCTGTTCCAGCGTGTTTTCGTCAAAGGTTTAAACTCCCCCAACGACCGACCTGCCGCGATCGAATGGGAACGGGCGCTCGTCAAGACCTGGGATTTGCTGCACCCATGCGGGAATGCGAAATGCACCCATAAGTGGTTCGTGGTCCACGGGCCCACCGCGACGACCTGCCCGTTTTGTAAAACCAAAGTGCCCGAGGCGATTCCGATGCTCAAGCTCCGCAAGGAAGCCCGCCCCGGCCAATGGCAACCCGACGGCACCGTTGCGATCCACGAAGCCGGCACGGCCATCTACGGCTGGCATGTTTTCGATAACCAATACCCTGGCGAAAAGGCCGACCGGACCCGCCTCGGATACTTTGCCAAGCAAGATGGCAAATGGCTGCTCGTCAACGAAGGTTTGCCGTCGCTCACCTCTCCGGGCGGCAACCGCGTGGCCGTCGGTTCTGCGATCGAACTGGCGGTGGGAAAGTCGTTCCGCTTGAGCCAAGATGCTCACGGTAGAATGGCCGAAGTCGAGTTCTACAGCCGAGCGTGAGGAGTTTCGTGGCCTGGCCATCTTGGCCATGCGGATTTTGGCCTTCGGCAGAAGTCTGCTGATCTATGAAACGTGGGTGTTTTTCAGGTTTTTCCCTTCTCCCCTTGCGGGAGAAGGTGTCCGATCCAGGCTCGATAGAGCCGGATCGGACGGATGAGGGGTGAGGCGATTCACTATGAAAAAGGCCCTTTTCCACAGTAAGCGCACGCCCCTCATCCGTCTTTGGAATCCCCTTGACGGGGTTTCCAAATCCACCTTCTCCCGCAAGGGGAGAAGGGATCAAAAGACAATGATTCGTAAGGCGGTTCGGCCAATCATGATCCGCCCGACTCCTTAGCACGGGCTAGAAGCCCGTGCCACGGTCAGGTGTTATCGGCCATGCTGGTAGAATCGTGTTTCCCTAAGCCTGTTACGTATGTACCAGGCCTAACTCACCTGGATGTCAGATGCCACCCAACACCCCGGAACAGGTTTTCCAAGAGCAACTCGATTGGACGCTCGACGGCGAGACCCTCGCGCTCGATGGCGCTCGGGAGCGGGCTGGGCCGATTCGGGTGTTGAATGCGATCACTCTCGATGGCCAAAAGTGTACGATCTGGTCCCGGGTCGGCCCGGTGGTTCACGTGGTCTCCGCAGGGGCGACGATCCGGGATTTGCGGATCGAATGCACTTCGGATGTTCCCGGCGAAGCGGTGGCGTTACGGGTCGATCATCCGGATGTGTCCTTGGAGCGAGTTACGGTTCGGGGGACTGTCGTTGGGCTGAAAGCGGAGGAGGGGACGTGGGGCTATCCGCATCAACTGAACCTCGGCACGATCGCCCCAAACCAGAACCACACCGCACGGATTCATGTGGTCGTCCCGGTGCCGTGTAAGCTGACTTCGGAAATCGCGGGGGTCACACTCTCGCCACGGACTCTGACACCCGGTCGGCACGAAGTCCGGATTTCCATTGAAGCGATGCGAGCGGATACGCTCGTCTGTGGGACGTTGACCATTGAAACCGCGTTCTTGCGGCGAGAAATGGTCCTGAACGCTTTGGCTCTCACCCCCGTCGATGGTCTCGCCCCACCGGTGCCTCCGGATGCACTCGTCTGGCAGGCCCCACAATCCGACACCCCCGTGGCTGTCGCCCCCGCACCGCCTCCGCCACCTCCGCGATCTGTTCCCGTCGCTCCGCCACCCCGATCCGTCCCAGTCGCTCCGCCGCCCGTGGCCGTGGCACCGCCGCCCGTGGCTCCTCCGAAGTTGCCGCCGGTCGTGGTCGCGCCACCACCGACGTTGCCCCCCGTGGTCGTGGCGCCGCCAACGTTGCCTCCCGTCGTGGTCGCGCCGCCGCCGGTTGCGGTGCCGACTCCGAGTGCGACCTTGCCACCCAAGCCGCCCGTGCCACGCGGCAGCTTGAGGAGCATTCAAGGCCCGCTGCTTGGCTCGCTGTTCACCTCACCGGCTGCTTCCCCACCTCCATCTGCGGAAAGCGAAGAGGTCGTCCCACTCACACCGGTCGATCCCCCAGCGGATGTGCCATCGACGCCCTCGACGCCCGTCAAAAAGAAGTCTCGGCCCGTTTTGCCGAGCTGGGCGAAGCCCGCCGAACCACCACCGGAGACGTAGGATTCTCGCGTTTCAGATCGCCGCGGAGTGCGTATGATGATCGAGAACTTGCGTACCTGCTCCGGACCGAACGATGGCAGCACTGCCGAAGATCATCACCATTGATGGCGAAGCCCACACGGGAAAATCCTTGGCGGCCTTCAACCTCGCACGCACCCTCGAAGTCTTTCTGCTCAACACTGGTGCCATGTATCGCACCGTGGCCCACGAACTCTTGAAACAGACCATCGACTTTCGTCTCGAAACCCGTGATGCGGAGTTGATCACCAAGACCATCGCGGGCTACGAGTTCCGCATGAATGGCCAGGACGTCACGTTGAATGGTGTGCGAGTCCCCGAGGTGATCTTTGATGTCTCGATGAATGCCCACTCCAGCCTCGTGGCCAAGTTGCCCGAAGTCCGGTTGAAACTGCAACAGGAACAACGACGTATCCAAGGCGAACATCCTCACATCATCTGCGAAGGGCGAGATCAAGGCACCGTGGTCTTCCCGAGTGCAGAATTGAAGTTCTACTTTGTCGCTAGTCTGGATGTCAAAACCGAACGGGCGGCCAAGAAGAAACGCGAGCTGAACCCGAATGAGACGATCGACCTCGTCACGCTTCGCAACCAGGTCGAAGCCCGCGACCAAGACGACAAGAGTCGGCTCACGGATCCTTTGAAACAACCCCAAGATGCTCACGTGATTGACACCTCGGAGCTGAACCCCGACCAAGTCCTGGCCCTGATGATGGACAAACTCAACGCATGGCGATCACGGACAATCTGACCGAAAAAGTCTGCTTTTATGGCTCTTTTTGGCCCGCGTACTTTGGGCTGATGATCGGCATGAGCTTCCGCGCCGCTGGGCGTAAACACATCCCGACCACAGGGCCGGTGCTGCTCGTCTCGAATCACCAATCCTTCGCGGACCCCTGGCTCATCGGCAACGGCTCGACACGCTGGCTCAACTACCTCGCTCGTGATAGCCTGTTCCAAAACCCGATCCTCGCCCGAGCCATTCGCAGCTATGGCGCACTGCCCATCGATCGAGACTTTGGCAAAGCGGGGTTGATGTCAGTCTTGGATTTACTCGCGAAGGGTAGGGCGGTCGTCGTCTTCGCGGAGGGAGAACGCACCCATGATGGCCAATTGCAAGATCTGAAACCAGGTGTGACCCTGCTGATCAAGAAGGCGAAGTGCCCCGTCGTCCCCGTGGGCATCGCCGGTTGCTACGACTTCTGGCCCCGGCATCAGGCGGCTCCGAACCCGGAGATGCTGATTGGCCCCAACGAGGGGCGATCCGTGGGTCTCTACTATGGCCCACCCGTCGATTCGGAAGTCTATGTTGGCATGAAGCGGGAAGCCATTCTCGACGACTTGAAAGCCCGCATCGCCGGGAGCATGGCGGAAGCGGAGAAACTCCGTCGTCGGCTTTGATTTCCTTCGTCGCCGCCGGACTTTTTGCTAGGATACATTTTTCGCGGAGGGCATCCCATGGCAGCACCCACGCCACCTTATTCGATCGGCTTCTTGGGCGCCGGCCAGATGGCGACCTCGCTCGCCAAGGGCTGGCTGCAAGCCGGGCTGCTAGACCCTAGCCGCAGCCTGGCCGGTGAGCCGAACGCCACCGCCGCTGAGAAGTTCCACGCCGACACCAAAATCCCGACGACCAAGATCAACGCCGATGTCCTGGCGAAGTGCGACATCCTGATTCTCGCTGTGAAGCCGCAAGTCTTGCTTTCGGTGCTTGCGGATGTACGTAGCTTTCTGCGCGAGAGCCAGGTGATCGTCTCCATCGCCGCGGGAGTCACGATCACACAACTCATGGCTCAGATCGGCAGCGAAACCCGGCTCGTCCGCGTGATGCCGAACACACCCTGCCTCGTCGGGGCGAGTGCCACGGCTTACAGCCTTAGCCCCGGTTGCTTGCCCGAAGATGGTGCCACGGCAGCGAAGCTTTTCGGCAGCGTTGGCTTGGCGTACGAAGTCTCCGAGCATCAGCTCGATGCCGTGACCGGGTTATCGGGCAGTGGCCCAGCTTACGTCTACATGCTCATTGAGGCTCTTGCCGATGGTGGCGTGAAGGTCGGCTTGCCCCGAGAGATGGCTTTGAAGCTCGCGGCTCAGACCGTCTTCGGCAGTGCCAAGATGGTCCTCGAGACGGGCACCCACCCAGCGATCTTGAAGGACAATGTCGCTAGCCCCGGTGGCACGACGATCGCCGGCATTCATGCCTTGGAAAAGGGCGGCTTACGAGCAGCGGTCATCAACGCTGTCGAAGTCGCCAGCCAACGGGCGGCAGAGTTAGGTAAGAAGGGTTAAGGGAAAAGTGGACTATGGCCGAAGTACGTGAACTGGTTTTGATCCTGGATTTCGGCTCGCAATTCGGCCAACTGATCGCGCGCCGCGTCCGTGAGCAGAGTGTCTTCTGCCAGGTCGTGCGGCACGACATCTCTGCCGCTCGAGTGAAAGAGCTAGCCCCGAAAGGCATCATCCTCTCCGGTGGCCCTGCGAGTGTCTACGAACCCAGAGCACCACAATTCGACCCGGCGATCCTCGACCTCGGCATCCCTATCCTTGGCATCTGTTACGGGATGCAACTTGTCTGCAAGACTTTGGGTGGCGATGTTCGGCCTGCGAATCATCGGGAATATGGTCGAGCGGACTTGGTAGCAGGCCGGCAAGATTCGATCTTGAAAGGCTATCCCAAAGAGTCCATCGTCTGGATGAGCCACGGCGATCAAGTGCTCTCCGCCGGGCCAGGCTTCCGCACGCTGGCCTCCACCGACACGTGCCCACTGGCGGCTGTGGGCCATGAATCCCGGCCCATCTACGGCTTGCAGTTTCACCCCGAAGTCAGCCACACGCCCCACGGCGGGCAGATCATCGCCAACTTCCTCCGTGATGTCTGCGGCTGTTCTGGCCAGTGGAAAATGCAGACCTTCATCGACAACACCGTCTCTTCGATCCGCGAGAAGGTCGGCAAGAGCCGTGTCATCTGTGGCCTCTCGGGTGGCGTCGATTCCTCGGTCTGTGCGGCACTTTTAGTGAAAGCCATCGGCACCCAAGTGGCGTGTATCTACGTCGATAACGGCCTGATGCGCGAAGGCGAAACGGCCCTCGTTCGCCAGGCGTTTGAGGACTGGTACAAGGCCGATCTGCACGTCGTCGATGCGGGGGCACGCTTCCTGGGTGAGTTGCGCGGAGTCACCGACCCACAAGCGAAACGCAAGATCATCGGTAAAGTCTTCATCGACGTCTTCAAAGCCGAGGCGACGAGCATCCCGGATGCCCGCTTCCTCGCTCAGGGGACGCTCTACCCCGACGTCATCGAAAGTGGTGGTGACCCCGATGGCCCCGCAGCCACGATCAAGCTGCACCACAACGTCGGAGGCTTGCCTGCCGAACTCGGCTTCGAGTTGATCGAGCCACTTCGTGACCTCTTCAAAGACGAAGTCCGCCGGCTCGGCCTCGAACTTGGGCTGCCCGAAGATATCGTCTGGCGGCATCCGTTCCCTGGCCCTGGCTTGGCAGTCCGTTGCCTAGGCGACGTGACCCCCGAGAAGCTCGCCATCATCCGCCAGTGCGACACGATCTTCCTCGAAGAGCTACACTCCACCGGCTGGTACCGCAAGACGTCGCAAGCCTTCGCGGTGCTGTTACCGGTGCAATCCGTTGGCGTCATGGGCGATGGCCGGACGTATGAGAACACCGTGGCCTTACGCTGCGTCCAAAGCGACGACTTCATGACAGCCGACTGGTCGCATTTGCCACATGACCTCTTGGCTCGAGTTTCGACGAACATCATCAACCGCGTCAAGGGCGTCAACCGCGTCGTCTACGATGTGAGTAGCAAGCCCCCTGCGACCATCGAGTGGGAATGACCATGCCCCGGATCGATGTTTGCCCCGCGGACGATTTCGACACCCGAGACAACCTCCTCGAAGCCCTCGCCTCCTTGGGCTTCCAATCGGACGACGCCAGTGAAGCGATCGGAGTCGGCTTGACGATCTTCCACCGGGGTGAGGAGACCGCTTCGGTCTACGTTGATGCTTGGCAAGTCGACTTCGCTGCGAGTGAAGGAGTGGTCCGCGAGATTGTGGCTCGCTTATCATCTCAGTAACAATCTTTTCGAAACGAGAAACGAAACATGATGCCTGTCAAAGCGATCATTTGCGGTGCCTTGCTGATCACCATCGGTGTGAATGCCTATCTCAACGGCACGCCGAATCCTGAGACGGGAGCCGTCTCCCCGACGGCTCTCATCCCCGCGTACTTCGGCGGAGCCTTGGCTCTGATGGGAGCTTTGGGTTTCATCGAAGGCTTACGTAAACATGTGATGCACTTGGCCGCGATGGTGGGTCTCTTCGGTTTACTCGGTGGCTTCGCCCCGATCATCCGGGCGCTCGCCACCGGCAAGGAACTCGATTTCACCGCCCCAGCCATCCGCAACGGATTGATGATGACGGTGATTTGTGCCGCCTTCGTTTACCTTTGCGTCATGTCCTTCCGAGATGCTCGGAAGGCACGGGAAGCGAAAGCGGCCGCAGTGCCGAGTACTTAGTCGTCGCAGCCTGGAGTGTCTAGTGGCTAGAAACTAGTGACTAGGAAAGAAACGCTAGTCATCGCTTCCCAGAGTGCCTGGTGGCTAGAGACTTGTTCTGAGCGGTATGTTCATTATGAATCTGAAGTGTCTAGTCACTAGCAACTAGACACTAACCACTTGTCATTACTTCTTAAAGTACTTGTGGTCGCGGTCACCTCGTGAGAGCAGGTAGGCCATGATGTCCACAAGTTCTTCGGCGTTGAAGGTGTCAAAAAGGCCGGTTGGCATCATGGACAACTTCGATGGCTTCATCTCATCAATGTTATTGCGGTTCACACTGACCTGACCATTCGGATTCAGCATATCCGTATTGATCTTGATATCATCGCCATTGAGATTGACGATTCGGCCAGTAATGACTTTGCCATCCAATGTGACGACTTGCACAGCACCATACTGATCGCTGACTTCTTTGCTCGGGTCGATGATCGACTCCAGAAGATCGCGGGTGCCGAAGCGACCCGCGACGCCGGAGAGGTCCGGGCCGTTGCTGCCGCCTTCGTTGTCGTAGCGATGGCAAGCGAAGCAGTTCGCGGCGGCGAAGAGCTTGCGGCCTTTGTCAAAGTCCCGCTTCCCAGCCGCGAGACCCTTCTCGACGACGGGGGTGAGATCATCGAGCGTCCACTTCTTGACGAATGCTCGCGGCGGGGCAGTGACTACCGAATTCGATGCGGGTTTGGCTTCCAGAATCGGCTTCAAAGCCGCGATTTCGGCTTCGCTCAAGAGCTTCACAGCATCATCTTTGATGAGCCGCAAGAACCCTTGGAAGCTATTGCCACCCTTGTAGCCACCGGCTTTGACGAACCAGCCGAAGTAGTCTTTGCGGAGTTCCGGAGTCCAGCCGACAGTGAGCATCCGCAGGCTGCGAGCGTACTCGATTTGCTCTTCTTGGGTTGGAGCTTCGATCATCAGTTTCACACCCTTGGCCCCCACCGTGGCCGACTTCAGCGAGACGAGCACAGGCAGCATTTCGGAATCAACATAGCGTGAGCCAGTCGGGAATGAGCCGTCGAATTTCTTCAAGAGTTTGGATTGCAGATCTTGTGCCGCATTTTGGCGATGCAACAACACTTGCAACATGCGGAAGTAGTCGATCTTTTCACTCGTCGACAGCTTGCTGAGATCAATATCAAGAACAGCCTTCGCGACATCCTCGTTGATGGTTGGCATCTTCGCTTTGGGGTCGTGCAGCGGGCACGGGGAGAGCTTGCGGGCGTAGGCGAGCAGAGCTTGAGTCTTGGCCACAGGGTCTTTGTCGAGGTACATGGCGCTTTCCCAGGTGGCGACACCTTGCGATTCGATGACGGTGCGAGCCGTGGAACGCAGGAAGCGATCGTCGCTGTTCAAGTGAGGCCACGCGGCAACAATGGCTGCTTCGGGAGTCTTGCCGTTGCCGAGATACTGTTCGAGTTCGAGTCGTTTCATTTGAGCATCGTTCGGGGCTGGCTTCTCGATCGCAGGTGCCGTCGATTCGCTGCCGGTATAGCGGACGCGATAAAGGCCCGACTGGGTTTTGCGACCGCCGATGGCGAAATACATGTGGCCGTCCATCGGGTTAATCACGACATCCGTGAGCGGTAGCGGAGTCCCCGAGATGAATTCCTCAGCGACACCTTTGTACGTGGCACCATGCAGCGTGTGGTGCACGGCGTAGAGTTTGCCGTAGCTCCAGTCGCAGATGAAGAAGGCGTTCTGATACTTCTTGGGGAACTTGGCGCCGTAACCAAAGCAGACACCGGTTGGCGAGCCAGGCCCGATGTTGACAGTCGGTGGCAGATTGTCGGGGTAGTATTCGGGGTACTTGCCAGCGCCGTTCCGCCAGCCCCAGTCGCTACCGGGGACCACATGGCAGACGCGTGTCGGGCGGTACCAAGGCGTGTTGAAGTCCCATTCCATGTCGGCGTCGTAGCTGAAGAGATCACCGGAGGCGTTGTAAGCCGCGTCGTACTGGTTGCGGAAGCCGATGGAGACGAGCTCCCAGTTTTTGCCATCCGGATCAACGTTGACCATGTAACCACCAGGAGCCAACACGCCCTTCATGAATCCGTTGCCATCTGGCACGCGGGGCAGGAGGTGGTCGTCGCCCCAGATCGGTGGCACTTTGGTCGTGTCGAACTTCGTCATCTTGGTTTGGTTGCCGCAGACGATCGTCAGCCGTTTGCCGTCGGGGTGCGGGATCACGGCATGGCAACCATGCTCGCCGCCCGCTCCTTCGAACTTGCGAAGCAGTTCGACTTTGTCGTATTGGTCGTCGTTGTTGGCATCGGTGACCTTGTACAGACCGGCTTTGTCGCCACCGGCGTTGACCACAACATAGAGGGCATCGAAGGCACACAGCAGCCCTTGGGCCATGCCGAGTTCGATGGGGATCTTCTCGATCTTGGCTGGTTCTGAGAGGGTGATGCGGTAGAGGGCACCGTATTGATCCGAAGTGATGAGCCGCCCTTTGGGATCGACGCAGAGGTTGACCCACGAGCCTTCGCTCTCTTTGGGCACCGAGTAAACCAGATCGACTTCAAACCCCTTGGCCACCTTCAAGGTCTTCGCCGGAGTGGCGAACTGGGGCTTCGCAGGGACTGTGGATTTCTCCTTCGCCTTGCCTTTGCTTTTCTCTTTGTCTTTTGCTTTTTCTTGCTGAGCACTCACCGCAGGGATGAGGCAAAGCCCACCCATCATGAGTGCCGCACCCGCGAGGGCGAGCCAAAATCTTTTCATGCCAACCTCAAATTGTGGGGAAAGGAAAAGGCCGGTGGGAACCGTTCTCAATGGCTCAGGTTAACATTTCCCACCCGTCCGGCAACGTCTGGCGGGGTCTGGCGGGGTGGCAAGGAATCGCTCACATGATGAGCCTGGGGTGTTAGTGACGAAGTACTCGGCGAATCGCATCTACCAGATGGAGTTACGGGGTTGAGAAATAGCGTGTCGGTCCACTGTAGACAACGACACCTTCAGTGCGATGCCCCTCTGTCAAAAATGTCGCCAAGCACAGGATTTGAACCGGGTAGTCTCCGCCAATCAACTGATTCAGATTCGACAACCCAGGATCGGGATCATTTCTCACGGCTTCTGCGATCTCGCGTGGAGTGATTCGATACTTGATGAGAAGCTGCACGTATTCCAACCGCACCACATCGGACTTTCCACGGAGTCGAATGTATGAGGCGAGTGTTCTGAGATGTTCGATCGGGTACTCACGATCGAATCCTTCGAGTTCGTTTTGCAACCAATAGATGATCCGCATCAGGAATTCAGAACCCAAAGTCTGTTCAAGACGATCCAATTCTTCCAGCATCCGAAGTCGATCGCGTGTCAAGATCGACAATGCGCCGCATATCACATCCGAAGGAGCTGAATAGCCGAGATTTTGCTGGATACTCATGATGCGATTAAAATGGATACTTAATCTGCGTACAACGGAAGAAAAATATCTTTGATATTCAACACGATCAAAATAGGTGTCATGGCTGAGTTCCATCGCTGTGAGGCGAGTCAACTGGTTTGTGACGTAATGCTGCGTTGAAGAAACCCAATCCAGTGGGTCGTGGTAGTAGAGTCCCGGTGGCGGTTTCAACCAGACGGCCCAGCCATCCGCCTCGACAAGTAGCGAAAGCCAGATGGCATCGTGATCCATGTTTCGGCGTTTGTCGATGGATTGCAAGTCCGCCAGAATCACCTCGTCGTCCGCCAACAAACCAGCCGCAACCACGCGGATACGAGCCAGTTGACAAGCATCCTCAACGTTTGGAATCGTTGAGAGAAGCTCTATGTATTTTCCAGTCAGAGCGACACTTGGATCGCTGGAGACTTCTTGACGATAGAGTTCCACTGCCACGGAGTTTAATGGTTTTTGAACTAGGATTTCGAAAAGCCAATCATGGCGAGTTCGCTCAGCATCGAGACTCGGATTGAGCTTCAGCAACCAATAACAGCGAAGTAACGTCTGGGCCTTTTGGGTCTCTTCAGCCAGACGGCGAAGACCACGATAGGCTTCCGCTGTATCTCCTGCGATGGCGAGTGCCCACATGTCTTCTTCGACGGTGCGCAAATCATCCCGTTGGGCCATCGGACGGAATGCGGGGAGTGCGACATCTGATATCGACTCCGATTCTTCGCTCGGATCGTACCAAGCCCGTTGAGCCTGGCAGGTTTCGTAGGCTTCCCGGATGCGTTGAAAAGCATCTGGGTGTTGCTCTGGTTTGAAGTGCCGAATCAATCGAGTGTAGGCTCGTTTCAAATCGATTTCTGAGACCCCCCGTTTGACACCAATGATGTCAAACGGGTCGGAAGGCCAAGCGTTGAGATCGTCAGGCAGGTGAGTGGGATTCATGGTGTTTTCTTCGTCGGAGATGTGGAGGGCTGTTTCGGTCGAGGTTTTCCTGCCCGGCGCCAATCGTCATACTTGAGTGGTCGGTTCTCCAGCAATTTCCTGTATTCCGAACCAGATATTTTCTCAAAGTTCATTAACTTGTCATATCGCTCACACTCGATGATTTCTTCATCTGTGAAATTTGATGGCTCGATTTTATTGGTGAATGAATCTGTACTTGTCTCATTTGTCTTCTGAACAAAAACGGGATCACGCATCCTCGAATATGCTGAGTATGGTGGTAACGTGCTACTTCGGTTGTAACTCATAATGCCTTTGATAATCCCGACACCTAGCATGATGCCAATCCAGAGAAGCATCATGATGCCATTTCTCGTTTCCAGCCAACGAGTTTTTGGCTGGGGAGGACGCGGAGTAATGATCGGATTTCGTTCGATTTGGGTGGTAACGGTGTAAGCTGGGGCTGCAAGTGGTGGCTTTGTGCCGACACGTGCGAGAAAATCGGTCCCCAAACCACTCAACGCCGGGTCCGCGGTGCGGAACCTCGCTTCGAGCGATTTTCGGGTCGTGTTGTCGAGCGTTTCACAGTACTCCATCTCCAGGGCCAGCCCTTCGCGGCTGGGGAGGGTCCAGGATTGTTGGATGATGTCGCTCAGCTTGGTGAGTTCTGGGTCTTCATGGGACACGGGGACAACATCGAGGCCACCCTGCAAGAGGGCGAGCCGGGCGCGAGCTTGACGAGTGGTGCTCTGGTCCGCGAGTTTTTGCCAGCGGGCCTTGCGGGCTTCGGGTGGCAGGCTCCAGTAGGCTTTGGCAAACGCCTCCACATCCAGCACTTCGAGCCGGGCGAGTTCGGCGTTGTCGCCCGGTGGCAGGGGGAGCTTGTCGCCGGTGAGGATTTGTCGGGCAGCCAGTTGGCCGGGGGCGGGGAGGTAACCTTCGCGGTCGAGGAGTTTCAGGAAGGCTGTACGGGCCTCGGCACTCGTGGCCTCGCTCGAGACTCCCAAGGTCTTCGCGGCTTCTTGGCGAGATGGGTCACTCATCGCTTGCCTCCCCCTGGTTGTTCTCGTCCGGTTCGTAGGCCGAGAGGAAGGTTTGTAAGCTCAAGCGATATTGCTTGATCGCTTCGGGATCTTGGCTTTCGAGCGCCTGTTCGAAGCCATCGAGTAAGTACGTTAACTCACGCCGGAGTGCCGCTGGGATTTCCTGATAAATCCGCTCCGCACGCCGGAGAACGTAGACGTTTTCCGCATCCTCACGGGGGTGCGACTTCAGCTTCGCCATTGCCGCGACGGCCTTGCGAATCTCGGCTTCACTGAGGCCCGAGGCATGTTTGGTGATCACCTTCGTGACTTTCTTCTTGGTGGCCACGATCATCGCTTCGACTTCGAGAATGCCATTGAGATCGTAGCTAAAGCGAATCTCGACTTGCTGGCCGGGCGGCCCTGCGGGGATGCCTGCGACCTCGACTTCTCCGAGCAAGAGATTCTCCGTGACCTTGCGGCTCTCGCCTTGGAAGACTTTCACCAGGATTTGCGTCTGGTTCGGGTGCATTGTCGAGTAGGTCTTGGCCCGGCTCACCGGGATCACCGAATTACGGTCAATGATAGGGTCAAAGAAGCCACTGCGAATCTCGCTGCCAAACTCTTTCGCAACTTCCAGACCCAGTGTGAACGGCGAGACATCAGTGACGACCATGTCGTTGACGGCGGCATTCTGCTCGACTAAGCCTGCTTGCACCGCGGCGCCGAGGGCCACGACTTCGTCTGGGTTTAACCGGCAGTGCGGGGCTTTGCCGAAGAGTTCCGTGACTCGCTCGACGACGATCGGCATCCGCGTCGCTCCGCCCACGAGGATGACTTCGTCGATCTTATCACGGCTCAGTTTGGCATCCCCGAGTGCTCGGCGAATGGGGATTTCGACTCTCGAAAGCGTGCGTTGCACCCACTCTTGGAACTGCTCGCGCGTGACCGTCACTTCTTTGCCGCCATCGAGCTTACCGCTCTGATCCGGGATGCGGACCATCACCGACGTCTCCTTGGAGAGCTGGCATTTCGCTTTCTCGCACTGCTGGATCATCCGCGACACGACGAGCGGCATCGTGGCTTCGGTGCGTTCGAAAGGCATGCCGTTGGCTTCGAGAATGCGGGACGCCATCGCGCGAGTGAAGTCTTCCCCACCCAGTGAGGTTTCGCCCGCAGAGGCTTTCACTTCCAAGGTGCCTTCGAAATCCTCGACGATCGAGACGTCAAAAGTGCCGCCGCCGAGGTCAAAGATCAGCATCGTCTGGTTCTGTTTGGCACCGAAGAAGCCGTAGGCGATTGAGGCTGCGGTCGGTTCGTTGAGGATACGCTCGACTTTGAATCCCGCGATCTGACCGGCAGCAATCGTGGCTTTGCGCTGACTCTCGGAAAAATAGGCTGGCACCGTGATCACGGCCCGCGTCACTTCTTCTTTGAAGAAACTTTCCGCGTCCTGTTTCAAGCTGCGAAGCACCATCCCGGAGAGTTCTTCGGGGAGGTAAGACTGCCCAGCGATCGTGGTCTTGCGGTCGGATCCCATCCAGCGCTTAAAGATCGAGACACAGCGATCTGGCCGCATGACTTGCAGTTCTTTCGCGGCCGCTCCGACGAGGATTTTGCCTTCGTCCGTGATGCCGACGACCGACGGTGTCAACCGGCCTCCGAGGGCATTGGGGATGATCTCTGGGCCGCTCGGCGTGAGGTACGCCAACACGGAGTTGGTTGTTCCGAGGTCAATTCCAACGATGGGCGCCATGTGGATTCCAAGTGTTGAACAAGTCAGGCTTAGTCTAATCAGTGGACCACTCAAAAGCTACCGAATCGAGAGGTGGCATCTACAACAGGTTCACCAGGATTTCTGCGAGGTGCGATGATGTCAGGATTACTCGAAACCCAAGACGATGCCGTTTACCAACTCTCGTCCACCGTCCGTGGGCCGCAGGGCAAATTGCCGCTGACCGATGAGCTGCTGCGTCATGCTCCCTCCGGCGATCTCTTCGGCTGGACCCAGAACGTCGGCATGGGTTTGTCACCCACACTTCTGGGACGCAAGGAGTTCTTGATTCTCTCCACCCACGGTGGCATGCGGGCCGAGGATGGCAGCCCGATTGCGCTGGGCTTTCACTCCGGCCACTGGGAGGTCGGGTTGCTCGTGAAGGCCGCAGCGGACGAGTTTCAGAAGTGCCGAGCAATTCCGTTCGCTGGAGCGGTGACCGATCCTTGTGATGGCCGGACACAAGGGACGACGGGCATGTTCGATAGCCTGCCCTACCGCAACGACGCGAGCATGGTGATGCGGCGACTGATGCGGAGCCACCCGACTCGTGCGGGAGTCATGGGCATCGCCACCTGCGACAAGGGCTTGCCCGCGATGATGATGGCCCTCGCTTCACAGCACCAGTACCCCACGATGCTCGTGCCAGGTGGCGTCATGCTCGCTGGTGATGCTCACGAGGAAGACACGGGCAAAGTGCAGACCATCGGGGCACGGTATGCCAACGGCGAGATGACCCTCGACGAGGCCGCAGAAGCGGGTTGCCATGCCTGTGCGTCGCCGGGGGGTGGTTGCCAGTTCTTGGGCACCGCGGCGACGTCGCAAGTCATCGGTGAGGCTCTCGGTCTCTCGATGCCGCACTCCGCACTTTCGCCCAGTGGCCAACCGATCTGGCTCGATCTCGCCCGCCGTTCGGCCAGAGCCTTGGTGGAGCGCGAGAAGCGTGGCCTCAAGACCAAAGACATCCTCACGGAAGCCTCGTTCCACAACGCCCTCTCTTGTTACGCCGCTTTCGGTGGCAGCACGAATCTGCTGCTGCACACCCCGGCGATCGCCTTCGAAGCGGGGGTCCGTCGGCCCACGGTCGAGGACTGGACGCGCATGAACCGTCAGGTTCCCCGGCTCGTCGATGCCTTGCCGAATGGCCCGATCGGCCACCCGACCATTCGCGTCTTCTTGGCCGGCGGCGTCCCCGAGGTGATGTTGCATCTGCGTGAGTTAGGCGTCTTGAAGCTCGATGCCCTCACGGCGACGGGTCAAAGTCTTGGTGACGTCCTCGATTGGTGGAAGACTTCGGCACGCCGAGCACGCCTGCGGGAACACCTCGCCACCGTGGACAAAGTCGATCCGGATACGGTCATCATGAACCCCGCGGCTGCGAAAGCCCGCGGACTGACGAGCACCGTCACCTTCCCCCACGGCAACATCTGCCCCGAGGGAGCCGTCATCAAGTCCACGGCGATCGATGCCTCGGTCGTCGATGCGGATGGTGTTTACCGCAAGACGGGGCCAGCGAAAGTCTTCATCACCGAGAAGGCCGCCATTGCCGCACTCAAAGGGCAGGGGGAGAAGAAAGTCGTGCCAGGGGATGTGTTGGTACTTTGTTGCCGGGGGCCGATGGGGTCCGGCATGGAGGAGACGTACCAGGTGACGTCGGCTTTGAAGCATCTCAAGTGGGGCAAGCAAGTTTCCGTGTTGACCGATGCTCGCTTCAGTGGAGTCAGTACCGGTGCATGCATTGGCCACATCACCCCCGAAGCTCTCGCCGGTGGGCCGATCGGCAAAATCCGTGATGGCGACCTCATCGAGATCATCATCGACCGCGTTGGGCTGACCGGCACCGTCAACTTGATCGGCGATGCGACCGGCCCCAAGAACGCCGAGTGGGGCAGCGCCGAACTGGCTCGCCGAGAGCCTCGCCCTGACCTCGCCGCGGACCCAGCACTCCCTGCCGACACTCGCCTCTGGGCTGTGCTACAAAACGCGAGCGGCGGCGTCTGGGGGGGGTGCGTCTACGACGCGGAGCAGATTGCCCAAAAGCTCGCCACTGTGGTGAAATCAAGCGAATAGCACCAGCGAAGCTGCCTCGATTAAGTGACTTTTTGTCACCTTCATTTTTTACGGACTTTAGTATGCTCACAAGTCGTTTTCGGCTTGAAATCCAACCTCACCCCCAACCCCTCTCCGAAACGGAGAGGGGAGCCAGAAATGGGAAAACAGCTTGTTTTCAAGGGTTTTCCTCCCCCTTCTCCGCATCGGCTTTGGTACGGTCACAAGTCGTTCTTGGCTTGAAATCCAACCTCACCCCCAACCCCTCTCCGAAACGGAGAGGGGAACCAGAAATTGCGCAAACAGCTTGTTTTCAAGGGTTTCCTCCCCCTTCTCCGAAGCGGAGAAGGGGGTTGGGATGAGGTTGCCTTTGGAAATCGGAGATGTGACCTTACCAAAGCCGCATCGGAGAAGGGGGTTGGGGGGATGAGGTTGGCTTTTACTTCTTCTTCGGGTCAAGGTTGGCTTTGAGTTCCTCGTCGGTCACCTTGTATTCGACGCCGCCGGCGGGAACGGGGACTTTGCAAATCCAGAGCAAGGCGTTGAGGACCGTTTTGCGGAAGTTGTCGTTGCCCCAGTTGTTGTGGAAGTGGCCGCCGGTGCAACCGACACCGCGGCCACCATCCGTTCGCTCGGTCGCCCACATCATGTGCTCGGCACGGCCTTTGTCCTTCTGGATGTGCTCGTATGGCCCCTTGGGGTAGACGTAAGGGCCGTCCCGAGTCTTATCGGGTGGGTAAGCCGTGAGGATCGGCGTGACACCCTTCATCTCGGGGCGGAACCGCATGTTGAAGTACCATTCGTCTTTGGTCTGGAACGGTTTGACGCCGCTCGTGATCTCATGCTTCGGCAGCTCTTTGTACTCGGGTTCCCAGATGGGGTTGCAGGAGTGTTGATGTTCGTAGCAACCGCCGATCCAATCGCGGAAACGGTCGCCCATATCCTTCGGCACTTCGACCGCGTAATGGCAGCACATCAAGCCGACGCCTTTGTCGAGCAACTTGGCGACGCGGGTCATGCGGGTGCCTTGAATCAGCGGATGCCCGCCACCACCATCGGCGTAGCAGAAGATGCCGTCCGCGTAATCGAGCACCGCGTCTTCTTTGGGGTAACCGTTAAGGATGACTTCGACCGTAAGCCCTTCGACGCCCTTCAAGCACTTGGCGAGGAGCAATGTGCCAGCATTATGCTCGTGCATCAACGCACCATGGCTCGGCGTCCCAGCGATCATGACGAGCTTCTTGGTGGCCGTGGGCCGGGCGGTCGCGGTGGCCCCGAGAGCAAGAGTCGCAGCGGAAGCCGCGAGAAAATCCCGACGTGAGAGAGTCATTGGTTCCACTCCAGAATGAGGATCTTCGCTTTTTAGACGGAGACCTTGTCGTTGCCAAGTTTGTGGTTCACCACATCTGAGGTCGCGTCCAGCAGTATTTCTGCAAATGGGAACTAAACTTGCAGGAAGACTTTGGACAGGGTCTCCTGTAAGAATGCGTAGGTGGTGGGCAGGGATTGCCAACGCCTCATGCATCGATGCCAACCGATCGGGAACTCCGCGATACTTCTATGCCCCATAACGCTGACTCGATCTTTGCCAACTACCAAACACACCCCACCGCTTGGGATGAGCTGTTTTCCGGGAACGGTCAGCCTCACGGTCATTGCCAGGCGGTTTACGACCGCTTGAAAGCCCTGGGCCGACCAGACTTTGCTCGCCGGCGTGCGAATGCCGATCTGGCCTTCTTCAACCAGGGAATCACCTTCTCGGTCTATGCCGATAACCGTGGCACCGAGAAGATTTTCCCCTTCGACATCATCCCCCGTATCGTTCCTGGGAACGAATGGACTGATCTGGAAGAGGGACTGGAGCAGCGGATCAACGCTCTCAACCTGTTCTTGGACGACATTTACCACGACCAAAACATCCTCAAAGCGGGCGTCATTCCCACGGAACTCGTGCTCGGTTCGAAGGGGTTTCGCCGGGAGATGCTCAACTTCTCGCCAGTTGGCAAGAAGTACATCCACATCTGTGGCACGGACCTGATCCGCGATGTGCAGGGTCAACTGCTCGTCCTCGAAGACAATGGCCGGACGCCTTCGGGGGTGAGTTACGTTCTCGAAAACCGGGCCATCATGAAGAAGGTCTTCCCGGAGTTGTTCCAGGATAACCGCGTTCGTCGGGTCGAGGAGTACCCACGCCAGTTGCGGAATGCCCTGGAAACGGTCGCCCCGCCGCGCTCGAACGATGAACCACCCGTGGTCGTGTTGCTTTCGCCTGGGCCGTATAACTCGGCTTACTTTGAACACAGTTATCTCGCCCGTAATATGGGCATTGAATTGGTCTTGGGCCAAGATCTCTTTGTGCATCAAGATGTTGTTTACCTCAAAACCACTCGTGGTGCGGAGCGTGTGGATGTCATCTACCGCCGGCTCGACGACGACTTCCTCGACCCTGAGGCCTTCCGTCCGGATTCGCTCCTTGGTGTTCCGGGGCTTTTCCGTGCCTACCGCGCTGGCAATGTGACCCTTGCCAATGCTGTGGGCACTGGGGTCGCGGATGATAAAGCGGTCTATCCGTATGTCGAAGATATGATACGCTTCTACCTCTCCGAAGAGCCGCGTTTGAAGAATGTGCCAACTTACATTTGCAATCGCCGAGAAGATATGCTTTACACCCTGGATCACCTCAGCGAATTGGTCGTCAAAGCGGTGAACGAATCGGGTGGTTATGGGATGCTCATGGGGCCTTCGTCCACGAAAGAGCAGCAAGCCGAGTTTGCCGAGAAGATCCGCGATAACCCCCGTAATTACATCGCCCAACCGGTGGTCACACTCTCGACCAGCCCCACCTGGACCGACGAAGGCTTGGCTCCACGGCACGTCGATCTGCGGCCTTACATCGTTAGTGGCAAGGAAGTCTGGGTGCTGCCCGGCGGCCTGACCCGCACGGCCCTCGTCAAAGGCTCTCTCGTCGTCAACAGCAGCCAAGGCGGCGGCTCTAAAGATTCCTGGGTTCTGGATTAACATCTTTCATTCATTTTCGTGGTCAGGATATCATGATTAGCCGTGTTGCTGAGCATTGCTTTTGGATGGCTCGTTATCTCGAACGAGCCGAGAATAAAGCACGCCTGCTCGAAGTGAATTATACTCTCCTCCTGGACCTGCATTTGCCCACGGAATTGCAATGGCAGCCACTATTGATCATCTCGGGAATTGGAGACAATAAACTCCCCGAGACCACGGCTCAATCCGTGCAAGAGTATATGACCTGGTCCGACGAAAACCCATTTAGCATCGCTTCCAGTCTCTACTGGGCTCGCGAGAATGCCCGGATCATTCGAGAAGTCATTTCCGCGGAGATGTGGGAGCGGATCAACTTCTATTATCGCTGGATGAAAAGCGATGAGTCTCGCACCATTTACGATACCAACCGTAGCGAATTCTACAACCAAATCCGTCGCATCAATCAACTGATCTCAGGCATCTGTGATGCCACGATGTCTCATGATGAAGCCTGGGAGTTTTTCCGGCTAGGCAAATACCTTGAACGAGCCTGCCAGACGGCCCGCATTCTGGATGTGAAATATCACATCGTCTTGCCCGACGTCCGAGATGTGGGCAGTGTGATCGATACCGCCCACTGGACGGCCATTTTGATGAGTTGCTCCGGGTATGAGCCGTTCCACAAAATCGCACGGATGGGGAGCGTCGATACGGGAATCGATGTCGCGGAGTTTTTGATTCACACCGAGGTCTTCCCGCGCTCGATTTCACGCTGTATTGCCGAATGCCGAGAAGCGAGTGCCAAGATTTCGGATCACCCTCTGGCCAACCTCGCCGACGAAAAGCTCGCGGAACTGCATGAGTGGATTCAGCAACACGACATCCGCTCGATGGTCCAAGCGGGCTTGCATGAATCGCTGACGCACATCGTCGATTCGATTCACAACATTGGCGACGCCATCCAGCAAACCTACTTCGATGGCAACCGCTCACTCTTGGGCATGCAGACCCAGTCTCAGACTCAAAGCCAACACTAAGCACTCCTCACGTTTTCGGCTTGGTATTTGGCGGAATGGGCTGTTGGGGAGGAGTGGTGAGTTTCGTGCCGGGGTTTGGGCTTGGAGATCGTGGCTGGCTTGGGCCATTCGAAATGGGGTTTGCGGAGGGTGGCGGAGGTGGTTCGGGGGCTTCTGGAGACGGAGCGGTATCCGGTGTGTTTGCTTCCAAGATTTGGGCTTCGCGGGCGGCTTTGGCTTCGTCGGCGAGCAAGGCTTCTCGTTTTGCTTTCAGCTTCTTCTCTTCGATGTCGTATTTCAACATGCTGACCGCTGCTGTTTGGCTGATTTTCTCGTCGAGGCTCTTGGCCTGGGTTCGTAAGGCACCCATCGCTTGAAGCATGGAGTCCCGTAGCACCATCGGCGTGAACTCTTGCATCAGCGCTTCCCATTCTTCGGTGTGGGTGGCGGGAAGCATTTCGAGGTCGAGAGCGTCAGCGCGGAGACGAATGCCAATGGCGTCCCAGGATTCGCCCTGAGCGCGGAGCCAAACAGCGGAGCGGAGTAACTTTGCGTCCATTTGTGATCACCATTAGAGTAGCAAAACGAACACAGTGTACGCAGAGCCATAAAACGATGTCAAGCTCCGTGGCGAATTTTTTTGAAAAGGATCACCAACTGGCTCACTCGACTTTGGCGGATGAAGCGATTGAAGTCGTCATTCGGTCATGACGGTTGGCAGGATAAAGAAGCTAGCGAAGCCTGTTAAAATCCAGGGCTTAAAGCGACTTTAACGAGTGTGATGCGCGAATCGGATCGAGGCGATTATTCCTGGTAATTTCTACATTTTCGTCACCGGAAACCTGGTCTAACCTAGAGTTCGGTAGAGGCCGAATCCCGCACCCGAATGGGCACCCCGCTGACACCCCCAGAGACATCACCATGAGCATCTTTCGCACCCTCAAACTTCTGACCCCGATTCTCGCCCTGGCGAGCTTTGCGACTCCAGTCCAAGCCGGCTGGGATAATGTCTTCCAAGTCGCGTGCTGGAACTGTGGCCCACGATCGAGCAACACCCGCTCGTCCTACTCGGTCCCTGCCCCGCAGCCTTCGCAGCACACCACTCGCTACGAAGAGAAGGAGCACTACGAAACCATCACCGTCATGAAGCCGACATTGATCCGCGAGGAAGTGCCGGTTCAAGTGCGAAGCTCGTACTGGGATCCAGTCACCACCTACGAAGTCCGCCGTTACCGCGATCCACAAACCGGTTGCACCCAAGACGTCTCCGTGCCTAAGACCACCATGGTTCGCAAGGAATCTTGCAACACTGTGACGAAGTACGTGGAGCGCATGAAGATGATGCCAACGGAAGTTCGCCGCAAGGTCGTCGAACGCACTCCTGTGACCACGATCGTCGGGCCAACCACCCGTTCCTACAGCTACGAATGCGACAACTGCGGCCTGCCACCCGCCTCCGCTCAACGTGCTCCCGAAGTCGAAGTGATCCCAGGCCGATCGCCATCCACGGACATCGAACGCCTCCCTGCACAGACCATCCCAACGCAAGGGCTTCCTGGTTCGAACATGAACCGCACGGCCGAGAAACCCGTTGCCCCTGCCGCACCGAACAAACCCTACACCGGCAAAGTCAACGCACACACGACTAGCTCCAGTGGTGTCGTCCGTGGCGAAGTGATGGGCAAAGATCGCTCAACCCCACAGAGCGGAGCCAAGGTCGTGTTCTTAAACTCCAAGAACTTCGATGACCGCGTCAGCGTCACCACCGACGAATATGGCAGCTTCATCGCCCAACTTCCTCCTGGCAAATGGCACGTCTACCTCGGCAACAACCAAGGCCGCGCTGATCGCATGAGCGAAATCACCATCACCCCGTACGACAGCCAGCCACTCACGGTGGTGATGAAATAAATCCCATTTCGGATTTCGGATTTCGGAATTGAAGAGAGAAGAGGTTTCACCACGGAGACCGCTGAGGGCACAGAGAAAATCCAAACAAGATTTTGTGTTTTGTTTTCTCTGTGCTCTCAGTGATCTCTGTGGTGAAATCTCTTTCGCTTGGTGTTTTCACGATTTGCATAGAATCTCGGGATGATTCGCGTACTGGATGGCCTGTATCTCCTGGTTTTGTTTCTGGCTTTGCCTTGGCTCTTGTGGCGGAGTTGGCGGACGGGCCGGTATCGTCAGCATCTTCCGGCCAAGCTCTGGGGCGCGGGGGAAGATCTGCCGGTCGGGCCGCCGGTGGTCTGGTTTCATGGTGTGAGTGTCGGCGAAATTCACCTCCTGACGACACTTTTGAAAGCCTACCGTGAGCAGCACCCGACGCATCGCCTGGTCATCTCCTCGACCACCGACACCGGGCTCACCGAGGCTCGTGCTCGCTTTCCGTTGGATGTTGTTATCCCCTTCCCGCTCGACTTTTCCTGGGCCATTCGCGCGACATTCGCCCGAGTGAAGCCGTCCAAAATCATCCTGGCTGAGAGCGAGCTTTGGCCAAACTTCTTGATGATCGCCAAGCAGGAACGTATTCCCGTGGTGGTCGTCAACGGGCGGATGAGTCCGCGGAGTTTTGCCCGGCTTCGCCGCTTCCGACCGATCGCCGCCGGGATGCTGCGACTCGTCAGTCGCTTTGCGATGCAATCCCCGGACTATGCCGCGAGGCTTCGGGAACTGGGCGTGCCGCCGGAGCGGATTCACGTGACCGGGTCGGTGAAGTACGACGGAGCCACCGCCGATCGAGCCAGCCCGAAAGCCGTGGAACTGAGGCGATTGCTCCACCCAGAAGTTGCCCCGATTCTGGTCTTGGGCAGCACTCATGCCCCAGAGGAAGAACTGCTCTTGGCTGTGTGGAAAGAGCTACGGCTTCGGCATCCGAGCTTACGGCTCATCATCGTGCCTCGGCATCCAGATCGCTTCACCGAGGTCGCCAACCTTGCAGCGCGGCAAGGCGTCAACTGGGCCAAGCGAAGCGAGATTCGGGAACCACACCCAGAGATGCCAGCGATTGTCGTCCTCGATACCATCGGCGAACTCGGTGCGGCCTGGAGCCTCGCTACCATCGGCTTCACCGGTGGTAGCCTGGATGGCCATCGCGGCGGGCAGAGCATGATTGAGCCAGCCGGTTACGGCGTCCCGGTAGCCTTTGGCCCGCACGTCTGGAACTTTCGGGATGCCGCCTTACGGCTCGTCGAAGTCGGCGGGGCGATGATGGTGAAGACGGCCCCGGAGTTAGTCCCCATCTACGACCGCTGGCTCTCCGACGAGGCCGCGAGAACCCAAGCGAGCCTGGCTGCCCAGGAGTTCGTCAGGGAACAGCAAGGCGCCACGGCACGGACGTTGGAAGTCATTTGATTGCGGATTGAAATCCAACCTCACCCCCGCCTCTCCGAAGCGGCATTGGTATGGTCACATCTCCGATTTCCAAAGGCAACCTCATCCCCCCGACCCCCTTCTCCGAAACGGAGAAGGGGGAGAAAAACCCTTGAAAACAAGCTGTTTTCGCAATTTCTTGCACCCCTCTCCGTTTCGGAGAGGGGTTGGGGGTGAGGTTGCTTTCTAACTATCAGCTCTTGGGTTTTCTGGCGGGGATAACCGATTCAGGGGCGTCCTTCTCGGGGACATCGAGTTCCTTGCGGAGTTTCGCTAGCTCGGCTTCCAGTTCTTTGCGAGTCTCGGCGTAAGCGGGTTCGTTGATGACGTTCTTCATTTCCAAAGGATCTTTTTCGCGGTCGAGGAGCGTCCAGGTGGGTGGCTGCATGTCGTAGCAGTGGAAGAGTTTGTATCGTTCCGTGACGATGCCGTAATGCTTCGCCACGTCGTGTGGGCCGGGGTACTCGTAGTAGTGGTAGTAGAAGCTCTTTCGCCAGTCGGCGGGGGTCGCACCCGCAAGCAGGGGCTTCAAGCTGCGGCCTTGCATCTCTTTGGGGATGGCCACCCCAGCGGCATCAAGGAAGGTCTCAGCGAAGTCGACGTTGCTCGTGAGGTCCTTGTTCACAGAGCCTGGTTTCGTGACGCCGGGCCACTTCACAAGCAGTGGAGTGCGTAGGCTTTCTTCGTAAATCCAGCGCTTATCGAACCAGCCATGCTCGCCCAAGTAAAACCCCTGATCGGAGGAGTAGACGATGATGGTGTTCTCTTCCAGCCCGGCTTTTTTGAGGTAATCGAGGACACGGCCGGTGCTTTCATCGACGGCTTTGATGCAGGCCAAGTAGTCGTGCATGTAGCGGTTGAACTTCCACTTCAGGAGGTCTTTGCCGGTGAGCTTCGCTTTCTCGAAGGCCTCGTTTCGTGGCTTGTAATAGGCATCCCAGGCTTTCTGCTGCTCGGGCGTCAGGAGGTTTTGCTTCACGAGTTTCAGGTCACGGAGCGTCATCGTCTTGGCGATGGTCATGTCCTGGTTCTTCTCGGCAGCACCGCGGCCGGAGTAGTCGTCGAAGAGAGTTTCCGGTTCGGGGTATTGGCGGTCGTTATCATGGCCGAGGTGCCGGAGAGCCGGTTCCCATTCGCGGTGCGGCGCCTTGTGTTGCAGCATCATCAAGAATGGCTTCGAGGTGTCGCGTTTCTCCAACCACTCCAGTGAGAAGTCGGTGATCAAGTCGGTCACGTAACCTTCGTGTTTGACCTTCTCTCCGTTCTTGATCATCGGCGGGTTGTAGTAGGCGCCTTGGCCTGGCAGGATGTGCCAGTGGTCGAAGCCCGTGGGGTCTGTGACCAAGTGCCATTTGCCGAAGAGCGCTGTTTGGTAACCTGCCGCTTTCAATAGCTTCGGCATCGTGACTTGGCTGCCATCGAACTTGGAGTTCGAGTTGTTGTAGAAGCCGTTTTTGTGGGAATACTTGCCGGTCAGGATCACCGCCCGGCTCGGCCCGCAGATGCTATTGGTCACGAGGCAGCGATCAAAGCGCATGCCGCCTTGGGCGATCTTGTCGAGGTTCGGTGTGTTCAGAAGTTTCGCCGAGTGGCCATAGGCACTGAGGGCTTGGAAGGCGTGATCATCCGTGAAAATGAAGACGATATTCGGCCGCTTCGGCTCCGCCGCGATGCTGACACCCAGCATCCACACGGCACTCAATGCCAGAATCCAACGCATGATCATGACCCATTGGGGGAAGGTGATGTCCTGATTGTATCGCTGCGAAGCTAACCCAGCAGCCGTTGAAACGACTCGCCGAGGCGAGCCTCGAGGGGTGGCGTGACACCCCAGAAGTCCCGTAAGGCAAGATACTCTTGGGCCGCTTGTGGAGCCGGGGATTTGCTGCGGATGGCGCGGATCATGAGGTTCCGGGCCGTGTGTTCGAGGCTGACGAACTCGACGACTTCCGTGCGATAGCCGAGCACTCGCAACGCCGAGGCTCGTAAGGCATCGGTGACGATGTCCGCGGTGCGTTCGCGTAAGATGCCGTGCCGGAGGACACTGCCCCAGGCGGCGGGGGCCTCGTGTTTCGCAAAGTCTGAGTTCAAGGTCTGATGGCAACAGGGCACACTCAGGATCAGCTTGGCTTTGCTCTTCACAGCTTGGGCCAAGGCATCGTCCGTGGCGGTGTCGCAGGCGTGGAGAGCGAGGACGATGTCCGCTCGGATGTCCGCCTGGCCGATCTTCTCGCAGGCGAAGTTGAGGTTCTTGGCCCCGAGTTTCTCGGCTCGTTGAATCGATTTCTGGATGATGTCCGACTTGATGTCAACGCCATGAATGATGGCCGGGATGCCAAGGATCGTGTTCAAGTAATGGTGCGCCGCAAAGGTCAGGTAACTCGCCCCGCAGCCACAATCGAGGACCACGAGCGGCTCCGCTCCGGCGACGATTCCAGCCGGACTGAGCGTATGCGAGAGGTGCTTGAGGAACTCATTGATCTGCTTAAACTTGTCCCGCATCGTTGGCTTGACTTGGCCCGTCGCCGTCATGATGCCCAGGGTTTCGAGCAGCGGATCGGCGGTGCCTTCGGGAAGCGGCACATTCTTGATGCGGTTGTGCGGCGTCGGTGCGTCCGGCTTCGTTTTCGCCTGCGACCGGCCGAGTGTCATGACACCTTTCTTGGTGGTGTGCAGATTCAGTTCGACTTCCGTTGTCGTGATATGCACCCCGGAGAATTGCCAGCCGAACAGCTCTTCGAGTGCCTTCGTGGGAGCAGTGAAGTTCTGGGTGATTTGCTTTTGGCCATCGGTGTATTCAAACTGCCAATGCCGTTCGCCACGAAGTTCGACGGGCTTCACGGTCACTCCACGCCAGGGGCAGCCTTTCACCCGCGGCACCCCGGAGAAGACCGCTCGCCGAAAGTCGGCGCTCAAAATCGCGGCCAAGGCCGTCTCAATCGCTGGATTCATGGAGTGATTCTACTCGCGTAGCACGAAATGCAACCTCACCCCCGGCCCGAACCACCTCATCCCCCCAACCCCCTTCTCCGAAACGGAGAAGGGGGAGAAAACCCTGGAAAACATGGGGTTTTCCCATTTCTTGCACCCCTCTCCGTTTCGGAGAGGGGCTGGGGTGAGGTTGCATTTCAGAGGGCAAGCCGCATCGGAGAAGGGGGTTGGGGGGATGAGGTTGGATCTTGCTTTACTCTTTCGGCAACGTGAACTTCAGGCCGGCACGGGGGAGTTCTTCGTCTTCGGGGTTGGTGCCAGGGAGGGTGGTTCGCCAGGCTTCCCCGCACGAAATGAGGTCGTAGCCCAGTTCGAAGAGTTGCGTCATGGTCTTGGGGTCAAAGGTCATGCTGTTTTCCATCATCACCGTCTCTTGCGGCACGGCGGTGTGTTGGAACTTCATCCCCGTGGCCTGGCAGATGGTGAACGTCTTCCACAGGTCGGCACGGTAGAGAGCGTATAGCGTCGCGGAGACGGCAGACTTGGTGCGCTTCAAGACGCCGGGCTTGCCTTCGATCGGATCGCAGTAGACCTTCCCGCCACCAATGACGTAGCAGTTGGCATTCGTGAGCCAAGGCTTCCCTGGGTTGGCGGGGTCGGGTTGGACGAAGTGATTCGGGATGCGGATGAAGATTTGACAGGCGGCCCCGCCATCGACGTGGGTCTCTTGGTAGCGGGTGCCGTTGACCTCGACGTCAAAATCGACGGCAGGCATGATCCCCGGAATCGCCACGGAGGCGAGCATCAGCTTGCGGATCAAGTCCCCAGCATCAGGTCGGCCACTGGTGGCTAAGGCTCCGAGATCCCAGATCACACTGCGGCGGGTGTTCTGGTTCATGGTGTTGATGAAGCAGCGCCGACCTTGGCGATGGGCCGAGGCCATGTCCTGGATGCACTCTTCGGTGATCTCCTTGGCGATGATCTCGCGGAAGGGTTCGGTGGTACCCAGCGACTGGTAAAAGAGCACGCCGATGACGGGCCGTTGGCGGATCAAGTCACTAGTCTTCGTGAGTGTGAAGACCTTTTTCAAAAGTGGATCCCACTTTGGCCCGGCGAAGACAAGCGGCGCCACAAGTGCTCCACTGCTCACGCCACAGACGACGTCAAACTCGGGTCGTTTGCCCGTGGCCGTCCAGCCGACCATGATGCCAGCACTGTACGCGCCAAACTGCCCGCCGCCTGAGATCGAAAGGATGTTGATCGGGCGATTCTGTTGCTGGATGGCGACTTCTTCACCAGCCGGGACGATGTCCGCAACTTGTTTGATCGGTGCTTTGGGAGCGAGTGCGAGTGCCAAGGACTCGGCGGCTTGCTTTTCGAGGTTCGGATACTGGTTGGCTTTGCCTTGGTCATCTTGCGAACGCAGCACAATCTGCGGCGCGGGAGGCGGAGCTTTGGAGGAGGAACTGGAGCGGCAACCCACCACCAGTGCGAGGCACAGTGCAGCGAAGAACCAGGTTCGAGTGATTTTTCGCATCCGGCCCTCCCTGGCCTTGATGGTCGCGAACAACGTCACGATTCGGGTGAGTTGAAACATTTGTAACTTTTTCCCAAACCGCTGTCGAGAGCAGAACTCGTCAAGCCAGGAAATCTGGGGTATCTTGTGCTCTATGTGGTTCGCTCATCCAGAATGGTTTCTCCTCGCTCCAATTGTGTTGGGGGCGTTGATTTGGCGTTGGCGGGGGCGTGGTTCGTCGCTCAAGTTCTCATCCTTAAAACTGGTGCGAGGTTTACCACGAGGGCGGAGCCGGTGGGTCCGGTACGTTGTTCCTTCTTTATCGGGTTTAGGGTTCGCTTTCTTGATGATTGCCGCCGCAACGCCAAATACCCCCGATTACCGTACGCCCATTGAACCTGAAGGCGTGGCCCTGGCGATCGTCGTGGATGTCTCGGGGAGCATGGGTGCCGAGGATTTCCCCACCGAGACCATGCGAAAATCAAGCCGTTTACGCGCCGCCCAAACCGTGTTCAAAGCCCTCATTCAAGGCGGCGAAGCCGAGGGGAAAGAATTCCCGGGTCGACCACGGGATGCCGTGGCGATCGTTGCCTTTGCTGCGGTGCCACGAACTGTCTGCCCGCTGACGTTGAACCACTCTGTGGCGATGCAGACCCTCGATACCTTGCAGCCGAAAGTCGGTGTCGATGCGGGGACAAACCTGGGGGATGCGATTGCGGAAGCCGTCATTCGCCTGGATGCCTCGAAGGTCAGCCGCCGGGTCATCGTGGTTCTGAGCGATGGCGAGCACAACAGCACTGGCATGGGTGAGAGCCGCCCACTGCAACCGCTCGAAGCGGCCCAACTGGCGAAAAGCCTGAACATGGCCATCCACACCATCGACTGTGGTGGCCCACGTTTGCCGAGTGCAACACTCGAAGAACGCCAGCAGCGAGCCGATGGCCAAGCCACCCTGCAAAACATCGCCCAACTGACCTCCGGCCAGCACTTCATGGCGAGTAGCATGACGGAGTTGGCGGAAGTGAGCGCGAACCTCGACAAGCTGGAACGCCAGCCGCAAATCGTCTATCGCTACCGCAAAAGCCATAACCATGCGACGAAGTGTGCGATGATTGGCTTATCTTTCCTCCTTCTCGCCCGATTCCTCACCCTCGGACCGTGGCGGACTTGGCCAGGGTGATCCTGGAGATCAACATGAATACCTGGATTCGACGCGGCTGGGTCATCATTGTGATGTCCGCGTTCATGACCGTTTTGACCAGTTTGATGGGTGCCAGTGCGTTTCGGGTCGATTTCGGCGTCGCACTGGTGTTGATCGTCGGGCCATCTCTGGGGCCATATGTAGGTTTTTTGGGACCGATCGTCGGTTACGAGGCGGACCCCGTCGGTGAAATGGTTCTGATGTCCGTGCTGCCGATTTGCATGATCGCTTCGCATCCCCTCAATCCAAGATGGTACTCGGCGCTCATCTGTGCCTTCGGGGTTTTTGTTTGGTACCTCATGGGGATCGTCTATCTGTACCAGGGTGCGTAGGTGCGGATGTTGCAAATCCCCCATTTTATTCTTGCCACAAGCGAAAAATCTTCGGTACAATACAACTTTATTTGACTATCGGAGGTGTTTTATGCGTTTCCTTTTCGCTTTCCTTTCATTCTTCACCTTGTGTGCAGCACAAATCCAAGCCCAGACGACTTGGAATTCTGCAACGACGGACTGGGGGACCGCGGCCAACTGGAGCGCGGGCGTTCCCACGGCCACCAGCACAGTCGTGTTCAACGGCAGCGGCACCACCACCGTTGACCTGGGGGGCGTCGCCCGAGACCTATTGAACCTGCAATTCGACACCGCTTCGGTCCTCGCTTACACCGTCCAAAACGGCACTCTGAACTTCGCCAACACGGGTACGCTGTCGATGGCGAGCACCGTTGCCAACGCACAGATCATCAGCGCGAGCTTGTCACTCGGCACAGGGTTTACACTTTCGAACAACTCCGCACAGTTGTTGACGATCACCGGGGACATCAATGGGAACTCGAACAACTGGGTCACAAACGGTTCAGGGGATGTGACCCTAACCGGCAATGTCAACTTAGCCACGGTGACTTATGGGGGAACAGGGACGTTGACACTTTCAGGTGTCTCCGACAATGTCGGTTTGGGGTTAACTGTGAACAGCGGCATCATTCTACTCTCAAAAACCAGTAATCCTGGGGTTCACGCGATCGGTGGGCCTGGGCTTATCATCACGGGTGGTACTGTGCGTTTCACAGGGCCTGGCGATGACCAGATTTGGAATGGAGCAGGAAGTTTCTTTCGAGGAGGGACTGTGGACCTCCACGGTCGCAATGAGACGGGGGCTTTTTTTCGATCTGATAACAACACCGGCGGTGCCAACTCCGCTGTCATTACGAATTCCGTGAACGGGACCACGTCGATCTTAACCATCGATAGCAATACGGTGAACGGGCTTGGAGCGAAAATCGAAGATGGAGCAGGGATTGTTGGGATTCGACGTCTCGGCAAAGGACTGTTCATGCTGGGGAACAACACGAACAGCTATAGCGGCAAAACCCTCGCCGATTCTGGCCAAAACATCACCGACACAACTGGCTATGGCGATCTCGGTGGAGCGGGGCTAGAAAACCCTAGTATCTTTGGCATCTCCTCTCAGAATGCTCTCGGGACAGCGCCTGCTTCTTACGTGGCAGATCACCTCACGCTGAGCGGCTATGTACTCTTCAACATCGCACAGATGTCTGACGATGGTTATGGCTTTGTTGGCAGTGGGTCGAGTCTTGTCATCGGAGCGACTCGTGGGATCACGCTTGGAGCCAACGGCGGCGAGTTCCGCACTGGTTGGGGTCAACCAATCACCATCGATAGCACCATCTCGGGGACGGGAGCACTCGTCAAATCGGACGGTGGCACGCTGAACTTGAACGCCGCCAACACCTACTCGGGTGACACTCAATTCCGCAACACTTACGGCACCGGGACAATCAAACTCGGCCACCGGCTGGCTCTCCAGAACTCGACCCTCAACACCAACAACGGAACCATGGACCTCACCTCACTTGGTGGGCTGACCATTGTCTTCGGTGGCTTGGCGGGGAACACCAGCCCTGGAACGATCACCATCCCCAGTGCAGCGACTTTGCAAGTCGGGAATAACAACTCGTCCACGAGTTTCTCAGGCATCATCAACGGCGGCAGCGGCACGATCCTTGAAAAAATCGGCACTGGGACGTTGACTGTCAGCGGTGCGAATGCTTACGGCAACACCCGAATTACAGCGGGCACCCTGCGAACCGGCGCAGCGAACACCTTGCCCACTGGCACGAATGTCACCATCGGCGCTGGTACGCTATCGACGGGTGCCACGACGGGCTTCTCACAAGCGGGCTTGGGGGCACTTCAAGCGACAAGCAGCACATCCACCATCGCATTAGGGACTGGGCTGCATGCTTTGAACTTCAGTGCTTTCGATAACACCGGCTTCGTGGGCTTGACCATCAACGGCTGGACCGGGACCACAGGCGGCGGGGGAGCTGGCGACCAAGGCCGGCTGTTCTTCACCGACACGAGTGGCTTCACACCGATCGTCCTCGCCAACATCACCTTCACCGGCTTCGGCACAGGAGCCATCCTGAACGGCACCGAACTCGTCCCCGTCCCTGAACCCCTCGGCCTGCTCACCCTCGGCGCCCTCGGCCTCGCGGGCTGGCGACGCTTCCGGAAGGGTGCTTGTTAAGCTCTTCCCTTGATCTGTAGAATCTCCACTCAGCGGTAATGCCCAACGAATTGCTGAGTGAGAGAGTTTCGATGTTTCAAGCCATTTGTCCCTGTGGTAACAAAGTTCCCGTGACGGCGGTCCAAGCGGGAGCGTCCCTCAACTGCCAATCTTGTGGAGCAACCTTTGTCGTCCCCAATCTGCGGAGATTGCGAGAATCGGCTGGGATCGAGAACTCAGTTCTGGATTTGAGTAAAACAGCCGAAAGTGAGGGAGATGCCGTTGATCGTAGTCGACGAGGGATATGGTTGGTCGGTGTTGGCTGCGGTTTTCAATTCTTGGCCCTCGTACTCAGTGGACTTCGAGAAACAGAACTTCAAGGAGTTCGCTCCTTGTTTGCGACTGTTGGCTGGCTTTTACCCATTGGTGGGATCTTTGACACCGGTCTCACGAAAGGAATGGCCAAGCGCACAATCCTGCTCTTGCTCTTTTTTGTTTTGTGCATTCCCTTCGGAGGGCTGCTCGTACTGTTTTTGCGCCGCAAGTTCTCAGATCGTGAAGACGCATCCCGGTAATGATTTCAAGGGATTTGCCGCGGTTGGGGGCTGCATTTTCAGGTCACTTTTCCCGATAATGGCCAAATGGAAGCGAACGAATTACGGGCGAAAGTGCGTGGGCTGGCTGAGGATTGGTCTTGGCTGGAAAGCCATTGCCTGAAGACTCCCGAACTCGCGCCGCAAGCCGCCCAGTTGCGGATGGCAGCAGCATTGTCGCGGAATGTCGTCGGCTTGGCGGTCGAGGGAGTTGGGCCGAAGCCGCTCTTCTTGGCTGTGGTCGGCGGAGCCGGCGCGGGCAAAAGCACCGTCATCAACTTCCTGGCTGGGGCCGTCGTCGCCGAGGCCAACCCACAAGCCGGTTACACGCGCCACCCCACGGCCTTTCTGCCTGCGAGAGACGCCGCCCCTTGGCCCACGACCCTAGGATTCTTGGGGCCTCTCGGCCGGGTCTCGGAGCAGAAGCCAGCCAATGTCGATGACGACATTTACCAAGTCCGGCGCATCCCCGAAAGCGCCGGGGCTAGCCCACTGACCGACTTTGTTCTCTGGGACTGTCCCGACATGACGACCTGGGCCTCGACGGGTTACGTGAGCCGGCTGATGGAGATTGTGGGCCTGGCGGATGTCGTGGTCTACGTGGCGTCCGATGAGCGTTACAACGACGAAGTCCCGACGCAGTTTTTGCAACATGTCATCCAAGCCGGTAAAGCCGTCGTCGTCGCCCTCACCAAGATGCGCGAAGCCGATGCCGAAGCCCTGACTGCCCACTTTCGCCAGGAGGTGCTGGGCAAGTTGCCACCCGAAGTCGCCGCGGCCATCCCCTGTGTGTCGATGCCACAGATGCCACCCGAGATGCGCTCGGACCCTGCTGGGAAGGGGGCGAAGTATCGCGTCGCGCTCTTGAACCAGTTGCTCGTCCTCTGCCCCGATGCGGCCAGCACTCGGGATCGCACGGTGGCCAATGCTGTGGCTTATCTGCAGTCCGCGAGTGAAGGCTTGCTCGAAGTCGGTCGGTGTGATCTCACCGAACTCGATGCCTGGAAGAACCTCGTGGAAGCGGGCCGTGGGGATTTTGAAGAACGGTACTCTCGGGAGTTCTTGTCTGGCGAATCGTTCCGGCGCTTTGATCGCACCCGGGAGCAAGTCCTGGAGATGCTCGAACTCCCTGGCCCAGGCAAGTTCCTGAGTGCCACCTTGGCCCTCCTGCGGCTGCCGTACAAATACGCCCGAGACTTCCTGCTCGGCCTGCTTGCTCGCCCCGAGATGCCGACGCAACCCGAACGCACGATCTTCGCCACGGCCCTTTCGGCCTGGCTCGATTCGCTCCAAGCTGAGGCCTTGCGCCGTAGCAGTACGCACCCCACCTGGAAGCAGATTTCCCATGGCTTCGATGCCGGCTTCAAGTCTCAGACGCTCGACCAATTCGAGACCCTGTTCCGAGACTACGAAGCGGCCGAATCGGACGAACTCGACAATGCCGCCAAGGCTGTGCCCGACCGGCTCGCGGGCAATGTGATCTTGCTGAACACCGTTCGCATCCTGGTGGTCGCGTTCGATATCGCCATGATTGTCATCCTGATTTATTGGCTGTGGATTCCGTCGTTGTACCAGTTGCTCCTGATCCCACTGGCCGTGTCGCTGACGCGGCAAGTCGTCGAGTGGGGTGTCCGGCAGGTGATCGAGTTCCAACGAAGCCAAGTCCGTAACCGACGCATGGCCCTCGTGCGCGATAAGCTCAGCCAACCCCTCGGCAAACGGCTGATCGATTGGCCCAGCTCCGGCGGCACGACCTTGCAGAAGCTGCAACAGGTTCTGCAACGCATCCCCGAGACGATCCGCGACTTGGCGAGCCTCGTCAAGCCAAAGTCCGGAGGTGAGAAGTGAACCCCGTCCCGCCTTTTTTGCGAACCCTCGCCCCCATGCTTCGCAGCTTGGAGAAGCGTTTACGTGAATGGCTCGATGCTCGTCGGGCTTACCCCATCTCGCTGGTGCAACGCTCGGAAGTCGAGGGCGTTGCTGAGGATTTACGGCGCAAGGCCGAGGCCTTGGATGTCGAGCGGCCGGTCTTCGTCATCATGCTCATGGGCGGAACGGGTGTTGGCAAATCGACTTTGATGAACGCCCTCGCGGGGGCCAGCGTCGCCCAGGCTTCGTTCACCCGGCCCACGACCCGTGACCCTGTGGTGTACTTTCACCAGTCCGTGTCGCCCGAAAAGCTCGACCCGGCATTACGCCTGTGCCGGTTGAAGACCCACGACCGCGAAAGCCTGCGCGATAAGGTCATCGTCGATACTCCAGACATTGACTCGAACGACCTCGCCAACCGCGAGAAGCTCCTCGAACTACTCCCCGTCGCGGATGTCGTTCTCTACGTCGGGTCGCAGGAAAAGTACCACGACCAACTCGGTTGGGAGCTATTCAAAGAGCAACGCCAACGACGAGCGTTTGCCTTCGTCATGAACAAGTGGGACCGTTGCCTGGATACCGGGGCCGCTGGTCTTCGCCCCGATGAAGACTGGCTCCGGGACTTGCAAGCTGAAGGCTTCCGCAACCCCCGGCTCTTCCGCACGACTGCCCAAAACTGGGTCGATGCGGCAGGAGAAACGCCCAAGAACCTACCACCAGGTGAGCAGTTCGCGGAGTTGCAAAACTGGCTCGAACTGGGGTTAACACGCCTCGAAATCGATGCCGTCAAGGCCCGTGGTGTCAGCCAGCTCCTGACGCAAACGCAAGCCGCGTTGCAAGGCGTCTTGCCGCCCGATCTCGCAGGGCCGAGTGCCAAGGTTCGGCAGGCTTGGGAGCAGGCGCTCAATAGCGAAGCCGCGGCTCAGAGTGAGGTCTTGGTCAGTGCTCTCGAACCTTACCAGAACGAAGTCGAGCAGCAGTTCAGCACTCGTGGCCATCAACGCTTTCGTGGCCTGATGGCAGGCTACTTACGCCTCACCAATAAGCTCCGCTACGTGGGTAGCACCCTGCGGGACCGTGTGCCGTTTGCAGGCAAACTCCCCGATGCGAAGAGCCTCGCCACGGGCGACTGGGACATGACGAGCTTCGTCCGCTCCTGTGCTCGCACCGCGGGCGAACGGGTGCTCTCACAACGAATGACCGCACTCGGCAGCCGCTTGCTTGTGGAAGCGGATCAGCAGGGTTACCCCGTCAACACCATCCACGATGCCACCACGAATGCGGCGAAACTCGACTGGGAAGACCGCACAACCCGGACCGTCGTCGAGGCGCTGAGCCAGGTGGAAAAAGAAGTCACGGAGCCAACCGGTTCACGTCGGGTGTTACGGACGCTCGTCAGCTTCCTCGGGAACTTCGTACCAGAAGCGGTGTTGCTCTCGGCGATTGCCGTGTTACTCTGGAGGTTCTTCGTCCACGGGATGACGCCGGAGTTCTTCCACATACTCTTGCCGGTCTACGTCACGCTGGGAGCTTTGATCATCCTGCATGTGCTGATCCTCTTCACGCTCCCCGTACGTTGGTCCGCGATCCGCAATGAGTTTACGGGCAAACTGCAGACGCTTCTCACGGAAGAGTTCCGCCGGACTTACTTGCCGATTCCCGAAGAGACGACGGCGAAGATCGCCGAGGAGAAAGCCCACGTCCTGAAGTTGAATGAAGAAACAGGCGAGGTCATGGGCTGGCTTCTCGAACGCGAACAAGCTGCGAACATTACGGACCTTTACGGAAATTGACGATCATGGCCGAAGGCAAATGGATACACGGACTCACGGCAGACATGCCCGCGGTCGAAGCGGCTCGAACGATCTTGGATGCTCGCCTCGGGGTCGTTCGGCACTACTTGCCACTGGCGATTGAAGAGCCTTGGAAAGATTTGGAATACATCCACCAACTTCGCGTCTCGACTCGGCGCACCGCCGCGGCACTCAGAATCTTTGAACCTCTCTTCAAAGACAAACCGGCCAAGCGACTCAAGAACAGCCTGCGAGACATCCGCCAAGCCGCAGGTCACGCCCGCGACTGGGATGTCACCCAAGTTCATATGCTCGCATCCCCCGCACTCTCGAAAGCCAGTGAAGCCCAAACTCTACTGCTCGCCTATGCCCTCGGCCACCGCAGTGCGGCTCAAGCAGCGCTCACCAACCTCGATGAATCAGACTTTGATCACCTAGAAAGCACCTCGGATCTGCTGGCCGAAGGGGACGAGAACCTCACGATCCTGGCCGAGATCGCCCAGGAGACCCTGAACGAGCAACTCATCGCCGTGGGTACGATCCTCGATGATGGTCCTGAAAGCCCGGAAGAGTTGCACGCGACACGCATCGCCGGGAAACGGCTGCGATATTCGATGGAACTCTTTGCGGACTGTTACTCCGATCCCTTCCGTGCCGTCTTGTATCCCCTCGTGGAAGAGCTTCAAGAACACCTTGGCGATGTGCAAGACGCCCACGTGATGCTCACGCGACTGGACCAACTCCAAGCCGAGTTCACGGCCAAGACCCCTGCGACTTTGAAAACGATTCGCCCGACGCTGACCAAATACCGCAGCGAACTCCGCCGCCAGCAGACGACCGCGACCAAGAAATTCCGTACCTGGTCCGAACGGTGGAACGAAACCACCACCGCTCACCCGCTGAATGAACTGCTCCTAGCCAAGTGACGACGACGGGGGGTATGCATCCAAATCCTCTGGTGGCACGGCCATCTTGGCCGTGCGGATGGCGAGAGGCAGTCGTTTGACGCATGGGCTGGAAGCCCATGCCACGATTGTTATGGAGAACTTGGACCACCCAGATGGACGAGGGACATGGCTCGCGCTTCCGGCTTGTGTGGGCGTTTGTATCATGACAACTTCTCAGATGAGGGGTTCTCCGTGATCCGCCAGATGTGCCCAAGCTGCTTCGCGATGATCGAGTTGGCGTCCAGTGCCGCTGGCACTTCCGCCGCTTGTCCGAAATGCAGTAAGGAATTCCCCGTCCCATCGAATTACACGCCAACCGTCTTGAGCGAACCCAATATCCAGGAGCCGAAACCCGTGAACGACCCGACACCAGCCGTTCCACCGATCCCAACCACCGACGCCAAACCGACTCCCCCTCCGGGCCTCGTGATCCCCACCGACGCACCACGTGCTGCCGCGAGCACCCCCGAAGAAACGACGAGCGGCAGTTATGGTACTGTGCGATCCGTGACCTTGTCGCCGAGTGTGTTGGAATGGTTACCCGTCGCGTGTTTCACGTTGATCCTACTGCTCACCTTCTTTAGCTGGGTCGGCTTGTATCCGGGTGGGTTCTCGACCTACACCCAGTCCGCATGGCAAGCGTTCTTCGGCACCTTCCGTACCGATCACATTTCTGAAGAAGTGCTCAAGCTCGAAGCACCTCTAAAAACGAGCATCTCCCAGAATCTGATGCTGATGTTCCCTTACTTAGTAGCGCTGCTCTTCGCCACGGTGCTCGCCTGGGCGGATCGCTTCGTCACCGCGGCCCACATCACCCAGTTGCCACCACAAGCCAAGATCATCGAGAAGATTTGGCCGTTCCGTTTCAGTATCCTCACGGGTTTGGCCATCCTCACGCTCGTGCTCTTGCTGTTGCAAATCTCCGCTGGCTTCGGCTTGGAAAGCGCCGTCGCCAAGCACATCGGCGCGGACTTCAACGAGAAGATCGCCGCCTCCGATAACTCCTCCACCAAGCAGAAGCTGCACATCGAGATGGGCACCAAGCTCGCTCAGTACCAACTGACCGGCACGACGTACCTTTACCTCGCGCTCTTGGCTCACGTGGCCGTGGTCCTAGCGGCGGCGGCGAAAGCCTGGCTCCATCGTCGAGGAACGAAGCCACTGCCACGCATCCAGTTGCAGTACTAGGTTGGTCGACCTCACAAATCGCCTTGTTTTCTCGGTTCTTTCCCTTCTTCCCTTGCGGGAAAAGGTGTCCGGTCCAGGCTCGATAGAGCCAGATCGGACGGATGAGCGGTCACCCGCTTCATCCAGAAAAGGTTCTCTTTCAAGGTCGAGCGCTGACCCCTCAACCGTCTTTGGAAACCCCGAAACGGGGTTTCCAAAGCCACCTTCTCCCGCAAGGGGAGAAGGAAGCAAAAGCCAATGAAATCAAGCAAGCGTAAGGAACCGCCCCTGACCGCTCGCTTGATCGCTGGTAGTTTTCCAGATCGTCCGTGGGTATAAAGGGAGTATCTGGATGATGGGTTCCACCATGCGGTTTCTGCTCGGATTTGTGCTGTTCCTCACTTCTGCTGGCCTCCATGCTGACGATCGGCCCGTGCGTGAGAAGGTCCGCGATGTTGAGCGGCATATGAAGTCGATCATCGACGATGCCGAGCCGTCGATTGTCTCGATCGTGGTTTCCCAAAGCAACAAATACACCGCCATCAACCCACTCACGCCCTGGAAACTCGGGGCCTACGCTTCACAGCCCGAGGTCCGCAACGGCGCAGCCTTCGACGCCAAACTCGACCTCACGGACCCCAACAATGCCGCGGACTTACCCTTCGGCACTGGGGTCGTGCTGGATATCGATGGCCTGATCCTCACCACCTATCACCTGATCGACGGTGCTCGCAAGATTTACGTCCGGGCTTCCAATGGCCGGGGCAGCTACGCGGACATCCATGCTGCCGATGCCCGCTCGGACTTGGCCGTGTTGAAGTTGCAAACGCCGATTGAAGGCTTGAAGCGAATGCGGCTCGCTAATGGCCGCATCAGCACCGGGCCGAATGGCGAGAAGCCGACGATTCATCGTGGCATGTGGGTCGTCTCGTTGGGGCACCCCGCCGGCTCAGGGTTGGTCGATGGTATCCCCGCGGCCAGTTGGGGCATTTTGAGTGCCGTCCGTCGGCGTTCCATCATCGGCACCGACCTCGACTCCCGCAGCAAGCCACTCACGCAACTCAGCGCACTGCTGCAAACCGATGCTCGGCTCACCCTGGGCTCGAGTGGCTCGGCGCTTTTGAACCTCGATGGCGAGATGATCGGCCTGGCCGTGCCGAACGTCGCGGTCACAGGGGCCGAGACGGCGGGCGGCTTTGCCATCCCGATGGACATCAACTTCCGACGCATCGTCGACGTCTTGAAGCAAGGCAAAGAAGTGGAGTATGGCTTCCTCGGTGTGTCGTTTGCTCCAACCCGGCCGAACCAGAACAACCTGCTCGAAAACGGCCTGGTGATTGACTCCGTTGGCCCGGGAACTCCCGCCGCTGAGGCCGGATTGCAGGGCGGAAACCGACAACGATTCGCTGTCCCGCGAGGCTTCGATGGCACCGGGGACCGCATCGTCGCGATCGATGGCAACCCCCTCAAGGACATTGATGACCTCTACTTGTACATCGGCGCGGCCCTCTCGGGGAACGACGTCGTGATGTCTGTAAACCGTGCTGGTCGCGTCAGCCCCTTCACGGTTCGCCTGACGAAGTTCACTCACGAATGGCCTTATATCGCCAGTAACCGCCCAGAACCTGTTTTCGGCATGCGCGTCGAGTGGAGCAGCATCCACCAGAAGCTCGCCGGTGGTCGGCAGTTGCCTGCTGGTGTTGCGGTGCGCGAGATCATCCCCGATAGCCCCGTGGCCACGAAGCTCAAAGCCTTCGACCCGGACTTGAAAGGCTCCTGGATGGTGGTCGCTGTGAACGGGGATACGCCTTTCAAACCGGACGATTTCTACAAGCTCTGCGACAAGAAAACGAGCCTGACGCTCCGCATGATCAACCTCTCTGAACCCGACCGAACTCGAACGATTGTGCTTCCATGAAGTATGCCATTTGCAATGAAACCTTCGGCGATTGGGATCATGCCCGCGTCTGTGCCACCGTCGCGGAGTGCGGTTACACAGGCCTCGAAGTGGCCCCCTTCACCCTGGCTCCACTGATCACCGACGTGAGTGCAGCGAAGCGTGCTGAGCTACGCCAACAAGCTGAGGCTGCGGGTGTGCAGATCATTGGCTTGCATTGGCTACTCGCCAAGACCGAAGGCTTTGAACTGACCTCACCCGATCGCGCCGTGCGTGAACGAACTGGCGATTACCTCGCAGACCTGGCCTATGCCGCCGCCGACCTCGGTGGGAACATCCTCGTCCTCGGTTCACCCAAGCAGCGCAACATCCCGCAAGGTTACACTCACGCTCAAGCCGATGAGTTCGCTCTGGATACCTTGCGCCATTGTTTGCGAGCCTTGGAGAAGACGCAAGTCGTGCTGTGCTTAGAGCCACTGACGAAAGCGGAGACCAACTTCCTCAACTCTGCTGCCGAAGGCGTTGGCATGATCCGCCGATTGGGTCATCCGTATGTCAAGCTGCATCTCGACGTCAAAGCCATGTCGGGCGAGTGTGCCCCGATCCCGGACATCATCCGGGCCAACGCCGACCAGATGCACCACTTCCACGCCAACGACCCGAACCTCCGTGGCCCCGGCTTCGGCGACCAAGACTTCCGCCCGATCATGGCCGCCCTCCGCGATGCACGCTACAACGGTTGGGTCTCCGTCGAGGTCTTCGACTACACCCCAGACCCCGTCACCATCGCCCGCGAAAGCCTCGCTTACATGAAAGCCTGCGCGAAGGGGTAACGGCGTCCCACTCTTGCCCAGGAGTTAGAAAATGCCTGAACGTCTCTTCGAATTGCAATCCGGCAAAGCCCCCCACTTTTGGGCGATCACCGTCGAAAGCTCTAGCCACACCATCCGATCCGGCGATGTAGGCACAACGGGCGAATCCAAAACCAAGAGCTTCAAAACCGCCACCGCAGCCAACAAAGACGCCGAGAAGTTGATCGCCAAGATCACCAGCCAAGGCTACACCGAACAAATCGTAGCAAAAGTCCTGCCGAGTGGAGAGCGTTACGTCGATCTCCCGCCCGAAGCCTGGCTCTACAACACCTACCGCCCCCGCCCCGTCTTCCCGCCCAAGCCCACCGATGATTTTGACTTGGCGAAATGCCTCGCAAAACTAAAGGAACAATCCCGAAAAGTAGACAAGAATCCAGATATGGTGGAACTAGTGTACTACCACGATCGAGGACCAATGAATAAACTGAGTTTGAGCGAATGCAAATTCTGGTTAAATGCTTACAAACTTCTTGCCAAGCCAAAAAAATGGGATGACCTCGAATCAACACTGTCAGGAATTGATTACACTACTCATTATAATCTGACAAATGACGAACTCGACTTTATCCACAAGTCTGGCGACGAGTCAGATCGAGGTTACAGTTACTATTTCTTGAAATTTGCGAGTTTTGAGCAAGTTTTATATCTTTTGAGCTTGCCAATCTCCACGAATTTCAATGTTTATTGGTTCGATAACGACCATGATATCGCAGCATACCTACTATCCGAAGTATTGCCCTATTCTTCAGAACAAGAAATCACTAGGCTTCGAACCGCATTTCAAAAACACTGGCCAGCGATTGACTCGGTATCTGATATCAAAACCCAGTTGAAATACATCCGTATCGCTGCACTACTTGGAATGAATCGAGAAGTGCAGAATTCGATTGAACCTCTGATACGAGCTAACGAGCAATATCTGGGCCGAAGTGCTTTCGAGTGGTACGCCGGGATCATGGCTGTTTACGGACTCAGCAGCGAAGAGGCGGTTATCTCGACAGTTCGTGAACAGAAGCTGAAGTTGGACACAGTTAGCCAGATTCGGGGTTGGCTCGCCCACACCGAATGGCGGCAATTGAATTTGGTGACTGAGGCGATTTTCAAAGCCTCCGAGAAGTATGGCTGGTTTGTCAGAGAACTGGCCCGCGTCAAAGCTCCAGAAACGGCCGTCGAGATGACGAAAATTTGGGCGGAGTATGTGAAATCCACACCGCCGAAAGACTGGCTGCTGGAACATCCGCAGTACACGATTCCGGGGCTGCTGCCGATCGCGGGGAACAATAGCAAACTCGGCAAGGCGGCCCAGGACATCCTGCGACAGCTTCGCCGCAAGGGTTACGAGGCGGCACTTTCGGATGCCATCGACGCGTTACCCGAAGCGAGCCGAGAACGGCTGCGGGAAGCGATTCTGGAAGACGAAGCCACGAAGTATGCCGAACTAACAGCCGCCGATATGCCCGCTGAACTCCGAGAGGCACTGGCCGCGATGCCCAAAGCGAAGCCCGTCGCGTGGCTCGATTTTGGGGCGTTGCCATCGATCATCGTTGGTGGAAAGCGGCTCGCCGAACCTGATGCGATGAAGGTGGCGACGGCCGTGAAGGGCCTCAAAGAGGCCAAGACGCCAGTGCTGTTCGATGTGCTTCGCAAACATGTGACACCACAAAACCTGGATGCTTTCGCTTGGGGGCTGTTCGAAGCCTGGCAACGTAGCGGCATGGATTCCAAAGAGAAATGGGCCTTCTTGCTGATGGGCTTCCTCGGCGGGAACACGTCGGCATTGAAACTGACGCCGCTCATCCGCGAGTGGCCCGGCGACGGGAAACACCAAGTCGCAGTGACGGGGTTGAATGTGTTGGCCGGGATTGGCACCGACACCGCTCTCATGCAGTTGAACGGTATCGCAGCCAAGGTGAAGTTTGCGGGTATCAAGAAGAATGCCCAAGAGATGATGACCAAAATCTCCGAGGCCCGGAACCTCACAAGACAAGAACTGGAAGATCGCATCGTGCCCGATTTGGGCTTGGATGCTCGCGGCGGGCGGGACTTTGATTTTGGCCCCCGGCAGTTCCGAGTGGTGCTCGATCCCAGCTTGAACCCCGTCGTCCGTGAAGCCGATGGCAAACAACGCAGCGACTTGCCCAAGCCGAACGCCAAGGACGACACCACCTTGGCGACGGCGGCCTCGACGGAATGGAAGCTTCTCAAAAAGCAATTGAAAGAAGTCATCAAGCTGCAAAACGACCGGCTCGAACAGGCGATGGTCACGATGCGAAGATGGTCCGTCGAAGAGTTCGAGATGTTTCATGTGAAGCATCCGTTGATGACCAACTTCGCCAAGCGGCTTGTCTGGGGTGGGTTTGATTCACAGGGGAAGTTGCTGCGTTGTTTCCGGGTCAACGATGAATCCGAATACACACGCGCGGACGACCAGGCCATGAACCTGGATGGCATCACGAAAGTCGGCATCGTCCACCCGCTGCAACTGGATGCCGCCGAGCGTGGCGCCTGGGGGCAACTTTTCGGGGACTACGAAATCATCCCACCGTTCCCCCAACTCGGCCGATCCACTCACACGCTCTCTGCGGAGGATGCGAAGGGAACCACCGTAAGCCAGTTCCAAGGCCGCAGCGTGCCGAGTGTGGTGCTGTGGGGCATGATGGAAAAACGCGGCTGGGATCGTGGCAGTTCGTACGACCACGGCGGGGTTGGGGAGTTCAGCAAGTACTTCGTCGCGGCTGGTGTCACGGTCTTTGTGCAGATCAATCCTGGCATTTCTCGGGGCGCTTTCGATCTCTTAGGCTCGGACCAAACCTTCGAGCGGATCTTCTTTTTGAAGGGGAACCACAACTTCGAAACCTACGGATACCACAAACGCGAAGAATACGTGACACTCTCCACCATCGACTCGATTGTCCTGAGTGAAGTGCTCATGGACCTGACCCAAATGACCAGCAAGGGCACCTAAAATCCAAGCGAATCCCAGGGTTCGCGTTGCTCACCCTGGGCTAGCAGCAAACGCCGCTCCGCGGCTGAAAACCAAAAGCTCAGGACTGATCCAGCATTTGCATGCGATCGGTTCTGATTGGTTCTCAGCCGCGGAGCGG
>JBOFPH010000073.1:0-14836 GCA_051659845.1 Fimbriiglobus sp. | reverse complement strand
CCACGGCGTGCTAACGCCACGCCGCTCGCCAAAATCACTACCACGCGCGTGGTTGCTCGGTGGAAAGTAGTGCCTCGACGCCGGTGGCGACGGCATCGAGGAGGTCGTCGTGGTGGCAATGGGGGTACGTCGTCATTTGCACGTAAAGCGTCTCGCATCCTCGTGGCGGTAAGCGGAAGCGGCCTTGCTCGACGCGGACACTGAAGGCCGCGATACGGGCCGCCTTCGAGCGCGATTGCGTGACACCACGCACGAGCGGGCCAAAGCGAGCATGACGGATCAACAGGTCACGGATACCAGCGAAGGCGGCATTGGATTCGAAGAGAATCTCGTCCGGTTGCCAGGCTTCGCACCAGAGGCTGAGTTGATCCACGAGCGCGGGCATCGTCCACTTCCGGCTCTCCGCTCGCAGGCAATCCACGACCCCCTCTGCACGTCGACCCAAAAGAGCGAGGCCGCTCGTGTCCGCGTTCGGCTTCGTGCTGACCGCCGGATCGACGGAGAGAATCACCGTTTCGTAATCGTGCCGAGTTCCCGCCTCGGCGTAGCGTTGAATCCACTCGGGGCGAACAACAATTTCCTCTTCGGAGATCGTCGTGAGCAGATAGCCGCGAGCAAAGGAACTCGCGCCGATCTCCTGCCGACGTTGTTCAAGCCGAGGCTTGGACCATTTCTCGGGCCAGAGGCTGTCAAGTTCTGGGCTGATGGCCCGACGAAACGGGCTGTAAGCGGTGTTGGTTTTCAGGCTGGCATTCAGGTCCGCAGCATGCCAGGGTGTACACAGGCCCCAGAAGCGACCATCCGGTTCGAGCAGGTTCATGAGGTTGTTCTGGAAGTAGGCTTTCACGCGCTCGCGCTCGGCAGTGCTGTGCAACGAGCGGACATCGACGATGTCATCGCAGATCAACAAGTCGGCCCGCGCTCCCGTGGACCCCGAGCCGACGCCGAAGGCGGCGACACTCGGCCCGATGACCTCCGCCGGACGCACAATCGTGAACGCATCCGCCGCCCACGGCTCCGCGGCCTGAAGGTTCGGGAAGACAGCATGGAGTTCGTGGTTGGAGGTGATTTGGTCGCGCAGAAACCGCGTCCGCTCGGCAGCCAGTTGGTCCGTGGCACAGACCAACTTCACCCGTAACGAAGGGTTTCGCCCCAGCTCCCAGAGAATCCGCCCGCAGACCTGCGAACTCTTGCCGTGGTCGCGGGGTACCTCGATGAGTGCTTTCGAATGCTCGCTGAGGAAGTTTTGCAAATCCCGGTGCAGCGGAGCTTGTTTGATGGTGCCACCCCGCGGGGTGTGGATGGCGAATTCCATGAACGAATTCGGGTCGAGGCGAGCGCGTTCGAGCGATGTCAGCTGTTTGGGGTAAGCCTGTGTCTGGCTCATGATGCATCTCCAACAAATCCAGCGGGAGCCTGCCAAGCAGGCGAATGACGTGGGAGTGTGGGAGTCAAATGGAATAAAATTTACTAATTTTAAGTCCACTAAAACTGTAGCGCGACGAAAGGCGAGGTCAAGGGGTGCGGGGGAAAATGGTGAGGTCAGCGAAGTGAACCTCATCCCCTTCTCCGAAGCGGCTTGGGTATGGTCACAAGTCGCTTTCAGCTTCAAAGGCAACCTCACCCCCAACCCCTCTCCGAAACGGAGAGGGGTGCCAGAAATTGCGGAAGGCATCCTGTTTTATGGGGTTTTCTCCCCTCTCCGTTTCGGCTTTGGTATGGTCACAAGTTTTGGGGTGTGGTAGGCTTGGCCAGCATGGACAGCTACTCAACAATTGTGACGCACGGTTGGTGCGTCGGTATGGTCAACTGGTGAAAGAGCATTCCCACGTCGTGAATGCGGCAGTGCGGGGGTTGTCGGCTTTGCCGGGGACGCGGCAGGCTTACTCCTGCACTCGCGCTATGTCACGGTTCCTCCAAAACGATGGCGTCCCCTTCTCGGCACTCATCGAGTTGCCGCAGGACACCGTCCGCTTGCCGCAGGACACCGTCCGCAATGCATTGAAAGACATCGACAGCCCCTTCGTGCTTGTCGTTCACGATTGGTCGATGTTCGCCTTCAACACCCACAAATCCAAAATCGAACGCTACAAACGATCCCATGGAAGTGACTTCGGCTACGAACTCGGATCCGCTCTCGCACTCAACCCCCTGGATGGACAGCCACTCGGACCCATCGACTTCCGACTCCGAACCCAAAACGCCATCCTCACCACCCCTTCTTCGCGCCAACCCAGAGTGGCTCGAACAGTGGTGCATGTACTCTGCGGACAAACGGACGTCCGGTGGGTTCTGGGTGGATGAGACCACGTTTCGGGTCGGTTCGCTCGAAGCCGCCGATTCTCACCTGCAGTACTCATCGCTCGAAGAAGCCGTTGCCCACTTCGTGGTACTGGAGTTGGACTGCTGGTCAGAAGTGATAAACCGACAGAGTTAGGAGGGCGAAGCGGTGGCTCAGTTCATGATCGTCACGGTGATTGCGGCTCCGGTTGAAGTCTGCTTTGACTTGGCTCGGGATATTGACTTCCACGTTCGTTCGCTCCACGACACGGGAGAGCGGGCGGTGGCGGGCCGTACGACGGGACTGATCGGGCTGGGCGAATCGGTGACGTGGGAGGCTCGGCATCTGGGTGTCCGGCAACGGCTTACGGCGCAAGTGACGGTGTTCGATCGCCCGACTCACTTTCGAGACGTCATGACCCGTGGGGCCTTTCGCTCGTTTGCCCACGATCACCACTTCCAAGCTCAGGGGGATCAGACCGTCATGACCGACGAGATCGAGTTCCGGTCGCCGTTCGGCCCGCTGGGCTGGCTCGTCGACAAACTGTTCATGACCCGCTACCTTCGCCGGTTGCTCGAAGGCCGTTGCCAAGCCATCAAACACGAAGCCGAGACGATCATGCCATCCTGATCAGAGCTTCGGCAACTTCGGTCCAGGTTTGGAAGGGGTGGAAGGGTTCGTGTCGGTCGCGGAGGTCGTCGGCGCAGTCGTCTTTGGCGAAGCGGAACTGGGGTTCGACGAGGAGGGCGGCGGCGACGTCGGTGTGGCCATCGCCAGCGAACGCGACGCGGTCGTCGATAGCACGCGCCGCACGGACGACAGCAGCTTTGTCGATGCCCAGATGCGGGGCGTAATACTGGCTCTCGATCGGTGGCAGCATCTCCAGCCCCTCCCCATCGCCTCTCCAACGGCCAGGGCTTGCATGCACAACCATCTGCACCCCGGCATTCGAAAGCATCCGCTCGATGTACCACGCACAACCCGCCGAAGCAACTTCGACCCGCCAACCTGCGGCCTGCAAGCGAACCAATAGCCCGGCCAAACCTGGCTCGACTTGAAGGGAATCCACCAGCGAGAGCAGTTCGCGTTCTGTGCAACGGAGGCTGCCAAAGTAACGAGCCAAGCACTCAAAGTGCGTCATTTGGCCACGAAGATACTGGGCGTAGAAGTAGGGCACCCCCGGCGGCATCAGCCGCGTCAGCACTTCGGAGTAGAAGTCCTGTCGAGCTAACGTGCCGTCAAAGTCCGTGATCAAAATTGCCATGACAGTGAGCCTTATAACGGCGCGGGGAGATCGCGGCGAGTGAAGATCGTGAGCGCGATGAGATAGCTCACCGCGCCCGTGAGAAGCAGCACGCCAAGCACGGGGACCGTGGCGAGGGGTTGCCCCTTGGTCCAGGCATCCCCGAGGTCGATGAACCACTCGTTCTTGAGCCAAATCTTTTGCGGCTGGTAGTAGAAGAAGACACTCAACGGCCTCACGAAAGACAACACCTCGGACATCTGGCCCAAGACGTTCGTGATGAACATGACCACCCCTACGAGTGTCGAGATGCCGAGCGTCCGCCAGCGGCTGCGACCCAGAGACGAGAGAGCCATTGTCAGCCCGCTCGTGGCGAACAGCAAGGCCGCGAGGTTTGTGAGCGCGATGGCTTGCCGTGTCGCCGAGACTTCCAAAACCTTCGGGCCTTTGTTCAAGAACATCTGGAATTGAGGTGGCAAGCTATCGAGCTGCGAGAAATCGACCGCAAACGGACCCACAAGCCAAAGCCCGTATTGTGTGCCCGCGAAGATCGAAAAACACAAGAGCGGAATCAACAGACAATCGACGAGGAAGTGAGCCAAGATCAGCCGGTTGCGTGGCACGGGTTGCGAGAGCAGCAGTTCCATCGTCCCGCGATCCACCTCCCCAGAGACCGCTCCACCCGCTCTCCCGACGCACCACAGGCAGCACAAGATGATGATCACCGGATGTAACAGAGCCGCAGCGAGGAAGTCGTTGGGTCGGTCGAATTGAATCTCGGAACCGCCCATGATGGCTTGGGAGATTTTGCCTGGGCCTTTGAAGACGATCTCATCGACCGTCTTGCGGTCGATGTTTTGCATGAGGGCGATGGAGTTAAAGAACGGCGCGATCTCCGTGGTGATCCGCTGACAGATTTTGACCCAGAAGGCCGAGAAGATGAACAGGATGATGGCAACCGTCAGGAACGCCCACCGCACATCCCGCAACAGTTTCCGAACGAGAATCCACGTCATGCACTCACCCCGTTGCGGTCTTTAGCAGGCTCGAACCGACTCCAAAATCTCCTCGTTTCTGCGGCTTCTTCATTCCTTCTCCCCTTGCGGGAGAAGGTGGCCGATCGAGGCTCGATAGAGCCGGATCGGTCGGATGAGGGGTGATGCGCTTCACCCGGAAAGGGGAATTTGCGCCATCAAGCGTTGACCCCTCATCCGTCATTTGAACCCCTGATGGGGTTCAAATGACACCTTCTCCCGCAAGGGGAGAAGGGTTCAAAAGCCGCAGAAAACGAGAGTTCTCACTGAGCGCGACTTGTTATCTGTGAGAATCTTCTGTAGCTGGCCTCTCTGAGGCCGGTTTCGCTCCCTGGGAAAGGTGACGTCCACTTTCCTCGCAAGTCGTACCGGCCTCACAGAGGCCAGCTACAGAAAACTCAATCAAGAACAGTCGCGTTCACTGAGAAGTCTCCAAAAACCAGAGCGATTCTCGATTAGCTTATTGGCTTTTCGCCTGCGGTCTCGGGGGTGCGAGGGACTTGGGGTGTATGCAACCGCGGGGACTTCGGCTGGCCATCGTAGCCAAGCCATCGGTGCTCGGCGAAGTCGTAGAGATGGCAGGTCCGCACGGTTTGCATGTATTGCCGCGGCGTCCAGTAATACCGAAGAATGTGGGCTTTGAAGGTGCTCTCCAGGTCGCCTTGTGCCGCCGCGAGGCCGTAGTGCGGTACAGCGGGGTCCGAGTGGTGAGCCGTGTGCTCCATGATGTGCGCCATCAGGACGCGGAAGAACGCTGGGAACATCACGTGTGGAGTCGCGCGGATTTGCATCTGGAAGTACGACGGGCCAGGGAAGTCTGCGGCGGAGTACCACGGGATACGTGGGTGCGTGTGCTGTTGAAAGGTGATGAAGCCGATCAGCGTGTACCACGCGGCTTGCGGTAGGACAAAACCCACGAAGAGCCACCAAATGGCGGTGACTGCTGAGAACTCCGCGAGCCAGACGAGCAAGGCCACCCACGCCACAGCAAACACCGAGACCATGAGCCGATCGCGCTGAAAAGCTTTGGGGTTCTTGGAGGTCTTTGACGCCTTGGGGAAGAACTCCCACTTCCACCAGATTTCGATGAAGTAATGCAGACCGAGTCCGTACCAGCTTCGCCCCTGGCGATAGAGCCAACGCTCCCAGCCTGGCAACGCCTGATACTCGGCGAAGGTGAGTGGGATGAAAGCCGAGTCTTTGCCTTGGATGTTGGTGAACGAGTGGTGTTGGCGATTGTGGGAGTGGACCCACGAGGTGTAGGGTTGCAACGCCGGCAAGAAGGCGATGCGGCCGAGGATGCGGTTCCAGCGATGGCTTGGCACGAGTGTCCCGTGGGCGGCATCATGGCCGACGACGAACAGGACGCTCATCATGTACCCGCACGCCAACCCCGCCACAATCTGGCCATACCACGGCAACCAGACGACGCCCGCAAAGCAGAGAAGCACCGCTGCTCCTGCGAGCAAGAAGGAGCCGACACCCGCGAACCAACGACGAACTCGCCGATCAGCAGCAATTTTCCCACGAACCTGCACCGGCGAAGGATGCACCCCAGGAGGAGTTGCACGCATACGAGACCTCAAATGAACGAAATCCTATTCCACGACTTAACCGCAGAATGCCAACTCCCCAGCAACTCAGAAAGACCAAGATCGCTGACCTTCGGCATTCTCCCTGAGGTACTCAGATTCCTCGAACATCGATCAGCGACTGGGTTTTCAGGATGGTCAGCGTCTTGGGGTCGGTGTGAAAAGCGTTGATGGCGATGGCTTTTGGCAGATGGTCGGCGGTGATGTAGCTGAGGGGCGACAATGGCCCTGGGGCATGGTGAAAGAGCAGCCCGCGCTTTCGCCCATCTTCAAGCATCTCCGCATGGAGGTGCTCAAAGACCTCGGGTACGACCACTTCTTGGGCCAAGCTCATCTCGTAACGGACTCCAGAGTCCAGCTCCACCTTGGCACGCTGACCATTCTCGAACGCAGACCGCACGAGGCATCCGTGATCACTCCATGGGACTGTGCCTGCCCACAAGACTTCGAAGAGCGTCGATTCGCCGTCTGTCCAAAGGAATGTATGGCCAGACGGGGTGATGCTGGCTTCGATTCGAAACCCTGGGACTTCAACCGAGCGAACCTGCAAGCGGGTGAAGAACTCAGGGTGAATGGCATGGCTGTAGACCAAGAATTGCCGGTCGAGAGACATGGAGACTCCAACAAAAAAGCCCCTGCGATGCAGGGGCTTTGATGCCTGTTGGCAGGGACTACTCGAGGAGCAGGTTCGGCTCCCAACCGACGCGCTCGGCGTTCGAGCGGAGCTTTTCGAGGGCGCGGTTTTGGATTTGGCGAACGCGCTCTTTGCTGATGCGGAGCAGATGACCAATCTGGCGGAGGCTGTGAGTGCCGCTGCCCGTGAGGCCGAAGCGCAGATCGAGGACTTTCTTCTCGCGGGGGCGGAGATTGTCCATCAGGAAGCGGAGGGCTTCTTGGCGCTCGTTGTTCTCTTGCAGGGTCAGGGTCTGCGTGTCGGGCATCGCTTCGGTGAGCTTGAAGTCGCTGTCGTCGTCGAGGACGGCGTTGAGGCTCACTGGGGTGCGGGTCGCGGTTTGCAGGTGGTTCAAGTGTTCGAGGCTGGAGCCAGTACGTTGGGCCAGTTCTTGTGGGCTGGGCAGGTGCTTGCCACCGTGGGCGAGAGCTTCGGATTCCTGTTGCAGGAGACCGAGTTCTTGCAGGTGGTGCGGGCTCAGGCTCACGAGATGGCTTTGGCGGGCCACGGCGATTTGCAGCGTTTGGCGAATCCACCAGGTCGCGTAGGTGGCGAGGCGGGTGCCGTGCGAGACGTCGAAGCGGTCAATCGCTTGCATCAAACCGCAGACAGCTTCTTGGAGAAGGTCCGAGTACGAGAGCGAGTGATGGCGGAAACGTTTAGCGACGTGGGCAGCAAGACGGATGTTGGCGGAAGCCAGGCGATGTTTGTAGTGAACGTAGCGATCATGGAGGCGGCGGACAGCGAGGACTTCGCGGGTGGTGTCGTTGACTTCATCTCGGATGAACTGGGCCATCGGCCAGGGTTCGAGAGGTGGCTTCTTGGCCCGGAGTTCGGGGAAATGCCGAGTCAGGACACGGACAAGGTCGGTTTTACATTCCCAGAAGTTCGTGAGTAGCTCGCGTTCTTCGTCGGGTGTTAGGAGGTCAGAAGAGAAAGTCGCATTCGCCTCGACTTCCACAATTTTGACCGTCGGAGCCGGACGCATTTGTCGGGCTGTCTTCATCGTGTGTCTCCAGTGTCCCAGTTTTCCTGGTTTCCCAGGTGGGCGGGATGTTGCAAATCAGGAGGGAGCCAGCGACCCCAGGCCAACTGGACGATGAGCTTTCGACATCATCGGGGTATGGAGTTCACCCCGGAGTCAGAAAAGCCTGTCCTATCTTCGAGGGGACACCCGCAGGGCCGGATCTCGCAGATAATGGCTGATTTTGGGAGCGATCGGAATCGTCCGATCCAGATCGTGGAATCACCCACGAGTCCGCGCAAACACCACAAGCCGGACATCCATGCCATCTGGCAGAACGAATTCACCCGAATTAAACGGGGAATTTCATTCCTGTGACCTGCGAAAACTTGGATGAGGGAGACAGGCTTAAGCCGAGCAATGCGGCAGTGCGGTAAGAAGCAATGTCATTCGCTGTTCTGAATCAGGTCGAGAGCATCCAGCCCAAAAACCTCATTCATCATCAGGTTTTATCGACATTGTCTGACATCGCAAGAAAGCCTTTTGGCGCTCCCTTGTCATCGAAGCATCAGGATTGTAAACCGCGTCACCGCACACTTCAAGCAACCATTTTTGAAATCAACCGAATTTTCTCTACAGTTTGCCTGAAATCCCATGTGTCAGCCCCACGACTTTTGGCGCGACCTCAAGTGACGCTCTCGAACCCGCGCTCAGCCTCACTTCTTGACCGGAGGTGCGGGCTTGGGTTCGGCTTTGGCAGCGACTTTGAGCGTGACGCTGACGGGGAAATGGTCGCTGTAGCCGCGTTTGCCAGTCGGAGGCGAGTTGGGGTTCCCGAAGCGCCAGGGGTCGCGCTTGGCTGTGCGCGTCAGCCCTTCGGAAGGCACTTTCAGGCTATCCACGACGACACTCCAGCCGTCGTTGTCCAGCATCCCCGGTGAAACACAGATGTGGTCGTAGATCAGCGGCTTGTTGTTGTAGACGATCGTGTTGAACTGCGCCGGTGGCTTCCCGGCCATCAAGCTGAAGAAGAATGGTTCCTTGAGTGGAGCGGAGGCGATCACCTTGGCTTTGTCGCTGAGTGCACCCAAGGACTTGGAGACGGGTTCGGATTCCGGGGTGTCGTTGAAGTCCCCACAGACCAAGAGATCGAGATTGTTGTTCTTCTTCATTCCCTCTTGGAAGACTCTAAAAATCTCGTCCGCGTATTTGTTGCGGCCTGCGTCGCCGTTGCCGCCACCTTCTTGGCGGAGTTGTGAGGTCCAGTGCGAGGCGATGATGGTCAACTCATGACCATTGACGTTGAGGCGGGTTTCGAGGATCCGCAGATCGCGGCCATGGAGCTTGGTGAAAGCATTGCTGACCGGCACGCGGGAGATGACGCCCGGCGCGATGTGCCGACCGGCGTCGAGGTTCTTCATGGCAATGAAGTTGTACTTCAGCTTCGGGTCGGCCTTGGCCTCTTCGAGTTTCTTGTTGAGGGTGGCTTTCAAGAGATCGAGTGCCCGCACGCTCTCGACTTCGCAGCAAGCGATGATGTCCGGGCCGTTTTCGTGCATCTTCAGCAGTGCCGAGGCGATGTTATCGAGCTTCTCCTGACGCATTTTGCCATCCTCGGCAAACGGATCGTCGTATTCCTCATCGACGTTGTTCCGCTTATCGTCCTTGTCGTCAAAGAGGTTCTCGATGTTCCAGAAGACGAAGGAGTAACTCTCCTCCTTCCCAGCGGGAGCCTGAGCCGTGGCACCGGTCACAGTAGCCAACAGGGCCAACAAGGTGAGTAAGAGACTGCGAAACATGGGGCATCCGATCTGAGAGAGGCAATGGAATGAGTGGATTATACCCGAAATTGACGGAGTGAGCTTAGAGCCGGGGGCCAAGGGGTTCCAGGGTGAAGGAGTAGCGATCGGTTTGCACGCTCGCGGGAAGGGGCAAGTCGGCCTTGGTGTCGCAGGGGCGGCTATCGACTTTGAACTTGCCAGGGCACTTGAGGGCCAGGCCGTCTTTGTTGCGGAAGAGAATGAGTTTGGTGACTTCTTCGGCGATGTCGGGGTCGTCGTAAAAACAGGGCAAGGGGATGTGAACTTGCTCGGTGTTACCAAGGATCAGGGTTTGGTCCATCAGAATGATGCCATCCACGGCCCACGGCAGACGGTGCCCACTGGCGATTTCGAGCTTCGAGGTGCCGCTGGCGGTGGTCGGTTTGCGGAAGATGAGCTGGCACGAAGTGCCGAGGGTGATGCGGTCTTCGGTGCGGAGCAGCCCTTTTTCGGTCGGTAAACCCTGAATCTTGGCTTCACGTTGGCTGTCGAGCACGTAGCCCTCTTCGGTGCGAATGAGTGTCGCGTGCAATCCACCGATCGGAGCAAAGAGGGGAATGTCGGGCATCATGTCGGCGGTGGCCTGGCCGATGGTCACCCGGTCCCCGAGGCAGACCAGATACCCCCCGACGCCATCGACCCAAAGCAAGAACTGCGTCGGCAACGGCGCCCCCGGAGCCAGTAGGATTTCTGCAGTGCTGCCTTGTCGGGAAACCGGCCTTGGGGAAGCGTCACCCAGGTAAGCCTGCGTCAATTGTTGGGCGGCCTTGGCTCCGTTGACGAGCGAGCGACTGCCAACCAAGGCGGGAATCTCTGTGGAGATATCGGTTTCCATGAGGTCCGCGGCCATGGCGGAGAGAGTCTTCGGTTGCATGGCCTCCCAGGCCTTGGCTCGCATCAACCGCACTTCCCGATGATCGGGCGCGACACTCAGAATCTCGTCCGCACTCTCAACGACCGCTTTCCAGAACTTGTCATTGGCGGCGGAGTAAAGCCTCGGCAGGGCGGTTTGAAACCGCTGCTCGCGGCGATCGAGTTCGCGGAGATACGTCTCGATGCCTTGCGAATAGGGTGCAACCATCCGAGTGCGGACGCCTTCAAGACTTGTGCGAGCCGTGCCAAACTCGCCACGATCCGCTTGCTGAGCGCCGGTCAGCCAGGCGTGCGTGGCTTCATCGAGTTGGATCAATTCCGGCACCCGCGCGCCTCGTTCTTTCATCGCTGAGATGCAACGCACGGCATGGACGGGGTTCATGGCTTCCAGGGCCGCACGGGTCTCGTTCAATCCTGCGCGGACGAGGGTGTTGCGGATCATGAGCGCGCGGGAATCGTAGGGATTCAATGCCTCCGCTTGAAGCAGCTCATTCCAGGCGACATCGATTTGGTCGGCTCGTAACGCTTTGTCGGCGCGGTCCATGTAAGCGACCGCGACTTCGCGCATCAGGGTGATGGCTTTGCGGTAACCTTCTTCGACGTAGGGTGCGAGGATGCGGCGGGCTTCGTCGGGTTGGCCGAGGCGCAGCGCTTCGCGGGCTTGACGGAACGAGAGCCAGGGGGATAAGAACAGCCGCGTCATAGTCTGGCTGTTTTACATGAAGTCGCTCAGTTTGGCGTCGGGAAGCTCGGTTCTTTTTGCGCCCGTGGGACCGAGACCCGGAACGTCGTGCCTTGGTTGACAGTACTGAATACGCGGATCGTCCCTTTCATGATTTGCACCATGTGCTTGACGATCGCCAACCCCAGCCCCGTGCCACCCATCTCCCGGCTGCGAGCGCGGTCCACGCGGTAGAAGCGTTCGAAGACCCGCTCCAACCCTTCGGGGGGGATGCCGACGCCCGAGTCTTGAACTTCGAACGTCACCATTTGGTCGTCGGCTTCCCAGCGAACCGTGACGCGACCGTTTTCCGTGGTGTACTTGATGGCGTTATCGACGAGGTTATCGAGCACCTGAGCGAGGGCCTCATGGTCCACCCAGACCGCCAACTCTTGCGGGCAACCGCCGAGGGCAACGGCATTCAGCGTCAGCCCCTTGGCTTCCGCGCGTGTCCGGTGTCGATCAAGGCAGTTGTGAATCGCTTCTTCGATCTGTACCACCTCAAATTCCAGAGTCGCCTCACCGGCCTCCACTCGTGCCAGGACCAGCAAATCCGCGACCAGGGCATCCAGCCGGTTGGCTTGAGCCTCAATCATGGTGAGGAAGCCAAGCCGCACGGCAGGTTCTTCGGCAGCGCCGTCGAGTAGCGTTTCGATGCTGGATTTGATGTTGGCGAGCGGGGTTTTGAGTTCATGGGAAACGTTGGCAACGAAGTCCTGCCGCAGGCGTTCCAAGCGGCGAATCTCGGAGACATCATAGACCACGAGCACCGCCCCAGGTTTCTCAGCCCCTGGCAACGATGAGGCGTAAAGAGTCAGGGTCTTCTCCGTGGCACGCAGTTCAATCTCTTCGTGGTACGGTCCGCCACCTGAGAGGCTTTTCTGCATGATGGCTGGGATCGCCGGGAGTTTGACCACCTCCGGCAATTGCCGGCCGACAGCTGTCTCGGAGTGAAAGCCGAGCATCACCCCGGCGCGTTCGTTGGCGAACAGAATCGACTGGTGCTCGTTGACCGCAATGACCCCCTCGACCATCCCTGACAAGATGGTGCGAAGCTGATCTTCGTCCCGTTCGAGTTCGTCGAAGTTCTCCGCGAGTCGTTGGCTCATGCCGTTGAAGGTGTTGGCGAGGGTCCGGAATTCGCGCCCACCTGCTGGGGCAATCCGGTGCCCAAAGTCCCCGGCACGGAGCTTATCAGCACCCAGCGTCAGATCTTCGAGCGGCTTGGTATACTTGCCAGCAAGCAGGTAAGCTGGCACGATGGAGACGAGGATTAAGCCGAAGCCAATGCCCACCAACTCCACCGCGAGTGCGCCGTAGCCTTGCAAAGTCGCAAATCCGGCGAGGATAAAGACTGTCGATAAGACCAGAATGATGTACGCTGCAAACAACCGCCAAAACATGTTCCTAAGCCCGCCAATGGGGAATAATTGGAGTGGTCTACCAACTCCCAGTTACCCCTCCAAGTCGAACTACAAAAGTTCACACAATTCTAATGAAATGATCTTAGAAAGTGGTTTCTGCTTGATCGGCCCCTTGGGTTCTGGTTAGGCTGGAGTGATGCGACGGGCGTTCACACTGATTGAGTTGTTGGTCGTCATCGGGATCATCGCCATCCTGATCGGGCTGCTATTGCCTGCCGTCCAGCGTGTGCGGGCGGCGGCTCGGCGAACCGCGGATCAGAACATTCTGCGTCAACTCGGCATCGGCTTGCAGAACTATGCCTCCGCGAATTCCGAACAACTCGTGCCAATGTACACACTCAGCAACAATACCCATCGCTGGTGGTTTGGCTCGTCCGCAGCGCCGGGGTCAGAGCCGTATTTCGTCAATTCCAGCGATGGCCCACTGATGCCATACTTGGAAAACAACAAACGCTCTTTGCAAACTCCCGCTCAGGCTCCCGGCAGGGTCTACCTGACCTACGAAGGAGCCTCCGGCGGCTATGGCTACAACGCCAAGTACCTCTCGCCGAGTTTCAACATGCCGAATGGCGATGTCGTCGCCCGGCCGGTGCGGTTGAACCACATCGGTGCCACGAGTGCGACGGTGGCCTTCGTCAATGCTGTCAACACTCGGACCACACCTCCACCTCCAGGATTGGGCATCAACGCTCCGTACATGAACGAGACCGGCCAATCGCTGCCACCTTCGTATCAGAAGCCCTCGGTTCACTTCCGGCTTTCCGGGCGAATTGCCAACGTCTGTTATGTCGATGGTCACGTCATGGCCCACACCGACCGCACTCGGAACCCTCCTATACCCACCGATTCTGCCGAGTTGCAGGACTTGCGCGAACGCGAAAACATCTTCGACCTCGGCATCAACGACGAACTCTGGGACTTGAACTGAGAGAGTCCTAAACTGTGGAAATGATTGATCACAACTACCTGATTTACCTGGCGGCTGCCGTCGAGGCGGCTCACCGTGGTGCCGCTCAACTCGAAGAGTGGCGACCGAAGTTCCGTGTGCGTGAAAAAGCTCGCGCGGACCTCGTGACGGAAGCTGATGTTGCTTCGCAGCAAGCCATCAAAAACTACTTGCTGACCTGCTTCCCGAACCATGCGTTTCTGGGCGAGGAAGATTGCGTTGGCAAGTCGATCGAAGAGACGCGACCTCCGCTGGATGCCCCGCCGACCTGGGTTGTCGATCCACTCGATGGCACCGTCAACTATGTCCACGACGTGCCGATGTATTGTGTCTCGATCGGCTTGGTGGTCTCCGGTGAGCCAGTCGTGGGGGTCATTTACGATCCCCGAATGAAGGAACTGTTCACCGCCGCCAAGGGCCACGGGGCTTGTTTGAATGGCTCACCGATGCACGTCAGCCGCTGCGAAAAGCTCGCTGATGGCCTGCTCTCCACTGGCTTCCCCGCGAGCTTCGAAGCCCAGCGCCGCAGCTTTGACGCCTGGCAGAAAGTCAGCTTCCATGCCCAAGCCCTCCGCCGCAGTGGTTCGACGGCTTTGAACTTAGCCTACCTAGCCTGTGGTCGTTTCGATGGTTACTGGGCCTACGATAACTACGCCTGGGATGTGATGGCTGGTGTCGTCTTAGTCCGCGAAGCCGGCGGGGTGGTGACGGGTGTCGTCGGCGACACTTACGACCCCTTCCGCATGGACATCGCCGCGACGAATGGCCCGATCCATCACGAGCTGCTCGCGGCCCTGCAAACCCCTGTGCCGAGGTGATCCATGTGGCAATCCGTGGCCGTCGTTGTGATCCTCACGTTGGCCGTGAGCTACATTCTCCGCGCGACCTGGAAGACCTGGACCCACCAAAAATCCGGCTGCGGCAACGGCTGCAACAAATGCCCAACGCCAGCACCCACCCCCACTCCGGCTGACCGCCACCGCATCTCGCTGCCGCAGGTGTGAAGATTGCCAACCCAAATGCAACCTCACCCCCGGCCCCTTCTCCGAAGCGGCTTTGATATGGTCACATCCAAAGATGTGACCATTCCAAAGCCTCAGCAGGGAGGGGCCGGGGGTGAGGTTGACTTTGGGGTTCTCTTGGGGGAAGGGCTGGGTTGGGGGAAGGGGTTATGGGGTGGGGTGAGGTGCGAGCTGTCGTGGGATTAGTCGGTGCGGAAGAGGTTTGGCAGGACTTTCCGCGAGAGTGCTCGCAGTTCGTCGAGA
>JBOFPH010000072.1:0-2391 GCA_051659845.1 Fimbriiglobus sp. | reverse complement strand
GAAAACCTTGGCTGAGAGAATTGGACTGGAAGTCGAAAGGTGAGAGTCGAGGAATCACAGTCTCCTGTGATTCCTGATATTGAGACGATGCAAGTCAAAACAGATTCTTCAAAACTACGCCGGTGGCAGAATCACGCTGAGGCCTGGCTTCCTGGCCCGCCTCTTCGGCGCCCAGCCGACAACTGCCCGTCAACCTTCCACACCGCTCGCGGACCTCAGCGACCAACAGGCTTTGCTCGAACGACTGCGAAGCCTGACGACGAGCGTCAGCGAAGGCTACGCTATGAGCCTCCGCCGCATCGAGAAACTGCTGTCGCTGGCCCTGGTTACGTCGTGGAAGAAGTCCGCCGCGGCTACCACCGCCAAGGCCAAGTCTTCCGCTTCGCCCTCGTGAAAGTCGCACGGTGAGTGATTGTAACAAGGTGCCAAACTATCCGCAGTGATGCCTCGTCATTCTAAAGCCCAAACCAACCAGGAGATTGTGTTCATGCGTCGCCAACCTCATGCCAAGCTCAGCCTGACCAACCTCGAAGACCGCCTCACCCCCACCGGGTGGCTCGACCCCGACTTCGGCACCAGCGGTATCGTGGATACCGGGCTGGTCAACAGTCAAGGCAAACTCGCCATGATGCCAGACGGGGACATCCTGGCCTACGGACTCAACAGCGATTCTCACCCCACTCTCGTTCGATTCAACCCCGATGGCACCAAAGACACAGCCTTCGGCAACAATGGCACTTTCTCGATCGATGAAACGCTGATCATCAGCGACCTCAAAGTAGCATCCAACGGCGACATTTTCGTAACGACTGGCAATTTCAACCCGAGTTCACCAGATCCTAAAAAGATCCAAATCTTTCGGATGAATTCATCGGGGCAACTCTATACCACATCAAATGGTCAGACTTATCTACAGATTGATGCTCTCTATGCATTCAATGACAACAGCCATGTCGCGGTTCGACCAGATGGCTCGTTCATGGTCTTGAACCGAGAAACTGGTGCCATCAAGCTCTACCAAGCGAATGGCGAATCGTCGTCAGACCTGAGCTTTATCGACAAACTTCCTGGAAAAACGCAAAACAACATGGCACAGCGATTGATCGCGCTGCCCGACGGAAAAACTCTGGTGATCAGCCAACATGATGATGTGTTGCCAAGCGGTGAGAGGACCAATATCGCCATCGTATCTCGGCTAACCGCCGCAGGCGAACTCGATACCACTTATGGTACCAACGGACGCGCAACAATCCCGATGCCCTTCAGTGGCGGCTACTTTGGCGAAGTGGACGCGATCGGCCTTGATGCCGCCGGCGGATTATTCCTGAGCCAGCGGGCTAGCTCATACAGCCAGATGAGTCAGCTCGTTCAGGGTCAGCTGCGGGTGTTGAAGCTGACCGCAGAAGGCCAACTTGATACGGCTTTCTCAAGTGATGGCATCGCCGAGGTCTCGACAGAAAACGCGATGAACTCGTCCTCCAATCTGATTTCTGGAGGTCACCTCCTCCCAGACGGTCGGATCGTCTTGTTGGGCGATAACCCCTCTGACAATGGCTATATTCTCAAAGTCCTGAAGGCTGATGGGACAGCCGATACGACGGTGGCTGACGGCGACTGGCTCAAAGTGAAGACCCCAGAATTGCAAGGTGATGGCCGATTCGGGACGGCGCTCCTTCCTGATGGCCGCATTGCGGTGCTGACCTCAGGGGTCGGCTCAAAGCTTGCCCTCACAGTCGTTGATCTCACTGAACCTATGCCAACCGAGGGTGAGCAGCCTCCTTTTGTCCCACCTGTGCTTCCACCGATTCTCCCAGTCCCCGTTGGCGGGCCAGCCGTTTCACCGCCTGTTTTCGGCGAGGTTGTTGGGCGACCCACAAGTTTGCCTGTCACGCTACCCATCGACAAAGTGATCACTCTCCCCGAAGAACTCGAAAAAGGCTATCTTCAGCCAGCGGGGACTGTGGGGGATTTCAACAGAGATGGTGTGGTGGATGTAATTCGCACCGCAGGGCCGACCGTGACGGTGTTGGATGGCGTTACAGGTTCGGTGATCATCCCGACTTTCGCGCCGTTCGAAGCCAGCTACACCGGCGAACTCAATACGGCTGTGATGGGCTTCTTGTACGGTTCCGAGACAAAACTCGTCATCGCGCCGCGTGATGGTGGCGGGCCAGTCGTGGCGATTTACAACGCCGATGGCACCGAGTTCACTCGCTTCTTTGGCCTGGAAGACAAAGACTTCCGTGGTGGGCTAGGTATCGCAACCGGGCCCATGACGAGCGACCCTTACGACGATCTCATCGTGACCGCTGGCCAAGGCGGTGGTCCTCGCGTGGCAATTTATTCGGGTGGCAGCTTGGTGGAGAAAGAAATCCGCAAAGTCGTCCCCGA
>JBOFPH010000071.1:0-271640 GCA_051659845.1 Fimbriiglobus sp. | reverse complement strand
CGTAACACTCCATCGCTTTCAGAACTTCCGCACGCCCGTTCTTGGCAACTACATTGGTGGGATGGTCTCGCCCGATTTGCTCATAGAGCTTCAAAGCGTCTTCGTATCGCTCCATAGACTTGAGAACTTCCGCACGCCCGTTCCTGGCAACGACTTCCGTGTCAAGATCCTTGCTGTAGCCTTCCGCGCTCTCATAAGCCTGCATAGCCTCGTCGTGTTTTCCCGCCAATCGTAGTGCATGGCCGTACTGAGTCAAAGCCCAACTATCATCTGGGACTAGTTCGGTGGCATGTTTTGCCCACTCGAACTGCAACCGTTGCTCATCCAACTCATACGCTCTTTGAGCCAAGTCACAAAGGGTCTTGACCGCTTGAGTAGCTCCGCCGAATTGCATTTGGTGTTCCATGAGATTGTTAGCAAGTGTCCTGACTCGCTCGTACTCTCCGGCTTCGAGGTATTGGATGACCTTCTTTTTCTCCGACTCCACGTATTGCAAAGCTGCTTTGCGATCATAGCCTCGAGGCTCTTTGGCCCTATCGCGTTCGCGTTTCTCTTTGTTCGTCTTTCGATGTTCCTCAATCTCAGCATCTGCAACTTCGCCGATCTCGACTCGGTAGACCGCGGAAACACTGCCAAGATGTTTCACGAATGTCTTGCAAATAGCCGGCCAACTCCGATTCCGAGCTATGGCCTCACGCTTCATCGACCACAGGGCGCGTTGCTTTTCAAGCTCCTGACTTCCAACGATGTACGCTTTGACAAAAGCCGGGAATAGTCCAGCACGCAAGCCCCAGGCTTCGAGTTGTGGCCATTTTTCGCTTGCGTTCGCCGGATCGACCCGAAGGCGATCCCAAGCGGTCCGGATGGCGGCAATGGCTTTTTGAGCCGAGTGTAATTTCGCCAGTTGGTCGTGTGTGTGGGTCGCCCCAGCCTCCGCAGAGAGGATAATCGCCTTCTCAATATCTGCATCTGCGGTCAACGGCTTCGCCCAGAAGAGATTCGCCCAGGCTTCTCGCATCTCTTCGTGGACTAGTATTTCCTCCAGCTCTTCGGCTGTGGATTGGCGGATGTCGTCGCTCAGGATGGGATCGAGCAGCCAGAGTGTCAGATCGACCGATTCCGTCAAATCAACGGCGTGACAGAGTACGTGCCGGATCGTGTCAAGATCGCCAGTCAAGGTATGAGCGTCCCGGCACTCCCGAAGTTCTGAGAGAACGAATCGTTGATCACAGGGCGATGGGGACCGATCCCCGTAGCGCAGCACTTCCCACTGGCCTTCAGCCAGTGGCACGAAAGCTTTCGTCAATCGCCCAGAAATGATTGCAGTCATCATCTCTCAACAAACTCCACCGCAGAACCCTTCGTAAAAGTCTCGGCACAGAATTTCGCCAAGCGTTTCGCTTGACTGGAACCCCGTTTCGGCCGAGGAAAGTCTCCCTGAGCCTTGGTTTTTCGACTCGGATAGTAAACGATTCGCTCAAAAGCGTGAAAGGTCAACTCGCCGTAGATGATCGCCTCGACGAATTGATCATCTGAGCCATCCCCCTTGGGTCCTACTTGTAGAACCAACCTCGGGAAATCTGCGGGCTTCATAGCCGAATCGACGCGATCTGCCAGTTTCGCAACCATCAATTTGGCACGGTTCGGCCAACTGCACTTCTTACCTGACAGTATTTTACCATGTTGCTGAAAATGTTGAGCTGAATTCTCCTCGAAAACCATCGTTCGGTGCGTAATCATGTCGTCCCGGAGAAGCACTTCGCAGTTGCCATAATGCGGCAAACCGTGCCCGTCGATTGAGAGGCAACCGTAATGCACTTGGCTTCCAACCGCTCTGTCACGAAATAGTTCCAGTTCAAAATGGCCCCGAAGTATGTGCCAATCCGGTTTGGTCGGATCAGGCTCTCTCAGAAACAGGAGTTCTAACATGTCGTAGTAGTTCGCGAAAAGATCTCGATCCCCACGCGCCACGGGGAGAAGTTTTTGTTCGAAATCGCAACAAATGACCACTCGACTCTTCCCATACTCGGCTTCAAACTCCGAAACGATGCTCTCCACTACACGGGTTTGGGCCGCAAGAACCGCGTCATCGTAGCGTTTCTGCAACTGTTCAAATTCTTGATTGGCATACTGGATGTGTGGGTATCGTGGGAGCCGTACACAGTGCGGGCAATGCGTTCGACTGTTGGGGTAAGGAACCCCGCAGTCGCCGCAAGGTTCGCCAGAGTTTGTAGCAGGCGCCATGGGTCGTTCGTCAGGAGTTTCGGGTGTGTTGCTTCATGAAATCTAGCGAACGATACCGGAACGTCCACTACCGCGAAGAGTCCGTCCGTAGATAACCCGTAGATAACCGTAGATAACCGTAGATAACCGTAGATAACCGGTATGGTTACCTGATGTGATCTTCTTCACAAGCGACTAGAGAAACCTCCTCGACGATCAATCAATACGTCAGCACGCGGTTGCGGCTGGCGATTTCCCAGCGGGTGATCAGCTCGCCGCGTTCGGCGATCTGGGCGTGGGAGTGGAGGGCACACGTGGGGCAGATGTGCCAGGGGATGGCGTAAAAGAGCTGGCCCACCTCGAAGTGGTTCGCGTCGGCTTCGAGGATCAGGTGCTCTTCACTTTGGCCGATGAAGGTGTGTGGCGGGGCGTCGAGGAGTTGCACCCGTTTGATGAGCGGTTGCTCGGCAGCGACGGCCTTGTGGCCGAGGTCGAGGGTGACGCGGTTGGCGGTGGGTTTGCTGATCACGCGAGTGAGCAACACGGCAGCGGGGGTGATGCCGCTGAAGTCCGGGTAGCGACTGCCGTAGCCGTTGTCGTGGAGCACGTAGGTGCCAGGGGAGCATTCGAGGCCCGGCACGTCTTGCAGTCTGGCGTACATCGGGAAGGTCGGCGTGCCGCCGGCGATGATCGTCTCGCAGGGGAAGCGAGTTTGCAGCTTCTCGCGGAATTCGAGCACCGGGCGAAGGGCTTCACGGGCGGCGGTCTCGCGGTCGGCCTCGGCCTCTTGGTGGTTGTGGCCATCGTAGGCGTGTAGCCCAAGTGGTACGAGGCCGGGGGTCTCGTGGATGCGGGCGTAGAGGGCCTCGGCATCGGGGCCGATGGCGATCCCCGTGCGGTGCATGCCGACGTCGAGATCGAGGTAAACTCCGACCGTCAACTCGGCACGTTGAGCGGCGGATGACAGGTTCTCGAATCCCGTTTCGCTGTCGACGAGGGCCGAGAAAACGGTGTCGCGGTAAGCATCGGCGAGGCGAGTGAGCCGGGTGGCCGTGGGGCCGATGGCGGGGTAGGCGAGCAGCACATCGGGTGCCCCGCACTGGGCCAGCATCTCGGCTTCCGCGATCGTCGCACACTTGTGTTTCAACACACCAGCCGCGAGTTGCAACCGCACGATTTCCATCGTCTTGTGAGTCTTCACATGCGGCCGCAGTCGAGACACATCACCGACCATCTCGATGACCCTAGCAATGTTCTTGCGGATGAACTCGGGGTAAAAGACCAAGGACGGTGTCAAAACACTGGCTTCATCGCCGAGGTGGTAGGGGTGCGGCATGGTTATCTCGTCTTCTCAATGGAGCGGACTTTGTCGCGGGCGCTGTCTTCGATCTTGCGAATTTCCTGCGTAAAGTCCCGGAGTTCTTGCAGCGAAACCGCGTCCGTCGGGCTTTGGGGGTCGAGGCGTTCGAGCAGTTCCTTGAGCCGGGCGTAGGTCTGGTCGAGGCTCGTGAGCAGGAGGCGTAAACCGAGGCGATCGTCGTTTTCGGTCATGGTCTTCGCCGCGGATTGCAGCCCTTCGAGGTTGCGTTGGAACTCATCCAAGGCGCTCAGTTCTCGCCAGGTCTTGCGGAGGAAATCGCGGGCTTTGCTCTGGGCTTCGTTCTTTGGCTTCCACTCGGTTTCGAGCTTGGCCTTTTGCTCTTTGACGGAATCCTGCTTTAAGAAATCAAAAAGCCGATCGTACCATTCGAGCGCTTCGGGGATTTCCCCCGCTTCGATATGCCGGCGGATGGACAGTTGCATCTCTTTGGCGGCGAACTCTTTTTCGAAGCTCGCCGTATCGGTTTTTTTGAGGTCGACGGCTTTGCGAAGTGGTTCCACTTTGTCCTGAATCTCAGAGCGGGCATCGCGGAGCTTTTTGATGTCGGCCTCGACCGTGGTGAGCATCTTCGCCACGGCTTCTTCGCTGGCGAGGGGGTCGGTTTTGAGTTTCGCCATCGCGGCGTCGAGTGGTGGGTCTTGCGCAGCGAGTGCCGCGAGGCCCTCGACGGCCCGTTCCAGGGCTTGGGGATTTTTCCCCGTGACGATCAAACCGCGGAGGTCTTTGGCAAGGGTCATCTGCGTCTGGACGACGTTCATCAATTGGGATTGGAAGACCTCGAATCTCGCTAGGAAATCAGCCCGCGCGACGGATTTGGGGTCGATGGTGAAACGCAAATTCACGGGCCTGCCTTCCATCAGAGGCACGGGGAATCGTTCCTCTTTGCCAGGGCCAAGCGTCACGATCACGCAGGCGACGTTCTTCAGTGGTCGACCCGAGCGGAAGAATCCGTTGCTGAAATCGAGGCGATCCCGGCTCGTGGCTTGTGGGAGAAAATCGATGTCACTCGCCCGGACTTGCAAGAGAGAATTGGCCGCCGGCATTTGGCCCGTTTGTTGGTCCACGATGCGGAGGGCGACGGTCATCTCCACGGTCGTCAGCTTCATGGCTCGCACCGCCGAGCGCACCCGGCCGACCGAGAACGCATTCTGGAATCGGGTTAACACCCGGCAAGTGCCGACACCATTTTCAATCCCACGCTCCAAGCGCAACAAGGTGTATTCCCGTGGTCGGGCGACCAAGAGCGGCGGCAGCACGGGGGCATTCTTACTGTTTCGCAAGTTCGCCCCCGGCACCTCGGGCCGCTTCTGCTCGAAGATTTCACTGACGATGAAGACATCCCCCGCTTTCGCCAACCGCTCGGCACCCGGCAACATTCCGGCGCGGAAGCGGATTTTCACGAACTCGGCCTCTTTCTCAGGTACGTCCACCGTGGCCACGGGGCCAAAATCCTTGGCGATCATCAAGCCCACGAGGCGGTTCAACGTCTGCGGGTCGCGGGTCTCCGTCTGGCGAATCACCGGCAGCGACAACCCGGTGTCACCGTCGTGCTGTCGAGCCTCGATGCGGATGACCCCCGCCTGGATGCGGAGTTTGACGAAGTGCGTTTTGATGCCTGTCAGTTCCCGAAAAGCCGGGGCCTCCAGTGCGGCAAACCCGGTCTCCAAATACGCCTTGCCCAGAGCACTTTTCTCCGCCCAAGTCCCAATATCGACGACTTCCACCCGCCCGAGTTCGCCGAGTGTTGGCTGAAGTGCGGCCTGGGTGTCATTCAACAATTGCTGGCGAAACGAAGCCGTGAAGATGGGGTTCGGCTCAAAGTGAAACACCACCCGCCACTGATACGGCAGCCGCTCCGCCGCCTCCGCGCCCCAAGCCGGCCAACTCACCGCCATCAGCCCGAACGCCAGGATCCATCGCATCGCCATCCCCAGACACGTGTGATGCAGGCATTATACCTGATTCGGAGATCACAACAGAGGATAGATGAAGCACTCTCCAGTCTGGTCTTCGACCAGGATGCACAGGTCCGAAGGCTCCTGGATTTCAACGTGTGGCTCGAGTTGCTTCTCAAACATCACGAGCCACTCGCCCGATTCCCAACGTCCGGTGATTTCTCCTTCGTGCCATTGTGCCCGGGTGAACGAGATATTGAGCCACTCATCCGACCACGGAATGCCTTCCAAAGAATCAACGACCCGATACCCCTTCGCCTCGACGTGCGCAAACGCCAGAGCTACGGCGACTTCTTTTGAGATTGGCACCTGACTCCTCCGCTTTTGACATTTGGGAATAGGCAGCCAGCCTTGTCGGGCCTCGCAAAGCCTCGACCACGACCTACAAATCGACCAAATCCCCATACCCAAGCACCCGCAGCATCTCCAAGAATGCCTCCGAGTTTTGCGGCGGGCAGGACAGGACGGCGGTGATGAACTCTTCGGGTGGTTGGTAGCTGTGGCTGTCGATGTAGTGGATGATCATTTCCGGCGCGACGTACACCACCGAGGTCGATGGAATCCAGAGGTTCCGAGAACCGCCGATGTACGGCTCACCTCGTTTCCGGGGTGGGCAGAACTCGCAGAAGTGCGGCCCTGCGGATAGGACCGGCAACCAAGGGCTTATTGCGTGGTTGCGAAGTGCGGTCAGGAACTCCGAGGGCACGACACCAGTGGGGAACAGGTGGTCCGGATGAAGCCAGCCGATGGCGCGGACGTGCGGACCTTGGTCGACTTGGCAGATGGTCCCAAGATCGGGATAAAACATCGCGGCTCCTCGCTCATTTCCTCACGAGAAACGCCAGACCAATCCGGTGATGAGCAAGGCCCAACCGATGAAGGCGATGAACAAGAATGGCCAGAGGTATCTCCAGAGGCCGATCTGAGCTTGGTCTGGGGCGTCAGGGGGAAAGTAGACCAGCACTTGGTCCCCGATCTGGTAGTCAGCTGGGCGGGTTGAGATATGATCCGAGACGCGGTGCTCGACGCCGCCGACCGTGAACACGAACACAGCCCGATACGTCGGCGGTCCATCGCTGTCAGGCACTTCCTCGAGTGCAACGACGGTCGCGTCCGCGGACTCCGTCGCCCGTCGCGCACGCCAAATGTTCCCCAGGGAGCCGAAGGTCCCCAGGATGGCGAACCCACAGGAGACGAGCAGGATCAGGCAATTCCCGAATAAGTCCAGCACCCCATCGACAGTCGAACCCTCTGAGCCATCTCCAGCCCAAGCGGGCAAGCTCACTCCCATCAGCCCGAATGCGAAGATCCAGCGCATCGTCATCCCCATTCGTTCCAGGATTGTGACAGGCCAATTGTACCGAATGCACTCTTCGCTTCGGGTGGCTACGATTGGCCCTGGTCCGGTGGACCTTCGACACCCGGTCCCCCAGACTCGAGACCCGATCCGCCCGATTCGCCCGATTCCGCCGATCGATCCCATTCGCCAGTACCGAGATCGAAGCCCGGGCGAGCATACCGTTCGGCGTCTTCCCGGGCGTATTGATCCCAGCGATTCAGCATCTCTTCACACTCTTCTTCCGTGTAAATGTTGGTCGTGTTTTCGTACCACTTGACCAACCCAGGGTCCATCTCGGGCGCCGCTTCAGCCTTGGCTGCCTCTTCGCGGAGAGCGATCTTCCGCGTCTCAACGCTGTGCCGCAAAAGCTCTTTGGCGGCTTGGAATTTGATTTTGTCGTCGATGTCGCGGAGTTGTCGCCGCATCACGGTCAAGCTTTCGATTTGTGCTTCGCGGGTGATGATGGGTGTGAAGTGGTCGAGGTATTTCACCCATTTCTTCGTGTACTTCATGGGCAAGAGTTGCAGGTCGTCTTTGGACATCTGGGTTTTCTCGGCGATGTCATCCCAGCTTTTGCCGCTGATTCGCAGCCAGACAATGAGTTTCAGAGTCGAGACTTTCATAAATCACCACACGTGAAGGTAAATCATGTTTACTGTACGTGCGGCATCTGCCGAAAGTCAAGATCGGGCCTCGTTCAAATCAGGGTAGCAGAGGTGTTCCCATAGCTTTGCTATGGGCTACGATTGGCGCCGGTCCTGCGGACCTCACGCCAGGGTTTAAGCTCCGGAGGAGCGGATACCATCGTAGCCCATAGCGAAGCTATGGGATCTTCAACTGCTACCCTTCATGCCCAAGATCGGGGTATTGGTACCAACGACAAAGCCCGCGAAAACCGCGGGCTTTGTGGGGTCTGGGCCATCGCCAGGCTTAGGCGACCATGGCGAGCTTGCTGGCTTTTTCGCGGGCTTTGGTGAGCGGGTTGCGGAGTTCACCTTTGTCCGTCCACTTCCCGGCATCCGGGGCACCTTGCCATTGTTGCAGGCTGATGCGAGAGACAGATTCACGTTCGTCTTCGGTGAGGAGTTCGCTGAAGGAATCTTCGTAACCCGAGCGAACTTGGGTCGATGAACGACCGAGGAAAAGAAGGCCTTCGGTGCCGTCGTTGTAAATCGCCAGAGCGCGCCAGTTTTGTGCTTTTTCTTCGACTTGAACGATCATAGGTCGTCCCTCCTTGGACAGATGGGTGAGAAACACCGGTGATGGAGAAGCACTACTTTCCGTGCAGTGCGATAATATGATTCTGACGAATTGGATCGAGTTGTTCAAGAAAAAAACCGGCCAATTGGCCGGATTTCCTCAAGTTTTCGATTTTGACGTTTATCTGGCCCGATAAACGATGCGGCCTCGGGTGAGGTCGTAAGGGGAGATTTCGACTTTGACGCGGTCCCCGGGGATGATCCGGATGAAGTTCTTCCGCATTTTGCCCGCGACGTGAGCAATCACTTCCCCGCCAATATCCAGGGCGACGCGAAACTGTGTGTTTGCAAGGGCTTCCGTCACTTTGCCATCGACTTCGATCGCTTCTTCCTTCGGCATAAAACTCCGTGTCCTCGTGAAAAGATCTGACGCCAAAGCCCCCGAAACCCTGGCCCGCACCAAGACCCCCCAGGCTCATGTGTTCAAATTATAAGCGAAATGAGACAAAACTCAACACACCCACCTCCGAAATCCCAGATTTGGGGGCATGAAGAGCCACGACCGCGAGGGAGTGTTTGGTTGGTTGCAGTCTAACGCTCCCTGGTTGGTACGGAGCGTGGCTGTCGGGAAATCGAGACTTGACATTTTTGTCAAGTTGGTCGTAACATGGTCAGAAGAGGTGTCAAAGTGCTCCCAGATTTTACTGCCGACGATTTGCTACCACCGGGTGATTATCCACTCACCTTTGAACAAGTGCGTCAGTCGATTCTGGTACTGGGAAGTCAATCTCGACCCAATTGGGACACGGCTTGGCGACTGAACCTCGTTGGGAATCTGGAAGTAATGGTCGGCCAACTCTGGCAAGTTGGCATCAACGAAATCTTTGTCGATGGCTCTTTTGCTGAGGCGAAATCTCGACCCAACGACATTGATGGGTACTTTGTCTGCGATTCCAAACGGCTCTACACAGGGCAACTGCAAAACGAACTCAACCAACTCGATCCCTACCAAATCTGGACTTGGGATTCGGCAAGCCGGACAGCCTTCAAAGGGTATCCCAAGAAACAGCTCCCGATGTGGCATCAGTATCGAGTCGAGCTGTTCCCGCACTACGGCCAACTGTGCGGTATCCAAGATCAACACGGGAATCCTCTTGAGTTTCCAGCCGCGTTTCGACTGTCACGCTCTGGGGAGCCCAAAGGTATCATTCAAATTGTGAGGTAAATCATGATCCGAACCGAAACCGAATACCAAAACACGCTCCGCAAAATTCGAGAGAGCGAAGAGTTCCTACAGAAAGAACGCGCGGCCCTGGCTTCACAAGGACTGACCACCGATGAGATCAAACGAGCTACTGACCCAGCCTTTTCGTTTCATGAACAACTCCGTGAAGAAACAGCAGCTTACGAGCGTCTCATCAACGGAAACTTCGAGGAATTGACCAACTTCGAGGGCGTCGGGCGTCTCTTGATCGCTTTGCGAATCTTTCGAGGCCAGACCCAACGCGATCTCGCCGAGAAACTCGGGGTCCACGAGTCTCAGGTTTCACGGGACGAACGCAACGAGTACCACGGCATCACCGTTGAACGTGCCAATCGAATCGTCGAGGTTCTGGGAGCAGAACTCCGAACGACCATCGTCGCCACTCCAAAATCGGCAATGAAGTCAGCGAACGAGCGGACTTTTGTGGGGGGATGAACAACAGAGTCTAACACTTCTCGACTTTACCACGAGCCACGCAAGGCCAGAGCAGTTTGTAAAAGCTGTCGCCAACGCAGGGTCGCGTCTCTTACTGTATGACGTCCTGGCACTCAGCCAAAAACCCTCAGTACAATTGGAGACAGCACCGAACACACACACGAGGCGCCAAGAATGACCACACGATTCCGGATACTGCAACTGGTGAGCCTGTTGGTGTTCTGCCTTCCTTCAGCGTTGCTGGCTCAGGATCGCGCCAAGCCTGCTCCAGGCAAGCCGTTGAAGGTGTTCATCCTGGCTGGGCAGTCGAACATGCAGGGGCATGCCAGCATCACGACGTTCGACAGCATGGCCAGCGACCCGAAGACTGCTCCGCTGCTCCAGGAGATGCGCGACAAAGCGGGCAAGCCCAAGGTGTGTGAGAAAGTCTGGATCACGTCGGTTGGCTGCCTTGGCGACGCCTACACGGACCTCCAAGAAGCAAAAGGCCAGCTGACGGCCGGGTTCGGTGCCCCCGACGACAAGATCGGGCCGGAGTTCACCTTCGGTCTGACGATGGACAAGAAACTCAACGAGCCGATCCTGATCATCAAGACCGCATGGGGCGGTCGGAGCTTGCATACCGACTTCCGCTCGCCGAGCGCGGGTGCGTTTGTGCTGGCCAAGGAAACTCAGGAACTTTGGGACAAAAACCCCAAGGGTGCCCACGGCATTCCGAAAGCCGAGGATCGGCCCAAGTTTTACGCCGAAAAGGTGGCGGCCACGGGCGTGTACTACCGCGAGATGATCGCGCACACCAAGAAGGTGCTCAAGGATATCAAGCGGGTGGTGCCTAACTACGATGAGAAGCAAGGTTACGAGTTGGCTGGGTTCGTCTGGTTCCAGGGGTTCAATGACTATGTCGATGGCGGAGTCTACCCGAATCAGGACAAGGCCGGCGGGTACGACCTCTACGCCGAGTTGCTTGGGCACCTGATCCGCGACCTGCGGAAAGACTTGGCGGCCCCGAAGATGCCGGTGGTCATCGGCGTCATGGGCATCGACGGCCTCAAGGGGGACAAGAAGGCACCGATGATGCACTTCCGCGATGCTCAGAGGAAGGTGTTGACGGTCAAAGAATTTCAGGGGAACGTGGTTGCCGTCGAGACGGCCCCGTTCTGGGACGACGATTTGGAGGCACTCTCTGAGCGGGAAGAGCAGCTCTACGACAAACTGGAGCAGAGGTTCCAGAAGGCGAATCCGAAACCCACCGAGCCGCAGAAGGAAGCTGCCCGCAAGAAGGCGCTGAAAGTGGAATTCAAACCGGACGAGTTGAAGCGACTGAGGATGGGCGTGTCCAATGGCGGCTACCACTACCTCGGTGCAGCCAAGATCATGGCCCCGATCGGCAAAGCCTTCGCTGAGGCGCTCCTCGAAATCAAACCGAGTAAGTAGCCATTCCGTTGGGCTTTGGCAACTTTGGCTCTAGCCGTCTGGTCTTCTCCTGGGGTGCGTGATGCGTGCATGCTGGCTTTGGCTTCTAGTGGTGGGTGCGTCTCCGGTGATGGCCTTGGAGCCGAGGGAGATTGTCGTCCTGGCGAACCGGCGCGCCAAAGACTCGGAAGCAGTCGCACGGCACTACCTCGCAGCACGCCAAGTGCCGGAAGCCAACTTGCTGTTGGTCGATCTGCCCGACGCGATGGACATCTCCCGGCCGGTTTACGAGGAGAAAGTCGTCGCGCCGTTGCGGGAGTTTTTGAAAGCCAAGACCACGCCGACGAAATGCCTACTGACGGTCTTCGGCATGCCACTTCGCGTTGGGCCGCAAGAATCGACCGCGGAGGAGAAAGCGAAACTCAAAGAGATTGAGCCGAAACGAGCCGAGTTGAACAAGCAAATCGGCGAACTCGACCGCGCGACCCCAAAAGACGACGCCAAGATCAAGTCGCTCCGCGAGGAGGAAGGCAAACTCGGCGCCGAGGTTTACAAGCTCTCCCACGGCGAAACCAACGCGGCCATCGACTCCGAACTGATGCTCGTCCTGCACCCGCCGTACCCGCTTTACCGCATCGTGCCCAACCCGTTGCACTGGAACTACCCCGCCGACAAAGCGAAGACCCTGGCCCCCAAGACCTTGATGGTCTGCCGGCTCGACGGCCCGACGGTGGCCGTGGCGAAGCGTTTGGTCGATGACGCCATCGCGGTTGAGAAAGCGTGCGGACTCAAAGGCAAAAGCTACGTCGATGCACGGGGCATCAAGTTTGACCCCAAGAAGCCTGGCGAAGCAGGGACCGGTTACGAAGGCTACGATGAATCCTTCCGTGAGACAGCAGCCATTCTCAAAGCGGCGAAGCAGGACGTGACGCTTGACGATAAGCCCGAGGTCTTCGCCTCACGGACTTGCCCCGACGCAGCCCTGTACACCGGCTGGTATTCGGCGGGCAACTATGTCGATTCGAATCTGTTCGTGAAAGGGGCTGTCGCCTGGCACTTGGCCAGTTACGAGGCCATCGACATTCGCAAAGGCAAAGGCTGGTGTGTCAACATCCTGCAAGATGGTGCCGCGGTGACGATTGGTCCAGTCGGTGAGCCGTACACCATCGGCTTCCCGAAGCCGGCGGAGTTCTTCGCTCTCCTGATGACCGGCGAGTACACCGTGGCCGAAGCCTATGCCAGGAGCGTTCTTGTCACCAGTTGGATGGGCATCATCATCGGAGATCCGCTCTACAACCCCTTCCGAGGCCAGAAGCTCTATGCCGAAAAAGACCTCAAAGCCAGCCCCCTCGGCGCCCCGCCACTCTTTAAGTGAGCGGGTGCGTTGGATTCTGCCCTTGCACGGTTTGTACTGACGCCTTTTTGTCGTTTTGTAGCTGGCCTCACAGAGGCCCCTGTGAGGCCAGCTACAGAAAACCATGTGCCTGATGGGTTTTCTGAGATCAATTCAGAACAGTTGCGTTAAGTGAGAAGTGTCGTTTTCTGGCGGATTTTACCCTTTTCCCCTTGCGGGCCGCATCGGAGAAGGGGGTTGAGGGATGAGGTTGTCTTTAGGTGTTTCTCAACCCAATGACTCGACCTGACGCACTTCGAGGGTCGCTTGGTCGAGGCTCGCGGCTTCGAGGGTGATTTCGAGCCGGTTGCGGGGGAGAAGATGTGCGGTGAGGTCAAACTCTTGGCCGGTTCCCAGTGGTACACCGTTGACACTCACGTCACCAGTCACGTCGAAGACCACCCAAAGACGCTCATTCGCATCCAGTGTGCGCGGTCGGCCAAAGCTTCTGGCAAACTGGGTGCGACCATCGGGCTGCTCGGTGGCAACCCAGAATCCACGGAGCCTCATGGTCGCACTCACTCCTTGAGGTCATCTTCGCCGAAGAGCGTGAAACCACGGTTTTGCAAAGTCCGCGAGGCATCTTCGGGAGCATCGACATGGATCGCCAAGGCCGTGTTCCCCATCGGCCCGACGCCGATCAGAAGCGGGTAGCAGTAGTGAATGTTGATTTCACCACTCAACAGGGCTTTGGTGATCGTCAGGAGTGGTTGGTTGTTATCAGGAAGTTTGACGAGAATGAGGTCGCTTTCGGTGAACGGCAGCTTCGCCGAGCTGAGGACTTCAAAGCCCCGCTCGTAATCCGAAGGGACCAAGCGGATGATGGCACAGTCGGCGGTTTCGATCACGGTGAGAGAGATGACCGTGACGTTGGCCGTCTCGAATCGGCGTACCAAATCCAACATCGCGCCCATACGGTTGGCGAGGAAGATGTTGAACTGCCGCACACTGGGCCAATCTCGTCCCCGTCCGGTCGCAAAATCGATATCCGCTGCATCGCCAATGCTCATCGCAACCTTACTCCAGCCCAGAAATTATGTCCCGAGTCTACCCAGATCACGTCATTCCGGCAATCAGAATTGGAGGTGCGGTTCTGAATTGCAAAAAATGGTTCTGGGGACAATATGTCGGTCGGCTTTCCGGTGGATTTGGAGCCGGGCTTTGTTTAGGATGTCATCATTCCGGTTTTGGCCGGGTTTTCTCTCCTCAAAACGTAGATGGGTGATCGTCATGATGGAACGTGGGAACATGTCCCGGCGTGGGTTTATGCATGCCTCGATTGGCGCGCTGACAGCAGCCGGGTTGCCGCTCTGGTATGCCCAGGAAATCCACGCAGGCGAAGAAGCCGTGCGGACGGCGCGAGCTAAGGTCAAGGCTGCGAACGACAAACTCCAATTCGGCTACATCGGCATCGGCTCTCCATCGAGCCGAGCACGCGCTCTCTACAACGAAGCGAAGCGGATCAAGAGCAACCAACATGTCGCCATTTGCGATGTCGACGCTCGGCACGTCAAAGTCGCCTCGGAGATGTTCAAGAAGGACACCTTCGAAGCCAAGACCTACTCGGACTTCCGTCGCCTCAACGATGACAAAAACGTTGACGTCGTCGTCGTCGGCACCCCGGACCACTGGCACACCCTCGTCGCCATTGATGCCCTCCGTAAAGGCAAAGATGTCTACTGCGAAAAGCCACTGACGCTGACCATCGAAGAGTCCCTGGCACTTCAAAAGGTCGTCAAGGAAACCGGCAAAGTCCTGCAAACCGGTAGCCAACAACGCAGCGAAATGGGCGGCATGTTCCGCCTGGCCGCGGACGTTGTTCGTGCGGGCCGCCTCGGCAAGATCAAGCTGATCGAGTGCCGCATCGGTGGCAACCCCACCAGTGGCCCGATCCCTGAAGCCCCCGTGCCAGAAGGCCTCGACTGGAAGATGTGGCTCGGGCCAACCAAGCCAGTTCCTTACCGCATCAGCGCCAACGGCCGGAACACAAACTGCCATTACGAGTTCCGCTGGTTCTACGAATACTCCGGCGGCAAGATGACCGACTGGGGTGCTCACCACATCGACATCGCCCAGTGGTGCCTCGGCATGGACGGTAGCGGCCCAAGCACCGTCGAAGTTCTCGATGCCGCTGAGCCACTGAAGACCGGCGACGGCTACAACTGCCACCCAACCTTCAAGGTCCAGTACACCTACGCCAACGGCGCTAAGGTCATCGTCATGGATGGCCGTGGGACCGATGTCAAAGGTCTCGTCCGTGCGGATGGCAAACCCATCACCAAAACGAAGACCAAGATCGTCAAAGACAAAGACGGCGTCGAGAAGAAGGTCACCGAAACCGAATCGATGGACTCGATCAGTGGTGGCGAGAACGGCGTCATGATCTTCGGCGAACTCGGCACACTCTTCGTCAGCCGTGGCCAACTCCTCGCCAGCGATGCCAAGATCCTGAGCGAGCCACTCAAGGACGATCCGAAGCTCTACCCGACCCGCACGCCAAACCACATGCAGAACTTCGTCGACTGCATCCAGACCCGCGAGAAGCCCATCTGCGACGTCACCGTCGGCGGCGGCTCCGTGATCGTCTGCCACCTGGGCGTGATCGCCCTGCAAACCGGTAAGAAGTTCACCTGGGATCCGAAGACCAACACCTTCACTGGCGACAACGCTGAACTCGGCAACAGCATGATCGGCCGCAAGATGCACGGCCCCTGGAAACTCGACGTGTAATGTCAACCACACTCCTCAAAAAAACCGGGGGCGCTCGCCCCCGGTTTTTTCCTTCACCTCGCCCCGTAGACGGCGGCGATGCGTTCGATGAAAGGGCGGCTCGTGGCTTCGTGGCGGCGGAAGGTGTCGCGGCCGATAGTGTAGACTTCCGTGGTTTCCGTGGCGAGGACGGTCGCGTTACGGGGTTCGTTGGTCACGAGGGCACGGTCGCCGAAGAAGTCCTGGACGCCCAACTCGGCGACGGTCTTGGGGCCATAACCGACGTCACGGTCGATGCGGACTTTGCCTCGGCGGATGAGGTAGAAGAGGCTTTCGTCGGTGACGGGGTCACCTTGTTTGATGATCTCTTCGCCTTCATGGAAGATCTCGACTTTGCCACGGAGCCGCTCGCGGGTGATGCTGCGGATCGGTAGATCGGGGTGCAGGCCAATGCAGACGCCGTCGGCAATCGCCTGTTGTTGCTCGGGCAGGATCGCGGCAAAGAAGGCACAGCGGCGTAAGCCCTCGGCGACGAAGAGCCGCTCGGCGACGACGACATTGGAGACGATCTTGCCGCGCTCCATGTGGACGATGCGATCGGCGCGGTTCATGATGCGGGCATCGTGGGTGACGATCAAACTCGTCGAGCCTTTTTCGCTGGCAAGGTCGCCGAGCATCGCCGCTTGCTGGGGGGTGAGCTTGCCAGTCTCGTCGTCGTGGTCACCAGGCTGGCGGATGAGTTTGGCGAGTTCTTCGGGGTCACGGTGCCGAGCGAGGTGTTGTAACAGGGTGATGACCGCCAAGCCGGAGTTGGCATCAAGGGCCGCGGTCGGCTCGTCGGCAAGGATCATCTTAGGCCGGTTGACCAATGCTCGTGCCACGGCCACGCGCTGCCGTTGACCGCCTGACAGTCCCGCGGGCTTGTAGTTCATACGCTGGCCGAGACCGAGGTATTCCAGCAAGCGGGGGATGCGTTCGCCGTTGAGGCTATCGGGCAGCAACTCACTCGCCATGCGGATGTTCTGGGTGGCTTCGAGAGAATCGAACAGGTTGTGCCGTTGAAAGATGAAGCCAATACGTCGTCGCACTTCCACAAGCCCTGCTTCATCCAGGCCGCGAAGTGAGCGATAGTCGTCAATCTCGCCATCCCAGATTTCGATGTCACCCGTCTGCACCGACCGCAGCCCACCGATGAGCGTCAGGATCGTCGTCTTCCCCGACCCCGACGGTCCGGACATGATGACCAACTCACCGGGCATCACTTCGAGGTCGTTATCAAAGAGAACCTGCGTCTTCGCGTCGCCAGAGCCAAAGGTGTGATTCACCCCCTGGATACGTAGCAACGGGTCTCCTTTGGCAGGCAACGTGGGCATGGATCGTCCTTGAATCATCGGGGATCGGGCATCGTGATTAGGGTATAGCAGAAAAGCGATTTTTGCGATACCGCGACCTTCCAGCCCGCACCCCTAACTCTGCACTTCACTAAGCCTTGTAAGCAATCTTCTTCCAGTCAATCACACTATACCAGGCTTCGACGTACTTAGCGCGGAGGTTGCGGTACTTCAGGTAGTAGGCGTGCTCCCAGACGTCGATGCCGAGAAGTGGCATGACGCCTTTCATGAGCGGGCTGTCTTGGTTCGGTGTCGAGACGATTTCGAGCGGCTTCGTCTTACCGGGGACCAGCCAAGCCCAGCCACTGCCGAAGCGACCGAGGGCCGCGGCCAGGAACTCTTTCTTGAAGCCATCGAGTGTACCGAAGCTGGTGTCGATGGCTTTGAGCAGGTCGCCGGTTGGCTCGCCGCCGGTGCCGGGCTTGGTCATGATCGACCAGAAGAAGTCGTGGTTCCAGTGGCCGCCACCGTTGTTCTGCACCGCTGGGCGGATCTTCTCGGGGACTTCGCCGATCTTTTGCACCAGTTCCGCGATTGGCATCTTGAGCCAATCGGTCTGGCCTGCGAGAGCTTTGTTGAGGTTATCGACGTAGGCTTGGTGATGCTTCGAGTGGTGGATGGTCATCGTCTCAGCGTCGATGACGGGTTCGAGAGCATCGTAAGCGTAGGGCAGTTTGGCCAGCTTGAAGCCTGGGGCATCTTCAGCCTTGAGGAGCAACGGAGACGCGGCCACGGCAGTCGTAGCGAGAAGGAAATCACGGCGGTTCATCGAAAGCCTCCCATTAGGTTACCCGAGAAGTGATAGACGACCCAGCCCTAGAATGCAACCGAACAGATACGACCTATCGACATTTTTACCCCGGCCGCTTGCCGAGTTGGTGTAGCAGGCGGAAGTGGGATTGGATCATGCCCCAGAGGGTGACAGCGTTGTAGCGGATGCCGAACTCTTGGGCGGTCGTTTCGATGATGCGGGCGATGGCCGGGTAGTGTGTGTGGCAGACGCGGGGGAAGAGGTGGTGCGAGGCATGGGCATTCGAGCCACCGGAGATGAAGTGAGCGGTGAAGCTATGCGGGGACCAATCGCAAGCGGTGGCGAGGTTGTGCTCGGCCCAACTGCGACCGACGCTGCCATTGGCGTCTGGCACGGGGAAGTCCGCGAGGTCCGCGAAGTGGGTGCCGATCAGCAGAACGACGAATAGGAGCGACGTGCAACCATTGACGACGAAAAACCCAAGCAGAACCACCCACCACGGCAAGTCCAGAACTACCAGTGGGATGGCCAGGGTCACCGTGAAGTAGGTGATCTTGCAGATGGCAAAGAGGAGGTACTCATACCACGGATGACGAATGTCCGTCATGTTGGCGAGTTCTCGCTTCGAGAGATAGACGAAGTCTCCCCAGATGGTCGTGTAAAAGGCGGCGAACAGATACACGAACGGAGCATAGATGTGCTGGAGTTGAAAATGCCAGCGCCAGGGCTGGTTCGGCGAGAGCCGGACGAAGGGGTTCTCGTCGATGTCCGTATCCGAGCCGTTGACGTTCGGAAAGAGATGGTGGGACTTGATATGCCGTAGTCGCCAGAGATAGCCATCGACGCCGATGAAGACGAAGCAGAGCCGTTGTAACGCATGGTTCCAGACCGGGTTCTGGAACACGACCTGATGCGAGGCATCGTGGCCAATGTTGATGGCGAGTAACAGCGACCCAAAGCCAAAGATCAGGCCCAACGGCAAGAGTGACCACGGCCCCGCGACTTGAGTGACGATCGCGGCATAGGAGCTGACCATCAGCGACACGAGCAACACGGCTTTGAAAGTGAGCAACCCACCAGCACGTCGGCTGCGGCCTGTGGTTCGGAAATACTCATCCACCCGTGCCCGCGTGACCCGGTAAAAGCTCCCGGCCGGCTCGCGTTCAAATTTGAGCGACTCCATCATACGCCTCCATCTGGGCGATGAAATTCTACAAGGTTGAACTGATCCTCGCTATTGCGAAGGACCATCACTCCTCGTACGCGGCAGTCGTGCGGCCGAGGGCAACGTCGAACTCACTGAGGAGCGGGATCATGATCGCGGAGATCGTGAAACCAAAGGCCGCGGCGAGGGCCAAGAACGGGACGAGTGGGTCCGCGGATTCATCGGTGCCTGGCTTGGCGATGATGATGTTCGTGACGCAGTAAAACATCGCCAGCGGGCAGAAGACGCTGCCGAGTGTGAGAGCTGTGGAAGGCCGATCGCCGGAGAGTACCCAGACGAGGCCACCGATGCCAAGCACCAAGAAGGCGATGAAGCTGAGCCACTGGTTGGCGAAACTGCCGCCGTTGATGACGATCAGGTAAATGCAGATCAGCGTCCCCACGGAGAGGAAGAAGACCGTGCCGAGGGTGTTGACGATGGCCAACCGGCTGTTGATGTTTCGGAGTGAAACATGCAAGCCAAGCGAGATCACGAACGCAAACATCACGACCAGGCCAATCAACACGGCGATGAGTGGGCCAAGGTTGGCAAGGAAGCGATCGAGGCTCGAAGCCCCTGGCGGAACCCGGGTGTACATCCCCTCGAAGCAGAAGTAGACCGCCAGAATCAGCGGCGGAATGATGTACTCTTTGGCGTTATAAAGCACACCAAAGATCTTGCCAAAGACGAACTCATACGGCGAAATGTCAGTGACCAGGAGCACATCGAGTGCCCCGCCGTCCCGTTCGCTGGTGATGGCCGTCACGGCCTGGGCCGCGACGAGGAGTAGGCTCAAGACCGCCAGCGGCACCAGACCATAAGCCGCCGCAAACGGCACCCGACCACCAGGAGCGTGGATCAGGGTGTACGAGTAGTACCAGAGAAACGCTAAGACGAAGAGAAACGCAAACTTCACGAGCAATGGCCGACGACCGTAGGCATAGGTGCGGATTTCACGCCAAACGACTGGGTTTTCCCAGACTTCTCGAACTTGGCCCGGTGCGGCATGGGCCTTGGCTCGGAACTCTTTGAGTTGGTCTGGACTGAGGTCGGCCTCTGGGTCTACGGCGGTCTTTTCACGCTGCATGATCGGCTCGCCACTCGGGTTCCAGGCCCGGAGTTTCCAGATGCCGAAGGCGTTGAGTGCGATGAACCCACCCAGCATCACGAGTGAGTACATGTAAGCCGGTGCCATCCCCGTCCAGCCGCCTGGTGGCATATCCAGGACCGATCGCATGGCGGAGAAAGGGTCAACAGCAGCTTGGAGGAGTTCCCAATCGGTGGTCGCTGAAAGGAGTGGACCCAGGACAGGCACCGCTTGCACGAGGGCGAGGTATAGCGAGATCAACAGCACCGAGAGAGCCAAGGATTGGAAGGTCCGTTCACGCCAGAGTGCCACGACGCCGCCCAGTGAACCGGCCACGAAGGCGGTCGTGAACATGACCGCACACGCCTGCCAAACCTGCGATGGATCGATTCCACCGAGTAATAGCAGCATCGAAAGCACCGGCACCGTCACCGCCAGGAGCACTGTAATCGGCAGTAAACTGCCGAAGAGTTTCCCGAGCACGATTTCGTAATCGTACATGTCGGTGATGAGCAAGAGCACGAACGTCCGGCGGTCTTTTTCCTGAGACACGGCACTGGCGGCCGAGAGAGCCGCGAAGAAGATCAGGAGCACCAGTTGAACGAACACGATGATTTGGAACAAGAGCAAGCCGAAGCGCGCGGTCTCGCCGAGGGTGGCTTCGCGGGTGAAGCCGACGGTCGCTTGCCAGGCCGTCACCCCCAGGATGCCGAGCAACCCGAGGATGGCCGTGCGGGCGCTGTAGTGGCTCGCCCGGCGAGGAACTGTGGTTAACTCGCGGGTGAAAATCGGTCCGAGCACTCGCCAACTCCGCAGACGACAAACAAGATAATGGTCTTTAGCTTACGACCCTGAACCCGACGACCCACCCGAGAATCCCTGACACATGAGAACTCTGATCGTCGTCGCCCGGCAATGTCCCATCGGGGCCATCGGGGCTTATGGGAATGACTGGATCGCCACGCCCACACTCGACCGCCTCGCCGCGGAGGGAATCACCTGGGATCAGCACCTTTCGGACCATCCCCAGCCCGCCGCCGCGAACCGTGCCTGGCGGACTGGTCTTCACCAAACGCCAGGAATCCCAAGGGAAGCACATCAAGCCGAGGATCTTCTGGAAGCCCTGAATCGCGCAGGGACCAAGACGATTTTGATCGAACAATCCGGGGTCGAGTCGCTCCCAGAGTTCTACGCGGGCTGGCAAGAAAGGTTCGATGCCCGGCCTAGCCCGGCGGACGGGACGCCGATTGACCTTTTACTCACGGTCTTGCCAGAAGTCGCAAGTCATCTCGGCGAGTCGTGGTTGTTGTGGCTCGATTGGAACGCCTTTGGCCGACCGTGGTACATTCCCGCGGAAGTGTTCGGGGCCTACATCGACGAAGAAGAGACGGCCGAGGAGCCAGTCCCAGCGTGGGCTGATCCACCGACCGGTTGGTTTGATCGGGACGATCTCGAAAGCTGGGAATACCTCCATCGTAGCTTCGCCGCCGCGATGACGACCTTTGACGTTCAATTGGGCCAAGTGTTAGCCAAGCTCGAAGAACTCGGCCTGCTGAAAGAGACTCGCATCCTCTTCACCACGGATCACGGCACTCCACTCGGCGAACATGGCCAGATTGGCATCCACACGCCGCAGATGCATGAGGAACTGGTCCACTTACCGCTGATCGTCAAGGAACCGGGCGGCCTCGGTGGCAAGCGCATCACCCGTGTGACCCAACCCGCCGACCTGATGCCGACGATCCTACGCTGGCACGGCATCTCTGTCCCCGATGGCCTGGATGGCGAAGACTTGCAGACGAGCCAATCCCACCGGGAAGCCATCGGTGGCCTGGTGCAAGGCGACTTGGGCGAGTGGTACTTGCGGACCGCCGACCGGCATCTGATCCTGCCGATGGGCGACGACGAACGTGGCGTGCAGATGTACCAGAAGCCCGAAGACCGTTGGGAGGTCAACAACCTCCGCGCGAGCTATCTCGAGGAGACCGAAGAACTCGAAGCCCGCTTACGTTCCCGCCTTCAGCAGCACCCTTGATGGCAGCCAGACTCAGACTCGCTCAAGGCTCTAGGTAAGAATAAACGCCCTCAAGGAATCGAGATGTTGACGGGTTTGTTCAAGAGCAAAATGGGTGAGTTTCAACTCACTTGAAAAATCCCGCGACATTTTATTGAGCTGAGTACGGAAGTCTTGGCTCATACGCATCAGCTCGATTTTTGCATTGACAACGATTTGCTCGAGATTCGATGAATAATTCAAGAGGCCTTGAACTGTCTGGTCAAGTGAGGCGATTTCTGTGTTCTGTTCTGATATTTCTCGAAGGTGATCTTCAAGTCGAGCCTGGAGAGTTCGGATTTGCATGGCAAGATCGGATTTGGATTTCTCGAATGTCTTGATATAGGGAGCCAGTGGGTGTTCATGAAGCACATACTGATCATGAACACAAGCTGGATATGACAGCAGATCGTAGTATTGGTCTCGGGACTCATTTCTCACGTAGAATCTGTTCACTCCATCAAAAAGTGTGAATGTGTAGCCAGCATTGATAGCGATCGGCTCCCAATCGTGATGAGAAGGAATCGTAGTGCCCGGTTCTGTTGCTTCGATGAGCAAAACAATCGGTCGCCATTTTTGAAAATCCATCCCCTGGAGAACCTGCTTCTCGTAACCCTCCACATCGATTTTGAGAAAATCAATCTGGCGATCATCGACATATTGTTCGCAGAGAGACGCCAAGGTCATGCAGGGGATCAACAAATCCTCGTTGAGCGCAGTGGCTGGGAGATGGGACGCAATGCCTCTATCAAGAGTCGACATCCCGATGCTGTCTTCACAGACGTAGAATGGACGTGATTCGTCATTGTCTGCAATTGCAAAATTGAGATTTGTATCCTTGGGACGGTATTCTACAAGCTGATCATAGAAACGACGTAGAGGCTCGACATTGATACCAGTCCAGCCCAGCTCATAAAAATGTCGTGTGATCGTGTGATGCGTCGGCGATGCAGCTCCGATGTCGATGTAAAATCCCTGGTGAGATGGAAAGACTCTCGCCAGGACCACATCTTCATGATTTTGTGCATAGGAAACAAAAGGCACTTGATGAGCCTCGGATGGATGTTGGCCTGCCGCACAAAGCACGGAATTTAGGTGGCTAAATTCACATGCATTACGCAGCGTTCGTTCGGTTTTTCTGGATATCAGTGCTCATTGGCAAGATTTCGTCAATATTGTATAAGGCGACGAGCTTGTCAACGAGCATCTCCATACGGGTCAGCCGCTCGGAGAGTTCCAAGAGATCGGATTCCTGATCGAGGTTATCGATCGGAGTGCTGTCGTTTTCTTGTGATGCAATGGATCGCGCGAGGGTGTCTTCAATGCTCGCCAATCGACGACTCAGGGCCAAGTAGTCTGCTGTAAACGCCTTGGCTTTGAGTGGGCTCATGGCGTGATCTGTTTTCACACTCGACGCTTCGAGGCGGGCGAGGCGGCAATCCAAATTGTGGATGTGGCTGCGATCTGCCTCAGAACGATGATAGATCCACGTCAGCAGATCACGCAGCCGATAGAAGTACGGCCGCTGCATCCGGCGCAGGAGCCTGCGAAATGGGCGAACCAGACGCGCGCCGCGGCTTGGATGATCATCAAAATCGTAGAATGCGAAGTTCATAAAATGCTACCCCCAGAATTTTGTTGCCATTAAGCAACAGCAGTCTCAAAAATCAAAGCGTGTAAAGTTTTCTCAGCAAACATAGCAAGGTGATAGGTTTCCTCGGCAGAATGCTTTTCTCCCTGGAAAGACTTCATGCTATCAGAAAAAGCAGCCTCGATCTTCGGTACGAGCTGATCCAGATGGAACTGCTGACGAACAGTGTTCGCGGCACGAAGACCAATCTCCGAAATGTCGATCTCTCCATCAAGAACGGATTTCAAACACAACGCGAGTGCGTCAGGATTCCTCTCGATTTTGAGGCAATCCACGCGATCAATGAACCATTCTGCATTCCCACAGACATTCGTGATGATCGCCAGGCATCCATGAGCCATGGCTTCTAAAGGAGCAAAAGCAAATGGTTCACGCCCCCAAGTTGGGAAGACGAAGACATCGTAGTCGGGGTATAACCGGTCCAGTTCCCGCTGTGTCTTGAGTCCACAAAACTGGATACGATTCGTCAGATCCAGGCTTTGTACCAGAGTTCGAAACTCGACATCATTCCCCATGCCATAGATGTCCAAAGTCAGATTTGTGAATCCCTGGTCGCGGAGTAAACCAATCGCTTTGATTGTGATGTCGAGCCCTTTTGTAACAGATAAAGAGCCAGCTGAGACCAGTCTTAGGACACCTTTTTCTCGATATTTACGATCCTTCACCGGCGGAGCATCTGTGGTGATCCAATTCTGGAGGATCGTCGTTCGCTTTTCGATCGGAAAGGCCGAGGCGCTGTTTTCGTCGACAGTTGTCTGGCTACAACACAGGAATTTTCCACGTGAGGCCATCGCCATGAGATCGCCAACTTCGATCGCGTTGCGATGGAGGATTTCGTTTGTGGAGCAAAGGCACCCCAAAACATTATCCATCAGGTGCATGACCCAAGGCGTACCGAGATACTCGACAGCGAGCATAATCCCGAGTCCACCGAGTCCCACGAGATTCCACAGATAGACAACATCCGGTTTGAAATCGTTGACAGCCTGCGCAATCACATGGATATTGAAAGCCTGAAGGTGGCTCGATTCCAAGTGTCTGATTGGTCTGAAGGAGCCGACGCGAAGCTCTGTGTAAGGGCTATAGATGTCGACGAGACGGAGGCATCGCCTCACGTTGTCCGAAGACATCGTCGGCTGATGTCGAGGCACACTCGTCAGGACAAGAACATCATGACCTGCTTTGCGAAGTGCGTTGACCGCCTGACTGCATCCTAGCTCGTAACCACCCAAGAAATCGGGAGGATACAAATTCGATATGACTAGAATTTTCATATGTCTCTCCTCCAAATTTAGGCGATTAATTCGCGGTAAAGATTCGCCAATTTGCCACCACAGACTCGCATGTCGAACTCATTTTCCGCCAGTAACTTCGCGCGGAATCCCATCTGTTCAACAAGGTCAGGTTCCGCGGAGAGTTTGCGGATGTAACCTGTCAGTTCTTCTGGCGTATCATACACGAATCCGGTCACTCCATGGTGAATGAATTCCGGCATTGCGCCCACACGCGAGGAGATCACCGGGGTTCCGCTAGCCATGCTTTCGAGCAGAGTTAGACCCATCAGTTCCGGGGCGACGTAGGTCTGCCCGTAGTAGTCACGGTAAGTCGAAGGAAGGACGTTCACCCATGCTTTCAGATAGAGTTCGCGGATTGCTGCATCCGAAGCGTCAGTCACGAACTCGACCCGTTTCCCTTGGGCTAACGTCTGAAGATATTCGAAGTATGGCTTGTGATAGGGCCTTCCACAACAAGTCAGTGGCAGATCGGTTGGGAGAGCCTCGATCAACTGGTCGATGCCCTTGTGTGGCAACAAGCGGCCAACATACAAAACACGATCTCGTTTCGGACGTCTTAACGGGGGAGAAAACTGACGGGTATCGACGCCACCCTTGACCATGTAAATCGGCTGTGTCGTCTTGATCAAGCTCGCCCCGAAGTCGGAGTAGCAAACGATTCGATCCACTAAATTCAAGCCTGAATACTCATGGTTAATTGTGCTGCTTGTGCCTCCGAGGTCCGTTGCACATGTTGGTTTTCTTAGCAGCTTAGAAATCAGGCAGCCGATTTCCGCAGTGCGAGTGAAACATTGCATGAAGTGAACGACATCTACATCAGCAAGTTTGGACACCATCGCCCACGAGAGCTGATCGAGGCCGTTCCTTGGGGAATAACCCACTGGCATAACGTGAAGTTCGACTCCGGGATGGAGTGTTTGATGGAACTCTCTCTTCCCAAAAGAAAGAATACGGACCCGAAATTCGTCGGGTGAAGATTCCGCCAATCCAATCGCGAGGTTCAACGGGTAGCGTTCCCCGCCCCCGATGTAGGATTCATCGGAAAAATACTGTGGGGTTAGATAGCCAATCGTCTTCAACACGCCACGCATCCTTCCCAGGGCTTCCAACTTCGCACGACCTGCGAATTTAGCAGGACTTACCTAGCTTAACTTATCGGAGCACCACGGAACTGACTTCAGGTAAAATTCGACTCTGTCAATTCAACAGCACCTCCAAGACAGGCTGTGACGGGCGAGCAGTAGACGATTCAGAATTCTGTGAGTTTGCAATTTTTGGGGAATTGTTGCCACACTGACCAGTTTATCCTTGTTCCGATCAAACGGGGTCGGACGATTTGGCAATCTGTGACGATTGCGCGGGTTGTGGCCAACTCGACAATCCGGCGGAATTCGGCAATTTTCCGGAGTGAGGCGGTTAGCGTGCCGATAAGAGTTGTGTCGAACGCGGCCGGGTCAGGGACGACCCGATGCGGTTCGCTGATGGGGAGATCAGTCAGGGACGACTTCTCTCCCCTGTGTAACGCCGCTTAGGAGAACAGCATGAAACGGATTTTGTGCATGATCGCCGCCGCTTTCGGTGTGCTTGCACTTTCGGGCACGGCGAACGCCGCTGGCCCACTCAATGGGACCGTGGCACCGACCATGATCGGCGGAGCCTCGGCCAACTACGGCTTGGAACAACGCTACGGCGTGCTTCCGTGGCTCGGCAAAAACATGTGGTGGCGGCCAGGCGCTGGCTCCTGCCAGAACTGCGGCCCGAACGGCGGACACCCGCTGCCACCTCCAGGTTACGGCGTCCCTGGTTACCCTCAGCCTGGGCAACCCGGCATGGGCATGCCTGGAACACTTGTGTTCCCGAACCACCCGTTCGCACGTAGCCCTCGCGACTTCTTCATGTGGGAAAAATAACCGACCAGCCGTGAGGCCAGTCGTTCAATGACCCTCGTTGCGTGTGAGAACACCAACGGGGGTTTTCTCGTTGATGAGGGTTCAGGAATCGGGGTTCAGGGTTCAGTAATAGCCTCTCCTTACCCCACAAAGATGCCCGAGACGTTGCCGTCGAGGGGTTCTGTGATGTCGACGAAGTCAGTCGAGGCGACGACGTTGGCGTAGCGATTCATCTTGCGGACAGTCGTGCCGGGGCCAGGTCCGGTGACGAGTTCACGGGGTGGCAAGAACTCAGAATCAATCGCAATTCTCGGGTCTTTGCGTTTCGCAGAAACCGTGACACCACCACGCTCGCTGGTGTCCCCAGCGAAGAAATCAGCGATGCGGATGCGGGAGTTCTGCAAGAGTTCCCGTCCGCCGAAGACCGAAACTCGTGGCCCGCCGCCAGGCCCGGCACCGACGGCCAGATCGACGCTGTCCTCGCGGGCATCGTTTCGGAAGATCCCCGCGGAGACGTAGACACCGTTTCGTAGGCTGGACTCGAAAGCGAAGAAGTTCGCCAATTGGACCTGCTTGCCTTGAGCCAGGGCTTTGCCATCCCAGATGGTGACTCGTGGGCCGCCGCCGAAACCTGCGGCTACGACGAGATCGGCGAAGCCGTCAGCGTTGAAGTCCCCGGCGGTCACACGGGCACCACCCCGGAAGTTCGGGTCGGCGATCCCGAGGAAGTCCACGATCGGTTCGAGGGTCGCCCCGTTGTAGACGCGCACCCGTGGGCCGCCACCTTGATCGGGAGAGATGATGATGTCCGGGGTGCGGTCGCCGTTGATGTCGCCGGTGGCGATGAAGACCCCGCCCGTGAAGGAGGGTTCGTAAGGCGCGATGCGGAACAGAACCGAGTTGTCGACGCCGTCCAATCCGCGGATTTGGGTCGGCACTCCGGAGCCTGTACCCACGAGGAGATCAGCAACGCTGTCCGAGTTCAAGTTCTCCAAAGTGCCTTTGACGCCACCTGAGATCGGGTTTTCAAAGACTGGAATCGTGTTCCGGAATTCCCCGGTCGCCGTGATGATTGTGACTGTGTTCCCCGGGTCGGAACTCGAGACAACAGTCATCGAGCGATTCAAAGCTGGCAGTGGCGGTGATGGTGGCACCGGTGGGATCACCACAATTGGTGGCACGCCGGGCGGGCTAGGGATGATGACCGGCGGTGGCACTCGGGGCGGTACACCTGGGATCGGTGGCGTTGTCGGAGGTGTCGTCGGTGGTGGTGGGACTGTATTCACGGCGTTCACCGTGAAGTTGATCGTCACAAATTCTGAGTCAAACTCACCATCCGAGACTTTGAACTGAATCGAATCCGTACCCGAGAAGTTGACGTTGGGCGTGTAAATGAACTCGGTGTTGGCTGTGAAGATCGTGTCGCCTGAGTCGCTGTTGACGGATCCACTCGAGGGTCGACCCACGATGGAAAAGCGGACTGGGGTTCCGTCCGGATCGCTGCCAGCGACGTTGAAACGGGCGGTCGTCCCTTGGTCGAGTGTGACCGGAAGTACCGAATCTGCCACGGGTGCCCGGTTTGGAGCGTTGGTGCTGCGGAGCATCCAGGCAGCGTCATCGACGGTAAAGGGCTGCACGGGTTGCGAGGGACTCGTGAAGTAGTTGTCGAAGATGAAGTCGTTATGGGTGGTGGTGTTCGCGGGGTTGCCCGTGACGAGGTGCGAGATATGACCCATGACCGTCCAGGGATCGCGGAAGCTATCCGGGAATCCGGTCACCCAGCTTTTCGAACCGGTGTAGTTGGCGTTGATGGTGTCAAGTTGTGCGGTGCTGCGGGAACCACGTGGATCGTCCACACCGAAGAGTGCGGGCCACATGCGGGCCACGGTGGAGGACCAAGGATTGAAGGGATTGTCCACGGTTTCTGGAATCCCGGTTCCAAACTTCCGCCAACCGTAGCCCGAGGTCTCGTTGACATAGAACCCGGTTTGAATCCCATTGCGGAGCCGGTTGGCGGCCTCGTCAAAGGTTGCCGCCAGCGCGTTATCATCGAATGCTTCGGAGAGCAGTCGGGCCGTGCTGAGTAGCCCGGCGTAGGCCTCGGCATTGTTCGCGAGCAGTTTTTCTTGCGAGCCAAGAGCGATGGAAGTGAGGCCATCGGATTGCTGCAGTCGGGTGAGCAGTTGCATCACACCGAGGAGCTTGCTGCGCGGCGTTGGGGAGGTCAGCACATTGCGATCGCCACCTTTTTGGACATACTGCCAGACCGTCTGTAGGAAAACCCCCGCGGTCGCGTCATCCCCAGCGACTTCCGTGGCCCGCACGAACGTGCCATCGCTGCGATACCACTGCTGGTCGATGGTAAAGTCCGTGAGATCGACGTTGTTGAGATACCAGAGGATGTAAAGCTGGGCGACGCCCAGGGCGTCCCCGACGTTGCCGATGGAGGAGTTCAGAAGACCTTGTACGGCGTAGCCCGCTTCGCGGGGATCGACGATTCGTTGATTGGGATCGGCCTGGGATCCTTGTTGAGCCCAGGTGCTGAAAATCCCCCCAATGGAGTTGGTGTTGGTAGTCGACGTGATCCGCATCGAATTGATGTAATCGAAGACGACTTGGGGGTTGTAGGCTGGGGTAATGCGATCTTCGAGATTCAGGACCGTGAGTTTGGTCGGCTTGGACTGAGGCATCGGAACAACTCCCGGTCGGTAGGTACAAGGCAGATGGTGCCCGAGAATAAGACGAGCACGACCATCACGGAGTTTGGATTACTGCTTGCCTGGGAAACGCGGGTTGAAGCCAGGGCGGACTGGTGCGGGAGCACTTGTGGTCGCGGGGGTGGCTTCCGGAGCAGGTTTCGGCTCGGTCGTCTTCGGCAACTCCACGACAATGTTCACCGGTGGGGTGACGACTGGGGTCGGCACTGCGGGTTCGCTCGCGACAACGGCCGGTGCGGGTTTCACTTCCGGGGCTGGTGGAGTGATTTCCGTGCGCGTCATCGGCGCTGGGGTAGCACCACCAGCAGACTTCGGTGTTGGCCGGCTGAAGTCTTTGGGGATGCTGATCGAGGGGCCTTTGGCTTCTGCACTGAAGCCGTACTCGTTCAGTTCCAGAGCCAAGGCAACGATGCTCACCAGGATGGCCAGCGAGGTCACAGCCAGCATGCCGACGTAGACATCGTTCCGAGCAGGAGCATCAACAAAGCGTACACGAGCCATGATCGAGAGTCCTTAACGGTACGAGATTACTGGCCGACGGGAGCGGCTGTAGGAGCGGCGGCTTGAGGGGCCGCCAGAGCAGGCACGTTGACAGCGGGAGCGGACAGTTGGCTCGCGGTCATGTCGCTGGCATCCATCATCAGCAGTACACAAGCCCCAATCAACGCCAAAAGGCTGATGGCGAGCAAGCCGGTGTAGGCATCATTCCCCGAGGGTTTTTTCGGCTTCGGCGCCGGGAGATCGTCGTCTTCATCGTCCTCGATCTCCCGAGACTTCTTCTGCTTCTTCTTGGCCATGATTCTGTCCTCCTAGGGGATCGAGGTTACTTCTGGGGGACGATTTCATCACCCTTGCGAGGCAGGGCATCACCGGTCGGTGGAACACCCTTTGTCGCAGGTATCAAGATGCCAACAGCGTTTTTGTTATCCACGGAGACGATCTTGAGCTTGCCCAGGTAGCGACCAGCAGGGGTCGTCCGTTGAATGTCGAGAGTCGTGTCTTTCTGCAGTCCAGCATCGAGGCCTGGAGTCAGTTGCACGTAGACTTGGCCACCTTCAGCAGAGACACTCGACACAGTGCCGCGGAATCCCGCTGGGGCAACTGGAGTGCGGAAACCCGGGATGCCGCTTGCGGTGCCGTTCTTCATCTCGGCGATGATTTGTAGGAGTTCGTTGACTTTTTCACCATTCTTCTCGGCACCCAGCTTGTAGCTATCACGAGCGATTTCCGCTTCCTGGCGTGCGCCGCGGTCTCTGTTGGAGCGTGTGACAGCGTCGTTGCGCTCGACTTCCATCTTCTTCAGATCAGCATCCAGTTGTGAGACTTGGCCCGTGAGCTTGTCGATCATGGCTTGGAGCTGTGCGGCAGCCGTTTGCTTATTTTGTGCTTCGGTGAAGGCTTTGTTGTAAGCCTCGGTCAAGCTCGTGAGTTGGGTTTGCAGTTGTGCGACTTGGCTGTAGTAGCGTTCGCGTTCTTGGATGATGGCCCGTTTCGCGTCTTCGTTCGCTTCGGTCGTGCTTTCCAGCAACGCCCGCATCTTGGTCGCGGATTCGGCAGCCGATTGGGCTTCGGTCTGGTATTTCTTGGCTTCCTTCTGCCAATTCGTGCGGGCGGAGTAAGCATTCAACGTCAGGAAGGTCCAGACGAGGCTTAGGATCAGCACCAAAAACACGAGCATTTTTCCAATTGCTGTCATCGTTCAAGCTCCTCATCGGGGCCGGGTTTCGGCCCGGTGCGGTGGTACGTCTTCGGTGATGGGTCAGTTATTTCCCGGTCAGTTTCTTGATCACGGTTTTTAATTGTTCTTCACGGCGCTGAAGGGTCTCGAGTAGCGTCTGCCAGTTCACACGCTTGTCCGCGAGGTAAACCGCCTGATCTTGCAGTTCGAGGTATAGGAAGGACTGCTTGTTCGTGGCCGATTCTTCCTTAGCAATCAGGTCCGAAAGCTCGCTGTGGAGCTTGCGGGTGTCTGAAATCCCCAGTTTTGGCATGAGTTCCGTGATTTGAGCGATGGTCGTTTTGCCATCCCGGATGTCCGCCCATTGTTGCTCGGTCAGCAGCCCTTGGCCATTCTGCAGTTGCTCGATGGTCCGCATCTCGGCCGCGAATTCATCTTGGAGTGTTTTGAGACCCCGCAACGGCTTCAGGTCTGGCCCGAGAACGTCTAAGCCTTCTTTTTCAGTGTCGTACATGACACCTTCGCCGAAGGCCCCTTTATCGGTGGTGATTTGCAGTTTGAAGCGACCGGCGCGAGCTTGTTTCAGTCGTTCATCGAAAACACGGGCCCGGCTATCGGCACGCTCTTCCGATGTCGACATCGAATATTTCTTGAGTTGGTACGTGGACTGGCCTTCGCTGATCGCTCGGTTCAGCCGCTCAATCTCTTTCTTTAAGAGAGAGATTTGGCCTTCGACTTTGCCATCTGCGGTCGTGGTGTCGAGCCAGTCGATGCGGTTCGTGTAGAGCGACATCGCCCAGGTCAGCAAGCCGACGCTGAAGAAGATGTTCACAAACACCATCAGCTTGCCGAGTTTCGTAAACATGTCCGAAATCCCCTCGCCCAGTTAGGCGGCTATTGACTCAAAACCCGGTGTTTACTTGCTGACTTCTGCCGCTTCGAGCTGCTTTTCCAGATCGAAGTTGCGAGACATCGTCTCGCCGACGAGTTTCTGGACGTCGAAGAGCCGCTTTTGTGTCTCAGCTTGGGCGGCCATCATGGCTTGCATTTTCACATTGATGTCGTCGAGTGTTTTGCGACGGGTGGCCAAGAGGTCGAGCCGAATCTTGGTGAATTCGACGTCTTTGGCTTTCTGCGTTTCCAGATCCGCCCGCACCGCAGTCTCTTGTTTCAGAAGAAGCGATTGATTGATGGCCAGGTTCTTCAGCACTTCGTACTCGTCAGCAAAGCGGGCCTGGTCGAGGATCACCTGTTGTTCCGCGACCGAGGCGAAGCGTTGCAAGCGGTTCGCATGGTCCGAAAGAGCCGTGAGGTAGGTTCGCAGACCGACAGTCAGGGCGACTCGCTTCTGCCAAGCGGCGGATTCGTCGAGGTGCATCAGCAAGTGGACGATGCGTTTCTTGCGATCATTTTCGTCGCGGCACACCGTCGTACCGATTTCGCCGAGGGCTTTCTGGAACTTCGTGAACTCAGCTGTCAGTTCGTCGCCTGCGGTCGCAGCGGCTTGGGCAGCCGAGGTCTTCGTGGCCATGTCCGCGTCCATCGGCACCGCGTTGAACGCATCGAAAGCCCGCTTCACTTTGTCGTTGGCGACACGCACCGCATCGATTCGCTCTTTCAACGTGGCCGCATCCGCGTCCGCTTGGCGAGGATCGACTTTCTTGAGGGTCTCGAACTTGCGGTTCAGGATGGCGACCAGAGTTTCCGCGTTCTCTTGGCGTTTTTTCGGGTCAGAAATGTTGTCCGAGAGCTTGCGGATGAGCACGCGCTCGAAAGTCGTCTCGGCCATGTTGGCGAGAATACCTGGCACGAAACGCACAGTCTTCGAGTTCGGGATGGCCGTGTATGTTCCACCAAGCTTGGCAATGATTTCATCAGTCTTCAATTGGGAAAGTTCCGCCGTGAGCTTCGAACTGACCCCGTTCACTTCATCGAGTTGAGTCTTGGGAAATTCGAGACTGGCGTAACCCGTGTTGGTGTTCTTGAAATGCTCCCTCAAGATCGAAGGGCGTACCGTGCTCACAGGGTAGAAGCCTGAGACCACTGTCCCGAGCGGAATATTCTCGTCGTCACCCGTCACCCCTTCGGGTGGAGTCACTGGCATTCCCGTGAGGGCAATTTGATGAATGAGGGCATTCGAGGCCGCGGCATTCCGAGCTGCCCAGTTTTGGGTAGCAAAGTATGCGAGGCCCACGAAGGCGACCAAATTCACGAACAACAGGATCTTTCCCAGCATCCCCATGAGCAATTCCTGCGAGTCTCGGGACTCAATCCCCCAAATCGTCCCTGACGGCATCATACCCGGAACGGTTGAGTTCGATGGAAATTCGGCGCGAAATCACGTCCCACAAGAATTGTGAGACACTCCCCACGATTTTGCCGTCTGACGTCCTGAGAATCAAGGATTTTGCCCCGGCAAATCGCGTAGTTTTGGTATTTCAGATAGGCGCGATCGATACCGTCGCTTCTGGTGAATGCCCGGATCACAGGGTTTGCAGCAGTTGGAGTGATCAGGGTCGATTTCCGGAACCCCGGAAGAGACAGAAAAGATTTCCAACCGGGAGACTAGGAATAAACTATGCTTTAAGCACGACAACCCTGGCGGGCCGTTAGGGTGAGTATTGCTACCAGTCGTAGGGCATGCCCTTCCTACGGCGAAGTTGACCTAGGCTATGACTACTGATACCTCGAAAATGAATCGGCAAATCGGGAACTACGACCTGATTTCAAAAATCGCCGAAGGGGGAATGGGAGCGGTTTATAAAGGCAGAAGCCGAGCAAGTGGCGAAATCGTTGCGATCAAGATCGTCCCCGCAGAAACCGCCAAAAACCCACTCCTCCTCAAACGTTTCGAGCAAGAATTCAAAGCCGCCAGCCTCATTGATCACCCCAACGTTGTCAAAGCGATTGATTACTGTGGGACTTCCACAACACCATTTCTCGTGATGGAATTCGTCGATGGCGAATCCCTCGGCGCCAAGATCGAACGCGACGGTGCCTTAGACGAAGACGAAGCGATCCGCATCATTGGTCAGGTCTGTGAGGGCCTTCATCGTGCCCATAAGCAAGGGTTGATTCATCGTGATGTGAAGCCCGACAATATCCTTCTGACGCAAGAAATGAATGCCAAAGTCACGGATTTGGGCCTCGTGAAAGATGTCGAAGGGGAAATGAACCTCACCAAGACGGGCCGTGGCCTCGGCACACCACACTTCATGGCCCCGGAGCAGTTCCGCAACGCGAAGAACGCCGACGTCCGCTGCGATGTCTACAGCCTGGCCGCGACGCTCTACACGATGGTCACGGGGGAAATCCCCTTTGACAAAACCAGCCCACTCGACTGCTGGCTCAAGAAAACCAAGAACGATTTCCCATCGCCCAAGGCTCGTCGCAAGAGTCTCTCCGATCGCACTGACTGGGCCATCCGCCGGGCCATGCACTCAGACCCCGCGCAACGTCCGGCCTCTTGCCGGGAGTTCATGGAAGACTTGCTCGGGTCCGCCTGGCGCTCGCAATCCTCGGGTTTCTCCCCGGCACCACCGATGTCCACCGAGCCGCCACCGCTCATCCCGGGAGCACCGGACATTTGGTATATGGTCTACCGTGATGCCTCGAATCAGATGCATACCGTCAAAGGGGCCACGGAAAGCATCCGCAAAAACCTGACCAACGGCGCACTCGGCGACGTGAACACAATTTTGGTCTCCCGCACCAAAAATGGCACCTTTTTGCCGCTCAAGAGTGTGCCGGAGTTCCGCGATATTGCTCTGACCAACGAACACGTCATGGACCCCACAGTTCAGCAACCTTCGCTCGGCTCGATCCCTGAAATTCTGCAAAAGCGGGGCGATAGCAAAGAAACCGTCAGCGGTGTCAAAACCGTTTCGAACCCCTCACGCCCGAGCCAGCCACCGACGAAAAGCCCCCTCGTCGAGAAGCCGAAATCCGTCACCCCGAGCCAGAAGACCCCACACCCACCCCGCGTTCAACCCACCCCGGTCGTCCAAGAATCCTCTCCGAACAAGATCTTCTTGCAGTTCCTCCCCTTTATCCTGCTTGGCTTCGTCTTGGCGATCATTCTCCTCGCCTTCGTCTACGTCCTGACGAAATAAGATCATGGAATTGCCGGCTTCGAATGGCACACCCGGTATGCCGCGAATGGCAAACCCCATAAGACAGTGGTGTTGTTCTTTTTCATCGGGTGGGTGGCATGTCCGCGGATCGCAAGAATGTGTTAGTTGTGGGTAAGGGTGGCCGCGAACATGCGCTCGTGTGGAAGCTCAAGCAGTCTCCACAGGTCGGTAAGATCTTCTGCGCGCCGGGCAACGCTGGCACCGCGGAAGATGGCACCAACCTGCCCATCGACGGCACAGATTTTGACCGCATGGCTCGGTTCTGCCAGAAAGAGAAAGTCTCGCTTGTCGTCATCGGCCCGGAAGACCCCTTAGCACTTGGTCTCTCGGATTACCTCCGTGCTCGTGGTATCAAAGTCTTCGGCCCCTCGAAAGATGCCTCACGCATTGAATCGTCGAAGGTCTTCAGCAAGAACCTGATGCGGCACGCCGATGTGCCCACAGCCGATTTCCGCATCTTTGATCACCCCGAACCAGCCCGGACTTACATCGAAACCCGCGATTACCCCGTCGTCGTCAAAGCCGATGGCTTGGCTGCCGGAAAAGGCGTCATCGTCTGCAAAGACACCAACGAGGCCATGAAGGCCATTGACCGCATCATGGTGCGCGAAGAGTTTGGCCGGACGGTCGGTCGGCAAATCGTCGTCGAAAAGAGACTGGAAGGCGAAGAGGTTTCGATCTTGGGTTTGGTGAGTGGCCGCACGATCCTGCTACTCCCACCCTGTCAGGATCACAAAGCCGTGAACGATGGCGACACTGGTCCCAACACCGGCGGCATGGGGACCTATTGCCCGGCACCAATCGGCACAACGGAGTTGATGGCCAAGGCCGAAGCCGAAGTCTTCGTGCCGACGGTCCATGCCATGAAACGTGGCCGGTATCCGTTCAGTGGCGTCTTGTTTGCGGGCCTGATGCTCACGAACCAAGGCCATCGTGTGCTCGAATTCAATGCCCGCTTCGGCGACCCCGAAACACAAGTGATCCTCATGCGGTTGCAATCGGATCTGTACACACTCCTGAGCGCCGTCGCCGATGAGACGCTCGATGCCCTGCCTGACGATGCGGTCGTGTGGGATCCTCGTCCCGCGGTCTGTGTCGTGATGTGCGCCGGTGGATATCCCGGTAAGTACGAGAACGGCAAGCAGATCATCGGCTTGCAAGCGGTCGCGGCCATGCCGGACGTTAAAGTCTTCCATGCTGGCACCAAGATCAACGGCAACCGCACCGTCACCGATGGTGGCCGCGTCTTGGGCGTCACAGCTCTGGGAAACACGCTTGCGGAAGCCAAGGCCCGCGCCTACGAAGCCGTCAAACTCATCAGCTTCCCCGGTGCCCATTACCGCACCGACATCGCTGACAAAGCCTTGAAGAAGAAGTAGACGTCAGCCAGCGAGCCAGCGGAGAGTCTAGGATGTCAGCGCCACGAATCTTGATGTGTCCCCCGGATCATTACGGCATCGAGTACGAAATCAACCCCTGGATGAACCGCTCCCTCGGGGCCGTGCGTGCTCTGGCTCACCGCCAATGGCAGACGCTACACGACGCTTTGAAAAGCCTCAATGTGCAGATCGAAATCCTGACGCCCCAACCGGGTTTACCGGACCTCGTCTTCACGGCCAACGCGGGGCTGATGCACCACAACACGTTCCTGAGTAGCCGATTCAAGCACGACGTCCGAGCGAAGGAATCCCCCTTCTTCGATGCCTGGTTCGCGGCTCATGGCTTCGATGTGGACCACATGCCTGAGGAGATGTTCCACGAAGGGGCGGGCGATGCCTTGTTTTGTGGCGAGACCCTCTTCGCTGGCTACAGGACCCGTTCGGATGCCTCGGCTCACCAGTGGGTCGCTTCACGGCTGAACGTGCGTTGTTTGCCTTTAGAGTTGGTCAATACACGGTTTTATCATCTTGATACCTGCTTCTGCCCGCTCGCCCCCGGTGAGGCGATCTACTTCCCCGGTGCCTTCGACGACTATGGCCAACGGGTGCTCGCCAACAACGTCCCCAAGCTCATCCCCGTTGTCGAGGAGGAAGCTCACCGCTTCGGCTGCAATGCTGTCGTCGTTGGCAAAACCGTCGTCCACAACGCCGGTTGCCCACAACTCGCCGAATCCCTCGCCGCCCACGGCTACGCTTCCATCGAAGTGGAACTCGACGAGTTTCTGAAAGCCGGTGGCAGCGCCAAATGCCTCACCCTCCGCCTCGACGGCGAAGAAGCCGCGACGTGGCGGGGGTGAGACCCCCTACGGTTTCTTCGGCTCGTCGGCTGGCTTCTTCGGCTCTTCAGCCTTTTTCGGTTCGTCCGCTGGTTTCTTTGGCTCATCAGCCTTCTTCGGCTCGTCCGCTGGCTTTTTTGGGTCGGCGGGTTTCTTCGGCTCTTCGGCGGGGGGCATCATCGGGTCGGCAGGTTTCTCAGCGGGCTTCTCGGCGGCGGGTGGTGGGGGTGGGATCAGTGAGGTCGGCTTGATGTACTTCGCACTCGCGTCCCGGAGGCAGACGATCATGCCAGTCTGGGAGGCGAGGAAGACGCGGTCGGTTTTCTCGTTGGTCACGTGGACTGGGTATGGTGAGATGTCAAAGCGAGTGAGTGGGGTCGACCGGAGGGTCGAAGCATCGGTGGCTTTCTTACGGTCGTAGATCGTCAGGGCCTCGCGGCGGTCGCGGAGGTAAACGAACTCATCGTTGATGGCCATGACGCGGTCGGCCGAGGATTCACTCTTCCAGACAATGTCACCGCTGTTGATGTCAATGAGTGTCGTGCCCGAGTGTTCGCCCGAGGCGAAGACCGAGTCCTTGGACACGACCGGCTTGTGGTTCGGGTAACCACCGACGCTGGTTCGCCATTCGATGCGTGGGCCTTCGGAGCTGCCTTGGACGAGGTTCACGGCAATGATGTTTCCATCAACGAGGCCAACGAGGCCGACCGTGGTGGTCGGCGAAAGCTTGACTGGCCCAGCGATCGGTGAAATCACTTGATCTTGGAGCTTTGCGGAAATCGTGGTCCGGCTCGTGCGTTTATCGATGGCTTCGAGCATGTTCGAATCGGTCGGTGCCCAGACGCGGGTGATGGCGAGCCGGTTCGTGGGGTTGCTGACAGCTTCATTGTCCGAGAGGATCGGTTCGGACGCAATCCGACGAGCAGACAAGTGACTCCAATAAAGCTTCGGCTCAATCCCCTTGGGCCGGAAGTTGGCCAGTTCGTGAGCACGAGCTACCGATGGCGGGATGGATTGAATCGAGGGAGTCCGTTGGTTGTAACGCAGATAGTCCGGGCGGAGCGTGTACGGCTGACGCATCGAAGGCAGCACGGTAATCGACGGGCTATCGTGCAGACCGCGGTTGTCGAGCGAATACGGTGGAGCCACTGAAGGTAACGCCGAGATGGAGGGCGTCGTTTGCTTAGGCCCTAAACCGACATCCAGCCGACCCGTGTTCGGCACGTTGGTGCGTGTGAATTCAGCATCTTTCAAGCCTGTGAAACCTTCAGGGTTTCCAAGCTTTTCAGACACGGACTCAACGATGTTCCGAGGAGCACTATCGCCCCCTTTGGACTTGCCTGGGGCTTGGAGCACTTGCGGGAATGTGTAGGCGAAGAGTTTCGTCCCGTTGACGCTGACGAAGATCAGCTCTTTGTCTGCGACTGGCCCTGTTGAGGCACTGCCGGGCAGTTCGAAGGTGAATTGCAAAATCCCTGTGGTGCGGTGATAAGCGAGCAATCGTGCCACATTGACGACGAACACAAAATTCTCATTCACACCGACAGGGTAGACCCGGACATGCTCTGAGGGCATCCGTGCGGACCATTGCTTGGCCCCAGTGATCGCATCGATGGCAACAAGCAAGCCCGAGGAGGTCTGGGCGAAGACTTGCGTTTCATCGACAACCTGCACGAGAGCGATTTTGTCACCACCATCTTGCATAGGCAAATAAGTGGTCCACTCGTTTTTGAGGTTGAGGCGTTCAAGAGCGGCCCGGTCTGGCGGAGCAGATTTCACCTGGCCCGAGGCCACGGGTGCGACGATCAGAATCGCGAAGAGGGATGCAGTTATTGCGAAGCGTCGCATGGGGGAATTCCAGGTGTTGACCGAGCCGGATTTTACCTAGCTTACCACCTAGCCGTGAGCAAAAGTAGCAGCTTCCAAGCGATAAGTCAGCGAACGCTGTGAAACCAGGCTTAAGGAATCGATCGTAACGACTCTCACTTCACCCCATCAAGCTGGGACCGATTCCCGGAAACGAAACGACCCCACGGGAAATCTCGTGGGGTCGTTGGTCGCTGCTCGGGGCGTTACTCCTTCGCCACCTTGAATTTTTCGAGGTATGGCTTTTCAGTGCCCCAACTGAGTTCGATCTTGAGGTCTTTGGTGGCCTTGTCGATCGTGACTTGGAGGCCCGCGGTGCTGATATCGGCGTAGAACGGTGGCGCGTGCCAAAAGACCCCAGAGCCGCCTTTGGCTTCGCTACCGATCACGGCTGCGGGGTGGGTGCCGATGGCGACGCCATCGCCATCGGCGGTTGTGGTCAGCGTGAAACGTCCTTGGGCATCGAGCTTGGCGAACGCTGGTCGATGGTTTGCAGGGGCGATCTGCACCTGGCCATAGGTGAGTGGTTTACCGTCGATGAGAACCACGCCAGACACCTGGACCATGGGGGGCGTCGAGTCGCAACCCACCGCGACGATGAATAAGAACGTCGCGGAGATTAACATCAGGCTTCGGATCATGAGAGAAAGCTCCAGGGAGAATCACGGAGTGCTGACGACTTCGAACCCGGCTTTCGTTGAAAGCGCGCGGTAAGTCGGGAGGTCGATGTTGTCGCTGAGGAAGCTGACGTGGCCATCAGCAAAGGCAAAGTTCCCACCCTGGGAGTGTTTGCTGCCGAAGGCTCCGCTGATGGGAATGCCATAGGGGGACATGGTGATCCCGGTGCCAGGCTTCGTGTTCAGGGGGTTTTGTGTCGAACGCATGCAACTCTCTTGGCGGCTTGCCTGAGCCCAGATGTTGATGCTGAGAGCCGTGTTGTGGTTGTCGATGGTCTCGCCGATGATCATCGTGTTACTGGCACCGTCGATGAGGTCCGCGCGGGGGTGGCGACGCTTGTAGTTGAACATCCCCGTGTTGTTGAGTTTCATGCTGGTTGCGAGGCCAACACTTGGGCCGACTTGACCATGAACCACAGCATAACTGCTCGTCGCCACTTGCATCCCCGCACTCGCCACCGAAGGCAAGCTCGTGTCCGAAGGACAAACATAGACAGGAGGCCGAGCTTGGATCTGGGTGCTCTTGGCCTGCCAGGTCGAGCCTTGGTTGTACGGCAAGTCGTTTTGGTCGAAGCTGCGGAAGACGTTGTCCTGCTCCACGAACGGCAGGATGTACAAGAACATACTCGCCCCGGTGCGTTGGACGGGGGTATCGAGGTTGCACCATGGGGCATCCATGATGCCATCGCAGCCACCGCGACCTGGGGGGAACATCATCTGAGCGCCTTCATAGGCATTCACGGCGAGGGCCATCTGCTTCAAGTTGTTCTGGCACTTGGAGCGAGCGGCGGCTTCGCGGACCTTCTGAACGGCCGGCAGCAAGAGACCGATCAAGATCGCGATGATCGCGATCACGACGAGGAGTTCGATGAGCGTAAACGCCCGTCGAATCCGAAATGGGGAGAGCATAACGGAGCCCATGGGAGAGAGATAAATCGACCCGAAAAGAAACTTAACAAAATCCTCACACGGCATCAATCGAAATTCACAGACTTTTCTTGGTTACCGTTGGCGAGCGGTGTTTTCGAAGATCTTGACGATGGCATCCGGCGCGAGTGGCCCGCAGGCATTGAGTTGACCTTCATTGCCGTAGACTTTCACACAATAGTCAGCGATGGCGCGGTACTGGCTCGGCTCGAAGCCTAGCGATTCCAGGGACTGGAAGAGACCGACGGACTTCAACCAGCCTTCGAAGGCTTCAATTCCCTGCATAGCGGCTGTGCTGTCCGAAGCCTCGGTGACCCCAAAGAGCACCCGGCCAAAACGGGCTAGGCGATCATGGGCACGGCCCTCGGCATGGAGCCAGCGGAAGTAGCTCGGGTAGAGGGTGGCCAGACCACGCCCGTGAGCAAGGTTCGGCGAGAAGCCACTGAGGGCATGTTCCATGCTGTGCAGCACGAACTCCGCCGGGCTTCGGCCCGCGAGTTGGTAGCCATTCAAAGCCAGCGTACTGGCCCAAAGCAACTGCCCACGCACGGCAACGTCTTCGGGGTTCTTCAAAGCTTTCGGTAACGCCTCCAGGACCACGCGGATCACGGTTTCCGTGTAGCCGTCTGCCAGGGGTGAATCGTTGCCGCCGAGGAAGTAGTTCTCGAAGACATGGCTCAGGATGTCCGCGGCACCGTCCGCGGTCGTCGCAGGGGAAACGCCAGTGGTGAAGGCCGGGTTGATCCACGAGACGAGTGGTTTGAAGAAGTCATGGGCGAGTACCGATTTTTCGTTCAACTCGTAGTAACTGATCACACTGTACGGCGTGACTTCCGACGCGGTCGCCGCGGTGGTCGGGATGGCTGCAATCGGCAAAGCTCCTGCGAGTTGGCCTGCCTTCGGTTGACCAACAACAAACGGCCAGATGTCCTTTTCGCCGTTGAAAATCAGGCCAGAAATCGCCTTCGCCGCATCCATCGTGCTGCCGCCACCCAGGGCGACGACGACATCGACTCCGGCTTGCCGACTGACCTCGGCGGCTTTGTTCACTGTCGGGGCGTTCGGGTTCGGTTCGATGCCCCGGAACACGACCACCTTGACGCCCGCTTTCTGCAAACTCGCTTCGACCAAGCCCAGATACCCAAGCCGCTCAACGCTGCCGCCACCGATGACGACCAAGGCTTTCTTGCCGAGCTTCGCCACCTCTTGAGCAAACGCCTCGCCATGCTCAGGGCCAAACAAGATCCGCGTGGGGTTCCAGATCGTAAACGAGTTCATTCCAATCGCTCCTGGGGTCATTCTAGACGTAGTGATCCTGAAACATACCAGTGGGGTGTGCTCAGCTTACAAGAAGAGCCGACAAGGTCCGCATCACGTGTGGATCGAGTCAAACATCACGAAGGCAAAGGGGCCGAAGAGTAGAACTGGTAGCCAAGCCGCAAGGGCCGGGGCCAAGAGGTCATTTTCGCCGAGATACTTGCAGCCATAGACCGCAGCGTAGAAGAGGGCACAGAGCACGAGGCACATGCCGACGTTGACGAACACATTCTTGTTCTGGTCGCGGAGAATCACTCCCAGGCCCATCAGGATGAGCATGATGCCAACGAGCGGTCGCGTCAGACGCATGTGGAAGACGACCGCGACACCGGGCTGACGACGGGAGTCTTGCTTGGCCAGCAACTCACGCAGACGTGGGGTCGAGGCGTAGAGAAACCAACTGCCACTGCGGGTGATGGAATCAAAGTCGACGTCGCGGGTCTTCAAGAAGTAAATGCCCGTGCTCACGTTTTCGAGGTAGGGCGGCAATGTGCCTTCGATGGTTTCGGGGGTGGTTTGCACGAGCTTCCAACCACCGGTGCCGGGCTTGCCGGTGGGTGGGATGTAGAAGGCCTCGCGGGCCGAAAGTTGCGCGACACCCGATGGCCCTCCATTCGGGAAGGTGATCGACATCTCCAGGACACGCTGGTCCTTGGGGTAACCGACAAATCCTTCAATGTGTATGCCGGTCGGATCGAAGGCTCCCCGGACTTCAATGGCCCGCTCTTGGTTGGGGTCGTCCCGTTGTTTCTGGAGTTCGGTCGCCACGCTGGGGATGAAATACTCTTGGTTCAACGGGCCCAGTGCGAGGGTCAACAGGCAGCCGAAGAGGATCGGGCGGATCACCCGGCGTGTCGAGATTCCAGCCGAAAGCTGAGGCAAGAGTTCGTTGCTACGCTGCATCCAGGCGACGGTGAACATCGCCCCGATCAGCGAGATCGCTTCGCTCATCTGGTTGAAAATCTTGGAGATATGAGCCGCGTAATAACCAAGAATGTGTCGGACGTTTTCTTCGAGGTTGCCTTTGGAAAAGTCGTCGAGGTTCGTGAACAAATCCACGATGATGTACAGACTCAGGAGGCTCGTGAGCACGATGAGATACGAGCGGATGTAGCTGATGAAGTAAAGCCGGTCGAGGGTGCTCATGGGCGATGTTCCCCGGTCGGGTGGAAGTCCAGGATGTAGCGTTGCATGTACTCGTTGCCGCTGGTCGCGCCGAAGGTGCCGAAGCCGTTGGCACGCAACTCGCGGACAACGTCATCTTTGCGGCGACCTTCGAACTGCATCCGGTAAACGGCCGTCATGAAACCCGTGCGGTGCAAACCCGCTTTGCAGTGAATGAGGATCGGTAAGTTTTTGGGATCACGCATCAGGCCAAAGAAGACTTCGACAATCTGAGGCCGTTGACCTTCTTCGAGCTTTTCAAGAACGTTGCCATCCAGTGACACATACCGGACACCATGTTTCGCACACAGTTCACTCTCGAGTTGGCGGTCTTCCAAGGACATGTAACTCGCGGGCAGATACGGGTCTTTGGCTTCATCTTGGAAGTTGATCACCGTCTTGATGCCGAAGCGATGGAAGGCTTCGCGGAAGCCGTTGGCCGTGAGCTGGCCAGAGCGGTAGAGCTTGCCTTCCGTGACGATGCGAAGCCGACGGGCGTGGTTGTACTCGGCGCGGTAGTAGGCGAAGATCGCCGAGACCACGGTTGTCATCATCAGCACGACCAAACCGTGCCGCCACCACTGAATCCAAAGTTGACGCATGGGGTATCAATTAACCTGGTCCATCAAGGCTGTCAATGTTCGTCCCGGGGAAGTTTCCGGGGGTTCTTCCCCCGGACCTCCTGGATCACCCAGTGTTATTTTTTCGCGTCCAGGTCGATCTGTTTCGCTTGCAGAATCTCGCCGGTCGCGTCGTTTTGCAGCAGTGCCACGACTTTGAGATTCTTGAGTGCCATCGGCCGATCGGGCCGAAGAAAGGGGCCTTCAGCCTTGGCATACTCGTCGAGAGACTTCACCAGTTTCTCGCGGAGAGCATCCAGGTCAAGAGTCGCGGTGACTTCTTGGCCCTTCTTGGTGATGGCCGTGCCGTTGGCTCCACCAGGCATATCGCGGACCACCATATGATGGTAACGGATGCCATTCCCACCCGCATAGCGGACGCGGTCCTCGGCGACAGCCAACCGTAAGCGGACTTTCTCGCCAGGAGTTTCGATCTCCGTCACAGTCGCTTTCAGGGTGTAGCCTTTGGCAGCGGGGCTGGCAGTGAGTTCGAGTTTCGCGGTCGTTGGTGTTTCGAGGAGTTCATCGAGTTGCTTGGTGAAATCGGCGTATTTCTCTTTGGCTGCAGCCACAGGGCCGCCACCTTTGGGGCCAGCTTTGCCGTTCACGAAGACCGTCGGGGCCGCGCGGACTTGGTCACCGTAGGTGCCGACTCGCTGCATTCCTTCGGGGCTAGTCAGTGGATCCGGAGCCGGGACGTGGAAATGGTAGTTCAGCACAATGACATCCGTCGGCTTGTACGCCACTAGTAAGCCATCGCAGGCGACATCGACCGCCGCACACGGTGGGCATTCGGCACCGGTGAACACCTCGACCACAGCCACGCGATCCGACTTACCCTTGCGGCCTGCGTATGGCTTCGGTGCGAAGCTGAGAGTCTTTTTGGAATACTCGGTGTAATCCTGGGCTTCGAGCTTGGTCGCATTCGCCAGGTATTTCTTGGCCTCGTCCGCTTTGCCGGCTTTCGTGAGGATCGTGGAGATCGTCTCGTTGATTTCGAGTTGCGTCAGCACCGGAGTCTCGTCCGTCACCATGCGTTCGGCCCGGCGAATTTGTGCGAGGGCCAAGTCCGACAGGCCATCTTGCGTGGACAGGGTCCGAGCCAATTTCAAGGTAACGCTATTCTCCCACCGCGGGCCATGCGAGGCCGCGGATTTGCTGGTGAGATCGATAATCGCCCGGACTTCTTCCATCGGGATCTTGCGGGCTGAGGCTTGGCCCAAGACCGTGAGTGCCGGTTCCAAAAGGGCTGCACTCGGCTGCTCCTGTTGGAGCAACTCCCGGGCCACTTCGATACCATCATCCAGCTTCTTGAGCTTCGTGCGCGTCAGTTCGGTCGTTTGCAACGGCCCACCGAACTGGGTCATCGAACCAGTCAGTTTCTTGCCGTCTTTCGAAAGGACACCTTCAAAGTTGACAAACTCTCGGCCTGCGAACATCACCTGAAACTGCACTCGATTCTCGGAGACCACGAGATTCTCAAGCTTCGGTTCGGCTCGCAGTTGGGCTGTCGAACTGAGGTAGTCCCCGATCCATTTGCCTTCCGCTTTGGAGAACGCGAACAGGAAGGCCACTGGCTCTTCCCCTTGCTGAACGGTCAGCTTCCAACGGCCTTCCGGGGAAGTATCCGTGGCCGGGCCTTGGCCCAAAGCCATGGTGGCGAAACTCACAGTCAGGAAAGAGAGGCACAAAGCAGCGTAACGGCGCATGGAAAGTCCTTCAAAAGCATCTTTGACATCATACGCCCGAGGGGTTCGTCGGTCACGCTAGCGAACTTCGAATTCCGTCCAGGGGGTCAGTTCGGGACGAGGAGCGTGAGTGGAGTAGACGGGCTGGTGCAGAGCAAACTCATACTGTCCAGGAGGTAAGGTATGCGTGAAACGAAGCTCGACGTGCTTACGGCAATCAGGAGCTAGAGTCCCGAGGATCGGTGTGCGGAACGGTTCTAGCTCAGAACCATCCTGGCTGTCGCCCTTCTTCCGAACTCTGATATAAAAATCCATGCCTCTATCACTGTTTTCGAAATTGTAAGATTTGAAGTATCGTTTCGACTTGTTTTCGATCTCGGCATACAGCAGCAATTCGCCTGGTTTTGCAGTGATCTGCCGAGAATTGACCGCAACTGTCCGTAGTTGTTCACGGATATTATGTGATACTTCTCGATAGTAAGACCTATCGGATGAGATGACAGAAAGTTTTGACCCAGCTAGTAAGTAGATGGATTTCTGATCTTCTGAAAAAGCTAACTTTTTCACCCTTCCGACCCCGATCTCGATTGAGAGCAGTTCAGATCCGTCCTGGAGGTTCCACATTCGCAACCGATGATCGTCAAATGTTGCGATCAGTCGAGTCTTGTCCTGATTGATGGCGAGAGCCGAACAGACTGTGCTGTGCGTCTGCAGTTCGTGAATCAACTTGAATGTAGATGTGTCATAAATCTTGATATTTTTTGAATTGTCCGAGCAGAGGGCCAGCAGCCGATGGTCATTCGAAAATGCAACAGATGGTGGGTAGTAAAAGTAGTGATCATTCCCCATATGGAGAATCGTAGCATGCCTGAGCGACACCACACACCAATCAAATGACTCGGATTGAATGTGAACAAGTTCGCCATCTGGGGAAAACAGAATTCGACGAGTGATTGATTTGAGTGGGATGGCCCGAGGTGGCGAGTCGGGATTCTTCATCGATTGGATCATCAAAGTGCGAGTCTTATCGGACCAGACGGCGAATTGACCATCAGGCGAGATTTCGGCCTGTGCCATCCCTGGGCAGTTCGGGATGCTGATCTCTTCCAGGCTTGCATCTTTTGGCCGCAGCCGAACGAAAGAGTTTGCTCCTTGTTTGACATATAAAAACTCGCCATCCAGGGATGCCGTCAGCACGACAGCCTTGTCGCCACTCAGGCCTGTCTTCAACCAGCGACTTTGTTCACCGACCCCGGCAAATCCAAACTCATTGTTCGCGGCACTCGTCACAGCCACGCGAGAATCACCGGATATGATTGTAAAATCACGGAACTCCTGCGAGGGGTCGACCGGTATCGCGTGTTCAACGGTTGTGTATGTCCAGAATAACTTCCTCCAATGAATACAACTTGAAATGATGCTATCTGATTCATAGAGAAATGCGATGGAATTGATAGCCGCTCGATGTCCACGCATCAGTTTCGATTTTCGTTCAGAATCAAGCTGCCAAGAGAGAATCACGCCTGATGTGGTCCCGACCGCCAATACATTCGATCTGGTATTAAACGACATTGGCCCACTCATCTCAAGTCCTGTCGTCAGGACGTTCACCTGTTTCCAATTCCTTGTATCATACAAGTAGATGTGGTTATCTGTATGCTTCGTCAATGCTAAGAGGTGACTGCATGGACTGAAAGAGCCATGGTTGGCCTTAGGAAGCTCTCGCGGAGTTGTGACTTGACCGGTCTCGATATCGCGCATTTCGATGCCATCGTCTTGCCAATTTCCCATGAACAGAATCTGCTTGGAATCAGGAGAAATGGTCATGTTTCTAAAAAATGTGCCAGGTGTATCCCAGCTCTGAATCCTTTTCCATGTTTGTGTGTCCCACACATCGCACCGACCAATATATTCATTGTTAACGTAGCGATAGCCGTTCCGAATCAGGTATTTCTGATTCGGAGTAAATGCGACGATGTGGATGAGCTTGCACTCTGTTTCGAGGTGCCGTGGATTGTCAATGGTACTGGGAGTGTAAATGTGGCATGATGAGTTATTCGTAATACACGCGATCTGGTCTCCTTGGGCATTGATGCACCCTGTGTTGAAATCACCATTTTGAATCTTCACCTCGACGGGCCAACTCACCTTTAACCCTGGCACGTCAGGTTGAAACGTTTTGAGGCCAAACATCACGTAACCGAATCTTCCACTGCAGCCGACCATTTCCCCGCCTCGCTCGTGGTGCGTATATTCCGAAGTAAATTGCTCCCGGATGCTGTTCATGTAATGCCATTCGAAGCCCCGGCGGTCATGGGTGGTTGTGGCATCTGGACGCAGGCCATCGAGCAGTCGATCAAGCCTCACACAATTGCCGTCATTCCAGGCGGCCTTGGCCAACTGCATCTGAGCAGCGTAGAGTTCTCCCTGGCGTTTTTCGACGAGTGCTTTTTCCCGATCGAGGGCCGCTCGCGTTGCCTTCTCCGCTTCCTTGGCTTTCTCAGCACTCACTTGAGAGGACTCAGCCGCGATCAACGCTTTCGCTTGTTCATCTTGAGCGATGCCCTCGTTCGTTCGTGCGGTTTGCAGATGATGTTGTGCTTCCTCGGCCGCTTGCGAAGCGGAGATCGCAAAGTAAGTCGAGACCATGGTGGCCACCGTCAGCATCACTGCCAAGGCGATCCCCGAGAAGGCGATCACGGGGTTCCGCTTCACCCAGCGAGTGGCTCGTTCGGGGGTCGTAATCGAGCGGGCTTCGATTGGCATTCCCAGTCGATATCGCTCGAGGTCTGCGGCCAAGGCGAGAGTCGATTGGTAACGCCGAGCGGGGCTTTTCTCCAGGCACTTCATGCAGATCGTTTCGAGATCTTTGGGAACTTTGATGCCGAAATGCCGCGGTGCGAGTGGCACTTCTTTCATGACTTTGTTCATCGCCTCGATCGGGGTCTTGCCCGCAAACGGCGTCACTCCAGTCAGCATCTCGTAGAAGATCACGCCAAGCGCATGGATATCGACGGAGGCTCCCAAGTTGCTGCGAATCCCCGTCACTTGTTCGGGTGCCATGTACTGCGGAGTACCGGCAACGACGCCAGACATCGTGAGATCCACATCGCGGTCCAGCCGCTTGGCCAAGCCGAAATCGGTGATCTTGGGGACGATCCGCTGACCGTGACGATCTTCAATGGAGACAAGATCCCCGGGCCGCTTGGAGGCCGAGGACCCTCCTTTTGAGCCAGGCCCAAGTCGGGAGTTCACCGAGGAGGAATGCTCGATCTGCAGCAGGATATTCGCGGGCTTCAAGTCACGGTGGATGATGGTCTGTTCGTGAGCCACACTCATGGCGCGAGCCAGTTGTTCCGTCATGGCCGCCGCGAAATTCGGCTCAACAGGGTTGCCGTTGAGGTATTGGGAAAGTGTCCCGCCGGAGACATATTCGAGGGAGAAGTATGGGACGTCTTCAGATTCGCCGATCTCATAGACTTGGACGATGTTCGGGTGTTGAATGGCCGCGACCGCCTCGGCTTCCTGGCGGAATCGCACCAAATCTTCCGTAATCGCATGCCGGCCTGCGTGGATGACCTTCAAAGCGACGATGCGGTTTAACCCACTTTGCCGAGCTTTGTAAACGATCCCCATACCACCCTGGCCTAGGACATCCATCAGCTCGTAGCCTGGGATTCTGCCGCGGAGTCCCGAAGGCATCGGAGTCTTCGGCGGCATCAGTGGTTCGGAATGAATCCGTTGCGTGGATTCGGAGTCAAAATTGGGGGTGAGGTTCGTCAGTGGGTCAATCATCGTGATCCCGAGACTCGTGTGGGGTCTCAAAATGTAGTACACAGTTTAAGCGGCACAGAGTAAAACTCGGGACAATCTACGTGCTTGGTCGCCATTCGTACATCGCTGATTGCCCGACGTTCTCCTCGACTTCCACACGCATCGCTTCCGGTATGAAGCCAAACTCCTGGAAGATCGCTTCTCGAAGCCGGGTGGCGATGTACTTCGCAATCAGTTCGGCGGTCGTGTTTTCGATGGGCAACAAGTAGCAATCACCACGGGGGAAGAGCCATTCTTTGTCTTTGTACTTCACGTGGACTTTCTCCTCGGTCACGTCCACGGAGATGACTGGGTTCCTTGTGGCCAGGAGCATATGGTGATCGAGTTCGTCGGTAATCGCTTTGGTGATGCGCTTCAAAGCGACGAAGTCAAAGACGTAATAATCCTGGTTCAATTCGCCATCAATCTCCACCGCAGTGCGGTAGTTGTGCCCATGAAGCCGTTCGCATTGGTGGCCATCAAAGCTGATGAAGTGTCCGCAGCAGAAGATGAGGTTGTCTTTGGTCACGCGGACTTTGAATCGTTCGGTAGGCATGTTGGGAGCCAGTCATCCACGGACCAGGGGAATACATCGGAGCTATTCAAGACATTGTCACGCAAGGCCACGAAGAGGCAAGCGGTGATCAGGTCCGCGGTGGTGCCGGGGTTGCGTCGGTGCCCTTCCTGCCGGAGCTCGCCATCCAACCGGACGGCCTCCGCCCGGCCCGCTTTGGTGCGAATGCCACCGAGTTTTTGCACTTCGATCGCACGACCCCGCACCTCTTCCGCGGCTTCCTGATTCAGTTTGCGAGCGATCAGGGAATCCGGAAATTCCGCCAGCCACGCGAGTTGCGTGTCAATGATGGCTGCTTCGATGCAGCGATGAAAGGCGAATGCTTCTCGCAACAGTGGTACTCCGAATTGCTTCACCTCGGCAAAGCGGTTGGCATACTGCCGGGCCACCATGTCCCGATCCGCGGCGAGCATCATCGCGTCTCGAAGGGTGATCGTCGGTTCGTCCCGAACGTCGGCTTCTTGTGTCTCGTTCAGTCCACCAGGCGACGCCAACCGAATCGCCTGGTAAACCGCTCGGCAATCGGCGACCGTCGTCTCATTCACAATCGCTTCGCCCATCGCCAGGGGGGCGAGCAGCAAGATGATGCCCAAGTTGGTGTTCTGCCCGACCGCAGACTGAGTTGCTGTTACCGCTGCGAGGATCCGTTCTCCCAACGCCAGCGGCTGACACAGCGCCGGGGCGATCGCTTCGGCACTTCGTCGAAAGTGCTCTGCCGTGGTGTTCGAGAACCGTGCCCCCGGATGCACATTCCCGACCTTCCGAGCCTCGACTTCCCAAAGACACGCCTGGCGAATGAAAGACTCGATCATCAGCTCACTCCGTTGGCCGCGTACCTGATGATTTCACGGGCCACGTCCATCTCGCAGACCTTGGCGAAGGCCGCCCAACCGGGAACGCCGTTGACTTCGAGCACCGTCCAGCCACCGTTCGGCAGCGGCAAGAGATCGACCCCAGCGACCTTCGCCCCGACTGCTTGGCTCGCGGCCAGAGCCAGTTCGGCGATGTCGGCAGTGATCGGGTGCTGGCTGGCGGTGCCGCCTTGGGCGACGTTGGTTCGCCAGTCCGCGTGGGCTTCTCGGCGCATCGCCCCGAGGACTTGGTCCCCCAACACGAAGAGCCGCAAATCCCAACCGGGATGATGGATGAATTCTTGCAGATACATCACGGCGCGAATCTCTTCGAGAGCGCGGAATGTCCGCCAGGCGAGTTCCTCATCTTGGAGTCGAAGCATCCCGCGGCCCTCAGCGCCGAAGAGTGGCTTGACGACGACATCCTTCCCCAAGACGTGCCAAGCCTGGAGCGCGGTCTCGTGATCTTGGCAAACGACGGTCATTGGTGTCGGCAGACCGGCACGAGCGAGCCGAGCGGAGGTGAGATACTTGTCAACGCAGACTTCGACGGCTCGTGGTGGGTTCAAGAGCATCTGCCCACGGGCCTCGGCTTCATGGAGCAGGTCCATCCGGAAGACGACCTGCTCCAGGGAACCCGCCGGCATGGTACGGATCAAGAGGCAATCAAAGTCCGCAAGTGTCTCGTGGCCCAAGCGGACATTGGCAGCGAGTCTCCGGAAGTCGAGGGCCGTGGCGGAGTGGCCAAGTTCCGTGGCCGCGCGGAGTAAGTCCTGGACATGCCAACCGGTGCCACCGGACAGGACCGCGAACTTCACTTCGGCACCTCAGCGAACGAGCGTTTCCACAGGTCGGGTGTCGTCGAGCCGTAGCGGAACGAGCGGCCTGTTCGCAGGTTCTGGAAGGTGACTTCCGCTGGGCTGAAGAGCATGGGGTCGATCTTGTAAAAGTCCCCGTAGCGGGCGAAGAGTTCGGCGAAGAGTGCCCCATGATCCGCGGAGGCTGACGATGGCACCTTCGGCCCGATCGCTTCGATTTCGGCATCTTCGGCGTCCACGACGAGCGTGACTTGGCCTCCATAAAGAATCGCATCGTTGGTCCGGCCAATGGCCGCGATCTCGTTCGGCACCACCGGTGGCAACGGAGCGATGCCAAAGCCGGAGAGCACTTTCTTGACGTCGAACTTGAGTTCGTGCAGCTTGTGCATGGCTGTCTCGACCGAGCGTGCCACGACTTGGATGTTGCCCGCGAGGCTCGAAGCCGGGGCAACGAGCAGTACCAGGCGTTTCGTGGTGGGAGGGAGCTTGGCCAGCAGGCTTTCGATGACTTCCTCAGTCGGTAACTTGCGGCTTTCGATCACCCCCACCGCAACCGGCGAAACCTCTTGACAGCCAATATCCGCGAAGATTTCCTCACCAACGATGACGGCCCGCATCGGCCCAGAACCCATGCCAAAGTATTTGCCCACAGCCACCTGCCGACCGGCATACTGCGACGCGAGGCAAGCCTGTGTCGGGTGATCGGTCGTGACTTGGATCGCCGGACCATCGCTGGTGGCCACCAACTCGATTTGCCCCAGGCCCCCCATCGTGATCCGAGCCAAGGCTAAGCCAGCAGCGAGTGAACCGCGCATGGCTGCCCCGCAATCGAGCACCTGAGCGCCGCCGATGTTGTGTAGCGCGACGCGGTATTCTTCAGGCTGTGTTGCCATGGTTCCGAAGAGGGCCAAGGCACGTTCATTCATCGTCATGGTTGGCACTCCGCGAAGAGTTGGTCGAGTTCGTGGGCTTGGCTCTGAAGTTGTTGGTAGCAATCGGCCCGATCACTCCCGGCCACGAGGATCGTTAGCACCGGGTCACCGGTCGAGACCAGGCTCCCGACGGCAGGCAAGTCCGCAAATGGCGGAAGTGCCCAAGGATCGCGGGCCATCGGCACCGCTTCCTCGAACGGCGCGTGGGCTGGGAAGCGGATGTCATGTGCGGCGTAGTAGATGGCCTTGCCGATGCTCCGCTTTGGTAAAATCGGCTGAAGTGACATGGCACTTTCGCCACTCGCGTACTCCAAGACCTCGGCCGAAGCTGGGTAGCGTGGGTTGATCTCGATGAGCAAGACGCCTTCTGCACTCTCGATACAGTCAAAACCCCAAATGTGTTGCAAAGAGGTTTCGCCCGTGATGCGACGTTGGATCATCGAAACCTGCTCAAGTAGCGGCTCAGACAAAGTGATCGGGCCGATGTTGCCACAGTACTGGAACTCCCGCGCGTGCAGCCACGATTGCCCGATGAGTTGCTCGGTGAGGCCGACGATGTTGTGCTGATACCCCGAGGAGTAGACGACGGCGGAGAAACTTCGGCCGGGGACGTAGCGTTGGAAAATGCAGTCCGGCTTCGGCCCGGTTGCCCAGCGAACTCCGAGGCCGCCCGATGAACCATCACGCTTTTCGAGCCAACCCGTCGTGTCGTCGGGGCACTCTTCGAGTGTTTCAGGAATGGGGACTTGGGAATTTTCAGAGAGCAGTAAAAGGGTGGAATTCCGAGCGCAGCCGAGAAGTGCCCGGTGATTGCCAGCGATGGTGTGCGTCTTGGCGATCTCTTCGATGAGTGTGGGGTGGTTTTCGAGGCCGCCAGTGTAGAACCAGGGCATCCGGGGGAAGGCTTTCACGGCTTCGATGAAGCCTTGGGGATACTCGGCGAGTGGGATCGTCCGCATCTCGGCGGCGATTCGCCGAGCATCACGGTCGGCAAAGAGGTCGACGCCATAGGGCGTGTAACCCGCCCGGCGAGCGGATTGCATCGCCGCGCGGACACTAGCCCCGATCACCAACATCGGCTTCGTCACGGCTTCTGCTCGCCCGCGACGGGTAGGCCGAAGAACTTCCGCAACAAGCGAATCTCTTCCATGCGGATCACCCGCAGAACATCCGAGAAGTCGTCGGTCCAGGGTTCGACGTTCGGATCAAGTTTCATTTCTCTCCAAGGGAAATTGTAAAGATTCCATCCCCAGCCACCGGCAACCGCACCGTAGAGTTCATCAGCATCCTTCCCAGTGATGTTGAAGCCCAAGTCTTCCTCGGACTTGGCTAAGACAACCCAAGAGGAACGTGTCTTGCCAGGTGCGTTTTCTTCATTGTCGCTGAACAGTCGACACTTCAACCCTGTCTTCTTGGCGATCGCTGCGACGACGGGGTCGAGGTCCATGTACCGGTTGGAAATGTGCAGCGCGAGTAAACCATGTTCGCTCAGCCGGGACTTGTAGAGTTCCAGAGCTTCGACTGTCAGGAGGTGAACGGGGATCGAGTCCGAACTGAAAGCATCGATCAGAAGCAGGCCATATTTGTCCTGGGACTCCACAAGCTGAAGGCGAGCATCACCGAGGACGATATTGACGTCTGCACCGCGTTGCTTGGCATCATTGAGGTAGGTGAAATACTTGCCCGATTCCACGAGGTCAACAACATGTTTGTCGATCTCATAGTATGTCAGTTTTTGCCCAGGTTGTGCATAGCAAGAAACCGAACCAGTTCCCAAACCGACCATGCCGATGTGGCCGTTGGGGTCAAGCGCGCGGAAACGGTGGAAGATCGCACCCACAGGCCCCGTGCGGTGGTAGTAGGTCAGTGGTTCTTGCTTCATGTCGAAAGACTGCTGCATCCCCTGGATGGCCAGCGATTGCCAGGGCGACATCGCCATGAAGACGCGAGAATCGTCGACGGCTGGGATGAGCCAAGTGCCATCGGCTTGGACTCCGTGAAGTGTGGTCCCGTGCAACAGCTTGCGGAAGGGCTGTTGAAAAAAGTAGCCATACTTCTGGATCTCACCATCATCATTGAGCGTGCCTTCGGGATTGTCGTAGGCGAAGTAGAAGTAGGGGTATCGATCGGTGTAACGCTCCACTTTCATGATGCCAAAGGAACTCCGGACGGAGTACTCGGAGTCATCGTTTGTCCAAGTGCGGTAGTTGCTGACGAACAAAATCGCCGCGACACACAGCCCGAAGCGCAAAGGTCGGTCGATGAAGAAGAAGCAGATCAAACATGGCAACGCATAAAGCGGGAGCATGTAAGCTTTGCCCGTATCGAAGCTAAAGTTCAGTCTTGAAGCAATGGCGTTGAGTTTGGTGGCAGTCCACTCGATGCCAGCGGCAAACCAGGCTTTCTGAATGAGCATGAACATCAGGAACATGAGGCCAATTAAGAGCATAGCCACGGTCACGTCGATGATGTAATGAACCTTGCTTTCTGGAGGCAGTTGCCACCAACGTTTCTTGCCATCCGTCGACGTGGAAGGCTCCATCAGACTCGGGATCAACATGCAGCCGATGGCGATGCCGATGTGATACTCATAGTCGGTGCTGAAAATCATCGGCGCGATCAAGGCATTGAAGAGGCCACCTAGCACGCCACCCACAGAAATCCAGACGTAGTAGCCGGTAAGGTGTTTCGGGTTCGGGCGAGCGCGGGCTAGCTCCGAGTGCATGAGGAGCGAGAAGAAGAAGTAGACCACCAGGTGAACGAGCAGGGAGTAAAACTGTTTGCCCGCGAGTGCTCCAGAGATCATGACGAACACGAGCAACAGAATCAGCACGGGAGCTAAGTTCCCAATCACCGGGCGGAACCACACCGGCAGACTCGAATAGGAGATGATGAAGGTCAAGAGGTACAAGATCAACGGGATGATCCACAAGAGCGGCACGGAGGCAATGTCCGTCGTCATGTGGAAGGTCACACCGAGCATCAGGCTCGATGGCACAAAAGCGAGGCCAAGCCAACGGGCACGATCCCAGTTGGTGGGGTTGGGACCGTCCAACGCGGCTTGCTCTTTCTCACTCCGCTTCACAACCGGCCGCAACGGCGAGATCGCGGCTTTGGCACAACAGTATACAAGGATGGCGAGCAACCCGAAACCGATGGTCCAAATCCAGGCTTGAGTCACCAGGCGAAACTGCGGCTCGATGAAGATCGGGTAGCCGAGCAGCGAAAGCAAGCTGCCAAAGTTACTCGCGGCATAGAGGAAGTACGGGTCTTTTGCCGACGGGTGGCCAGTGAATGTGAACCATTTCTGCAACAGTGGAGCACTCGTGGAGATCACGAGAAACGGCAACCCGATCGCTACGACCAAGAGCATCAACACCCCAAAGATCGGGAAAGCTGAGCCTTGTGGCGAGAGTGATTTAAAGACGGCAATCGGCGAGTTGTTAGCTGAGAGCATGGCCATGCTGATGAGCCAGACGAGCGCGATCGAGAAGACGAGCAAGTGGAGGTTGGTCTGCGCCTTGGGCGCCAACTGCGTCGTGCTGCGGTGGGTGTAGAAGTAGCCCAAAAGCAACAGCGACTGGAAGAAGACCATGCAGGTGTTCCAGGCCGCCGGGCTGCCGCCGAGGAGCGGCAGGATCATCTTGCCGACCATCGGCTGCACCATGAAGAGCAGCATGGCGCTGAGAAACGAAGTCACAGAAAACAGGATGGGCACGGTCGTTCTCTCCACGATTCAGTCGATGATCATCCTGCCAAATATCAGAGGTCGAGGCCCGCTCCGAAGCCGTCGTCATCGGCGACGGGTGGCTTCGGAGGTGTCACAGGGCGAGGTTTCGGTGTCGCAGCCTGGGTGGGTCGTGGTTCCGGTGCCCGAGCAGGAGGCTCAGGCCGCGTAGCGCGGGGGCGAGGCTCAGGGTTCGCTGGCCGACGCTCTGGTTCCCGTTCGCGTTGCCGTTCTGGTTCGCGTTGCCGTTCTGGCTCGCGTTGCCGTTCTGGCTCGCGTTGCCGTTCTGGCTCACGTGGCTGAGGCTGTTCCCGTGGTTTCACTGGCTCGGGTTTAGCCGCCGTTGCCGGAGTTGGTTTGCGTAGCTTCGGGGCGTACGAAGGAATCTCATCATCGTCCTCAGAGAGGTCTTCGATGAGTGCCCGACCCAGTGGCATGCGTTCGTCGCCAAAGTCTTCGCGTGGTGGAGGTGGAGCCTTGGCTACGGGGACGGTGGGCTTGGGTGGCAGTGTCACCACCCGGCGTGGCGGGGCGACGGGAGCTGGCGTCTGGGCTTGAATCGGCGGGGCGATCGGCTTGGGTGGCAGCGTCACCACCCGGCGTGGTGGCGGCGGTGGCAGTGGAGCGTCGTCGAATGGCCCCTCTTCGTCTCGCAGTTGAGTTGGGCCACGCCGAGGCTCAGCAGGAGGCAAAGCCCGTGTCGGGCGCGCTGGAAGGGGCAATGGTGGTCGGACTTCACCGACTTTCGGCTCCTGGCCAAAGCGGGTGACCACGTAAGTGCCACCGCTGTTCTTGTGCTTTTCGAGGTCCACGATGCCGAAGCGTTGCGCGTCTTCGAGCAGTTCGCTGAAGGTTCGGTAGCCGTGGTATTCTTCGTTGAAGCTCGGCTTCTTCCGCTTCATGGTGTCTTTCACCATGGATGAAAAAATGAGTTCCTTGTTCTCTCGACGCAACGCCAACAAGGAATCCAGGAGCAAGGCGAAGAGCTTGCGCTTGGCTTCCGGGATGCTGGTGTCCGAGGTCAGTGGGATGATCGGGGCGCGGTCCAGGTCTTCGTAGTAGATGAATTCGTCGCAGTTGTCTCGTAGTAGTTCCGAGGTGGAATCTGAAAGCCCGAGGCCAATCACGTGGCGACCCAATTCTTTGAGCTTCGAGACCAGTGGCGAAAAGTCACTGTCTCCGCTTACGATCACGAAGGTGTCGATGTGGTCTTTAGAATAGGCGAGGTCCATGGCATCGACGCACATGCGGATGTCCGCGGAGTTCTTGCCCGTGATCACCCGCTTCGGAATCTCGATCAATTCCACAGCAGCTTCGTGCAAAGTCGTCGTGTAAAAGCCAAAGCGGGACCAATCGGCGTAGGCTTTCTTGCAGACGATTTTCCCCTTCTCGACCAGGCGTTCGAGCACCTTTTCGATGCTAAAGCGGTCCCGTCGTCCCCCGAATCCCAGGGCGAGGTTTTCAAAATCGATGAACACGGCAAGGATGCGCTCGCCGTCCGAAAGGCGTTGCGGTTTCATGAGCTAAGAGAGGCTCCCCAATCGGTCTTGTGTGCCGCCCGAGTTGTCGCGGCATCGCGTTTGCTATCTTGTCTAGTTTCCCCCTTTCGACAAGGCGAGAACTTTCCCGATCTATGCGATTCACCAGGAAAGGGTTACCTTGAAGGAAAGGTTGGCATTCTCTCCGAGGAGTTTGGGTCGTGAGTACACAGCAGTTTTCGATGCAAGATAAAGTCGCCGTCGTGACCGGGGGCGGGCAGGGAATCGGCGAGGCCATTTGCCGCCGACTGGCTGCCGCGGGGGCGAAGGTCGGCGTTTTTGACATGTCCGCGGAGAATGCCAACCGTGTCGCTTCGGCCATCGGCGGCGTGCCCCTTGTTGGGGATATCACCAAAGAAGCGGACATCGAGCGGGTCTTCGGCGAGATTGTCGCCCAGGCTGGCCCTGTCGATGTGCTCGTCAACAATGCTGGGGTCGCGAGCCGCAAAGGGCGTGATCTGCCGATTTGGGAACTGGTCCGTGAGGACTGGGAATTCGTGATGAATATCAACGTCACGGGCCTTGTGCTCTGCTGCAAAGCGGTCCTGCCGGGGATGATTGATCGCAAATATGGCCGGATCGTGAACATCGCCTCGATCGCCGGCAAAGAAGGCAACCCGAAGATGGCTCCTTACTCCGCGAGCAAAGCGGCTGTGATCTGCCTGACGAAGTCTCTTTCAAAAGAACTGGTCGGCAAAGGCGACATCTGTGTGAACAGCGTCGCTCCTGCGGTGATTCAGACACCGATTTTGGATCAACTCAACGCAGAGCAGATCAACATGATGCTCTCGAAGATCCCGCTCGGCCGCACCGGGAAGCCCGACGAAGTGGCCGCTCTCGTTCACTTCCTGTCGTCGAGTGAGTGCAGCTTCACGACCGGCCAGTGCGTCGACATCTCCGGTGGCCGTGCGACTTATTGAGAACGTGAAATATGAACCCAGTCTGTTACTTTGAAATCCCCGTGTCAGACATGCCGAGGGCGATGCGCTTCTACTCGGCGGTCTTTGCGTACGATTTTGAAGAGACAGTACTCGATGGTCACACGATGGCCTTCTTTCCTTTGAGTGAAGCCGCCGAAGGCATCTCGGGGGCACTGTGTCATGGTGAAAGCTATGTCCCAGGGTACGCCGGGAGCCGGGTCTACTTCCGAGTCGAGGAGATTGAAGTGACTCTCTCTCGCGTCGTCGAGGCCGGTGGCAAAGTGCTCTACCCCAAGAAATCGATCGGCGAACTCGGCTGGGTCGCTGAGTTCGAAGACAGCGAAGGGAATTTGATCGCTCTCCACTCTCGATGAGGATCACCATGCCGACGGAACAGGCTGTTGTTGATGAACTTCTGGAACGTACTCGTTTGGTGGGAGAAGTTACCGCGAGAAAGATGTTCGGCGAGTATTGTCTTTATGTTTCTGGGAAACCAGTCGCACTCATTTGTGACGACACACTCTACGTAAAATTTACAGAAGATGGCCGCGAACTCGTACCCGATGTACTGTTGGGAAATCCCTATCCCGGGGCCAAGGTCCACTTGGCGTTTCCTCCAGAGAGTTGGCCTACGGCTCCGTTAACGGAATTGCTCCGCACGACTCACGATATGCTTCCCACCCCGAAGCCTAAGACGCGGAAAAGGAAATGACTTCCGCCAACAGGTCGTGGATGATCTTGGGCAACGGGGGTTGAGGGCGATCGAGGCGGCTATGCTGCTTGCCAAAAACAAGAGGCCCAGTGGCTTGCCACTGGGCCTCTTGTCGTTGTTGTTGTCAGATTTAGCTTTGGACGGCGAGCGAAGGTGCTGGGGCTTCGGCCTTCTTGGTGTTGCCACCGACCTTGCCTTCGCCTTCCTTGAGGAACTCGATCACTGACTGTTCGCCAGCGTCACCGAGGCGACGGACTTGCAGCTTCAGGATGCGAGTGTAACCACCTGGGCGGGTCTTGAAGCGTGGGCCGATGACGTTGAAGAGCTTCTTCAGAACGGTGTCGGCGGTCTTGCTATCCACCATTTCGCTGTCTTTGTCGTAGACTCCGGTGCCGTGCATTGGCCCGAGGTCCGCCATCGCCAAGCGGCGATAGTGCAGAGCCTTGGCTTTGCCAGCCGGGGTGCCGTCGTCCGCAAGTGCGGCTTTCTTGGCGAGAGTCACGAGCTTCTCGACGAACGGCCGCAAGGATTTCGCCTTGGGGGTCGTTGTGATGATGCTTTCGTGGGTGATGAGTGCCCGGCTCAAGTTCCGCAGGAGCGCCACGCGGTGCGAGGTCGTCCGAGAAAGTTGCCGTCCACTGTTACGGTGCCGCATGTCAAAAACCTCTTGGCTAAGGGGTCAACGCCCCAGGAAAAAAGCCTTCCCCGTGCCACGGAAGAAAGGCGGGAATTTGATTGCGGATTTCGGATTGTGGATTTCGGAATTAAAAAACAAAAACATCAGTTCCGTTTGAGTCTTCAATTCTTCAATTCCGCAATTCGAAATCCGCAATCCGAAATTCATGAGGAATCCGCAATCCGCAATTCATTTACGATCGTTTGCTGCCCTTCATGCCGAGCACGAGGCCGCGTTCTTTGAGTTTGCCGAGGACTTCTTTCAAAGTCGTTTCGCCAAAGTTACGGACTTCGAGAAGTTCGTCTTCGGAGCGGATCACAAGGTCACGTACGGTGGCGATGCCTTCGCTTTCCAGGCAGTTTGTCGCACGGACCGAGAGTTCGAGTTCCGCGAGGCTCATGTTGAGTTTGCGTTCGAGTTCGGTGTCCACGGAGCTGCTGACCGTGGTGCCGATTTCGATGGCGCCGTCGTCCAGTGGGACTTCTGGGCCAGGCTCGGCATACTGGATGAACGGGTTCAAGTGCTTGCGCAGAATCTTGGCCGCTTCGACGAGGGCCAACTGCGGGCTGACCGTACCGTTCGTCCAGATTTCGAGCACGAGCTTGTCGTAGTTCGTCTTCTGACCGACGCGGGTTTCTTCAATGTCGTACTTGACGCGAACGACAGGTGAGAAGCTCGAATCGATTGGGATCACGCCAATTTCGCGCTCTTTCAGGTTGTCGTCCGCGATACGGTAACCGCGACCGTTTTCCACCGTCATTTCCATGACGAATGGCACATCGGACGTCAGAGTGCAGATGTGGTGATCGGGGTCGATGATCTGCACGCTTTCGTCGTGCTGGATGTCCGACGCTTTGACTTCCCCAGCACCGTGTTTATCGATGCGGATGGTCTTCGGCATATCCGACGTATTTTTGACCACCAAGCTCTTGATGTTGAGGATGATGTCCGTGACATCTTCGACGACACCCGGGATGGTGCTGATCTCGTGCTGCACGCCCTGGATGTTGATCCGGGTCACGGCACTGCCTTCGAGGCTCGACAACAGGATTCGCCGCAGACTATTGCCGACGGTCATCCCGAAGCCACGCTCGAACGGCTCGGCATAAAACCGACCGTAGGTATCCGACAGGGAGCCTCGTTCCGAGGCTACACGGTTGGGCAATTCCAGCCCACGCCAACGAATTCGCATGATGTCCTCCGATTCTTCCGAGGCAGCTTTCCGCGACCGAGTTCTCCATTGCGAAGCGGAGAAACATCGACCACACAGCAAGCCTCAGCCGATTCGAAACTAGGGAAACAGGTTACCCAGCGATTCGCGGTCGCTGGGAATATCGGGGTGGCTAGTGTCTAGTTGCTAGTGCCTAGTCAAGAGCCAAGGACCCAGGTATTTGGTTTTATCTAGTCACTAGAAACTAGTCACTAGTTACTCAGTGTATCCAGAACCAGTAGCCGACTGGTTACCGCGTCACAATTTCAATGATGAGCTGCTCGCGGATTTCGCTGATGCGTGGGTCCACGTCGGCTCGGGTCGGCATGCGGGTCAGCGTGCCTTCTGGCTCGTCGTTGTTGGTGATGGCAAGGAAGTCCGGGATTTGCGGAGGCATTTCCTGCAAGGAGAGCTTGGCCATCTGCTGCGAGCGAGCGCGGACCTTGACTTTGACCTTGTCGCCTGGCTTCAGGAGCATGCTCGGGATGTCACACTTCTTGCCGTTCACTTCGACGTGGCCGTGGGCGACCATCTGGCGAGCCATGTTGCGAGACTTCGCAAAGCCCAAGCGGCAGATGACGTTATCAAGGCGACGTTCGAGAATGCTGAGGAGCGTTTCGCCGGTGTTGGACGGCGAGCGGGTGGCCAGTTCGAAGTAGCGGCGGAACTGGGCTTCGAGAACGCCATAGAACCACTTCAGGCGTTGCTTTTCACGCAGACGCAGACCGTATTCGGACTGCTTCGAGCGGCGCAGGCCGTGCATCCCGGGTGGGGGAGCTTCACGGTCAATCGGGCACTTTGGGGAATGGCAGCGTGAGCCTTTCAAAAAGAGCTTCATCTGCTCTCGGCGGCAGCGCTTGCAAACGGAATCCAGAAAACGGGCCATCGTTCAACCTTCAAGAATCGGATCGTCAGTGCTTGATCAGGGGTCAGACACTTAAGTGGCTAGACGCTAGTGACTAGCCCCATGGTTTTGCTAGCCACTAGAAACTAGTCACTAGGCACTTTGGGGAATTGTCACGTGCGAAGAGCGCCCGATTCGAACCCCTGGGTCGGAAATCGGGTATGGAAATGAAGATGCCGGTCGCCACACTGACAAGGACGCCGGCAGGGCTTCGAATTCCAGCAAACAAGTTAGACGCGGCGCTTTTTCGGCGGGCGGCAACCGTTGTGCGGCAGCGGGGTGACGTCTTCGATCTGTCGGACGTTCAACCCGGAGGCTTGCAGGGCGGTGATCGCGGATTCGCGGCCAGCACCTGGGCCTTTGACGCGAACTTCGACTTCGCGGAGACCAAACTTGGCAGCCTTCGAAGCACACTCTTCCGCGGCCCGTTGGGCGGCGAACGGCGTGCTCTTACGGCTGCCTTTGAAGCCGACGGCCCCACCGGAGACGCTGCAAAGCGTATCGCCATTGGTGTCGGTGATGGTCACGATGGTGTTGTTAAACGACGACTGAACGTGAGCAACTCCCTTGCTCACGTTGCGGCGTTGTTTTTTCTTCTTAGATTTGGCCATGATTCGCTTGGAGCTTTCAGCGGTTAGCTGTCAGTACGGAGTGTAAAAATGGGAAAAATCGCTCGGCGAAGGCAAGCCATTACCGAGCGGCTATTTTACTTGTCCTTGACGCCCTTCTTACCGGCGACCGTCTTACGAGGGCCTTTCCGGGTGCGGGCGTTGGTTTTCGAGCGCTGACCACGGCAAGGCAGGTTCTTACGGTGCCGGTCGCCACGGTACGACTTGATTTCTTTGAGGCGTTGGATGTTACCACCGTCGAAGCGGCGGAGAGCACCTTCCACCAGGTAATCCCGATCGATGGTCACGGCGAGCTTCGCCACTTCATCGTCGGTCAGTTCGCTGGCTCGGCGTTGTGGGTCGATACCGACCTTTTCGCAGAGTTCGAGCGACGTGGTCGGCCCGATGCCTTTGAGGTAACGCAGCGAGATGTGCGTTGGCTTGTTGGCAGGAAGGTCAACACCTTGAATACGGGGCATGGTCGGCTTCCTTATCCTTGGCGTTGTTTGTGGCGGGGATCTTCACAGATAACACGCACGACACCGTGCCGCTTGATCAGCTTGCACTTGTCGCAGATGCGCTTCACGCTCGAACGAACCTTCATGAACAGCCTCGGGGTCTACGCAGCAAACGGTCTTCAATAAACCCTCAAAATATCACCCATCGCCCGCGCCACAAGGCGAATGTGCGCCAAAAAATCGCGCCGGCTTGAGCTCTCCCGAAACTGAGGTGCGAACGACCACAATTTGTGCTCGGGATCGTTGACTCAGCAGATGGGCGGTGGTAAAAGTGTCTGGACTTGAGAATGATGTCGACGTTTCCGGGTTAACAGCAAAACCACATCCATTTGGGCTCACAGGCTGAGTCCTGGAGTTCAATTGTGTACAGAATATTGCTTGGCATGATGGGTTTCTCGGTTTTTTGGAATTGCTCTCTGTTGAGCGCCCAAACCCTAAATCAGAATCAAGAGATTCTTCTCCAAGCGATGACCCACCTCCAACAAGATTATTTTAATTCTACAATTCTCACTATGCAGCTCAAACGAACGAAGTTCGAAAATGCGAAATCTACATATACTGCAGAAGGTTCCACGGTATACGCTCAGTTCGGTAACCAATTCTTTAGCGAACAGAATGTTAAGACCATCTCTCATACAGAGAATCCCGATCCGAACCAAAAACCTCTTGAAGACTGTGTCCAAAAATATAGCCAAGGAGAGAAAACATCTCTTTCGGTGAGGTTTTACAATGATATCTCGAAGTCAGTTAGCCATGTCAGTGCAAAAGAGAGCCCAGACAGAAATGCGTCAAAACGCTGGATTCTCTCGAATTCTAATCTCCAGGGCTTAGATCGTTGTGGTGCACTGGGCAAGAGCTACATGGATTTAGTACGCACTCAGCCGACACGAATTTCATCGACAAATGGAATCATCCAAATCGAGTATGATACTCCATACGGGGCTTGCTTCATCCGTGTGGATCAGTTCAAGCGAATTGTGCTGTCGTTTGAACTTGTTCAAAACCCCGACTCGCTGTGCAGTATCATTGACCAAAAACAGCGTAAGCTCAGCGAACTTCGGGAAGCGATGAGCTGTGGCACTCCGAATGGCTTGAAAGAGAGGCGAGAGCGTTGGGATTTTGAATGGTCTGCTACTGGCGGTCGCTGGGAAATCCAGTCGATTCGGGTGTATCTCGTTGCCCTTGCAGATCCTCAACTTTCCGAAAAGTACGAATCCATTCTGCGTGTCACGTCCGTCAGACACAACATCACACATCAGGAATTTGAAGCACTCAAGATTCCACTATCCGATGGTCAAGAGGTCCGGGTTTTGGGCGATACTGGTCCGACCACTCTTGGAATTCAAGAGGGCGAGGTTGTACGAACCGCGGATGGAATCTTCGGTCAACACTTTGTCAAGATCGAGCCTGCCAAGCAAACGTGGCATGGTTGGGTCTACTTCCTCGGAGGCGTGATCGTTCTAGCCTCCCTACTTTATGTTTCGTACCGAGCGAGACGATCTCATCTATCACGTAGACAACAAATGAAGGAGCTTCCTTCCCCTCAGCCGTGAGCTTTTCGCCGGATTCTGGGAACAAAAACGGTTGCCGGACAGTCCCAAGCAGTGATAGAATAGGCTTGTTGAATGTCGGCTGGGTTCCATTGAACCTCCTCATGACCGACGATCGATCCCACCTAATGCCGCAAGGCTCTCTCTGGAGGAGGATGAACATGTTTGGTCTCGGTATGCCGGAGATGATCGCGTTGCTCGTGATCGGTGTACTTCTCTTTGGTCGTAAACTCCCCGATGTTGGTCGCTCATTGGGCAAGACAATTATCGCCTTCAAAGAATCCGTGAACGGCATGGATCAAGAAATCTCCTCCGCTGGCAACGGCGTCAATCCTCGTCTTTCGGTCGAGCCAGAACCGGTCAAAGCCCCCCAGCGGGTCACGCCTTCGGCTCCTGTGTTCTCCGATCTGCCACCCAAAGTCTAAGTCGATCAGCTTGCTGCTCCAACAACCCAGCCAATTGGCTGGGTTGTTGCATTTCCTGGCACAATCCCGAAATTCGGAAAAGTCCTGGCGGTCTCTCTTTCTTCGCTCATCGGCGGATTTCGCGTTCTATCATTCAGGCGTTGCCAGATTTCGTGTTGAGCGACCCATGACTCCGTCCGCCCCTACACCTGCCACCGCCCCTGCCAGCGGCATCATCAACTTGAGAGGGACCGCCAACCCTCAAGATACCCGCAAGAAAGCTCATGCGCGCATCTCAGAACGGATTGATCCCGTTCGAAATCGTCACAAACCACTTTCACTCCTCCGTGCTGATGCCAAGAAGTTGCTCGAACAAGTCCTCGATCAGGAAGGCTTGAATCTGAGCCGTGTCGAGCGTGACCGCTGGATTGAAGACGTGCTCGCCGAGTCGTTTGGCCTCAGTCCGCTCGATGAAATCTTCCGTGACGAAGCAGTCAAAGAGATTGTCATCATCGACTCAGGCTGGATCGTAGGCAAAAAGAACGACTCCTGGCAACCAGTCAACGCTCGCTTCCGAGACACGGATCAACTTCGTGTCGTCTTGGCTCGCTGGGCCGAAGTCGCCGAGAGTTATGTCCCCGGAACGTCGCCACAAGCGGGCTTTGACGTCCGCTTGCCGAACGGCTTCCGAGCGATGGCCGTCGTGCCTCCAGAAGTCCTGCAGACCCCCCCACAAGTGTTATTAGTCCGAGGTGCTCCCGAAGTCGGGGCTGTCGTCGCCCCGGCCCCGCTGGTCGCGGCAGGCAGTGGAGTCTCCGCGATGTCTGGTGTCTACCGCAGCATTGCCACGACACCCGCTCCGCGTGTCACCAACCAAAACTTGAACGCTCTCGGCCAGCCTTCGGACAAGCCCGAATCAGGGATCATCTCGCTCGGTGCCCCGGCGGGCGCTCCGACCTACAGCGGTGGCCCGAGTTCTGGAGCCAACCTCAAGAACTCCGGCATGCAAACCGGTCTCGGCATGAACGGTGACCCCAACGCCAAGATTCGCCAGAAGCTGACCGAACGCATCATTGGCAAGTTCGCCGCTGCAGGAGTCTACGACCTCAACAGCATCCCGTTCCCTGAACTGCAACGCATCATCATGGCTCAAGTCAGTGAAATGATCACCAACGAAAAGCTCGCCTGGGATCAAACCATGCAAGAGCGCATCACTCTTGAAATCCTCGCCGGGATGAACCGGTAATCCGCTTCACGCAACTTTTCGCATCCATCAAGCGATATCTTACTCAAACCGACCGAGCAGTATGTCCCTCACCTGGTGGAGATGGGTGTCCGCCGGTGCTGGGCCGTGCCCAGCGAGGAGGGGGCGGTCTTCGGGGCTGGCGGCCGCGAGGCCGTGACTGCCTCGGACCAAGTCGGCGTTCAGGGGGATGACGTCAAAGATGGTGCGGAAGCCGAGTTTCTTCTGGATCAAGCGGCGGGCGGCACGGAGTTTCGGGAACTTGAGAGCCGGGTCAAAGAAGAGTTCGCAAGGGTCGTAGCCAGGCTTGTGGTGAATGGCCACGGCACGGGCATAGTCCGGGGCATGGGCATCATCTGGCCAGAAGGGGTAGGCGAACCAAGCCTTCGGCTCACTGAGTAGCACGATTTCCCCAGCACGCGGATGATTCAAGCCAATCTCGGCACGCTCCTCGCCGACGTACACCTTGACCACGCCAGGGACTGCGGCAAGCAACTCGCGGACCCGTGGCACATCGGCCGGGTCGGGGACACTGACATGGGCCAGTTGGTGATCGACGACCGCAAAGGCCCGTGAGCCGTAGAGGTCGAGTTGGTCCCCAAACGGCCCGCCACGCACAGCCAGCAGCCCCGCTTGGTGCAGGATGCGGTTCAGGTAGACCGGCTGATTCACGTCACAATGGCCATACTCGCTGACGACCCAGACCTCGGCGCCATTGGCTTTTGCGGCGTCCAAAATCGGCTCGCAAGCGTCGTCGAGTTCACGGACGTGCTTGGCCATGTCGCAGCCGCTTGGCCCCCGGCGTTGCGGTTCGTAGTCGAGGTGCGGCAGGTACACCAGGGTCAGATCCGGGCGGTCGTCGCGGAGGACTTTCGCAGCGCATCGCGCGATCCACTGCGTACACGGCAGCCCAGCCATCGGCCCCCAGAAGGTGCTGAAAGGGAAAGCCCCGAGTTCCGCTTCGAGCTTCTCCGCATGGCCAACAGGCATGCCGGTGATGCCGAAGACTTTATTGCCATCGACGCCGTACCACGGCTTCGGCGTCACGCTGATCTCGACCTTGGCCCCTTGGTTGTACCACCAGAAGAGCTTGGCACATCGGAACGGTTTCCCCTTGGCCGCGGCTTGTTTAGCGAGGGTTTCGTAAAGTGGCTCGGCTTCGATCAGGCGGTTCGATTGCTGCCAAAAGCGGACTTCGTTCGTGTCCCGGAAGTGCCAGCCGTTAGCGACGATGCCATGCTGCTCCGGTGAGCGACCCGTGAGGATCGTGGCTTGGGCCGTACACGTGACCGCAGGCAATACCTCCCGTACGGGCACATGCCAACTCACGGCTTTTTGAAGTCGTGGGGCGAGTGGCCAGAGACGTGGCGTCAGGCCGACGGCATTGAGGACGACGACGGGTGGCATCAGCGGCCTCTGGTGAGAACAAAACGGCCCGAGTCCCGTTTGGCGAAAAAGCGAGCGTCGAGCAGCGTCGGGTTCGCGGTCGCGGTGGTGCGGAAGTCCCCCAGGCCAGGCCCGAGATACTGCGAACCGTTGAGGAGTACCCCTTCGGGCGAGACCCCGGAGACGGTGAGCCGAGCAGGGTAAGCGAAAGGAATGACGGCCGCGAAACGGCCTGCAAACCAGACGCGATACGAGCCATCATTCAGCGGGCGAACAAAGGCTCGCATCGGGCCATGATGGCCGTTCTTGTCGCTGGTCCACTCACCACGCCAGCCGCCACCGGCAATGCCGGCGGGGTCTTGTGCGGAGGCGGTGAGCGTGCCGAGTGTGAGAGTGAGGATGGTAAGCAAGAGTCGCATGGTCGGTTACTCAGAAAGGACAATCAGGTTGTACTCTCTGAGTAGCCGCCGTGGCTGAAAACTCAATGCTCGATGCCAGGGATTTTGGCGAGGAGATAGAAGCCGTTGATGGTGAAAACGATCGAAACGAGAGCTAGGACCACCGAGAGCGCAAAGGCCCATTTCTTATTGGCGATCATCGAAATGGAGGCGAGCACGATGGCCAGTTGCAGGCCCATTTCGCCGTACTCGAAGTAGGGGTCTTTGCGGTCCAGTCTGGAGAGTTCGTCCCGGATTTTCTGGATGTCATCCTTGCCGGTTTTGTTGATGGCCTTGGCCTCGGCTTCGAGTTCGGCTTTGTCCGCTTTCATGCGGGCTTCTTCTTTAGCCGCACGTTCCAGCAGCATCTTCTTAAGTGGCGAGGCGTTGAACTCCGCAGGAACCACCTCACGCTCAGTTTCGAGGCGTTCGCGTTCATTACGATACAAGGCTTCGCGGATCGATTTGGCTTGGAAGCGGTTCCAGGTGTTGAACTCGTCCTGTTGGGCTTTGCTCTCGACCCGAGCTTCTTCCTGCTTCGAGATGAACTTGTCCTTATCCACGTCCCCGCCACCGAGCGAGGCGAACGCCAACGCGACGGCATAGATCGCCACGAAAAACGCCACCAACCTGGTGAAGGGGTTCTCGGCCTTTTCTTTCACTTCATCTGGATCCGGTATTTCGACATCAGCCATGAGCGATGGCTCCTTTCAACGTTGTTATGGCGTGGTTCAAATCGATGGATTTCCAGGTTTGAAGAGCCACGACCGCAAGGGAGTGTTTTGACAGGATCTGCCGAACGCTCCCTCGCGGTCGCGGCTCTTCTGCTGATACCCGACTTTGAACCGAGCCGTTGTTACCGTGCAGCGGGCAGGTTAATGGTATCGCCGGTTTTCAGCATGGCATTGGGGTCGCGGTCAGGGTTCGCTGCGCGGATGGCTCGGTACTGCGTGCGGTCGTTGTACACAGCGTCGGCGACATCGAAGAGGGTCATGCCGTCTCGTGGGATGCGGTATTGCCGGCCTTTGCTTGGCGCTGGGGTGCCGGGTGTAGCATTCCAAGCCGGCGTGGGGTTGGACGTGGGCGTGCCATTGACCACGCGGCCAGTCCGACGGCGCATCTCCGCGAGTGGTGGCAGTTCGACGTAGTCTCCGGGACGCAGAACGCGGTTGCCATTGAACTCCTGGAGAGCACGGGCGTAAACCTCGTTGCCATAATGCCGCCGAGAGATGCTATCGTAGCTTTCGTTCGGCTGGGCTTGGTAGACATCAACATCAAAGCTCGTCCGCGTGTTGGCCGCACGCACTGGCTCCAGGACAGGTGCCATCGGCTTCACAGCCAGTGGCTGGACCTCTGTGAACGGTGATCCGCTTCCCCCGGGTAGGGGTGCGGGTGGGATGATCTTGGGAACCTCTGGTGTCATCGGGAGTGGCTTCGGCTCTGTAATCGGAGGTGGGACTTGAATAATCCCAACGTTGTTAATCCCAGTGGCCGTGTTCTTCGGATCCGGCACCGGAGGCGTTGCACCAGGAACAACAATACCCAAGCTCGCCGGTGGTGGTGTCGTACCACCTTTCGGATCGAACGCTGCGGTGGTTTGCAGCCCTGTGTTCATTGGGCTCACAGTTTCGCCACCTTGCGGCTTGATGAAGGTCGTTTTCTTCTGTTCTGGGATCGTCGATGTCGTTGCTAGGTCCACTGGTTTTGAGGTTGGTTTCGTCACCGCGAGAGTGGGGCCGATCAGGGCTGTGACTGCAAGCGAAGGTTCCGTTACCAGCGGCAGGGTAGAACCTATCTCAACGATAGGCTTCACCTCTGGCACTGCGGCGGTAATCGGCGCGACTGACGGCACGTTGATCAATGGCACTGGAGTCACAGGGGCCGGTGCGACGACCCCTGGCGGAGTGATGCCGACAGGTGGCGTCGAGGGAGCTGGCAACGCCGGGACAGCAACAGCAGGACCCATCGCTGGAGGAACTACTGGAATGAGTGGGGAGGCTCCCGGCGCTGAACCCCCAACCGTCGTTGCCATGGGCCCCGGTCCGCTGGGATTCATCGGTGCTGGCTCCTGATGACCTGCGGTCATCACGCCATTACGCTTCCGTAACGCCTCCGGGTCTTCGAAGGATGGAGGTGGTGGGGTTTTCGTGGAATCGTTTTTAGGATCACCAGTCCTGGGGAGTCGCTGAGGCACTGTTGGGGCAGGTGGGGAGGTGGTGTTCGAAGCACTTGGGTTGGATGGAATCGAGATCACGGTCAGGCCTGGTGAAACCTCTGGTTTCGGTTCGTTCTCAGAGTTTGGTGGCACTGGCAGAGGAATCTCAAATCGCTTCTTAGAATCCGCGGGATTCTCCGCAGGTGTCTTCGGTTCTGGCTCAGTCCCCTTCGTCGCTGGCGTTGTCGTCGGCGCTGTGGGCGGCGTGGTTGCTACGGCAGCGACTTCCGTCGCCTTTGTGGTCAGGGTACTCGCTTTCGTGCCGAGGATCAGTTGCATGCCCAGGGCACCGAAGACGAGTGCCCCAGCGGCGCCGAGAGCGGCTCGACGTTTGGTGAACAGGTTCCCCAAGGCTTCCGATACCCACTTCGCCTCAGGAGCAGGCGGAACAGGGATCACCTCGGCTGTCGGGCTTGGCGGAACGCTCGGCTTCGGTGGTTCGATGCGAATCGAGGGCGACGGTTTCGGCAGGTCAACAACCACCCGCGGAGATGGGGCTGGGATCGGCGTCGCCGGGGAGGGGATGATCCGCGACTCAGGGATGGAGATCGGCGGGAGATCAGGAAGATCAGAGAGACCATTCATCCCACCAAACCGTGGGACAATCGGGCGGTCCACGGGAACCGAGTCAATGGGGTTTTGAGGATCGTTCATCCCGGAACTCCTGAAAGGACAGAAAGCCGACGGGACATTACCCCGAAAAACCCAAACCTGTCGAGAGGAATCGATGGCACCAGTCGTCACCCATTCACCTGTCGGTTGTCAGTCTCGTCGGAGTGCGGACTTGAGAATAGAGTGCTGATATCGCCCTCCTGCTGACTCTCTTCGGAGGTATGGCTGGATGATTGTCACGATTAATGTTGGTTCCTCTTCACTCAAAGTCGGTCGGTTCGACGGTACGCAAGCCTTGCAGTCGCTGGCGTTACCCCACTCAAGTGACTCACTTTCCCAGCAAGTCGTAGAGTTGGTCCGAAGGTGGCTATGTGAACATCGTGAAATCCACGCCATCGGGCACCGTTTGGTGCATGGCGGCGCGGAGTTCACGGCCCCGACATGGGTGACACCGGCGGTGTTGCTTCGCTTGCAGACTCTCGCCGAATTAGCTCCGATTCACATGAAACCCGCTCTGGCCGTGATCGAGGCGCTCGCCGAACAGTATCCACACGTTCGACAATATGCCTGTTTTGACACCGCTTTTCACAGCACGTTGCCCGAAACCGAACGAAGACTCCCGATCCCGAGAGAGTATCACGACCAAGGCTTCCGTCGGTACGGCTTTCATGGCCTGAGCTACGAGAGTATCGCGTTGCAACTGCAAAAACACGAACCCAAGCCCGCAAACGGCCGGGTGGTGGTCGCCCACCTGGGGAGTGGGGCGAGCGTCTGTGGGATGCTCAATGGCCGGAGCCAGACGACGAGCATGGGTTACACGCCTCTCGATGGCGTGCTCATGGCCACGCGGCCAGGCCGGTTGGATGCGGGAGTAGTGTTGCAACTTCTCCGACGTGGGCTGAGTGTCGATCAAGTCGAGGATATGCTCGACCACCACTCGGGCTTGCTTGGTATCTCGGGGATCACGGGGGATATGCAGAAGCTCCTCAACTCCGGAGAATCCTCGGCCAAACTGGCTGTCGAAATGTTCGTCGTTTCGGTGGCTAAGGAAGTCGCCGCGGCGGCCACGGTCTTGGGTGGCATCGAACTCTTGGTCTTCACCGGTGGCATCGGCGAGCATTCCGAACCAATCCGCGAGCGTGTCACTGGCAAGCTCCGTTGGCTGGGCGAGTTTGCCGTCCGAGTATACCCTGCCCAAGAAGAAACCCTCCTGGCCATCCATGGCCAACAACTCCTCTCCGAATCGCCCGATGCCTCTCAAAACCCTCTGTGAGGACCTTTCGAATGACCGAGAACTTTGATCTCCTAGATGCCTACTGGCGTGCGGCGAACTACCTTTCCGTGGGCCAGATTTACCTCCTCGATAACCCGCTTCTGAAAACGCCGCTCCGTCGGGAGCACATCAAGCCCCGCCTGCTCGGCCACTGGGGAACGACGCCGGGGCTGAACTTCATCTACGCCCACCTGAACCGCATCATCGCCCGGGACCATCACGATGTCTTGTACATCTGCGGGCCAGGCCACGGTGGGCCGGGAATGGTGGCCAACACCTACCTCGAAGGCACCTACACCGAGACTTACCCCAACATCACCCCCGACGAAGCCGGGATGCAAAAGCTCTTCAAGCAGTTCAGCTTCCCCGGTGGCATCCCGTCGCACGTCGCCCCCGAAACACCCGGTAGCATCCATGAAGGAGGCGAGTTGGGTTATGCCTTGTCTCACGCTTTCGGGGCCGTGTTCGATAACCCCGACCTCGTCGCGGCGTGTGTCATCGGTGATGGCGAAGCTGAGACCGGGCCACTGGCCACCGGCTGGCATGGCAACAAGTTTCTGAACCCCGTGCGTGATGGCGCTGTGCTGCCGATCTTGCACCTCAACGGCTACAAGATCGCCAACCCGACGCTGCTCTCACGCATCCCCCACGAGGAACTCAGCGACCTGATGTGGGGCTACGGCTACACGCCGTACTTCGTCGAAGGCGACGACCCGAAGGTCTTGCACCCCAAGATGGCGGAAACACTCGACCAAGTCTTTAGCGAGATTCGCCGCATCTGGGCGGACGCCCGGGAGAACGGTTTCCAAGGTCGGCCCCGTTGGCCGATGATCGTCCTCCGAACGCCAAAAGGCTGGACTTGCCCGCATGAGATTGATGGCCAAGTCGTCGAGGGTTCTTGGCGCTCGCACCAAGTGCCGATGGGCGACATGGAGAAAGAGCATCACATCCGCACCCTCGAAAGCTGGATGAAGAGCTATCGCCCTGACGAACTCTTCACCCCCACGGGCGGCTTGAAGCCCGAGTTGGTCACACTTGCCCCGAAGGGAGTCAAACGCATGGGGGCCATCCCCCAAGCCAACGGCGGGCTGTTACGCGAGCCGCTGATCCTGCCCGAGGTTGAGACCTACACCGTGCCTGCTCACTCGATCCACGAGGCGACACGAGTACAAGGGGCCTACCTCCGGGACGTCATGAAGGCGAACTTGGCTGCGAAGAACTTCCGCATCTTCAGCCCGGATGAAAATGCTTCCAACCGCTGGGCCGATGTCCTCAGCATCACGGGGCGTGGCTTTGTGGACCCCATCGAAGCCAACGACACGCATATGTCACCCGATGGCCGAGTGATGGAGGTGCTCAGCGAACACCAATGCCAAGGCTGGCTCGAAGGCTACCTCCTCACGGGGCGGCATGGCTTCTTCAACTGCTACGAAGCCTTCATCCACATCGTTGACAGCATGTTTAACCAGCATGCGAAGTGGCTGAAAGTCTGCCAGCATATCCCCTGGCGTAAGCCAATTGCGAGCTTGAACTACCTGCTGACTTCCCACGTCTGGCGGCAAGACCACAACGGCTTCAGCCATCAAGACCCCGGCTTCATCGATCATGTGGTCAACAAGAAATCGGAGATCATTCGGGTGTACTTGCCACCTGATGCGAACTGCTTGCTTTACATCACGCGGCACGTGTTGGGGACATGGAACCGGGTCAACGTCATCATCGCCGGGAAACAGCCGGCTCCGGTGTGGCTCGATGGGCCGGCAGCCAAAGCGCACTGCGAAGCGGGTCTCGGCGAGTGGACCTAGGCCAGCACCCCCGGTACACCCGATGTCGTCCTCGGGTGTTGTGGCGATGTACCCACGATGGAGACACTCGCTGCCGTGATGCTTCTGCGTGAGCATCTGCCCGAAGTCCGGGTACGGGTCGTCAACGTCGTTGATCTCATGAAACTGCAACCGGATACCGAGCATCCGCATGGCCTAACCGATGCGGAGTTCGATGCCCTCTTCGGCACGGATGTCCCGGTCATCTTCAACTTCCACGGTTACCCCTGGCTCATCCACCGGCTCACCTATCGCCGCCACGGACACGCCCATTGGCATGTTCGCGGTTACAAGGAGGAAGGCACGACCACGACACCGTTTGATATGTGTGTGCTGAACGACATCGACCGCTACAAGCTCGTGCTGGATGTGGTCCATCGCGTGCCGGGCCTGAAAGAGAAAGCGGCTGGCATCGTCACGGCGATGCAAGAACTCCGGGCCCAGCACAAAGCCTACATCAGTGAAAAAGGCATCGACTTGCCCGAGATCTTGAACTGGCGCTGGGAGCCGAGATAGAGGTTGATCTGCTTGGAAAGGCAACTGTCCCCTGCCGAACGCCTAGAACGTTGGACAGGGGACAGTTGATTGCGTTTGATGAGAAGTAGCTCAAACACTTCGATTCATCCGATTTGGGCGAGGCGGGACTCGAACCCGCACGGTATTGCTACCGGGGGATTTTAAGTCCCCTGCGTCTGCCATTTCGCCACTCGCCCTTGGTCTTGGTACTCAACACCAAGACTCTGAGGACACATCATCCACTGGCTCGGTTCACTTACTCAGCGGCTGGGGCTGTGCTGCTCTTGGAGAGCATCTTGGCGAGAGCGATGATTTGGTCTTTGCCGTTGCGGGCGATGAGGTCTTGCAGGGTGGCGAGGTCACGGATGCCGACGGAGTAGTTGCCGATCGCGGTCGTGGTGCCGCCGTTGGCCTTCTTGAGATTCGACTTGTAAGACGAAATCATTTGGTAGCCGATGTTCACCTTGTACTTGTCCATGATGTACTGGTGAAGTTCTTGTGGGCCAACATCGCCCACGTTGGCGAGTGCTTCTTCGACCATCTTGCGCTTGCTGATGGTGCCGACGACCTTACCTTTTGCCATGTGAAAACTCCTGAATCGGGAATGTGAGCATCAACAGAGATTGAATCTATATCACTCCGGAATTCTGAGAAGAGCCGAACTGTCCCTATTTTCAAAAAAATGGTAAAAAAATTGCTCTGCGCGACCGCCATCACCACACCAATCATGTCAATTCTTTGGTGCAGGTAGGCTATCCACTTCAGGTAGAGATGCGAGTTCTTTTAATCCAAAGAGTTGCAAGAACTTCTTCGTCGTGGCGTAAATCTGCGGTCTTCCTAGGCTTTTTTCGCGTCCTGCACTGCGGACCAAGCCGCGCTCCATCAAGATGCGGATCGGCTCCGTCACGGCGGTACCACGTATTTTTTCAATATCTGCGCGTGTGATGGGTTGACGATACGCTATGACGGCGAGAGTTTCCATAATCGTCGGCGTCAAGCGCAGATCGTGGCCAGTGCGGCGCCAGCGCAACAGCCAACTGTGGTATTGGGGCCGCGTCAGGATTTGATAGCCCCCTGCTAATTCTTCGATTTGAAACGCGCTCAAGTCATTTTCATACATTCGTTGCAGAGTCTCTACTAGCTGCTTTGCCTCGGCGGCGTTATCCAACATCGCCACATCCGCAATTCGTTTCGCACTCAACGCCTCATCGGCAAGAAACAGCGCCGCTTCGACACTGGCTAACTTGGCACTTCTCGCCCCCTCGATGGTTTCCGCGACTGTCTCGGCGGCAGGAATCGGGGCTTGCTTGTAGACAGGTGGTAACGGCGCGTTCCCCAATCGGGCCGTCGTCAATCGGCGGCCAAGCATTCCCAGGGGCTTGCGGAGCGGGTGCATCCTCGGCATGATGACAACATCGCGGACTTCCCGCCAGACCGACTCTTGCCGAGAACTGATGTGAGCGACTTCCTCGCCGGTTACCTCCCCCCCGAGGCACTCCCCTGGGCACTCGCGGCCCTGGCTGCGGGCCTCATCTTGGGCTTTATCGGCATTTCGTCGTTGATGTACATCTGGGCGGAACGGAAAGTCTCCGGGCGGATGCAAGATCGCCTCGGGCCGACGCGCACCGGGCCCTATGGCCTCCTACAGTCGTTGGCCGATGGTATCAAGCTTTTGAGTAAGGAAGACTTCGCCCCCGATGGTGCGGATCGATTTTTGTTTCATGCCGCTCCGTATCTCGCGTTTTGTGCTTCCTTTGCAGGCTTCATCGCTTTGCCCTTCGGCTGTGCTCTCGTCACCCACGAACTCAATATCGCGGCCTTCTTTATGCTCGCCGTGCTTTCGAGCGAAGTCTTTGGCATCCTGCTCGCTGGGTATTCATCCGCGAGTAAGTGGTCGCTCTTTGGTGGGGTGCGCGAGGCGGCTCAGGTCGTCAGTTACGAAGTCCCTCGGAGTCTCTGTGTGCTCGTGCCAATCTGCCTGACGGGGACTCTGAACCTGAACACGATCGGCAACCAACAACTCGGCTACTTCTGGGACTGGAACCTGTTCCACGATCCATTTACGATGCTCGCTTTCGTGATCTTCTTCATCACGGCGACAGCCAGCTGTAAGCGTGCCCCGTTTGACCTCGCTGAGGCTGAGAGCGAACTCGTTGGTGGCTTTCACACGGAGTACAGTGGCTTGCGTTGGTCCTTCTTCTTTATGGCCGAGTATGCCAGCATGTTTGCGGTCAGCGGCCTGGCCACGATCCTCTTCCTCGGCGGCTGGCACACAGGATTCTTAAACTTCGAGCCGACGACCGCTTTCGGCCCCTGGCTCGGTCATGCTCTCAACGCCACCGTCTTCATCTCGAAGGCTTCAGTCTTAGTGCTGGTGATGATGTGGATGCGTTGGTCGTTGCCCCGCTTGCGGATTGACCAAGTGATGATGACGTGTCTCAAATACTTCTTGCCGATCTCCTGTGGTTTGCTTGTCGCGGTGTGCCTCTGGCAACTCTTCATCCCCGCGACGGTGGGTCTCGTCGTGCGTTACGGCCTCGCAGGGACTGTGGTGTTGGGTCTTAGCAGCGTGGCACTGAGTCTAATACTCACCCGCCCAAGCACCCCCCGTGGCCAACTCGCTGGCGTGTGGGCTTCTCCCATCCATGAACCCAACTTGAATCCAGGCTGAAAATTTCTTGACAGGACCGTGACCCTTGGTATTGTCCGAAACCGTCTCGCTGGGGGGTTCATCAGCGGACGGAATACGGGGGATGCGACCATGCGACGGATTGCGGGTCTTTGTGCTGGAGTTGGCTTTGCGATTCTGACCGGTTGCCTGCCACAGCAAACCAGCCGTCCCCAGATTGCGGACGATGCCACGGATGCTGAGAGTTTCTCGACCATCGGTTCAAAAACAGCCATCGGGAACGTCGATCCGATTCCCGTGTCGGGCGTTGGGTTGGTTCACAACCTGCGAGGCACCGGCAGCGCACCTCAACCGGATGCCTACCGCACGATGCTCGAACAGGCCATTCGGCGGAACAAAGCAAACCCCAAAGAATTCTTTGACGACCCCGAGAAGCGATTTTCCCTCGTCCTGATCTCCACGGTCATCCCACCGGGTGCTCGTGCGGGTGACCGGCTCGATGCCGCGATCAGCTTGCCACCATCAAGCCGCACGACCAGCCTGCAAAATGGGATTCTCTACCAAACCGACTTGAGCAATTTCGAAATCGCGGGCGCTGCCCGTGAAGCGATGCAATCGAGTGGCATTCCCGTCGGGGCGACTCCTTCCGCGAACGAAGGCACTCTCCTCACCGGCAACCGCATGGCCACCGCCGAAGGCATTCTCTCCCCTGGGCACTCGGGTGAAGTGAAAACCGACGTTGATGGTGTCATCGAAGGGCCGAAAGCCGCACGCATCTGGGATGGCGTTAAGAACCAAACCGACCGCCCGTATTACTTCTTGCTGAATGAAAACAGCCCACAACCACGCCTTGCGATGGTGATTGCTGAACGGCTCAATGCCGTGTTCCCGGCCCCCGGTGAAAAGCTCCAGAAGCTCGCCGATGCCAAGGTGCAAGGCAAGCCGCTCGTCATCAGCTATGTGCCACCGACCTACCGCCACAACCACACCCGCTACCTGCTCGTGGCTCGCCAAGTGCCGCTGACGCCGGTCACCTCGGATAGCCCGTATCGCGCTCAGTTGAAGGATGACCTCCTCCGGCCCGAAACGGCCCTGACAGCCGCTATCAAACTCGAAGCCCTCGGCGGGGATTCTCGCCAAGCGTTCCGCATCGGTTTGGAAAGCGATTCACCGTGGGTACGGTTTGCGTGTGCTGAAAGCCTCGCTTACCTTGGCCACAGTGATGGCGTCAAAACACTCGCCGAACTCGCCGAGAAACACCCCGCCTTCCGCGCCCAGTGCCTGACGGCCCTCGGTTCGCTCGACGATGCCATCAGCCTCGATTCGCTCGCGGAATTGATGCGGAAACCGGATGCCCAACTTCGCTACGGGGCCTTTGTCGCCTTGCGAACCGCCGACCCTCGCCATGATGCCGTGCGTGGTAAGACCCTGAATTCCAGCTTCTTTGTCCATCATACCGCACCTGATTCTCAGCCGATGATCCACGTCAACACCGAACGTCGGAATGAAATCGTGCTCTTCGGAAGCCAGTTCGCCATGCGGACGCCGTTCTCCTTCCCACTGGGCAAAGACTTCATCGTCTCCGCGAAAGATGGCGAACCCACAGCGACCATTCGCCGCATCGTGAAGGACAAGAACGGCGAACCGACGACAGTCGAGAAACAATGCCGCACCGACGTTGCCCAGATCGTCCAGATTCTGGGTGAGTCCGGAGCCAGCTACGCGGAGACGGTCGAGTTCCTACGCCGAGCTGAGAAAGCGGACCTCCTGACCTCCGCGTTGATGTTCGACAACGCCCCACGTGGCCTGAACATCACCCAACTGGCTGCGATCTCCCGCAACGACCGCGACCTCACGAAAGCCGACCTCGAAGTGGCTCGAAGTGGCACAACGGGAGTCGTCCAAGCGGGTTACGACCTGCCGAGCGAAGCCGACGCCATCAAAACTGAGCCAAAGCCCGACCTCGCCCCCGCTCTCAACCGCTCGCCAGGCCGCGTCTTCGGAAGCCGCTGATTTGGGAATTGCGGAATGCGGAATGGAAAAGTCTGGGTATTGAAGAGCCACGACCGCAAGGGAGTGACTGCGGCTGAAAGGTCCAGACGCTCCCTCGCGGTCGCGGCTCTTAACCTCGAAAATCACGCTTGGGAGATTCACCAGCCCCATGCTCAAGCGGCTCGAAATCTTGGGTTTCAAGTCGTTCGCCGAGCGGACGCGGTTCGACTTCGCGCCGGGGATCACGGCCATCGTTGGCCCGAATGGTAGCGGCAAAAGCAATATCGTCGATGCGGTGCGTTGGATCCTCGGGGAGCAGTCCGCGAAGAACCTGCGCGGCACGGACATGACCGATGTCATCTTCAATGGCTCCTCGACCCGCAAGAGCCTGGGCATGGCCGAAGTGACCATGACCTTTGACAACACTTCGCGCACCCTCGACCACCCCTCGGAAGAAGTCACGATCACCCGGCGCGTCTACCGGGATGGCCAAGGGGAATATCTCGTCAACAGTGAGCCTTCGCGGCTCAAAGACATCAAGGAACTTTTCCTCGGCAGTGGGGCTGGGCACGGAGCGTACAGCGTCATTGAGCAGGGGCGAGTCGATGCGCTGTTGACGTCGTCGCCCAAAGATCGCCGATTGATCTTTGAAGAAGCTGCGGGGATTAGCCGATTCAAAGCGAAGAAGCTCGAAACACTTCGAAAACTCGAACGAGTCGAGACGGACTTGATCCGCGTCAACGACATCCTCGGTGAACTCGGCAAACAACTCCAGGGTCTGCGTCATCAGGCTTCAAAAGCCTTGAAACATCAAGAATACCAAGATCAACTGCGCGACCTCCGGCTCAGTGTCGGGCTGGTGGAGTATCGCACCTTGACGGCTGACCTCACCACGGAGACTACCCGCCTCACTGGCATTCAAAGTGTCCTCGCGGCCATGAGCGAAGACGCCAAGACAGGCGAATCCGATCAGGCCCAACTGGATGCCGAGTGGCAAAAGACCCACGATGCCCTCGAAACTCGCCAAGGCGAGTTGGCGAAACTCCGCGAGCAACTGGTGCAATGGCAAGCGACGATCAAAGCCGACCGAGCCAATGTGGCGAGTTGGGATGAGGAACTCTTGCGTCTGGGGCGAGAGCGCATTGCCCTTGGCGAACGAGCGCGAACACTGTCCCGAGATATCGACGAACATGGTTCGCAACTGGACTTTGCTGAGAAGCGAGCGAGCGCCGAGACGGAGCGAGCCGCGGCCCTCGAAGTGGGTTGGGTCGAGATTCAGGCGAAGTGCAAGCAGCTTGAGACAGCAATCAAAAAGCTCCGGGACCAACAACTCTCGACCGTGAGTGCGGAAGCCACCGCGCGGAACTTAGCCGAGAGCACCAAGCGGACTTCCGAAAAGACTGCCTCAGATTGTGCCTGGAAAGAGCGGTCGATTGCGGAGACCAAACTCAAGCTCGCGGCCTTGCGAGAGCTGTTGGCGAACCTCAGCGAGAACGATTCCGCGATCCAGCAGCGTGTGCAAGAGATGCGTGCTCACATCGAAGCGAGAAAGCAAGAGCGGGCTGTGGCTCTGAACGCCGCCGCGGAGGTGCAAGCCCGATTGGACGCCGAACGCCAGGCCCGCACCACAGCAGTCGCGCGGCGGGATGCTCTCGCCGATTGGGAAGCCAGCCACGAGGGGCTAGGCACCGGCGTGCGGGCAATCCTTGAGAAGCTCGCGGCTGGCGACAGCGCCTGGCAAGCCGCCGTGTATGGCCTTGTGAGTGATCAGCTCCGTGCGCCGCGTGAGTTGGCGCACCTCGTCGATATCGCCCTCGGCGAACGGGCGGAAGCGTTCGTGGTCAAACCGGGTGTCTCGCTCGAAACGATTGCAGAACTGGCCCAGGATTTGCCCGGTCGCGTCGCATTCGTAGCTCGACGCGGACCTGTGTCGCCGGTGCAGTTCCCTGGGGATCGTCCGCCGCCGATTTGTCTCGCCGGGTTAGTTGAAAGTGATGTTTCGGGACTCACGCAGACACTCTTGGGGTCGGTTTACTTGGTTTCGGATTTGGCCGCAGCTCAAGAGGCCACGACAACGACATCGCATTGTCACTGGCTGACGCACTCGGGCCTGATGCTGCAAGCCGATGGCGTGCTCTCACTCGGGCCGACGGAGGCGAACCGTGGTCGACTGTCTCGCAAGACGGAACTCCGGGAATTGCGCGACGGAGTCGAGAAGCGAGACGCCATCATCCTCGCTCTTGAAACCGAGGCAACCACGCTCCGCCACCAGGCGAGCGAACTCGAAGGGCCGATTCGCACCTTGCAAACGGAGGTCGATGCCTTGTCCGGCGAAGCGGGGGGCTTGCGTGAGAAGATCATCGAATCCCGCTCGCAGGAGAAGACACAGACGGAGAATCTGGAACTGTACGAAGTCGAGTGGAAAGTCGCGGCCGATCAACGAGACCAGGCCAAGCGCAAAGCCGAGGAAGCCCTGGCCGTGGCTGTGAGCACGGCGACGGAAGCCCAGCGTGTGCAAGCGGAACTTGAAGCCCGGCTCACGGAACTCCAAGCTGCCGAAGCCGAGCGCGAAGTCCGAGGGCAGGAGCACAACCAAGCCCAGATGACTTTGGTGCGGATGCAGGAGCAGTTGAAAGCTTTCCGCAAGAAGAAAACGGAACTCGACGAACTGGCGTCCGGCCATGAAGGAGCGATCGCGGAACTCGCGAGCCAAGAGCAAGGTCTGCGACACAAACGCCAGACTGCGGAACTACGCATCCTGCGGCTGACGATGAATCTCGCCCAATCGATGGCCGAGAAGGAGACCGGCGAGCGAGTGATCCGTGAACTCACCGAACGCCGACAGTTGATCGACGAAGCCCGTCAACGCTTGTCAGCCGCACTCAAGGAATCGCTCGCCGCCGCGAAGACCAACCGCGAAGCCGCCCACACGAGTGCGATGACCAAGCAAAGCCTGGAACTGCGAGCCGAGCAACTGGTGAGCCGGTTACGTGAGGAGTTCGCCGTCGATCTCGTGGCCCATGCTGAAGCTCACCCCGAGGCCGCGGCACCACCCGAAGATGCTGCCGCGCAGATTGAAACGCTCCGGGCCAAGATCACCAAGTTAGGCAGTGTGAACTACGACTCGATCACCGAACTCCGCGAACTAGAAACCCGCGAGCAGGAACTGCGTGCTCAGTTCGACGACCTGAACTCGGGGCACAAAACGCTTCAGCAGATCATCGACCAGATCAACACGGATAGCCGCAAGCTCTTCGGCGATTTGCTGGCCGTGGTGCGGGGGCACTTCCAAGAGCTGTTCCGCAAGGTCTTCTCCGGCGGCAAAGCGGACATCGTCTTAGAAAACGAAACCGACATCCTGGAAAGCGGCATCGAGATCACCGCCCACCCGCCCGGCAAGCAGCCGCAAAGCATCTCACTCCTCAGCGGCGGCGAACGCGCGCTGACGGCTGCGGCCCTGTTGCTGGCCATCTTCCGCAGCAAGCCTAGCCCGTTCTGTCTGCTCGATGAAATCGATGCCGCGATGGACGAAGCCAACACCCAGCGCCTCGCCAACCTCATCGGCGAGTTCCGCGAACGGACGCAGTTCATCGTCATCACTCACAAGAAGCGCACGATGGCCCAAGCCGATGTCCTCCACGGCGTCACGATGCAAGAAAGCGGGGTGAGCAAACTCATCGCCGTCCGCTTCGAAGACTGGCCCGACGACCAACCCGAAACCCTGCCGATCGCAGCGTAGACGAAACGATCTCAACGAATGGGCTATTTTTAGTATACATGCGTTAGAAGAAACCAGATGACTCCTGCCGCGCAGAGAAACCCTGCGCCAGCGATCAAGCTGGAGGGAACGGGTTGTTCTCCGTAATGGTTTTGTCGAAATGCCGCCATTGCACTTGGGGAGATCAGTCCCAAGATTCCGAACATAGCTGTCAAACATCCCATACCAACTGCTTTGGGATAATATCGCCCCGTGCGGTGGGCACACCAGTGATTCAATACGAGTAGTATGATGCTGCCTATGAGCACAGCCAATGCTAGCGAACGGGTCGGAAGTTCCGCAGGGCCGTTACCATTTTCATACTCGCTGCTATTTTCATACCGTCGGTAGTTATCGTAATTCTCCCCTAAAGAATACTGTTGGCCTTCAGCGAGTTCATCGTTGTTGGGGTTTTCAGCCTGTCGGCGAAAGTACTCTATCACGGCATAGACGATTGCAATACCAATCAGCCCAGCCACAAAGACTGTACCCACAAGCGGAAAGTCGCTATTCAAAAAATGTCGATCGTGCGTGATTCCCCCAACTACCCCAGCAAAGATCACAATCATGAACGCATCGAGCGGATAAAGTTTCATAGAAGGCCCAGTTCAGAAAGTGAGTACTGGTCGAAGATTAGAATGAGAATAGGCTTCTTGCAAAACTGAGTCGAATTCTGGGAGTAACCCATGTCGAGAGCACAAAAGTTTTGGAACTGGTTTCAGGCCAACACCGAGCGACTGATGGCGTTCGAGGAGAATCGGAATGTCGTTTTCTCTGAACTCAGCAAACAGCTTCAATATGTCGATTTCGACCTGACATTCGAGTTCGGCCCGAACCGCGAAGGAGTTCGGGAGTTCATCATCAGTGCAGGTGGTATCAAGGCCTTGATTCCGACGGTCGAGTCACTGGTGGCTTCGGCTCCGATGATGCCGACATGGCACGTGATCGCATTTCGACAACGCAAAGACTCCTCACCGGTGGTCATGTTCGGCGGAGTCGAGTTTTCAGAAAGCGACATTCAGTGTTCATTGGTCGAAGAAGATGATGTCCTGCATCTCGACTTGTATCTTCCCGGGTACTCCGATGAGACGACGCATCTCATCACGGTGGGGTTTCTCTTCTTGGATGCCGCGATCGGAGAATACGATGTCATGAAGCACATCGGCCCGATTGCATTCCACCCCACAGACGCCGCCGAAGACAAACCGCGATTCCCATTCGCAGAACTTCGCAGCCGATTCGATGCACTTCGCGGCGAAAGTGACTGAATACAAAAAGCCCGACACATCCGTGCCGGGCTTTCGTGAATCACACTCGCGTCTAGCTTACAGCGTGCGGGTTTTGACTTCGACTTTGAAGGCTTCGATGACGTCGCCGACTTTGACGTCGTCGAAGCCGGAGATGCGGAGACCGCACTCGAAGCCTTCGCGGACTTCGCGGGCGTCGTCCTTGAAGCGTTTCAACGATTCCAAGCCAACGACCTTTTCCCCTTGCGGGTAAAGGACGACCCCGTCGCGGATGACCCGGACGCGGGCCGAGCGTTCGATCGTACCGGAGGTGACGTAGCACCCGGCGATCGTACCGACCTTGGTGATCTTGAACGTTTCGCGGATGATCGCACGACCCAGGTGCACCACCTCTTCGATTGGCTTGAGCCGGCCTTCGAGGGCCGCTTTCACGTCGTCGACGAGGTTGTAGATGATCTGGTATTCCTGAATCTTGATGCCACGATTCTCAGCGAGTTTGAGGGCCGGGTCATCGGAGGTGACGTTGAAGCCGACGATGATGGTGTCGTCTGGCGAGGTCAGGGCGAGAGTGACGTCCGATTCGGAGATGGCCCCGATGCCGGCGTGCAACACGCGAACCCGGACTTCGTCGTGGACGAGCTTCTCGAGTTCCTTCTTGATGGCTTCGACGGACCCACGAGCCTCGGCTTTGAGGATGATCTTGAGTTCCGAGATCTTCTTCTGGGCCGAGCGTTCTTTGAGGTTGTCGAGGCTGACTGGGCTGAACTTGATGCGATCGGACTCGATGCGGTCTTCGTCACGCTGTTCGGCGATTTCACGGGCCGTGGAGATGTCATCGACGACGTAGAACGGATCGTCGGCATCAGGCACATCGTTCAGACCGATGATCTTGATCGGCGTACTCGGACCAGCTTCGGTAATCGGCTGGGCGAGGTCGTCGTACATGGCACGGACGCGGCCAAAGGTCGAGCCGCAGAGGATGACGTCGCCCTGGCGGACGGTCCCGTTCTGCACGAGGAACGTGGCCACGACGCCGCGCTCTTCTTCCTTGTAGGCTTCGAGACACGTCCCCGAACCAGCGAGGGTGGGGTCGGCCTTGAGTTCACCGATTTCGGCCAAGAGCGCGATGCTATCGAGCAACTCGGCGATCCCTTGGCCGGTCATGGCCGAGGTGTAAATCACGGGCACATCGCCGCCCAAATCTTCGGGGACGAGTTCCATTTCGAACAAGCGACCCTTGACCTTCTCAGGTTGAGCACCGGGCAAATCGCACTTGTTGATGGCGACGATGATATCGACATCGGCCGCCTTGGCGTGTGCGACAGCTTCTTGCGTCTGTGGCATGATGCCGTCGGCGGCACTGACCACGATGACGGCGATGTCGGTGACGTTCGCACCCCGTGCCCGCATCTTGGTGAAGGCTTCGTGGCCGGGGGTGTCGAGGAAGGTCGTGCTCTTGCCGTCCTTCTGGACACGCCAAGCGCGGAGCACCTGGGTGATACCGCCGGCTTCGGTGCTGACGACGTCCGACTCCAGGCCGTACTCGGCACGGATGCGGTCGAGGAGCGAGGTTTTGCCGTGGTCGACGTGGCCCATGATCGTGACGATCGGGGACCGCAACGCGATGTTCGCCGTATCCGAGGCCGCGGAGCGTTCGCGGAGTTTCCGGAGCACTTCGTCTTCGGCGGTCTCTTGCTTCTTGGCGACGAGTTCGATGTTCTTCTCGATCGCCACCATTTCTGCGACATCAAAGGCGATGTCGGAGTTGATGGTGTAAAGCGAGTTGGTGAGGTTCTTCAGCTTGAGGATCAACTCACCGGCCTTCATGCCGATGGTGGTCGACAGCCCGCGAACAGTAATCGGAACATCGATTTCCACTTTACCGGAGATGACAATCGGGCCGGCTTTTTGGTGGGCTTTGCCACGGTACTTTTTGATGTGCCGGGCATTTTCGATCATGTCCACGGAGCCATCTTTACCGATGACGACGCGGTTGCCGAAGCCCCCTTGATGACGGCCACGTTCTTGGCGTTGTTTCTGGCGCTGATCGCGGCCAGCAGCACTTCCGGCAGCAGGTCCACCGCGGCCATCGCCAGCGCCACCACCGGCTTCCCGGTCTGGACCGAACGTGCGATTTGGGCCAGTCGGCGGAGCATTGCCACGGCCTGGCGCGGCACCGCCACGTGCGAGATCTTCCGGGGAAACCGGCGGCGGGGCAGCGACTTGGCGCTGCATGTCGTTGATGTTAACGCGGCCTTTTTGCTGCTCGAGCTGCCGGAGGCGTTGAATCTGCTCGACCGTCAAGCGGACGGACTTGTTGCCCGTCTGCTGTGGGGCAGGCTTCTGGCCACCAGGGCCTTGGCCTTGACCCTGTCCAGGGCCTTGCCCTTGGCCGGGGCCTTGTCCGCCTGGGCCAGGTCCGGGGCGTTGGCCTTGCGGGAACTGGCGCGATGGCTGACCTTGCTGGCGTGGGCCTGGATTCGGTGGCGTGCGACCTGATCCTGGTGGGCCGGGGTTTGGCGGAGTCCGGCCGCCGGGGTTCCCAGCATTCGGTGCCCCGCCTGGGCCTGGTCCGGGGCCTTGGGGCCGCTGTTGCTGTTGTTGCGGGGCGCCTTGGCCTTGAGCCGGGCGAGGAGGCTGTTGAGCGGGGCGTGGGCCTTGCGGATTTGGGTTCGGTGGGCGATTGCCGAGGTTCTGCATCGGCTTGTGCGTGTTCGGTGGCAGCAACGTCGGTGCTCGATGCGTCGGCGGTTGGAAGCTGTTCGGTTTGGCCACAGGCGCTTGGGCGACCGGAGTTTCCACGGCCTCGGCGACGACTGGGGCAGGTGCAGGAACTGGAGCCGGCACAACGACAGGCTCTGGAACGGGGACCACGGGAGGCACTTCGGCCACAGGCGATGGCGCCTCAACGGGAGCGACCACAGGTGCTTCGACGACGGGAGCTGGTGGCTCGACGGATGCAGGAACGGTTGCCGTTGGAACTGGCGTAGGGGCCTCGATCGGTTTCGGCTTCGGACGCACAGGATTCAGGTTTTGAGGTTTGCCGATGTTGGTCGGAAGCTTCGTGGGCAAGGTCGGTGGGATGAGCGGCTTCGGGGCCTCGACGGGAGCTGTTGCCACTGCAGCGACAACGGGCGGAGCCACTTCAATGATCGGGGCTGGCTCGGGTTGTGGCTCAGGGACTGGAGCAGGCGTGGGCGGAGGGGATAGAGCCGCAGGAGCTTCCACTTCAGGAGCTTCCGCAGGCTTCGGCGCGACTTTGGGCTTCGGAATCGTCTGGACTTTGCTATCGATCTTCGCCGGAAGAACAGGCTTCGCCGGGCCAGCTGGGGCCGGGGCGGGTGCAGAGTTGCCTTTGGGCTTGCCTTGTTTGTGGCGGACCTTCAGAGCCTCGACCTGGTCTGGTTCCAGGGTCTTGAGCTGGCTGGTGATCGCGGAATAGCCGAGATCCTTGCAATACTCCAACAACGTCTTCGTATCGACGTTCAACTCAGCTGCCACTGTGTAAACACGTGGCTTCTTGTCTTTATCGCCTTTAGGTTCTTTGGAATCTTTCGGCTCTTTGGTCGCTGACAAACGAAACTCCTTGGGGCTTACCCGGCACTCTCCTTCCCTTGGCTTTCTGGCACAGAAGAAGAAGAGGCAGTGTGAATTCTAACGGATATTGGGTTTTTGGGTAGGGTGCGGTTCACGGCGTTCATGCCGTGGCTCCGTCTTGGGTTTCTGGTTGCACGTCGGTTTCTCCTTCGCTGGGGGGTGTTTCTTCGTTGGAAGACGATTCCTCACTTGGGGCTTCAGACGCAGACTCGGACACTTCCGCAGTATCCGGGTTCGCGCTCGCTTCTTCGGCGGCATTCGCTTCGGCTTCCGCGGCGGCACGGAGTTCGGCGGCCGCTTTGATGCTCTCGGCTCGCTCTTCTTCCGAAGCGCGTTCCATGTGGTCCGCGTATTCTTCGGCGTAGTCGATGATTTCCGTCGCCACTTCTTCTGTCATCTCAGGGACGAACTTCAGCAGTTCCTCGGCGTCGATGTAGGTCAGCTCGTTGTAGGAGAGGAAGCCTTCTTCCACGATGCGTTGCACTTGCTCTTCCGTGACACCCGGCAGTTGGCGGAACCAGCGTTCGGCCCGTTCCAGGGCTTCGCCGAGTTCGTCGGGCGTCATGATTTCCAAATCCATGCCGACGAGCTTCGAAGCCAAACGCACGTTCTGCCCCCGGCGACCAATCGCGAGGGACAGTTGGTCGTCATTCACGAGCACAATGGCCCGGCCAAGCCGAGGGTAGGTGAATACATCCGAGATTTCAGCGGGCGAAAGGGCATTCGGAATCAGAATTTGCAGCGATTCATTCCAACGCACGATATCGATGCGTTCGCCATTCAACTCTTCGATGATGTTCTTGATCCGGCTCCCACGAACCCCAACGCAGGCGCCGACGCAATCGACTTTGGAATCGATGCTCGACACGGCCACCTTCGAGCGGTAACCCGGTTCACGGGCGACGTTGCGGATATCGATGGTACGGTCATCGACTTCGGGGATTTCTTCGTTGAACAGCGTGCGGACGAAGTCTTCGTGAGCACGAGACAGAATGATCTTGACCCGTTGGCCCGCCTTGCGGACCTCGTAAACGACGGCCTTCACTCGCTCGCCGACATGGTGGGTCTCGCCAGGGATTTGCTCTGAGCGGGGCAACAAGGCTTCGGTTTTGCCGAGCGAAACAATCGCGGTGCCTGCATCGATGCGGGTGATGGTGCCGACGATCAGCTCGCCTTTTTTGGTGTGGTATTCGCTGTAAACCGTGTCCGACTCCGCTTCGCGGACCTTCTGAATCATGACCTGCTTCGCCGACTGAGCCGCGATGCGGCCCAGTGTCTCGGGGTCAATCTCGTGGTCTTTGTGCCGGGCGACGATGTCACCGGTAGCGCGGTCGATGTGGACGTAGACCGACTCACCTGCTTCGGTGTCCACGTTGAAATGCCGTTCGGAGGCCAGGCGAATCGCCGATTCGATGCCGTTGAAAACGATGTCGCGGGAGATCTTCTTTTCTTCTTGGATCAAGTCCACGAGTTTGAGAAGGTCTTTGGCGCGAGTCCGTTTTTTCTCTTCAACGCTGATGACCGGTTCGAGTTTCGCCTTGGCCATGTTGCTGATGCTCCTGATGCTCAAATCTTAAGGTCTGCGGCCTGCGAACGCTCCGAAGGATTCGGAACGTCGTCGGTCAGCCAGAGGATTTTATCATGCGGGAGGAACCACTCTGGGGAGGTGCCGATCCCGGGCGGCGAATCGGAGGCAAGCATCACGCGGAGGCGGGTTCGACCCCGCGTCACCGTGACGAGCCACCCGCTGCCGAACGGTTCGGAGAAGAGAACAGACCAGCCTGTGAGCCGTGTTCCGGGTCGATCCGGTGACACGAGCGAGGCCAGCGTGATGTCTTCAGGCCGGAGGCCGAGCGTCAGACTGGATTCCAGAGGATACGAGCCGGAGACCGGAACCGTGATCGACTGGCACTCGGAGTGAAAGATTCGCCCCGAGGATTCGCCGCCGCCCACGAGACCATCGACGAGATTCATGCGACCCAGGCAAAACGCCGTGAAACGGTTGCCGGGAGAGTGGCTGAGTTCTTCGGGAGTCCCGAAGCGCTGCAACCGACCATCTCCCAACACACCAACACGGGTGGCCAAAGCCGAAACATCCGTCGGGTCGTGGGTGACTAGCACTATTGTTGCGCTAGAAACTTCGCGTAGCAAGTGCAGATCGGTACGAAATTCCTCACGAAACATCGGATCGAGTCCGGAGAATGGTTCATCCAAGAGCCAAAGGGCGGCAGGCCGGATCAGCAGCCGGGCCAGTGCCGCCCGTTGCCGTTCACCGCCGGAAAGCTCGTGTGGGTAACGCTTTAGAATCGAATTGATGCGAAGGATCTCACACGCTTTTCGCACATCCCCGAGCCGGGAAAGCTGCTTTTCAATGGTCAGATCTGGATAGAACGCGGGCCGTTGAGCACAAAATGAGACTGGTCGCAAATGGGCCGGTTTCTTGGCCCACGATTCCCCCGCCCAAGTGACCACCCCCGCCTCCGGCTCCTCCAACCCCGCCAGCACCCGCAACAAAGTCGATTTCCCCGACCCCGACGGCCCGAGCAGAACCAAAGTCTCCCCCACCGCCAACGAAAACCCCACCGGCCCAAACCCCGCGCCGCCCCGAAACCGCTTCACCAACCCCGAAACCTGAAGCAAACGAAAGCCCCCTGAAGAGCCACGACCGCGAGCGAGGGAGCGTTCGGCAGCCGTGACTTGTGGGGATTTTATACCAGTTTCGGCTTGAAGAAGGTGAAGGATTTAGAGCATGAGAAATTCAATTCATTGATCGGTGAAAACAAGACACATGAACAAGCGAAGAAAATCATCGAAGAGGCCGGAGACGGTTTCTTCGATGGTTGGGTGGAAGAGCACTGGCTGAGGTATCAGTTGGAGCAGTTCAAGGAAAAGATTGATAAGGTGAAGAATAAACCTAACGTACCTCCTCTGAAGTAACTCATGAAAAGCGAATACGTGCTGTTATGTGTCGCCTGCTTGGTCGGGATCGTCTCACTGCTGAGCATCGCGGCTCCGGTGCCCAAATCACCCAAGCCGAGTGCAACGACTCTGCTTGCTGTGATGGGAAAACCACCGGTCAGCGAAGAGATGAAGGCTCTCGTGGCCGAGATGGGAACCCAACCGACTGTGGACTACGCCTTCTGGAACGGCACCCACCGCGATCCGACTTCGACACTGTTTCACTTCATTTGGAAAAAACAGGGTGTGGAGTTGCACATCGAGCAGAATATGGTCAAGGCTGTCTGGCTATACAATCAAGACGTTTACGGTCATGACCGATTCGCGGGTGAGCTCCCCTTCAAGCTCAGCTTCGACGACAATTTGTCGACGCTAGCAAAAAAGCTCGGCCAACCGGACGATGTGCCAAGTGAGGCCGAGCAAATCAAGCCGGACGGAACGCCCTATGACATCATCTTCGCCCACTACAGGGATGGAGCAATCAATGTCGATCTTCACCGAGTCGATGGTAAGGAAAAAGTGCGGACCTTTGGATTCCACTTCAAAGAAAAGGTGAAGTAACAATCGACGGACCGAATGGTTGCATTCGGTCCATGAATCGCGGGCCACTGAGCTTCGGCGTTCGGCGGGGGAGGAGTTTCGGGTGTGGGAGCGTGTGCGGATTGTCCACGGCCCGGCGGTTGTCGGCGGGTTGATCGCCCGCAACGTCGAGGCGTTCACTCCGGCGGGTGGGCGCCTCGAGTCGGCCGAGGTGTGGTGTGGTCACTGCTGGGATAGCAGCATCCTAACTGGGCCGTCGTTCGGGGAGGTCGCGGCCGCATCGCTCGCCGCCCCGGCGGTACTGGCAGCGGCGGGCGTGCCGCCCGAGCCGTTCCCGGCCGGGTACGAGCCGCTGGCCTCGTGCGGCCGCTGTGTCGGCGAGGCGGCGTTCCGAGTGGGGTGAGCCGCACGTGTCGTTCCTGAAACGTTTTTCGACCACAATTCTCCCTATCTGCACTCCTTGTCACTTCATGAAGATTCCACTCCGCACAACCTGGCCCTTCGGCTCAACCAGTGACACAACGGTGTCATAGCCATCGCGATCGCCTGGGGCAGCTTCTCGACGCGAGCACTGCCGACGAAAGTGCTATCCCAAAGCCCCAGTACTCCGGGCAAGTCGGAGTCGCGGTGATCAACTCGTCCTACGAGGAGTTCGTTGTCGAGTTCGAGGAACTCAAAGTCGAGTAAGAAGTAGGCTCCCCAAAAAAACTTAGTGACTTGGCGAAGTTGCTTCCTTCGCGGGGAGTTTCCGCGTAGAATCGTGCAGCACTTGAAAACGATTTTCCAGAACCTTCGAATGGCTTGATGCCTCTCTTCGATTCGGGGGTTCTCATGACAGGTGGGCACCCACCACACCACGCAGGAGCATGGAAATGGCCGCAAACCCGATTCTTGATAGCTTCCGCACCCAGATCAATTTGGGCGATTACCAGAAACTCCACTGGGAAGGCACCTTCGACGACTACATCGCCACGGTTCTCAAAAACCCAGGTGTCACCCGCACGGCTTACCAGCGGCTTTACGACATGATCATGTCGCATGGCACAGAAGACGTTTACGAGAACAAGGACAAACTTACTCGCTTCAAATTCTTCACCGAGTTCGCCTCACGGCACGGTGATGGCATTTATGGCCTCGATCGACCGATCACCCAACTCGTCAACACCTTCAAAAGCGCGGCCCTCGGCTACGGCACGGAACGTCGAGTGATTCTCTTGCATGGCCCTGTGGGCAGTGCGAAGTCCACAATTGCAAGGCTTCTGAAACGAGGCCTGGAAGAGTATTCCCGCAGCGATCAGGGGATGCTGTTTAGCTTCAGTTGGAAGAACCCAGACGGCACATTCACCAAAGACCCGATGAACAGCGAACCGCTGCAACTCATCCCCGAGGAGCACCGACCGAGCTTGCTGGCGATGATCAACGAGCAGGCCACCGAACACGCTTACGACGTCCGCATCAAAGGCGATTTGAGTCCGTACAGCCGGTTTGAATTCCGCCAACGGCTCGCCAAGTACAACGGCGACTGGCTCGAAATGTTGCGAAACGAAGTCCGCGTTTATCGGCTCGTCCTCTCCGAAAAAGACCGCATCGGCATCGGCACGTTCCAGCCCAAGGACGAGAAAAACCAAGATTCCACCGAGTTGACGGGTGATATTAACTACCGAAAAATCGCCGAGTATGGTAGCGACTCGGACCCGCGGTCGTTCAACTTCGATGGCGAATTCAACATCGCCAACCGCGGACTGATCGAGTTCATCGAAGTCTTGAAACTCGATGTCGCGTTCCTGTACGATCTGCTCGGGGCGTCGCAAGAGCACAAGATCAAGCCGAAGAAGTTCGCCCAGACGGACATTGACGAAGTCATCATCGCGCACACCAACGAGCCAGAGTACAAGCGGCTCCAGAACAACGAGTTCATGGAAGCCCTGCGGGATCGTACCGTGAAGATCGACATCCCTTACGTCACCCGGTTACGGGACGAAGTCCGGATATACGAGAAGGATTTCAACGAGACGAAAGTACGTGGCAAGCACATCGCCCCGCACACGATCGAGATTGCCTCGATGTGGGCCATCCTCACGCGGCTGACGTTGCCGAAACATGCGAACCTCACGCTCTTGCAAAAGATGAAGCTCTACAACGGCAAGACCATGCCGGGCTTCACCGAGGACAACGTCACCGATCTGAAGCGCGAAGCGATCCACGAAGGGATGACCGGCATCAGCCCGCGGTACATCCAAGACAAGATTTCGAACGCACTCGTCGCCCACCCGGACGAGGACAACATCAACCCCTTTATGGTGATGAAACAACTCGAAGAAGGCCTCCGCCATCATGCCTTGATCCGAGACGAAGACCAATACCGCCAGTTCAAGGAGCTGCTCTCGGTGGTCCGCGAGGAATACGAAGACATCGTCAAAAACGAAGTCCAGCGAGCCATCGCCGCGGATGAGGAAGCCCTGACCCGGCTCTGTGCCAACTACATCGACAACGTTAAAGCGTACACCCAGCGTGAGAAGGTCCGCAACCGCTACACCGGCGATTACGGCGAACCTGACGAACGGCTGATGCGTTCGATCGAGGACAAAATCGACATTCCCGAAGGCCGCAAAGACGACTTCCGTCGGGAGATCATGAACTACATCGGTGCCTTGGCGATTGACGGCAAGAAGTTCGATTACCGCACCAACGAACGGCTGCAAAAAGCCCTCGAATTGAAACTCTTCGAGGACCAAAAGGACACGATCAAACTCACGAGCCTCGTGAGCAACGTTGTGGACAAAGCGACCCAGGAGAAGATCGATGTGGTGAAGTCCCGGTTGATCCGCAACTACGGCTACAACGATTCGAGTGCCACGGACATCCTCACGTTCGTCGCCAGCATCTTCGCTCGTGGGCAGACGAAGAAATAACTACTGACATCGCAATTCCCCAGGTCGCTGGTCATGATAAGGTCAATTTCCAACCCTACCAGCGACTTCCTCCATGAAACTCACACAACCTCGACCCACACTTTCCCTCCCACTTCCTGGCCCAAGCCGGAAACGGGAGATCACCGATTACCGGTATCGCGTCCTCTTCAAATCACCGGACATATCTCAAGTCGGTTGTGCCGTCGTCTGGGAAGTCGAAGGCGGCCGGATGCCGTATCAAGTGGCACTCGAACGAACCGAACAGCACGAATTGAAGTGGCACTGCACCTGTGCGGATGCCGTCTACCGTTGCGAGGGGAAACGTCACCGATATTGCAAACACATCTCTGGCATCATGGAATGCTTGCCGACGCTGAGTTAACGAACCTCCGAGATGATTTTCGCCGCGGCCAACCCATCGAGCACGAACTGCACCGCGATCCCGGCCAAGACTAACCCCAGCACTCGCCCGATGACATGGATCCCCGTCTTACCCATGCGGCGTTGGATCGGATCGGCGAGGCGAAGGGTCAAGTACGAGCAAAGCCCCGTCCCAGCGATCGCCAAGAACACACCCACGACTTTACCGGGGTCGGTTGCCCGCGACATCAGCACGGCCACGGTCGAGAGGGCTGCGGGCCCCGCCAGAAGCGGCACCGCCAGTGGCGTGATGGCCACATCTCCAGCGTCGTTGGAGGCTTCGGATTCTTCCGCTGGTGAGGTCGGGGAGTGCTGATCGCGGATCATGTCGAGGGCCACCAGAAACAAAATCAAACCACCCGCAATCTGAAACGCCGGCAAACTGAGGCCGAGGTAGTGAAAGAGATACGTGCCCAAGACCGCGAAAATGCACATCACAATCGTGGCTGCGATGCAGGCGACGAGTGCTGTTCGTCGTCGCTTCCGGGGAGGGTATGACGACGTCAACGCGAGAAACAGCGGAATTGTCCCCGGCGGATCGACGAGGAAGAGAATGGAAACAAAAGCAGTAATCGTGAAATCCAGCATGAAGCCATGTTACATACAGGTTCCTTTTTCACCACCGAGCGGCTCCACGCGAATCTTTAAAGCTTGCATCAGACGATCACCCAGCCCAAGCTTTTCAAAAGAAGGCAGCCATCCACTCAGGATCACTGCCCACCGGTGAGGATCGGCAATTCTCAGGGCATTTCATGTGACGGCACAGTTCAGAAACCACCAAGTGATATAATGGCCGAAGTGAGGATACTTAAAATGACCGAGTTCGAATTCCGAAAATCTGTCTATAACCGGTTCGATAGTTCCAAACCCTTAGAGCCGGGTGACGTTTTCTATGAACCTGTCTATGAGAACTCCGAGTACGATCCCGCAGGGCGGATCTTTGAAAGCATACGATACGGCACGGAGAGCCTCAATTTTCTTTCAGGTTTCCGAGGTTGCGGCAAAACGACGGAGTTGAAACGTCTCCGCAAAATGCTCGAAGATGAGGGCTACGTCGTTCTATACGCTGATGCTCTGGATTTTTTACTTCCCAGTGAACCGCTTGAAATCAGCGATTTCCTAGTCACGCTCGTGATGGCTTTCAGTGAACAAGTTGACGAAGCACTTCACACCAAAACACTCGCTGAGAGCTATTTCCGCAGATTTGTCAATTTCTTAACGAGGACCAAAGTCGAGCTAAGTGGAGTGGATGTTGGAACGTCACTCACTGAGATTGCGAAACTGAACATCAAACTCTCGCTCAAACAAGACCCGACATTTCGTGAACAACTTCGAGAAAAACTGCGTCATGTGATTGGCCAAGTGAAGCAAGAAATCGATGACATTGTCTCCGTTTGCCTCAAAGCGCTTGCAGAGAATCATGAAGATCACTCCGGTGTGGTGTTTATTCTGGATAACTTTGAGCAATTCCGCGACCAAGTCGGCGAGAAAGCCACCGTCGTGACCAGCATTTCGGCACTGCTAGATAACTACCGCAACGATTTCCAACTCAATGGCGTCCATTGTGTCTACACTGTGCCACCTTGGGTGAAATTCACAATACCGGGTGCCGGCCTTGCCAACATCCGCTTGCTGTACAACGTCAAAGTCCTGAAAAACGACCAACAAAATCCGAGGAAACGCGACTTACTGGGTCACGAGAAGATGCAAAAGGTCATCTTCCGGCGACTGCCGAGTGCGGACTTCAGGCGACTTTTCGGCGATGTCGATTATTCGATTCTCGACCCTTTAATCGATAACTCAGGTGGGCACCTCAGCGACTTGATCAACATGGTCCAGCAACTCATTCCGATCAGCCGCATTCTGCCTGTGACGACGGACAACATCCAACGTGTGATTAGTGAGTACCGCGCTCGATTTCGAGCGTTACCAGTCAATGATGCTCAGTGGTTGCATGAAATCGGCGAGCATCGCGACAACATGCTGCGAGATAAATCCCCGGAGAGTGTGCGACAGATGTCCTCATTCTTGGATCAGCACTATGTCATGATCTACTTCAATGGTGAAGAGTGGTATGATATTCACCCCATTATCCGTAATGAGGTCGCCATGATTGTGGCTCGCGAAGCTCGGCTCCAAGCCCAGAAGAAAAGCGGGTAAGCCATGATTACTCCTGGTCCGCAAATCCCTGCGTATCTCCGCGAACGGTATCCTTTCGACAAAATCCCGGTCTGGGATCAGTTCGTCGAGCACTTCCGTCTCAATGAAGGTTTTTCTTTTTCTGTCTTCCTGGTTCCAGACGACTGGGCTGTCGCTTTGTTGCGAGAGAAGACTCAAGAGACTTTTCCCGATTGGCCAATTCACCGTATTGTTCTCGGAGCTGATGCACCGGATGGCGAACTCGCTCAAAAAGTGCTCGAATTGGATTTCGATAAGCTCGGTCAAGGGATTCTCTGGATTGATGCCGACCCAATCCCCTCTGAGCAATTCGCGGATCGCGATGCAGCTTGGGAACGAAACTGGTCTCGGCTCAACCGCTCCCGGAACCTGCTGATGCGGCAATGGCCGCAACCGATCATCGTCGCGGCTCCTCACCGCTTACATTCGATTCTTCGAGGAGCTACGCCCGATTTCTGGCGGCTCGCAAAATTCTTCCATCTTGAGGTGAACCAACCCGAGATTTCGAGCGAACTTCCACAGTTCGAAAACCTCCGAGACGATCAACTTTTCGACTTCGGTCTCGGTGGAGATCCCGAACAGACCCTCGCAGAAATCGAGTCCCTTCGCCATCTCGATGGTCGTGAGCAACTCAAGGCCCATCTCCACGCGCGGGCTGCGAGGCAATATTACCAGAAGCTCCAATTCTCAAATGCCCTCGAACAGTTTGATTTGGCGATTCAACTGGATGAGAAGTTTGGTTCAGATGCAGAGTTTTCGGTGTTATTACATTCCATGTTTGGTCAACTCCTCAATGCCATGGGCCAGAATGTTCAAGCAGAAATGCACCTTTGCAAATCACTCGCGTTGGCATCAGAGCCTTCCCTCACTTCAGAGATACAATCTTTGCCTCTGAACAACTTGGCGTCACTACTTCAGGATACCAATCGATTGGCTGAGGCTGAGTTGCTGATACGCCGCGCGTTAGCCATCGACGAAAACAGTTATGGGGACCAACACCCCAATGTCGGCTTGCGACTCAACAACTTAGGGTCTCTCTTACAAGAGACGAATCGGCTCAGCGAAGCGGAAGCCCTGATGCGCCGGGCGTTAGCTATCTTCGAGGCGAACTGTGTGGATCAACACCCATACATCGCCTTAATTCTCAACAATCTTGCCTCGTTATTGCAACAGACTGACAGGCTCTCAGAAGCAGAAACCTTGATGCGTCGGGCTTTGGCGATCGACGAACTGATCTTCGGGGACCATCACCCGACTGTAGCCGTGGATCTCAACAATCTCAGTCTGTTGCTGCAGGAGACCAATCGCCTTTCAGAATCGGAACCCCTGATGCGTCGAGCATTAGCAATCAAGGAAAGAAACTACGGGGGGCAACACCCTAGCGTCGTGATCAGTATCAACAATTTGGCGTGGTTACTGAAGTCAACGAATCGGTTCGCTGAGGCGGAGCTTCTGATGCGTCGAGCTTTAGCAATCGGTGAAACGAACTTCGGGGGAGAACACCCCAAAGTCGCCTTGCGTCTGAACAGCTTGGCGCAACTGTTACACGATTTGAATCGGCTCACGGAAGCAGAGTTGCTAATGCGCCGCGCACTGAGGATCGATGAAAAGACATACGGATTAGAACATCCAACAGTGGCAATCGACCACAATAATCTAGCATCGCTACTGATTACAACAAACCGGCACGTTGAGGCTGAACCACACTACAAAATTGCCATTAGCATTTCCTTGCGAAGTCTAGGTCAAGACCATCCCAACACAACGCTCTTTATCGACAACTACCTCCATTTCCTCACCAGCGATCTGAAGCTCACTGAGGAACAAGCCGAAGCGAGGATTCAAGAACTGATCGCCAGTGCCATGAAAAAAAGCCGCGAGCTAGGCTCGCGGCTTGGGATGTTGGCGGGTGTTCGGCTTAGCTGCGGCGGAAGCGGCGAGCGAGGCTGACGAGTGGCAGGCCGAGGGCGGCGAGGGCCAGGGTCGTTGGTTCTGGAACTGGTGGTGGGACGGTGGTTTCGCCGTTCGGGACGATCGTTTCGGTGATGTTGCTGTCGAAACGGCCATCGGAGCTACGGTTCGTGCGAGCGGTGAAGAACGAATCTTCTTCTTCGCCGTATGTCGAGCTGGCCCAGAAGTTGCCGAGGCCGATTTGGCCGGTCGGAATGGTTGGGCCATTGTAGGTCCAGGTCAGGTTGGCAACGGTCAGGTCGTCTTGCGGGTTGAGGCGGTCAGGCGTTGGGCCTTTGGGGTTGGTGCTGAGAGTCCAGCCTTCGGGAGCCGACTCGCTACCTGCCACGAGACCGTGGAAGTCGTAGATGGTGAAGAAGTTACCGCTTTGCAGTTTCATGTCCGTTGGCAGGACAATCGCGTAGGTCCAGCGGTAGTTACCGGCTTCTGGGATCACGGTCACATTGACCGGGAGCAGGCCCGCTTGGGCTTGAGTACCAACCACTGCGCTCACGATCAAAGCTACCGCGAGACTCCAAAAACGCTTCATCATTATTCTCCAAACGAACCATGTTGTGGTGGATATCGCAGCCAGAGCTGCGTCTTCGGGGCGGCAACATAAGTCGCACCCCAGATTGTGTCAACATCAGCTTTTGCCTGGTTTCGCAGACCGTTTTGGCCTGGAAACCGAGGGTTTAGCTCTTGCGGAAACGTCGGCGTGCCAGGGCCACGAGTGGCAAACCCAGCCCGGCGAGGGCCAGAGTCGTCGGCTCGGGAACGCCAGGTGGCGGGGTCGTGTCGGCTGGGACGGGGACGACCGTCTCGGTGATGTTTTCGTCGAAGCGACCATCGGAGGTACGGTTCGTGCGAGCGGTGAAGAACGAATCGGTGCGTTCGCCGAATTCCGAAACCGCCCAGAAATTGCCGAGGCCAGTTTGGCCTGCGTCGATCGTTGGGCCGGTGTAACGGAAGCTCAGGTTCGGCAGTTCGGGGTTGTCGTCAGGGAGCAAAAGCGCTGGTGTTGGCCCGAGCTTGGCTGTGGTGAATTCCCAGCCCGCAGGTGCGAATGCCGAATCCGGGACGAGGCCACGGAAATCGTAGATGGTGAAATAGTTGCCGTTTTGCAGTTGCGAATCCGTTGGCAGCACAATCGCGTAGGTCCAGCGATAGTTGCCTGCTTCGGGTGTCACCGAGACGGCCACCGGCAACAGTCCCGCTTTCGCAGAACCAGAGCCGAATGCAGCCAACCCCAGCGCGATCGCGACTGCGGTGAGTCGTCGTCGAAACATATTGAAATCCTCCAAGTCACTTCGATCGAAAAGTTCCCCCATGCCGACGGGAAAACCCACCGGCCATTTCGTGCGGGGAATGTGCCCGGAATTCCTCAAGGTGTCAACGCCGATTCCCGACAGGGTCTGGGAGCCACGAATGGCTCTAAAGTGCCATTCAATCGTCAGTTACAGAAACCAGGCTGAAAGCGCGGCTCGAATGACCCGCTGAGATTTTTGACTTTCTGACGCTGAAAATGGTTGAATTCGACAGTTTCGCGGACGACCCGAACGGGTTCAGCGAACCACGTTCGGCAGCCGGAGTTTGTTCGGAAGTGTGATGGGCAGATCGCGAAGTTCTGCCGTTTGGAGAGTGCGAATGGCCACTGCATAGACTTTTCGACCGTAATACTGGCAGAGGACATTCACATCGACCACAGCGAGGGATTTCCCAAAGACGATGTCACGATAACGATCCAAGCTCCGATAAAAAATGGCCTCTTCGGGCCAGGGGCGGACGGTGACGAGTTCATAGCCGCCGTCGTCGTTAGCGCGGACGAAGTGTGTGCTGTCCACCCAGCCAATCGGACGATGCTTGGGTAGGCTCACCTTGTACCAGTGACGTTCCCGGCGTTTCGCAGTCTTGGCCCGTTTCAGAAGTCCTGTGTTTGGGCAGACATACCACTGATCTGGCCCACGGAGCGGCTTCGCTCCATAGCGGCCGCTGCGAATGTGAGGTGCGGCGTAGGCTTGACCATCAAGAATCTGGGCTTCCAGAACTACGTATTGAAACAGGTGGGTCAGGATGTGATTCTGGACGACGTTCCCACGATCGACCCGTTCGCAGATTTCCGAATAGATTTTGGTCCACGGCCGTCCGACTTGGCTGTGCAGGTAGCGGCGAAGTGGGCCGAGATGTTCGTTGAAGTGCTTGTCGCCGATGTGGTTGTAGCGTGCCATCGTCGATTCTCGGGCTGGCGAGCCATCTTCGGAATGCATTTCTTTGCGGATGCGAGATGTGTAGCTTTTGCCAGGTCGCCCGCGCACGAAACGGGAGCGTACCCGGGGCCTCTCCACCAACACCTTCGCCATGTCTTCCCGCATCAGTGATGCCTCCAGGTTTGTGGAAAGCGGGACACTGGCTTATGCAGGCAGGTTCGGGAAATACCCATGGGACAAGTCGTTTTCTGTAGCCTGAGAGGAAAGAACCAGCGAGGAGAACGCCGTGAATATTGGCATCGTGACCATCTCGGATCGGGCGAGCCAGGGCATCTACGAGGACAAAAGCGGGCCGGCGATCGTGGCGACGCTCACCGAGTTTCTGTCCTCGCCTTGGACCTCCGTCGTACGGGTGATCCCGGACGAACAGCCGTTGATTGAATCCACGCTCATCGAGCTTTGCCAGACCTGCGGCTTGGTCGTCACGACCGGGGGCACGGGACCAGCGCTGCGGGACGTAACCCCGGAAGCCACGGAGGCCGTGTGCGAAAAGATGATGCCAGGCTTTGGAGAGCTGATGCGTGCGGCGAGTTTGAAAACAGTCCCCACGGCGATCCTCTCCCGCCAGACCGCAGGCATCCGTGGACAGAGTCTCATCGTCAACTTGCCAGGGAAACCTGCTGCGATCCGCGAGTGTCTGCTCGCGATCTTCCCTGCGATCCCGTACTGCCTCGACCTCATCGGTGCGGACTATATCACCACGCACGACGAGATCGTCAAAGCCTTCCGACCGAAGAAGTGAGGCCACGGACCTCGCAAAATCAGAGGCATTCGCGTAGAGTATCCACCCCGGTTGGATCTCTTCTCACGTGGAGTTTCGCGCGATGTTTCTCTCCTGGACTCGTGCGCTCGTTTTGGGCGCGATGATGGTATGCGGGCTGATGATGCTGCCCGGTGGTGTCTCTCAACAGAAAAAAGACAGCAAGAAAGCCGAGAAGAAAGATAAGCCATCGAACGATTTGAGCACGGCGAAGGAGTTTCTCACTCCAGCGCCCCGACCGAAGAAAGGTCCACTCGCTCCGAGTGAACTGCCGCTGAAGTTCGTCGACGGCGAACGCATCGCCTTGGTCGGCAACACCACTGCCGAGCGGATGAGCCTTTATGGCCACTTCGAGACGATGCTGCAAGTCCGCCATCCGGGCAAGAAGCTCGTGGTGCGGAACTTTGCCTTCCCAGCGGACGAAGTCAGCATCCGTCAGCGCTCCGCAGATTACACCCGCCTCGACGATCCTTTGAATGCCTTCAACCCGGATACTTTCCTCTGCTTCTTCGGCTGGAACGAATCCTTCCAAGGTGAAGCAGGGATTGCGAAATTCCAAGCGGACTACGAGAAGTTCATCGACGAATACACCGCTCGATATCCACGGGACGATGAGAAATCACCAGCTCGGTTTGTGCTCGTCTCGCCGATGGCTTTTGAAAACACCGGCGACAAGCATTTGCCAGATGGCAAAGCCGAAAACGCCCGCCTCAAGATGTACACGGAAGCCGTCAAAGCCGTCGCCACGAAGCGCAAGCTTGCTTTCGTGGACATCTTCACCCCGACGCTGGAAGCCTTCCAGGCTGGCAAGGGCAAGTACACGGTCGGTGGCTTCCAGGCGAACGAAGCTGGGGATAAAGTCCTTGGCACGGCCCTGAGCCAGGCTCTCCTTGGCGCGATGCCTGCGAAACTCGAACCGGGCGAATCGGACTTCGAACGCATCCGCGCGGCCATCAACGACAAGAATTGGGTCCACAGCCAAGACTACCGCATGGTTAACGGCTGGTATGTCTACGGTGGCCGTCGCACCTTTGACACGGAAACCTTCCCGCGTGAATACGCCAAACTGCGAGCCATGACCGCGAACCGCGATGCCCACATCTGGGACTTGGCGAGCGGCAAAGCACCGGCGACCGTGATCGATGATTCGAAATCTGGTGAGTTGATCGTCCCACCGACTGGCTTCGGACAGCCGAGACAGAAGTATTCCGAAAACCCAGTCTTGGAGTACCAGACGCCCGATGAGTTCATCAAATCCGCGAAGATGCCGGGCAACCTCGAAGTGAAATGCTTCGTGGATGAATCGATCTTCCCGGAGATCGCTAAGCCTGTACAGATGAACTTCGACAACAAAGGCCGCCTCTGGGTCTCGACGATGCCGAGTTACCCTCAATGGCGTCCAGGTGATCCCCGTGCTGCTGATAAGCTCGTGATCTTCGAAGACACGAATGGCGATGGCAAAGCCGATAAACGCACAGTTTTCTACGACAAACTCCACTGCCCCACAGGCTTTGAGTTTTACAACGGTGGTGTGCTCGTCATTGATCAACCACGAATGCTCTTCTTAAAGGACACGAACGGCGACGACAAAGCTGATGAAGTCACCTACCTCATGGATGGCTGGGCGACCGACGACACGCACCATACGAGTAGCGCCTGGGAATGGAACCACTCGGGGTTGTTGCACATGCTCGAAGGCATCGCCACGAGCACGACGCTGGAAACCCCATGGGGGCCACACCGCAGTGCTGGTTCGGGTGGTGCCTATGTCCTTGACCCACGCGCCCTCAAGATTCGCCAGTTCAGCCTGCCTGGCATGGCCAACATGTGGTGCTATGTCTTCGATGAATGGGGCCAAGGGATCGTCGGTGACGGCACAACGCAGAACCAAACCTGGGACACCCCACTTTCGGGCAAACAGTTCTCCGGCCGCAAAGGTCTGAACTTTATTCTGCCCAACGGCGAACGACCGAACCTCGGTAACGAGTGGCTGGTCAGCCGGGCGTTGCCAGACGACATGCAGAAGCAGTTCACTTATGCCTGCGTCATCAACATGAACGGCATGACGCGCTACTCGATCAAAGACGATGGCGCTGGCTTCATGGGCGAACGGGTCAAAGACCCCGCTGGCCGGAATGGCTTCTCGAACGTGCTCTGGACCACCGACAAGCACTTCCGCCCCGCGGACCCGATGATCGGGCCAGACGGAGCTTTGTGGTTCGGCGACTGGGCCAATGCCCTGATTGGTCACATGCAGTACAGCCAACGTGACCCCAACCGGGACCACGTCCGTGGCCGTGTTTACCGCCTGTACTCCAAAGACAAGCCACTCGTCAAACCCGTCACCCAAGCTGGGAAGACGGTCGCCGAGATCTTGACGCAGTTCAGCGAATACGAATGGCGGACCCGTTACCGCGCTCGCCGCGAACTCCACGACCGGCCAGCGAGCGAAGTGCTTCCCGTGGTCGCCGAGTGGGTCAAGAATTTGAATCCTGCCGATGAGAATTACGATCGTCTGCGTTGCGAAGCACTCTGGATCCAAGCTGGCTTCCATGCCGTCGATCTCGAACTCGCCAAAGCAGTACTCAGCGCGAAGCGCTTCGAAGCCCGCTCGGCGGTTGTCCACATCCTCGCGGATGAACGTGGCTATCTCGGTGGGAACCTCGTGCCACTCTTCGCCCAGGCTGCGAAGGACGAACATCCGCGTGTTCGCACCGAAGCCGCCCGTGCTTTGAGCTTCTACGAGACGACCGAAGCCATGGCCGCGATCTTTGATATCACCACGAAGCCGATGGATTACTGGACCAAGTACACCGTCGAACACTCCCTCGGGGCCAATGAAGCCTCCTGGCAGAAAGCCTTCGTTGCGGGGCAATTGAAGAATACTTCCACCGAGGCTCAAAGCCTGATGGATAACCTCCTCAAAGGCTCGAAGACCGGCGGGATGGCTGCTCCGTGGATCAAGACGATGCTTTCGCAAGAAGTGAAGTCCCCCGAGGAGAAGAACAAGGCAATGCGAGCACTCGCGGACATGCGTGGCAATGGCAGCAAGGGCCGCGAAGTCTTCCAGCGAAACTGTGTCGCCTGCCACAAGGTCGGTAACGGCGAAGGCCAGGACTACGGCCCGAACATGGACAAAGTGGCGACTCGCCTCAACCGCTTCAAGATCCTCGAATCCATCTTCGACCCCAACGCCGACATTGAAGCCAAATACCTGAGCACGAAGATCGTCCGTGTCAGTGGAGCCGTCGTGAACGGCTTGCTGGTCAGCGAGGACAAAGACAAAGTCGTGATCTTCGATGGCAAAGACAAAATCACCATCCCGGCTGATGATGTCGACTCCAAGACCCAACTGAAGCAATCGAGCATGCCCGAGGGCCTCGCCGGAACCATGTCCCCGGGCGAATTCCTCGACCTGATCGAGTATCTCAACGGGTTGAAGTAATCAGACATTTCTGAGCCGCGACCGTGTGGAAGGGATTGTGACCTCAAGGTCTCGGTCGCTCCCTCGCGGCCGCGGCTCTTCCAGTTTTCGCGGCATTTCAGGACGATCATGAATTCAGCAGACCGCGGACTGTATCGCTACGAGTGGTTGGGCTTGGGGCTGTTGGCACTTGGGCTAGTGGCCTTCGGCGGTATGGTGCTTCTTCGATCGGCATTTCAGCAAGCTCGCAAGACGGATGCGGGAGTCTACTTCCGGGCTGCGGATGCCATCCGCAAAGGCCAGGACATCTACGCTCTCACGACCTGCGACGACAACGGCTGGCATTACTGTTACCCGCCGACGTTTGCCATCTTCATGGTCCCGCTCGCCGATCCATTCCGTTGGGAAGATCGCACAGGCTACCTGCCTTACTGGGTTTCGGTGGCGATCTGGTATCTCGTCAGCCTGGGTTTTCTGGGCTACAGCCTCGATCGTTTCGCGGCAATCGCACTGCCTGAACCCAGACGCTGGAGCCGACGCTGGTGGTACGCCCGACTGGTGCCGTTTTACATCACGGTCGGCGGGGTCGGTTTCACCCTCGCTCGTGGGCAGGTGAACCTGTTGCTCGTGGCTCTGGTGGCGGGGGCCTATGCCGCGACGATGCGTGGGCAACTCTTGCGGGCAGGCTGGTGGTTCGCCGCAGCGATTACCCTGAAGGTCATCCCGGCTTATTTGCTCCTCTTGCCTTTCATCCGCCGCGAATGGCGAACAGCCTTCGGCTTGGTGCTTGGCTTCGCGGTGCTGGTCGTGGCTTTGCCGACGGCTGTCTGGGGTTGGCAGGGGCAAATCGACAACCATCTCGTCTTCATTGATGCGGTTCTCGCTCCAGGGGCCATCGGCACTGGGGACCAAACCCGCTCGAAAGAGCTGACCAACACGACCGCCACGGATAGCCAATCGTTCCAAGCCGTGCTGCACAACCTTCGCCACCCCGAGAAAGCCAGCCGTCCCGCGAATGCTGATGGCCTGACCAAAGCCGTTCACTTGGGCCTTTCGGGCCTGGTGACGCTGGTACTGTTCCTCGTACCAGTCGTGCGAGGCATTCGCCCGGAGCCTGCGGAGCAACTCATTTACCTCGGCTGTCTGTTGGTGGCAATGCTGCACATCACGCCGGTTTCCCACGTGCACTACTACGCTCTGGGCATTCCTCTCGTCGCAGGGCTGTGGCTCCAGGGTTTGCGTGATCGCCCAACGCGGTTGACCGCATCCCCGACAACGATGGTTGTTCTGATCGCGTGGGGCACGATCATTGCGCTGGTACTCTTCCCGTATACCTGGACAACCGCCCTCCGGGACTTCGGCGGAGGTGTTCTTGCGACCGGCCTCCTCGGGGCTTACGGTTTGATGCGATGTATGAAAGAGTCCCCTCGGCAGGCTTTCATCAAATCAACACGGGACGTAACCTCAAATGCTTAACATCATAACAGTGAAGATTCTGAGGGGATGACCATGAGATTTGCAGGTGTGGGTGTCGTGTGGGTGATCTTGACCTGTGGTTTGATCGCTGCCGATGGGGACAACGTCAAGAAGCCCAAGGTCAAGCTGGCGGTCGTAGTCTTCTTCGACCAGATGCGCGGAGACTTGGTCGAGAAGTGGCAGCCGCACTTCGGCGAGGGTGGCTTCAAGCGCATGCAAGAGAACGGCGCCTGGTTCACCGATTGCCATTACCCCTACGGCACGACCACAACCGCCCCTGGCCACGCCTCCGTGCTCGCGGGTTGTTCTGGCAACAAGCATGGCATCGTCAACAACAACTGGTACGATCGCCAAGCTGCCAAAGAGATTTACTCGGCCGCCTCGGATCGTTATGACTTGGTTCCAGCCAAGGTCTTCGACGAGGAAGTCATCCCCGATGGCAAGACAGGTCTTGCAAAGCCCAAATCGAAGTCTGCGGTCGGCAACCCGGATCGCTTCATAGGCTCCACTCTTGCCGATGTTTTGCGAGAAAGCACGGGCGGCAACGGCAAGACCTTTGGGGTGTCCCTCAAAGATCGCTCGGCCATCTTCCCAATGGGTCGCAAACCTAATGGCGTCTACTGGTTCAGTGGCCAGTTCATGACCTCGACTTATTACCGCGATTCGTTGCCAGGTTGGGTGACCGCGTTCAACAATTCCGGAACGGCTCAGAGCTACTTCAACAAACCGTGGACTCGCCTTCGTGAAGACCTCGACTACACGGCGATCGTCGGCCCGGATGATGCAGTCGGTGAGAGCTTCGGACCCGGAAAATCCAAGACCATGGGCCGCGTATTCCCCCACGCGATGAACGGCGGCAAAGAGAAGATTTCCTCCTCGTATTACGAAGACATGGCGACTTCCCCTTACGGCAACGATTTGCTGTTGGCGTTCGCCAAAGAGTGCATCGTCCAAGAGAAACTGGGCCAAGACGATACCCCGGACTTGTTGACCATCAGCTTTTCCTCCAACGACCTCGTTGGCCATGCTTGGGGTCCAGATTCGCACGAAGTGCTCGATATCACTTTGCGGTCCGATCGCGTGATGGCGGACCTCCTCAAGTTCTTGGATGACAAAGTCGGCGAAGGCAAGTACTCGGTCCTCGTGACCGCCGATCACGGCGTGCAGGCGATCCCCGAAGTTGCGGTGAAAAAAATCCCGACCGCAAGACGTATCGCCCCACTGGCGATTCTCAAAGGTGCTGAGACACTCTTACGAGCCGAGTTCGGCGAAGCGATCCCCGATGCTCCTTTGGCCGAAGGCGAGGCCCCAGCACCACGGCCTGTCAAAGGCGATGGCAAAGCCGAGGAACCGAAGAACCGGAATCTCTGGATCGAGGCAATCTCGGTGCCGAATGTCTACATCAACCGCAAACATGCCAAAGCTCGTGGGGTCGAAGTCTCTGCCGTAGCCGCGAAGTTGGTCGAGCACTTGCGAAAGCAACCCGGAATCGTGCGAGCCTACACGGCGGCTGATCTGCTTGGCCCTGTGCCGAAAGACGATGAATTCTTCGTGCTGACCCGAAACGGCTTCCACCCCGATCGTAGTGGGGATGTTGTCATCGTCTCCGAACCATTTGTGCTGTTCGATACGGGCAACATCGGCACCACCCACGGCACGCCACACCCCGACGACACGCACACGGTGTTCCTCGTCTATGGCCCCGGGATCGAAGGTGGCAAACGCACCGAAAAGGTGACGCCGTTGCACGCTTCGCCGATCACCGCGGAATTCTTGGGTGTCAACCCTCCCCGCACGAACGAGTACAGCCTCCCACAAACTCTCACAAAGCCAACCCGATGATTGCTGTGCAACTCTTCGGAGCACTGCGTGAACAACATGGCCCGACGGTGCAAGCCAGTGCCAACACCGTCGGCGAGTTGCGTACGGCCTTGGCTTCGCTGTCCCCACTGGTGGCAAGGTGCCGGGTCGCGGTCAACCAAGAGTTTGCAGATGACGATGTGGTTCTCAATCCGACAGACGAAGTCGCCCTCATCCCACCGGTGAGCGGCGGCTGAACTCAGCCCCAGAGTGCTCGCAAGAAGAGTTGCAGTTTCTTGACTTTGGAGACCTTGGGTCGGCGGTCAAAGACGTTGTACCCCTGCTTTTCGATGGCTCTTAAGGTCGCCCGGCCACCTTCTAAAAACAGCCGCACATCGACCTTGGCTCGACGGGGAAGCAGTGACATGAGAGCTTCCCCGCGGTTGAAGTAGCTGTGGGTGCGATCGACCTGATACTTCAACAACTCGCGCATCTTGAGGCTGAACTGCATCGCTTTCCAGTCTTCGCTGGTGATCCCGAATCGTTGGCGGTCCGCAAACGGTACGTAGATTCGGCCAATGTCCCAATCTCGTCGAATGTCTTGCCAGAAGTTCGCCAGTTGTAATCCCGTGCAGATTTCATCGGAGAGCTTGCCCCGTTCCGAGTCATGGCACTCGAAGAGGTACAATACAATCCGCCCGACGGGGTTCGCCGAGCCTTGGCAGTAATGTAACAGCTTGTCAAAGCTCTCGTACTCTTTGACGGTTTGATCCTGCTCGAAAGCATCCAACAAGGCCACGAAGTGAGACTGCGGGATATCAAAATGCTTCACCGTCTGGCGCAATGCCACCATGACCGGGTGCCAGGGTCGGCCGGCGTACATCTCAAGTAAATCGGATCGCCACCAGTCGAGGAGCGCGAGTGCCTCTGTGCCACCCCCCGTCTCATCGCCGAGGTCATCGGACCAGCGGCAATAAGCGTAAACAGCTTCGAAATGTGGCACCAGTGGCCTCGGCAGAAGCCAAGAAGCCACGCTGAAGTTTTCGTAGTGCGTGCGAGTCACGTAGCGGCAATAGGCTTGAGCCTCGGCCAACGTCGCGCAGCGGTCCCCGGAGTGGGGACCAAACTGGGCGAGTTCGTCCCGGAAGTTCCAAACCATCGCGTTACTTTTTCGCTCCCTCAAGAATCTGGATTTGGGTCGACATGTGCAAAGGGATACCATCAAAGTCGAAGATGATTTCACCAAAAAACGCCGTGAAGTTGGCGGTCGTTTTGGGGTGGCTTAAACCCACTTCAAGAGTCCCGTCGTAGCGTTTCTTCTCTTGGTTCGTGAGCACTTCTTCCGAGGTCCACCGTGATTCGCGGAAATCTCGTGTCTCGCTTTCGGCCTTCCACTTCAGCACACGTTTTACAGTCCCCACGGGCTTGGTCATGATGTAAGGCAACTTCTCTGCAGTTTCCCAGGTCAGGCTCGGCATCGGCTTGTCAAAGACTTGGCTGCGAGCGAAGGCTGAGAGAGTGTCCACGGCTCGTTGGGGGAAGGTCTGCTTAGTTTTGTTCTCACCGACTTCCCGGAGATCGTGCCCAGCGTTCGGAACGTACAGGACGTACTTGTCACCCTTCAGATCGTTCCAGTAGCTATTCAAAGCATCTTGTGGCCAGTAAGGGTCGTTGGTGCCATGGATCAGGAACTTGGGAACCGTGATCTTTTCACGGTAAACCCAGGGATCGACCATTTGCCAGAGGCGTTTGGCTTCCGTGGTGTCCGGGATCGGCACGAGGCCAGCGCGGGTGTAATCTGCGATCATCAGGCTTGGTTTGCCGAATGCTTTCAGCTGGTTCTGCATCTGCACCGGGAAGTTCAGGGTGTCGATCACGAGCGGTGCAATGGCTTTCACACGGGGATCACCACTGGCTGCCGTGAGCCAACTCGTCCAACCCCGTTTGGAGGCCCCAGTAACGACGAATTTCTTCACTTCGAATTGCCACTCTTCCTTGGCGAAGGCTTGGATGACATCCATCGTCTTGATCAGGCTCTTGGCCATCGGGAACAACAGCGGCCAGGAGGCGTCTTTGGTTTCGAGGAACTTCACGAACGTATGAGCAATGAGGGCATCTTCTTTCTTCCCCTCGAAGAGTGGCTGCTTGGGGATGCCGTAAAGGAAGGCCACGGGAGCTTTCACCCGCTCGGCAATCTGGAGCGTGAGAAACGTGGTCCCAGCCGACGGAGTGCCACCTTGGTTCCAGAGGAGCATCGTCGCTTGCGGTTTGACATCCTTCGGCACGACGATTTGTAGATCGTGTTCCCAGTCGATCCCTTGCCAGGTCTGTGACGTCAGCTTGAGGTTGTAGACCTTGCCTTGTGGTGTGTCTTGGGTTTCGCCCTTTTTCCAAGCGAATTTGGCTTCTGGGCGAGCGATGTAATCCGTGAGTTCTTTGGGCACCTCGGCCCAAGCCAGCGATGGCATCATGACCAAAGAGACGAGACAGAAACGGAGCAAAAACATCGGTAGAAACCTCTGTGGAGTAGCAAATCAGTTGTTTCCCGCCACCCATCAAGGAACCGCTTTATGTAAACTAAAGACTGATTCCCATTGGGTGCTGAACTGGTTCTTTGTCCGTTATGATATGACCTAAAAGACGGGATGATTCATGCGTAATCTCGAGTGGGTTCGGTTCATCCTCGGTGGGTTGCGTCGGCAGAAAGCGCGGACGGCTCTCACGCTGATCGGCATCGTCGTCGGGGCGGGGACTTTGGCGTTTAGTTTGTCTCTGGCGATTGGCTTACGGGCGATGATCACGAGAGAGTTCGAGTCACGGTCGTCGTTTTGGGAAGTGCATGTCTCGCAAAAGGCAAACCCAGACCCGGTGCCGGTCTCAGAGATCCCGCCTGAAAGAATCGAGGTTCCCCAAAGCATTTCTGGCGAACGACGTGATCGGCTGCGGCAGGCCAGGATTGAGCAATTCCAGGCTGAGAGACCACGGAAACCCCCCACTCCGATCACCTCGGAGATCATCCAGCAATTTGCCGCGATCCCGGATGTGCAGAGTGTCGAGAGCAGCTACACCGAGCGCGGAGCGGTACGGGTCAAGGACAAGAAAGTCGATCTCATGCTCTCGACCACGAACTGGAAAACGGCTCAGATTTCCGAATACCTTGTGGCCGGGGCGATCCCGAGCGACAACGCGGGAGATGAAGTCCTGGTCCGGGAATCGGCTCTGGTCAGGCTCGGGTTTGAAAGCGACGCGGACTTCGCCCAAGCCGTCGGCCAGCCGGTGAGCATCACCCTCGGTTACAAAGCCTCCACGAGCAGTTTGCCGGCCATGTCTGCTCTGGGGCTGGGGATGTTGGACCCAAGCCAGGCTCAGGAAAAGCTCTTGCAAAAACTCTCCCTCGAATTGCCGAAAGCGCTCGAAGCCACCAACCTCTCAACGGATGAGAAATCGGTGCTGCAGACGATGCTAGCCATGCGAAGCAAAGTCAAAATCGAGACCCCCCGAGGCCCTGAGACCGTCACACGGACCTTCCGGATCGCCGGCATCCTGCGGAAGCCGACACAGGAAGAGTATCGCAAAGCCTCTTCGAGGCGCTTCGGCTTTTACAATACCCCAGACATTCACGTGCCACTGAGCACGGGGCAGGCGATGTTCGAGGAGTTCCCTGAAATCCGCGAACGCGGGCTTTACCATGTGGACCTTCAGTGCAAACCCGGTGGGGATATGCGGGCCGTCGTCAATGCGGTGGAGGGCAAGGGCTTCCAACAATACTCAGCCCTGGAATGGTACGATTCCGTCATGATGGAAGTGACGATGATCGGCAGTGGGTTGAACCTCTTTGCCGTCATCTCGATCTTCGTCGCCGGCTTGGGCATCACCAACACCTTGGCGACGAGTGTCGTGGAGCGGACTCGTGAAATCGGCATCTTGAAAGCCGTGGGCGCGACTCGTGGCCAGATTTTGAAGCTGTTCTTGTTCGAAGGGACCGCCATCGGCCTTCTCGGCGGGTTGCTAGGAGTGCTCGCGGCCTACGCACTCACCTGGCCGGGAGACCGCGTCATCAGTGAGATGGTGCGTAGCCAATCCCAAGGCCGACTGAACGCGACGAGCATCTTTGAATTCCCACTCTGGCTGCCGCTGACGACGATCGGCTTCACGGTGCTCGCCACCACCTGTGCCGCGTACTTCCCGGCTCGCCGGGCAGCGCGGATGGTCCCCGTGGAAGCCCTGCGAGCGATCTGAGGTCAGCTCTCCCGGCGAAGCAGCTCCCAGAGCGAGTCGAGGGATTGCACGATGACCTTCACATCCGTGAAGATGGGCATGAAGTTGGTGTCGCCATCCCAGCGGGGGACCAGGTGCCAATGCAGATGCCCTGGCACCCCAGCACCTGCGGATCGCCCGAGATTCAGGCCGACATTGAACCCATCTGCGTTCATCGTCCGGCGGATGATGCTCTCGTACTTCACGAGGAGTTGATGCTGATCCAGGACCTCTTCCGCGGTCAGATCGGGTAAATCGGCAACATGGCGAAGTGGACAAATCAGTAGATGGCCATTGTTATACGGAAATCGGTTCAGAATCACGATGGAATGCGATGTCCGGCAGACGACAAGCAGTTCACGATCTCGATCACTCTCAGCGGTAGCCGCCTCGCAGAGGAAACAAGAACCCTCGGATGTCGGTCGAGGTTTCACTGGTTGAGTGATGTAAGCCAGCCGCCAGGGGGCCCAAAGTTGATCCACTTCAAGAAATCCTCGTGAAAGTGTGCGATACAGCTAGATGGAGCGGAACTTTCAGTAAGAAAACAACGTCAATACGCACGCGTCTGGTTATTGAGTTCAGGAAGTTTGGGGTATTCCCCACAACCCGAACGAAAGCTTCCTAGATTGCCCAGATTCACCAGGCGGATACTTGCAGAAGCCCAAGGGCGCTTTGTAGTTTAATTTGATCTCCAATGAGGTTGGGAAATGCGTTTTTATCGCTGGAAACTTGTTCTCGTGACATTGTCGATGGTCTCCTTCGGGTCTGTGCGGGCACAGCAGTGGACCCCGGATAACAACACAGTTCAAAATGCTGACACCGGCTACTCTTGGCACGCTCCTGGGTCAACAGTGTGGTTCCCATCAGGACCTCCAGGCGCAGCTGACACAGCCGTTTTCGGGTCTATTGGCTCTCCTTTTAATCGGGTTACACTCCGCGCCTACGACCCCGTGACGATCGCGAATCAGACCCCGACATTCAACACTCCAGTTAGTGTTATCGATTTCAATAACAGCGGAAGCGGCGCTTATTCCACTCCCTACGATTTTATCGCAGGCAGCGGCTCCTTCTTGATCAGCTCCGGCGGGGGAATCACTGTTGGCTCCGATTACATCGGCGCCATCACGATGAATGTCCCGGTCAACTACGCGGGAATGTCATCAGTCATCTTAAATTCAACTTCCCTCAATGCGATTACATTCACCAGCGGCTACAACCTCCCCACGGGCACGAACACGAACACCGTGTCGGGTGTGGGCCGGTTGAACTTGAGCGCCACCGCTACAGTCGTGGCGAATGGTACGAACACGATCGCCAACAACTCAACGAACACGATTGGTATCAACAACCTCGGCAGTACTACGGTTTCGGCCGCGTCTGCTCTTAGCTTGACCGGTTCGGGTGTCACGACACTTGCTGGTCCGGTATCCATCACTGGCACCTCGTTGACGGTCAACACGACAGGGACAACGACCATCAGCGGCCTGATCTCCGGGGCGGGTTCTCTGATCAAAAACAACACGGGACAACTCAATCTGCGGAATAACGGCAACACCAATAGCGGTGCCATCACCGTCAATGCGGGCATCGTGGATGGGATTTTCAACTACGGTGGCGCTGCGACCATGCCGAACGCTGGCCCTAGCCTTCTGGGGGGGACAGGAACGGTTACCATCAACGGTGGTGAAATCCGATTACAAAACACCAACGCCACACCCACCATCGCATTCGACCGCAGCATTACGTTCGGCACGAATGGCGGAACCTTGCGGCTATTGTCCCGTAGCCCTAACGGCACCACGAACTTGACGACGAATGCAGCCAGCGCGACTGGCGTTTTCCTTTACGACCCGAGTACAGTCGCGGGAACGCCTTTTGATGCAGCGAATCTTTCGCAGAACATCTCCAGCATTGCTGGCTCAGGTGCGATTCGGATCGAGACCATCAACGGTGCACTGGTCGGTTTGAACTCACTCACCACAACATCAGTCGTTACCATCCGCGGTGAGTCCGGAGGGGTCGTAACCTCGAACGCGAACGGTAGCACCGATGTTGGCCGTGTGGCTCTCAACGGGAGTACGGTCAACTTCAACACTGGCGTAGCCTTTGAGAACGTCACGCAAGTAGTCGGCTTGAATAATGCATCCACCCTGACCGGCAACGCAACCGTCGCCGCGAATGCGTCTGTCAGTTTCAGTGGCCGTGGCACCGGTGCGACAACGGAACCTGATACCGCCTCCCGCTTGACCCTCGGCAACGTGGGCCAAAGCCTGACGATCAACACAGGTGGTCTGGTGCTTCTCGATCAACGCCTTCGCCTCGACAACGACGGTGGAACCCAAGGCCCAGTGACTCTGAACTACAACACGACGATCGCATCGGGAGCAACCTTGCGACTCGGCCGAACCAACTCGACGATTGCAGCCACCGAGCATACGAGCATCATCAACGGCACAATCATCGGCCAAGGGACTTCAACGGCTGAATCCCTCCTCGATATCACCCGGCCAGTTGGCACCGCCGCCAGCGAGTATGACTTTGCCAGCTCGACTTTCATTGTCAACGGCTCGACGAACTTCGGTCTGCGAGCTCAGGCTCCTGGAGCAAGCTTGTCGAACCTCTTCACTTCGGCTCGACTCAACGGCGTCACGGGTTCGGGCGGTGCTCTGACGATCGCCGGAAATGATGCTTCGGGCAGCTTCACAACCATCATCCCGAGCGGCCCGAACTCCGAGCAACCGGTGAAACTGGCTTTTGATCGCACGAGTGCCGCGACATACACCTACACTCTCCAAGGCGATTCGCGCCTCGGAAACTGGAACGGCATCCTCGTGAAGCCCAGCTCAGGCGTGGATCTGAACATCCCTGTGGCCCAGACCATCACATTCGCAGGAGCAGCGAAGCCTATTGATGTCAACGGTGGCAATGTGACCTTGAACGGGATTCTCAGCAACGTCTCGACCCTCACACACAGCAGCACCGTCGCTGGGGCCACGCTCACCGGCACCGGGACTTTGAATGGTATTCTTCAAGTGAACAACAACGTCATCGTCGAACCAGGCACCGCTGCCATCGGCACCTTGAACGTCAACGGCAATACGACCTTCGCCGCAGGCAGCAGCTTCCGTACCGAAGTCGGCACGACGAGCGTCTCTGACCGCCTCGACATGAGTGCTGGTTCGAACACCGTCAACTTCGTCGACGGCTCGAACCTGGTCGTGAAGTTCGCTTCTGGCTTCGATCGGACGACAGCCTCAGTGATGACGATCGTTGACCTGAACGGCACTGGGGCGCTGGCTCAGCTGAATGGCTCGCCGCTCGCGCCAGGTGGCGAAGTCTCGTTCTTTGTTTCAAACGGCATCGGCAACGGTGGTGTGAACACCTTCCAGAACGGGAACGTCACCATCTCGCTGGAGGGATTCCCATCTCTGCTTACAGGGGATCTCTTCTCTTTTTATCGTGATGGAACCACGGGTGACATGAAACTACTCTACTATCCTGTGCCCGAACCTACGACGATCCTCGGCTTGAGTGCCCTGGCGCTGCTGGGGGTACGACTTCGCAGGAAGCGAGTCTAATCGGAACTTTGAACCACGAATAAAACGAATAACACGAATCAGAAATGGGGATCATCACTTATCGGTTCCCTCGAGTCCTCAGAGACTTGAGGGAGTCAAGGCTCGGATTCCATAACTCTGTTCTCTTGGTTTTATCCGTGAGATTCGTGGTTCCTGTTTCAGGTTGCTTCATATCGCCGTCGTGAGTGCTGTTGGGTAGAATTCCCGATATGAAACACGCACGAAAATCGATTATTGTCATCCCCGATGGTTGTGCCGATGAGCCGGTTGAGGCTCTGGGCGGCAAGACCCCGTTGCAGGCGGCGCGGATTCCCAACATGGACCGCATCGCTCAGATGGGTGTTGTCGGTCTCTCCAACAACGTCCCTCCGACTCTGACGCCCGCGTCGGATGTCGCCACCCTATCGCTATTCGGCTATGACCCACTCAAGGTCTACACAGGGCGTGCTCCACTCGAAACCGTGGCGATGAACATCCCCCTCGGACCCAACGACTGGGCGATTCGTTGCAATCTTGTCTACGTCCCCGATGGCCATATGCGGGATTTCACCGCCGGGCACATCACGAGCGAAGACGGCGCAGCCCTGATGAAGACGATCCACGAGCAACTCGGTGGTCGCGAGGTCGCGGGTGGCAAGCTAGAGTTCCATGCGGGGGTCAGCTACCGCAACATCCTCGTCTGGCGTGGGCCGACAAGCGAGTCGCCTTTCGCTGGTACGAAAGCCCAGCCACCGCACGACGTCCCCGATCGCCCCGTGGCGGACCATCTCCCCGTTGGCCCAGGCCGGGAGATCATGGTGGCGCTCATGGAAGCCAGCAAGCCGATCCTCGCCGAGCACCCGACCAACAAAGCCCGCATCGCGCGAGGCGACAAACCCGCGACACAAATCTGGCTCTGGGGCCAAGGGAAAGCCCCGCAAGTGTCGTCGTTCACGGAGACCTATGGCCCTCAAGGCGCCATCATCTCCGCTGTGGACTTGGTCCGGGGCGTTGGCCAACTGATTGGTTGGAAGCGAATCGATGTCCCCGGTGCGACGGGGTATCTGGATACCGATTACGCCGCCAAGGGCCGTTATGGCATCGCGGCACTCAAGGATCATGATCTCGTCTGTGTCCACATCGAAGCCCCGGACGAAGCTTCGCATGAAGGCCGGGCGGACGAGAAGGTGAAGGCTCTGGAGCGCATCGATGAGTGTATCGTCGGGCCGCTCCTGGAAGCGATGAAAGAGTACCCCGGTGCCCGCATCTTGGTCGAACCCGACCACCGCACAACACTCCGCACTCGTGCCCATGCCTACGGCGCCGTCTCCTTCGCCGCCTGCGGCGAAGGCATTAGCCCGACGGAAGCCACGACCTACGACGAAGTCAGCGCCGCCGCGAGTGGCCTGAGCTTCAACCCCGGTTGGTATCTGATGCGCTGGTTCCTAGGCCCGTGAACGAAACGAGGCTAGGCGATCAGACGACGTAACATCGACTATTCTGCCCTCGTTTTCGAGAGTATCTTGCCGTGCCGCGATCCGGCCATTTGGCGTACGCGGTCCTGACAAGAGCTTTTGCTTCAGGCTGGTGAGTCCCCAGCTTCGGAATCTCAGCTACCCCACTCGCTTCAGTATCTGCCACGGCTTCGACCCTACACCTTGTATGTCTTGATCATGCCGGTAGCCCACGAAAGCAGCAAACAGCTCGACGGGGATCTCGAAGAGATAGTCTTCTCCCTCGCTATCCATCTGCATCTTCAGCAATTTGTCCCGGATCGGCTCGAACTCGCCGGGCAGTATGCCCGTAACCTCCAAGTGCTCGGTCGCCTGTTGGGAATCGTGGAGGACAAACCATTGCTCAATCCCGTCTGTCCAGCAACAAGAACTGCTCTCCATGATAGTCTCATTGACGTAGCAGGCCACGAGCGCGGCATCCCGCGAGAGACGGGCGAACATCAACTTGTCCGGTAGGATTTCGTCGTTGATGAAAAGCAGGTATCGGCCGTTGGGCAGCTCAGCCCCGATCACAGGGGATTCTGGCAATTCCTCGAATTCGCCGGTGGCAGCAACACTGTATTCCCGGTGAATCTGGGCAGTCTCTTTTCCATGAATGGCAATCAATTGAACGCGGAACCCCACCTTCATCCTCCCATCACAAGCGCAAAAATCTTTTTTGACGCGGACCCAGTTCAGGTCAGCGAGCGTGCAGAAAGCCAAAAGCTCCTAATGCTCCGCGTGGGCGGTGAGAGCGGCGCGTTCGATGCGTTCGACACGGTCACAGAGTTTAGCGACTTCTTCGCTGTGGGTGACAACGATCAACGTCCAACGGGCTTCGCGGCCCAGGATGGCGGGGAGGACCGTTTCGCGGATGTCGCTGTCCATGTTGTCCAGGGCTTCATCGAGAATCAGCAATCGGGGTTGGCCGACGATCGCCCGGGCGATCATCAAGCGGTTCGCTTGGCCCAGTGAGAGCGGTGTGCCGCCAGTCCAGAGCATGGTGTTCAGGCCTTGAGGCAACTGCATCACGGCATCGAGTAACCCGACTTTTCGCAGTGCTTCACGGACATCACCGATGGTGATGTCTTCTCGACCCATCCGCACGTTGGCCAGGAGTGAGCCTTCGAAGACGTCAATATCCTGGACCAATTCCACATGCTCGCGCAGGCTTTCGAGGCGAAGTTCCCGGACATCGTGACCGTCGATCTCGACCCAGCCATCGGCGGGGTTGCGGAGGCCATGAAGAATCTGAGCGAGCGTACTTTTCCCAGCACCGTTTGGCCCCATAATGGCGACTCGCTCGCCGGGTCGGAAGTGCATATTGAGATGGCTTAACACCGCTCGATGGGACGTATCATAATTGAATGTGACATCATGTAAGATCACCTCCGCACCCGAACTGCGTGGGTTGTGGACCACGCCACCCATCCGCTCCAGTGGCAGGTCGACGAGGTGGCCGAGTTTGTCGATCCCGGCGATGAGGTCGTAGTAGCTCTCGACTTGTTTGTTGAGCTTGGTAAAGGTCGCCACGACTAAGGTGACGACAATCTCCGCGGCCACGAGTTCACCAATCGTGAGCCGATTCTCGATGACCAGATAGCCACCAACCGCGAGCAAACCGACGTTCGTCGCGGCTTGCAAAAACACGGCAAACACGAACTGCCGCATCAGGACACCGAAGTGGGATCGCCGAGCGACAAGGTATTCCCGGGTGAGCAAGTCGGTCTTCTCCGTGGCGAACTGAGTGCCGCCATGTCCTTTGAAGGCTGACGGGTTACGGGCGATTTCCTGGAGCCACCCGACGACTGCATACTTGGCAATCGACTCCCGAATGGCAGATCGCTTGCCACCCCAACCGAGGAGCGTGAACAGCACTCCCAAGGACAAGATCAAGATCATGTCAAAGCCGAGAAGCAACTCGTTGTAATAGCCAAGTAAGATGAGGCCAATCAGGATTTGCAATACAATCGCCACGCCATCTAAGAGCAATGTCGCCGAGGCTTTCTGCACTGTGATGACGTCGAAGAATCGGTTGACCAGTTCCGGGCCACTCTGTTGATCGAACGACTTGTGCTCGACCCGTGGTAAGCGGAACGAGAGATCCTCAGCGACACGAACGAAGACCCGGCGTTGGATGTACTCGACGACGATCTTTTGCAGCGTGCTAATCACCCCCGCGAAGGCGAGGGCTACGAACAGCATCAAACACAACACCATCAGTTGCTGGCCAACCGTGACCAAGGCCACGGAGTTCACAACGGCCATGACGACAATCGGTGTGGCCAGTGTCAAGACCCCGACGCCAATGGCATACAGGCAGACCATCATGATCGGCCACGTCTCGGGTTTGAGCAGTTGGAAGAGCCGGCGTTCGGGGCTGATATGGGAATGACCGTGGCCGCCATGTCCGTGGCCACTGTGGGCGGATTGGCCGTGGTCGTGGGTATTGTGAATATCTTCGTGGCCGTGGCCGTGGCCCGATTGTTGTGTGCGGTCGTAGTAAGTCGTTGCTTCGTTCATCGGTGTCGTTGGAGAGCCAACGACCCATTCCAGCACAGCATCGGCATCGACGGCCCCGAGAAGCCGAGCGATGTCTTCGGCCTTTTGCCAACCTTCGATCTCGACCGTCTCCATGTCGTCGAGTTTGCCTTGGCCTCCCCGCCCTTCAAGCAGCACGAACCACTTGGCGAAGCCTTGTGGTGTGACAGTGTAAATAGCGAGTGGGCTGCCATAAGCGGTGTACGAGATGGCTTCCTTGACCGAGAGTTGCCTGCTACCAAGTTGAATGCCCAAAGCAGTCGCGGCTTCGCTGAGCCTTAGCCGGGCCGCGCGGGCGCGAGTGGGGGCAATTTCACGCACGGCTGTGCGGACGGCTTGGGTGGCTTTCGTGATGTCAAAAGGGAGGTCGATGGAGCGCGCCAACACTTCCAGCACAGCTACCATACCACGATTCGGGGTCTCGGCTGGGATTTCAACGACATCACGGGCCATACACAAAAACTCCTTCGCAGAGACTCGCCCGTGAATGCTAGGGATCACCGCTTCTGAGAATCCATACCTGACGTGAGAAAACCCGACAAAATTGTAGACCTTCGGATCGGGTAACTGGGCCGCTCGAAATCCGATCAAAGATCAAGGTCGAATTGTACCAAGTTGCGTCGATCCGTCCCGGCGATGGCCGTGAGGCCATCTGGAGCCACGGCGATGGATCGCATCCGGCCTTGGCCAAAGTCATAGTCCCGGAGAAGCTCACCACTCTCGACATCCCAGAGCTTGATTGCAGCGTCGTTGCTCGCGGAGAGGAGATATCGACCCGAAGGATCAAAACCGAGACCAATCACATGCTTACGGGTCGTGTTCTGAAACATCCTCGGAGGCTTACTTTGACTCGCGGACTGCCACAGCAAAATCTTGGTCGCGCACGTCGCAGCGAACATGTCGCCATTCTGAGAGAGGATGAATCCGGATAAGGTACGGTGCCTCCATATCCTTTCCTGGCATTCTTCGGGTCGCTTCCAGTGATACATGTAGATATGAAAATTCAGTTCGACTTGGTCAAAGTGTATCGCCAGAATCTGCCCGGTCTGCTGAGAAAACAGATTACTGATCGGCAGACCTTGCATACGATGTCGGGGGAATTGTGGTAGCAATATTTCTCGATTCGCTGTCTCGGGATCAACCAGGATCAAGCCCACATCCTCGATCATACCCAGGATTTTTCCTGACTCTGGCTCCATACCGAGGCAGTGCACCAGGCCCAACTCCGTGGTCGAAGCCGTATCGATATCAAGGACGCAGTATTCCGGCAGGTAGATATTGTGAGCTGTGCGCAAATACTGAAAGGAATAAACCAGTTGCGTGTCACTCAAAAAGAAGACATTGCCAATGTTGACATACATCCAGCGGTGAATCACACGCTGCTTTTCAAAATCCCAAACACCGATGGTTGTGGCGTCCTCGATGGCCACAAAGCGGCCACTCGGGCTGAATGTCAGTCGGTCGATGCTGCTGAAGTTGGTGGGGATGATTCGCATGGTTTCGCGTCATCCTTGTGCGGCCATCAGCGTCGCAAAGTACGTCACGAGGTCGCCTTGGGCTTGGGCGTGCTCGGCGAGCGTTTCGAAGTCTTGGGTTCGGCGAGCGAGTTCGAGGATTCCCGGGCAGTGCAACGTCGCCTCGTCTTGCCCTGCGAGGTACTCCTTGGCTACCGCCAGGGCTTCCGGGAGGAGATCCAGTTTCACCAAGTAGTTGACAACGACTTGAATCGGATACGTGATCCCCTCTTCCGCAGCCGCGGGGAGCTTCGAGCGGAAGTAAGCGATGGCCCTTTCGCGGTCGCTCTCGTGGACCAGGCCGCGGAGGAAGAGTTCATAGTCCGCGTAAGTCTTTTCAAACGGCGGTTCGCTATCGCCTTGGTAGTTCTCGGAAAGCTTCGAGCCGTAGAAGGCCAACTCGACCGCCAGTTTGACGTCGTCCCCCGCGGGGAGTTGCATGGCCATTTGCACGACACTAAAGAGGTGTGAGGTGTCGATGTGGTAGCCATCCTCGGCTGTGAGGTCCGGATAGGAGGTCAGCATCTCGCGGATCGTCGGTTGGGCCGCTAAGCCGCGTGAAGCGACATCGACACTGAGCCGCTCGTGAAGCTGGGCATGGAGTGCCCGGACCAGCCGACCGACGCAGTAATCCCGCAAGCCCGGATTCGACTGCCAATCGGACGAACTCGCCATGGTGATCGCCGAGCAGATGCCACTGCGATCAAGGATCCAGTCAAAACCTTTCTGTGGCAACAAGCCATTTTGCCAGGCGATTTCGACGAGCGGATAAACATCATCCTCTGAACCAGGTTGGTAGCCCCGCATGGCTTCGCGTACAGGCTCAAGTTCGCCAATCATGCGGAAGTATGGCCAGGCTTTCGCAATGTCTCCCTGGGCCAAGAGCAGGCCACCGACGTGCCGAGCGGTCTCACGGATCGCCTCTTCGTAGCCTTCATGAGCGGTTGCTGGCAGCTCCGTCGCGGGCGACAGCGGGAATGGCGTCACGCCCAGTTTCAACCGTCGCCCGACAAGCAGCGCATAAAAGAGAGACTTGTAATCCCCCGCTCGGATCAACTCATCCGTAATCGCCGTGAGCGCCGCATCCGCCCCCTGCGACTCCTTCAACTCTCGAATTCGTCGAAAGACTTCATCCCCAAACTTCGGCGCTAACACCATCTCGTCCATCTGTCACCTCCATGAACTCAGTGTATTCGCCGCCGAATCGTGCGTGCCATGATCCCCGCTCTTGCTGCATGATCATAGGAGCCTGCGACGAAGTCCAACACAAACGACATAAGCGATTTGATTCGCAGGACTGGTCTTTCTTTTGACTTTGTCGCAGTCGATGCGTACGATGGCTAAAGTGTAGGATGTGCGTCCCTACATTAAGTCGAACTGTGAGAAGCCCACACAGACTACAACCGAACTTCTCGGTCGTAGTTGTTGTTGTCACATCAATTCTTGGAGGCCTTGATGACACCATCTAGCAGTATGTTTGGACTTTCAGCGTTCGGCGAATCGGACCTGCCTATGTATCACGAAGGTTTGCTTGAGGTGAAGTTCCGCACTGATGCAGAAAGCATCGCGACACGTGGCGTTGCTGGATCATCGCCGATGTTAACACGTGCTGAGGCTGCAAGGACTCCGGGCCTGGGGACTCTCATGGCCTACGAGCGATCTGGTTTGATTCGCCGTGTGATCCCGTTGACGGATGAAGCACCGTCAATCGCTACACGAGGAGAGACGCCGTTATTGGCCACTTTCGCAGCAGCAAGCTCACCAAGCCTCTCTGATGAGCCGAACGCTGGCGTGACACTCGTCGAACTCTACCGGGATCATGATCTTTCGATGTTGGAAACCGAGCTTCGTCGTGACCCGTCAGTCGAATCCGTTTCCCGAGTCCCCGTACGCTATCTCACGGCGAAGAAGAATGTGACTGGGGCTTCACCCGCCGCTGCGGCCCCCAACAGCCCGCTTTGGAATTTAACCCGAATTCGCTGGGCTGAAGCTCGACAGAAAGCCGGTTTCAAGGACGCAACAAGTATTAAGGTTGCGGTACTGGACACCGGAATTGACAACGGTCATCCTGACAGGCCAGCGAATCTTGCTAACTATGAGTTCGCACACCCGACAAATGCATCCACCTCCTCAGATCGCGACATCATCGGACATGGCACACATGTTGCGGGCACGATTGCAGCGCGGATCAACAACAGTATTGGCATCAACGGGATCTGCAACTGCGCCCTCTCCGCTTTCAAAATCTTCGACGATGTTCCTGACTGGCACCCTCAACAAGGTGTTTTCGCTTACTTCGTCGATCCTGCGATGTATCTGCGTGCGTTGTCTCGGTGCCTGACATTGAAAATGGATGTCATCAATCTCAGTATCGGAGGCCCGGGTGCACCGTCTGCAAACGAACAGTTATTGTTCACGAGACTCTTGCAATCGGGAACAACAATCGTCGCAGCCATGGGCAACGAGAACTCAAGCAGGCCATCGTTCCCTGCGGCGATTCCTGGAGTAATTGCGGTTGGGGCGACTAGCATCAATGATGTCCGAGCTTCGTTCTCCAACTTTGGTGGGCACATCAGTGTTGTTGCACCTGGCCAAGGGATCTGGTCGACTTTGCCAACATACGCTGGGAACCAAGGTTTTCGGCCACGGCCGAGCTTCCCACCACAACCCGATTTCTCTCGCCCGATTCCCCGTGATACGGACTACGCCTCCTGGGATGGTACCTCGATGGCTTCGCCTCATGTTGCTGCGGCAGTCGCGCTGCTTCTGGCCAAACATGGGCCGTTGACGCCAGCTGTGGTGAAGCAGAAGCTCGAAGCTGCAGCCGTGAAAGTGCCTGCGATGCGAGGCCAGAACTTCACCCAGGAATACGGGCATGGGCGCCTTGATCTGGTAAAACTACTCTGATGGCTCAGCTTTTGGAGAAATGTCATGTCCGTGATCTCATTCCAGTTTGCACAGAACACTGACCGTGGTCATCAAGACCAAATCCTAAGTCAGCTGAAGTCGCTGGCAGGGATCCGGACCGTTGATCGCATCGATTCCACATCGGAGGACGACGACATCTTGCGAATGTGTTTCGCTGAATCAGTCGACTCGTCGCAAGTGCCGACGATCCTCGCTGAGCTTCATCGACTTGGCGCGCAAGGTGTCTCCGTCGAAACCCGCCGTGGGCTAGCGTGAATCATGCCCAAGCGAGCCATCTACTGCTGGCTGATCCATCACGGGTTCGTGGAAATGCGAGTCCGTGAAGCCCATGCAGCCTACGGTTCGTGGTGGTGGCTTTTCCGATATCGTCGTCAGGTCTGTGGGTATGGTGTTGCTCTCGCGAACCTGCTTCATCGCCTGCACGAAACCGTGACCGAACCCGCTTTCACCGAAACGGACTTCGGTTTTTTAAATCACGCCGTCCCTCGTTTTCTCCGAGAAGTCGGTTCGCAAGCCGATCCCAGCTTGGTGGCTATGCTTGTCCAACTCTACGATTCCGTCCCTGAAGACCAACGACACTTTCTCACCTGGCATCCGGGTCCAGAATTGCGGGAAAAACTCGAGACTGCTACAGCTTGCCATCCAGGCCGAGCTGGTGGAAGTAGTGGGTGACTTGGTCTTGGTTTTCGAGGAGCCAGTCGATGGTTGGCTCATGCCGCATGGCTTTGCGGATTGCCTTGGCGGTGGCTTCGCGGTTGACCTGGAAGAGAGCCGCGTGATCGACTTCGCCGACGGGGACGTCAAGAATACTTGGGTCGAGCCAGACGGAGTAAATGATGCCCAAGTCGTTGGCCTTCTCTTTGGGGATGTCCCCCGCTCGCACGGCATCGAGCACCCCGTTGGCAATCCCGGCTTGCACGGTACCCATCAGGATGCCGGTGTAACGCGAGTTGTTGACCGTCACCTTGCTGACACAAACTGTGGCGGGGCGAATTTGCACGTCGCTGTTTAAGATCGCGAAGACCCGGGTATGGCCTTTGACTTGGTCGCCGATGAGGTTGGCGAGTGCATGCCCGACGGGGCCGTCCAGTTCGCCGATGACGACTTCCGGCTCCGCACAGAGATAGTCTTTGTCGCCTTCCACAAGGGCTTCGCCCGTCCGCAAAATGATCCGCTCGGCCATCTGAATCTCCTTGAAATTGGGGTGAGGAGTTAACGTATCAGCCCGGAGGCTTCTGGAGTTCTAACATAGTCGTATGCAAAGGCTTTCTACCGGTTTGGCGTATTTGATCGCGGCCTTGGCGCTCGGTATCGGGGTTCCGTGGTTCGTTCACATGCCGCCGTGGTGCGACCTGACACTTTACGACCTCGCGGCCACGAACATCCGCCAAGGTGGCGTCCATTACCGAGATATTTTTGACACGAACTTACCTGGTTTCGTCTGGTGCCTGACGGTCATTCGCATGACCTTGGGCCAAAGTGTCGAAGCGGTGCGTTGCGTCGATTTGGGGATCGTCGCAGGAACTACGTTTCTCCTCACCTGGCTTGCCCGCTGGGGTGGTGCCGATGCCCCATCGACGGCCTGGCTCGTGGCTGGGGTGGCTCTCTTTTACCCCTTCACTGGGGAGATGAACCATGCCCAGCGAGATGTCTGGATGATGCTGCCGGTGCTCTCGGCGATCGTTTTACGTTTGCAAAATCGCGGCGCGTTCTGGCAGGGTGTCTTGTGGGGCTGTGCGGTCTGGATTAAACCGCACGCACTCTTGATCGCAGGGATCATGTGGTTCGTCGGCTGGCCGCAGTTCAGCAGCATGCCTGAACGGATCCGCGATTGGCTGTGGAACGTCGCTGGTGGGGCACTCGTCGGCGGTTTGGGCCTGGCTTACTTGGTTCAGTCCGGGACGTGGCTACACTTCATGGAAGTCTTCACCTTTTGGAATGCGGGTTACGCGGACCGAATTCGGGAGGAATTCGAAGGCCGTTTGCTGTTACAGTTCATGTATTTTCCGCCTTGGAGTTATCTGCACTTTGTCGCTGTGCCACTTGGTGTCAAATCCCTTTGGGATTCTCGTCGGGATGTGTCAAAGCTTGGCCATGCCCGGCGCTATCTCGTGGTGCTTTACTTCACCTGGACCGCACAAGCCTTGCTGTTCCAGAGGGCCTTTCACTACGTCCATATCCCGGAAATCTTCTTGATGCTCGCAGTCGCGGCTCAGGTCCGGGTTTGGCTCGGCGGCTTGATGGCACTCGTGTTCGCCACGACGAGCCTGATCGTCGGCCTAAACTTCCACCCGGACGAGACCCCCCATCCGGGCTACGTCTCAGTGGACCATTCGCGGCATGTCTGGTGTGTCCCCCATCCTCTCGTGGATCGCGACCGCTTGGCCCTCTGGCCGCAGTGCTTCCGACTCGAACTGACCGAAAAAGAATCCTACCTCCGCCTGCAAAATCTCTCGCGCAACGGTCGACGCTTTCCGAATACTGCGAACAACTGGGATGAACTCCAAGAACTCGCCGAGGAACTACGCCGCTGGCCGATCCGCGACGGGGAGTTGCTGGTTTGGGATGATTCACCGCATGCGATTTATCCGATGCTGGGTGTCCGCCCGACATTTCGCTTCCTGCATGTTCGGTCGATGATGGATATTGGAGAGGCTCAAGAACAGCAAATCCAGCGGGAGGCCGAGGCCACGAATGCGAAGTATGTCCTCGCGGATCTTTCGAGACTGCTTTGCTACTTCCCGGAAGACTACCCATATCGTGAGATGCACCAAGCGGATCTCCTGCCACCACTGAGTCTCAGGTCGCGTGCCCGTTACCCGTATCCGCTGAAAGCGATCTACCGCACTCGCAACAACACAGGGCGTTACATCATCTTCGAGCGACCACAGGCGACTCCGAAGCCGTGACAGGGTTCCTTTCGTGACAATGTTGCCTAAAAATACTCGGAATTCGAGCGGCTCTCTGGACTTCGAATCCACACAGGCGTATATCAGTAAACATCGGTTTTACAGGTGAGTGTTGCCATGCGATGGATTGTCACATTTTTGCTGATCTTGGCCGCCAGCCTCACGGGGGCCTGGCTGGTTTATGAAACCTGGATTTTGCCAACGACCCAGCCCGTGCCAGTGAACACCTCGCTGACACGACTCGGACAACTGGGGAACCCAGCCAACATTCGCAAAGTGTCGGTCACACTGCCCAACCAACCGGCGCTCACTTTGACGCGAAACCCCGACGGGACCTGGAGCCAACCAGGCAATTGGCCAGTGCGGGAATCCGAAGTCGAAGTGTTGATCAACGCTATTGTCGGGCTGAAAAGCCGGTTTCAACCGTTACCCTACACTGCCGAACTGACCGAGGAGTATGGTCTGACGGACAAGCAACGGCTGACTATCGTCGCCGATGTTGAGGAAGACAAAGTCACACGCAGCATTCAACTGCACCTCGGCCAAGCGAAACTCGCCCCCGGCATGACGGAATTTACCCGGCCCTGTTACGCTCTCATTGACGATCTCGGCGAAGTCCTTCAACTCGGGCCAGAGGCTTATGCGACACTCGCTCGCTCCCCAGAAGTCTATCGCCGTCGGCAGTTGCTCACCGATGTGGAGCGGGTCAAGTTCCCGAGCGAAGGTTTCAACCCGTTGAACCCCAGCGCGACTGCCACTGGGCGGGTGCCGATTCTCGGCGACCGTTACCAAAGCATCACAGTCGAGAAGCTAGGCTCTGGCACCGAGAAGCCCCGCACACTGACATTCACCCGCATGACCCCCACCCCGAAACCAAGCCGTGACCCGGATCGCCCGACCCTCGAGGCGACACTCTCCGCCGAACGCCTCGCCGCAGCCTGGCAAGTCACGCGGGCCTTCCCGGACGACAAATTCGCCCCCGCACCCAACACCCCGGAACCCACGAAGTTCAAGACTCTGCAAACGGCCCTCGCCGAGTTGTGGGTTGAAGGCTTTCTCACGGGAGACAAAGCGAAGCCCGAAGCCACGGGCCTCGATAAGCCTGAGCAGAAATGGACCTTCCAACTCGCGGACAAAAAGAGCCTGACACTCTTGGTGGGCAAAGTCACTCGCTCGAAAACGACCGTCGAAGAACCAGCACGCCCGCCACAGCCAGGGATGCCACCGATGCCGCCGAAGACTTCGACGGAAGAGTACCGTGCTGCGAAACTGGCTGAGAATGACCTCGTCTTTGAAATCCGCACCGACAAGCTCCCGAACATCCCCACCACAGTCGACGACGATTACCGCGACCCGCGCCTGGCTCGGTTTGATTCGGGCGATGCACAAGTCGTGAAGATTCTCCGACCCGGTCAGGCCGTCGTGGAACTGGTGAAGAAGCCTGGCCAAAAGAACGCTGAGAAAGAAGACGACCGCCAAGACCGCTGGACCATCGGGGATCAACTCGCCGACCGCGCCAAGGTGACCGAGTTGATCGACGCCATCACCAAGATCGAAGCCAAGAAAGAGACTAGCTTCGATCGTCTCGAAGCTGCGGATCGCACCAAGTTCGGGTTGGATGAAGCCGCGAAATCCGTCGTCGAAATCTTTGTGACGCCGCGTGTCGCCGAGGGGGATGCTGCGTTGCCGAACCGCATGGTGACCGTGGCGCTCGGCAAAGTGGACGATAAGAAACTGGTCCCCGTGGAGATTGGCCCACGTACCGTGCAGGTCGAAGAGGCCCTCCTAAAACTCGTCGAGCGGCCCGCGATCGCCTATCGCAGCCGACGGCTCCTGGATATGACCGACATCACCCTCACTGCCGTGAAAGTGCTGCGTGGCAAGGAGCCATCCTTCACATTGCAATCGAAACCGAAGCCAGCACCCGAAGTCGGGGTCAACTGGAACTTCACCCAACCCGTCAGCTTCCCGACCGATTCCACGAAGGCCGAGCCGTTTGTCTCGACATGGTCGGGATTGGATGCGGTCGAGTATGTCAGTGAAAAACCAACGCCTGAGGAACTGGAAAAGACCTTCGCGCTCAAAGAACCCCGTTACACGCTGGAACTCGGTTTCTCGAACAGCAAAACCGCCAAGCTGGAAATCGGCGGGCCACGGCCGAACAAACCCGAGACTTTCGCTCGGCTGAACAATGGCCCTGTCTTCTCGATCCCGGACTCGGCTATCGAAAAGCTCGTCAACAACGGCACCGATTTGGTCTCCACGGAACTCTGGAAACTCGATGCTGCGAAGCTCGACCGCATCTCCATTCAACGCGGCAGCGAAACCACCACTCTTGAACTGACGACTGGCGTCTGGAAGCTCACCCAACCCTTCAACGCCCCGATGACGACCGCGGCCGTGGAACCGCTCACGAGAGCCGTGGCGACCTTGCAGGCCGCCAAGTTCGAGACACTCGCTCCGAAAGACCTGGTCAGCTATGGCCTCGATCAGCCGAAACTCCGGCTTCTACTTCGCGCCGGGGACCAGAGCCGTGCTGTGAAACTCGGCAAGGCGACACCCACCGGTGGCATGTATGCTCAACTCGAAAACGACCCCAACACGGCCATCTTCGAACTGCCCGGAAACATCCCGGCACTACTCGATATCGCCCCACTGGAGCGGCTCGATAAGAATCTGCTCACTCTCGACCCGACTCAGGTTTCGAGCGTGAAACTCTCTTCGGCGAAAGCCGAGGACAGCATCACACTCACCAAGCAAGCCAACGGCACCTGGAAAGCGACCGAGGCTCCGTTCGCCATCGATCCACAGATCATGCAGCAGATCACGTTCTTGGCCTCCCGCCCCGCGATCACCAAACTCGCCGGCTACGGCGACAGCGTGAAGTGGGCGGACTTTGGCCTCGACCAACCGACTACAACAGTGCGGATCGAACTGGAAACCACACCGCCCGCAGCCGCGATCGTCCACACCCTGAAGCTCGGCAAGACTAATGCTGAGGGTGGCCGGTATGTCCGCATCGACGATGGCCAGGCTCTTGCCGTCATGAACCCTCGCGCCGCGGAGGGGCTGACCAAGACCAAACTCGATTTCGTCGATCGTAACCTGTTGAGCTTTGATCCCGCCACGGTGACGAGCTTCATTCGCACCCAAGGCAAAGAGATCCTCGAAATCGCGCCGCAAGGTGTGAATTGGGAGATCGTCCAACCGGCGAAATTCAAAGCCGATAAGCCAACAATCGAAGACCTCGCGGACACCCTCAGCCGTCTGCGAGCCGCGAAAATCGCCGCCTATGCGCCGACGGACCTGAAACCCTTCGGCCTCAGTGACAACCCACTGACACTCACGTTGAAACTCGCTGACGCGACCAAAACCTTAAAACTCGGCAAAACCGTGGATGACAAAACGACCGATCGTTACGTCCTCGTCGAAGGCGACGGGCCGAAGGTCGTCGGGATCTTGCTCGGAGCCGTGGCCGCGAAGCTGACCGGGGCACCGATCAAGTACCGTGACAAAGCCCTGGCCAAGTTCATCGATGCGGACAAACTCACCCTCGAACGCGCAGGCCGTGAAGCCACCTTCGCCAAAGTCAACGGCACCTGGAAACTGACGACACCCACCACCGCTGACGCCGAGCAAGCCGACCTCGATGAACTCATCAACGCTCTCGCCACGCTGCGTGCCGATGAACTCATCGCCGAGAAACCCAGCGACCTCGCGCCGTTCGGCCTCAAGAAACCCGAAGCAACCTGGAAACTCTTCGCCAGCGACAAAGCCGTGTTGACGCTCTTGCTCGGCAAGAAGGACACCACGGGCCGCGTTCACGCGATGCTCGACAAAGGCGAAATGGTGGTCCTTCTCGATCCGATCCTGACCAACAAAGTTCTCGCCGAGTATCGCAAGCGGGCGATCTTCGCTGATGTGGATGCCTCGCAAATCGACAACATCACCATCACGAACGCCAACGGCCCGAACACTGTCTTCCAGAAGATCGGCGCGATCTGGTCCGACCCGGCCAAGCCGATGGAGAGACTGGACACCACGAAGATCAACGAACTCCTCGCCGCGGTTGCGGGCCTCAAAGCGGAGCGTTACGCCGCCGATACGAAACCCGATCTCAAGCTCTTTGGCCTGGAGAAACCAAGTCGGGTCATCGTGGTCAGTGGTCGCAACGGCCAGACGACGAGCCTTGCGATCGGCGGCCCCGAAGGCACCTCGAGTGGCAAGCAGGTCTACGCCAAAGTCAGCGACCCCACACGGCCCGAAGTCTTCGTCCTCTCCGAGGCCGATACCGCCAAACTGAGCCGAAGCCGTGCGGACTTCACCGACAAGAAGTGACCGTTCGAAATACCGCTGCACTCCGAGTCCGGATTTCGACTACACTGTTTGTGTTGGCTCGGAGTGCATGTCATGGCGAAGCGAACACTGACGGTCATCTTGGCAGGCGGACGCGGGACACGGCTCGATCCGTTGACCCGCGATCGCGCGAAGCCAGCGGTGCCCTTCGGGGGCATTTACCGGATTATCGACTTCACCCTTTCCAATTGCCTCAACAGTGGCCTGCGACAAATCTTGGTTCTCACACAATTCAAATCTCGGAGCCTGGATCGGCATTTGCGCCGAGGTTGGGGCTTCCTCAGCTCCGAGTTAGACGAAGGCATCGAAATTCTCCCGCCGCAACAGCGGATCGATGAGAATTGGTACAAAGGCACGGCGGATGCCATTTATCAAAACATTTATTCCATCGAGAAAGGCGCCCCCGAAAACATTCTCATCCTGGCAGGCGATCATATCTACAAAATGGATTACGCGGAGATGATCCAATCTCACCGCGACCGGAATGCGACTCTCACGATCGGCTGCATTCCCATCCCTCTTTCGGAAGCTCCCAACTTCGGCATTCTGAATATCGACCGGGATTCGAAGGTCGTGAGCTTTCAGGAAAAGCCACCGAGCGCCGAACCGATGCCCGGCGACCCGGCCCGTGCGTTGGGGTCCATGGGGATTTATGTCTTCAACACACGAGACCTCTTTGAACAGCTTTGTGAAGATGCCGCCCATGCCACAAGTTCGCATGATTTCGGTAAAGATGTCATCCCGAAAATGATCCGCGAAGGCGAGCAAGTTTATGCCCATCATTTCAAAGACTTGAACCGCAAAGCCGAAGCCTACTGGCGCGATGTCGGGACTATTGATGCCTACTACCAAGCCAACATGGACCTTGTGGCCGTCGATCCGCAACTGAATCTCTACGATGCGACGTGGCCGATCCGCACGGCCCAAAGCCACCTACCCCCACCGAAGTTCGTCTTCGCGGAGGATGGTGATCCGGGCATCGCCCGACGTGGCCAAGCCTTGGATAGCATGATCTCGCCCGGTTGTATTCTGTCCGGTGGGGTGGTGCTGCGGAGTGTGCTCTCGCCGCAAGTGCGGGTGAACTCCTACGCGATCATTGAGGATTCGATTCTGATGGATGGCGTCGAGGTCGGTCGACACGCTCGCATCCGCCGGGCGATCATCGACAAAGAAGTCAGAATCCCTGCGGAAACAACCCTTGGCCACGATGCTGAAGCCGATGCTGCCCGTGGCTTGACGACCACGCCCAGTGGCATCGTCCTCGTGCCCAAGGGTACGAAACTGTAAATGGTCAGTCGCCTAACAGCCTTGCAAACGGTCGAGTGGCGTCGATGTTCTCGCAGACAATCTTGAGCACCACGGTGAGTGGCACCGCGAGGAACATGCCCGGCAAGCCCCACAAGAGACCCCAGATGGTGAGGGCCGCGAGAATCACGAGCGGGGAGATACCCACCGCGTTGCCGAGGATCAGTGGCTCGACCAGCGTACTCGTCAGCACATGGATCACGAGCAACCCCACGGCTACGATCCCGGCCGTGGTCCCGAGGCCCAGTTGCAAAACGCCGAACGCGGCAGGTAAGGTGTAGGCCACAACACTCCCGATGTAGGGAATGAAGTTGCATAAGAATGTGAGCATCGCCCATAGAAATGCAAACTTAACACCACAGGCTGCTAATAAAATCCATACCGGTAATGCGAGTGCTAAACTTGCCCAAACTTTGGCCCGCATGTAGCTGATGATGGCCGCGTTGATCCGTTCGGCGATCTGCAAGATGTGGTCGGATTGCGAAGTGGGGTACGCCTTGCGAACCCGATACGGGAACTTGGCCGATTCCATGAGCAAGAATCCCAGGAACAACCCGGCAGTCAGAGCTTCGACCACGCCTGTGGCGGCACTATTGATCGCGGAGACCGTGACTGAGGTAAGCCACGGGTCAATGTCTTCGCTCAAACTCGTCGAGCCATCGAGGTTCTCGGTGAAGCGTTCTGGAAAGCGAGCCTTGGCGATGTTGAAGAGGTCCGTTTGAATCTGAGAGGCAGACTTTCGCAACTCCGGCAACTCATCACGAAGTGCTCGGAAGTTCACGAACATCAGGAAGGCGACGAAGACCAGCGCGAGAGCCGTGAGGCCAGCAAGAGAGATGAGCGCGAAGCCATCTGGGAGATGCCGGCGGAGGCGGTTGTGGAATGGCATCAGAACGTAAGTCAGAAAAACCGCCAGCAGTAAAGGCCGCATAACCGCTGCCAACTGACCCAAAAACCACCAGGCTCCTGCGACTGTGACGATCCAAAACGCAGCGATTCGCATGGCTTCAAATCGAGCGGGGCGCAGCGCCTGCATCTCCTCAGAGGGAGAAAACGAATCCGGTGGCAATTCCTGGGACATGCGAAAACTCCTCGACAGGCTGAACTCTCTCCATCTTACCACGCTCTGGAAGCTTGTCCGGGGAATCTCCGAATGCTCGAAAACCGACAGCGATCCTTCGCATATGCCAGACTTTTGAGCGTCCAGAAAGCAGAATCGCTGAGGAAAAGGTGAATCTCTGTGGTAAATCGACCGGTTTTCGGCAAAGTCTGGGGGATTTTCGGGGACCGGCCCCATGGTTGCACTATCTATGTGCGGTAAGGAAAAAAAATGCCCTCCCCCTGAGCACGCCTGACGGCGGCTCTCCCGTGAATGGTTTCTCTCACCATTCCCTTGCATCCAAATGCAAGGAACTTGTCGGACCTGATGTCGGCCTCGTGGTCGGCGGTTTGCTCCCAGGGTCCGGTTTGAGTGACTGGTTGCTTGTGAACCAGTGGTCTGAATGAGGTTCTGAAATGGTTCGTCGATGGATGGTCCTGGTCCCAGTGGTTGCTTTAACGGTCTTTGTGCAAATCTTCTCTCCCACCAACTCCCTCGCGGGAGCTGATCTCCCAGACTACATGGTCTCTCCTGAATTGCGGGAGTCCAACACCCACTTGAGCGAACGCCAAGAGCGGATTCTCATTCGCCTGGAGTACAAGGAGCAGCTGATTGTCGGCATGCTCGAGCAGCGCTACACTCTCCGCCAAGTGGCTCGTGAGTTCCTGCTCACCAACGAAGAAGATTCCATCACTGCGACTATGGTGATGAGTCTTTACCCAGGCGATTCCGATGAACAAAAAGCGGCGAATAATGTCATCGATTTCGTGGCCGCTCGGAATATGTCTACATGTGATCGTGATTTGGCAGTCGCTAACTTGATGGATGAATATGAACGGCTCTACAATTCACGACCTGTGGTCCAACGATTTCAACGAGACAACTAACCCTTGAGCCTCTACCTTGCGACGTTACACCCTTATTTTCTTTTTCTTGGTGTTGCTCGCGGGTGGGGGAGTCTGGTGGGTTTGGCCAGAGCCATCAACTCCAGCACCTCTAACCGTGGCTTGGAAGCCGCTCTGGGTGCATGAATCACTCGATATGGGGGGCTTCCTCGCTCGGCCGGAAGTGAGCGGGGAGAATGTTTATGGAATCACAGTTCTCGCTCGGGGCTTGCGGCTTGCCGGTTCCGTCGAGTGCCTGGATTTGGCTGGGAAACCCGTCTGGAAGTTTGACAACAATCGTGCGATGAAACCGAGCGTTTCGGGCGTGGTGCGATACCAAGACAAACTCTACTTTGGCGAAGGAATGCACGCCAGCTTCCTGAGCCAGTTCTACTGCTTAGATGCCAACACTGGCACGAAACGCTGGTCTATCGAGACTCTCGACCACATCGAATCCACTCCCGTCATCCACGACAACCGCATCTACTTCACGGCTGGAAATGATGGCCTGCATGTCTTGAACCCTGAGACGGGTCACCGGCTTGGCCATTTCCTAGCGGAGTTGCATTTTGACTGTCAGCCCTGTGTGACTCCAAAGCGTGTTGTGATCGGCAGTGGGCCAAGCCGAAAGTTCACAACCCTCGCCGTTGTGGCCTTGGAGACCAAGAGCTTGCAGCCCGTTTGGCGAGTCCCGGTCACTCTCCCGGCTTGGGGGTCACCGAGTGCGGCAGATGGCCGAGTGTTTGTGGGATTGGGTAACGGCCGCATGACGACCCCTGCGGTGCCGCCCACGCCACCAGCGGGGGCACTGTTGTGCCTGGATGAAGCAACGGGTGAAGAGCGATGGCAGAACCGCTACCCGGATGCAATCTTCCAAAAGCCTACACTTCACGACGGCAACGTGTACTTCGGCTGTCGGGATGGCCACTTGCGTGCCGTGACACAAGCGAGGGGTGAGTTGCTATGGGAGACCCATCTCGGGTCAGCCATCATCGCCCCACCAAGTCTGGCGGGTGATGATCTCTATGCGATGACGCTCACAGGCCGGTTGTGCCACATCAACATGAAGACGGGCGAAGTGAAAAGAGACTACGATTTTAGTCGTGAAACCCAGATGACAGGCTTAGCCATCGGCTCACCGACCATTGTCGGTGATCGAGTCTATGTCACTCTCGAACTCGAAAACCCCGGCGGCCGAATCGCTACCCTCGCGGCCTTCCCACGTTGAGGCGTCGGAGGCCTGGCATGTCTTTGGGCTGATGGATGGTATCATCATCACTGCATTGATTCTGGAATAGTCCGTTTCTGGGCGAGGGGGGACAGTGATGAGTGACAAACCCGATGTGCTGACACTTGCTGGGCTGCCGCCCCTGAGTTGGGAGCGGGGAAGCGGGTGGCGATGCGAAGTGGTGATCCCTGCCTGGTCAGGCTTCAGCGCTGGGGACGGTAAGCCTTCGACCGGTGCGGTGAGCGTGAACTTTGGCTGCCGAGATGTTTATGCCCGCACGCCCCCGACTTCCGGTCAGGTGGCAGCTTTCCGGCGGTTGGTGGACGACGCGGAGGCTGTTCGAAGCGCTGTCCTCCAGGCGACTTACGACGCGATCCACGACGGATCGGAACTGGATGTGGACATTGAAGACGTCCTGGGCGAGCCGTTGGTCGACCCGATCCAACTTCGAAGTGCGTTCGCCTTGAATGTCGTCAGCATCGCGGACGACTCCGAAGGGGAGTCGTCAATCGACCTCGAATTCGACGCTGCCTGGGATGAAGAGCATGGGTTCATGGCGCTGCTGATCGATGGTCGCGTCACCCATGTCGGCGATCGGTGATTCGCAGCCGCCAAACCGATTCGAACGCCTTACGCGAACTTCAAGCCCATGCCTTGCAGGCGGCTCGTGGTCTCGGCCATGAGTGCGTCTTCCTCGGCTTCGGTGTTGGCGATGTACGTGACGCTGAAGCGCAGGTACTTTCCAGCATCGTCCCACGGCACACAGCAAACCGATTGCTCATGGATGAGATACTGCGAGGCTTCCTCGGCATTCGCAAAGGTCCGGCCTGTCGCGGTGACTGGGGCCTTGGCGTAGAGGAAGTAGGTTCCGCCGGGCATGGTGCATTCAAAGCCTGCGGTTTGCAGTGCGGCCACGAGCTTGCGGAGACGGCGCTCGTACTTCGTGCGGATCGCCACCGGGATACTCGCATCGCGCAACGCAGCCGCGGCGGCATGTTGCACGGCCATGAATTGGCCCGAATCCGAGTTGTCTTTGACATCCGCATAGGCTTGCACGATCTTGGTATGACCTGCGACGAAGCCCATCCGCCAGCCGATCATGTTGAAGCCCTTGGACATCGAATGCACCTCGACGCCGACCTCCTTGGCACCGTCGATTTGCAAGAAGCTCATCGGCTCACCACTGTATGTGAGCAGAATGTGAGCCGCATCTTGGACGACGATGACCTGGTTCTTGTGGGCGAACTCGACGACGCGCTTGTAGAAGTCCTGCGTCGCCACGGCCCCTGTCGGGCTGTTGGGGTAGTTGATCACGAGCAACTTGGCTCGCTTGGCGATGTCCGCAGGAATCCCATCCAGGTCGGGGAAGAAGCCATTCTCGGGCAACAGTGGCAAGCGATGCACTTCGCCGCCGTAGTAGCGGGTGTAAGTCCCTGCGACCGGGTAACCGGGGGCGGTCATCAGCGTCACGTCGCCGGGGTTGATGAAGCACGCGGGCAGCATGGCATAAGCCGGCTTCGAACCAATGCAGTGACAGACCTCCGTCACCGGGTCGAGCTTCACGCCGAACTGCCGCAGCATGAACTCGGCGGCAGCTTCTTTGTAGTTCGCAATACCGTTGTCGGCGTAGCCGCGGTTCTCGACGCGATCGACTTCCTTCTTCAAAGCCGCCCGCACCGATTCTGGAGCCATGTCGTCGTTTTCGCCGATGCCGAAGTCCAGGAGTTGGCGTTCCGGATGCTCCGCGAGAGCCTGGCGTTTCGCGCGTTTGATCTTTTCGAACTTGTAAATCTCGGTGCCTTTGCCGTAATTCGCGCCGCCAAGTCGATCTGCGTAGAGATTCTGAAACCAAGGGTCCGACATCCGTCCATCTCCGAAAAGCCCGAGAACATTGCACTCCGGCTAATCTACGCAAGGAACCACTTGGCTTCCAACATCACGTTCACTTCCCAGGAAGCCCGAAGACTAAGACCTTGCCGGTTTTGTTATTGGCCACGAGCGTTGAGGCGTTGGATGAGGTCCATGAAACACTCACCGACGGTCGTGTGGCTACACTGAGAGGGTCTTTGTTTTCCCCGGAGGTCGTATGAATCTGTCTGGTAAACGCATCGCGGTGTTGGTGGAGCAGCAGTATCAGGAGATGGAGGTTTGGTACCCGGTGTATCGCCTTCGGGAAGCCGGGGCGACGGTGCGGCTTGTCGGGCCGGAGGCGGGGAAGACTTACGCCAGCAAGCTCGGCTACCCGGTGAAGTGCGACACGAACGCCAGCGACGTGACCGGGGCGGACTTCGACGGCCTGATCATCCCAGGTGGCTTCTCGCCAGACTACATCCGGCGGAGTGAGGCCATGCTGAAACTGGTCCGCGAGATCACAGCCGCCAACAAGCCGACCGCCGCGATTTGCCACGGGCCGTGGGTGCTTTGTTCGACGCCAGCATTGAAAGGCCGGAAGGCGACCTGTTACAAGAGCATCAAGGACGACATCATCAATGCCGGGGCCACGTACGTCGATGCCGAAGTCGTCGTCGATGGGCCGATCATCACCAGCCGGACCCCGGACGATTTGCCAGCGTTCATGATCGCCTTCATGAACGCCATTCGGAGTTAGACAAAATCTGTTGAGCTTCGCGGATCCTGCATGAATTAAGGTGTTTTACCCTTCTCCCCTTGCGGGAGAAGGTGTCCATCCAGGCTCGACAGAGCCGGATTGGACGGATGAGGGGTGACGCGCCTCGTCCAGAAAAGCACTTTTCCACACTGCCTACGGTGACCCCTCATCCGTCTTTAGAAACCCCTGAACGGGGTTTCTAAATCCACCTTCTCCCGCAAGGGGAGAAGGGATCAGATCACCCACGGCGTTGCATCTTGATCTCGCCGCCAACGATCGTGGCGGTGGCCCGGCATTGCACTTCCCAGCCGTGGTAGGGCGTGTTGCGGGACTTCGATTTGAACTGGTTCTTGTCAATGACCCACGTCTCGTTCGGGTCGAAGACCGTGACGTCGGCGGCGGCGCCGATGGCGAGCGTGCCGCGTGGGGTGTCGCCGTGAAGTAGCCCGAGGACTCCGGCGGGGGCGACCGTCATCTTCTGGATCATGTGCGGCAACGTGATGTGCCCGGCTTTGACGAGGTAGGTATAGCTGATCGGGAGGAGCGTCTCGAGGCCAACGATGCCGTTCGGGGCTTGGTCGAGTTCGCGGGCTTTCTTCTCCGGGGCATGTGGGGCGTGGTCGGTGGCGAGCACCGTGAGCGTGTCGTCTTTCAGCCCGGCGATGATGGCATCCACATCCGCTTGGGTGCGGAGTGGTGGTGCCATTTTGTAGTTGCTATCGAAGGTGCGGAGATTCTCGTCGGTCAGGGTGAAGTGGTGCGGGCAGGCTTCACCGCTGATCTTGAACATGACTTTGCCATGCTCGGCTTGCAGCTTCTTGGCCCTGGCTCGCCCTTGGCGGATCAACTCGACGGCCCCAGCACTGGAGACGTGCAAGATGTGGACGCTGCCGCCGGTCAGTTCGGCGAGGGCAATGTCCCGATAGACCATGATCTCCTCGGCCACCGCTGGCATCCCACGCAGCCCAAGTTGAGCACTCACGACCCCCTCGGCCATGACCCAGCCTTTGGTCAGTTCGCTGATCTCGGCATGAACGACGACGGTCTTGTCAAACATCTTCGTGTATTCGAGGGCACGCCGCATCAGCTCGGCACTCTCGACCGGGGCACCGTCATCCGTAAACGCCACGGCCCCGCCCGCGACCAGCCCGCCGATCTCGGCGAGTTCCTGCTGAGCGCGGCCTTTGGTCACGGCGCCGCAGGGGAAGACGTTGCAATAGCCAGCCCGCTTCGCCTGCAAGATCACGAACTCGGCGGCGGCTTGCGTGTCGATCGCGGGCTCGGTGTTGGGCATACAAGCCACACTCGTCACCCCGCCCGCGACGGCAGCGGCGGTACCGGTGGCGATGGTCTCATCCTCTTCGCGGCCTGGCTCACGAAGGTGGACGTGCATGTCAATGATGCCCGGGCAAACGACCTGATTCGTCGCATCCAAGACGATCTTCGGCGTCAGATGCGGCTGTGGGCCAAAGCCCACGACTCGCCCCTCGGCAAGCCAAACATCCGTAACTGTGTCGAGGCCCTGCGAGGGGTCGATCACGCGACCGCCCCGAATTTGAATGGTGGGTATTGTGTTCATGGAGATTAAGTTACGAAAGCTCAAGGCGCCTGGCACAAGGTTCAAGCAGATAAAACTCAAGCCTAATCCAGGTTCGCGACTTCACCGCCGTTGGGCGTGATAACTCCCCAAAAACTAGAGCTTTCTATGTTTGGTCCTATCGTGCGGACGCTACCGTCTCCCATGCAGACAAGTAGCCCCGAGCTGTAGAAAGTACGAAGACGATGCCGATCAGCTTCCTCGTATTTTGGAGAAACTTGGAATGGTGCCACTGGGCGAGAAGGTTGAGCAACACTCGGGGTTCCGGAAACTACGGGTACAACGTCGCCCCAGGCAGGGTCGCAGAATGTATTTCGGCGATTGCCTTCGTAGATGGGTTGCGAATTTAGAGAAGAAATATGAGGAGGGACTTGAGACCAGTTTAATGGGTAGTACGTAGGACCACCTGGGTTTCCATTCGTGCTGAAGCCTCGTTCTGCAAAGAATATCGTGTTAGATCGGCCGTCAGATGTCTTCAATTCAGAGGGGAGGATACGAGCAAAGGCTTGGAAGTTGTACGAGTAACTGCAGCGCAGTCTGTCGTCTGGGTTCGCTTGTCCGAAATCGAGTGTAGTATCTGCGGGGCTAATTAAAATTGGGAGTCGGTGGTAATATGAGCCTGTAGGTGAATCTACAGAATTGAGTAGTTCAACGGAGTGAGGGGCACCGAGAGAATAAATCCCCGCAAGATCAACTGGACAAATGGCCTTGTCGAAGTTGATGCTGTTCAATGTGGTGACACTAGCGGCGAATGGGTATGGGTGGCATCCAGCGAAATCGCCATAACTATCAGAAGCAAGCTCAAGACCAAGATAAAGCTGACGCAAGTTGTTCGAGGACTTCAACTTAGAAGCTGCTATTCGCACTTTCTGAATAGCAGACATGAGTAAACCAGCCATGATGGCGAGTATTGCCATCACGACCAGCAGCTCCAAAAGTGTGTAGGCCTTCCTGGCTTGATACGTATGCATCCTAATCCTTAGTATTACGGTGTGATTGTTGTTGTGGAATGCACGGGAGGAGTATCCCTCGTAATCCGTTGACCAGGGAAGTTTCCGGGCGTTTTGTAGGTCAGAACCACTCTGACGCTATGTGTTCCTGCAGGCAAAGCTGTTGGCATGAAGTTCATGCTGTATGTGTAGTTACCATTGGCCCCGCCACCAAATGTTGTCACTGTTTTGGAAGCTCCAGCGGGGGTAAAAACTCCATTTGCCATCGTCCCTCGCTCTACGGTGATTTTGTCTGGTGTTTGCCCGCCTTGCCCTGTCGCCAGGCTGAAGGTTCCATCGACTGCAATCGTCTTACCGATTCCTCCTGGTGGAAGCGGATTTCCGGGGCCAGGCCCGAAAATCATTTCCATCGCAGATGCGGTGACGATAGGAGTTTGAGCAAAGCATTCAGATGCTGTCAACATCAAGAAGCCCACGCAAACAGAAACAAATAGTCTCATAACCAACCTACAATATGGATACTACTTCGAATTCTACCCCCCCCCGTCGTAAATTGCAAGAGACTTAACCTGAAAAAACCTGAAAAAGCAATCTTTCCCAAAAAAATCCGACTTGTGATATCGGCGGTTCTCCACACTCCCCATCCACGATAGGTTCAAACTTCCGTTCTCGGAATTCTTTGACCTGTTCTCGCGGCTTCGGGTACTACATAGGTAAGCGAGGAGACTTCGGGCATGACGGGGATTCCGGCGTTCTTACGGCGTTGGCAACGGCTTTCGACAGGCCAGTCGGATGCGGATTGCTTGGCGCGGTATTGCGAAAGCCGGGATGCTGAGGCGTTTGCCCAGATTATGGGGCGATATTCGGGGTTGGTGTGGGCCGTCTGCCGGCGGCAGCTTCGACGACCTGCGGATATCGAAGATGCCTACCAGACGACCTTTCTCGCCTTGGCCACGAAGCCACACTCGGTGAGAAATGCGGCGGTCCTCTCGGCGTGGCTGCATGGCACGGCGTGGCGCGTCTCGCAAAAGATCCGCAAGACCCGGAGTACCGAAGCCCTCACGGACGCCCCCGAACGCCAATCCGACCTGCCCGAAACGTTGCAAGCCCTGGATGAAGAGCTGTTGCAACTGCCCGAGAAGTACCGTTTGCCACTCGTGCATTGCTACCTCCGGGAGCAGACCCAAGACGAAGCGGCCCTCGAACTCGGCCTTTCGCTCAGCACTTTGAAGCGCCGTTTGGAAGTCGGGCGCGAACGCCTTCGCGTTCGACTCCAACGTCGTGGCATCGAACTCGGGAGCTTGCTCGCCCTCGGTGCCTCGTCAGGCTCCGCAACGACGACCGCTACCACGATCTTAACACTCACCACGGCGATCCCGATTCACTTAAAACCCCTCTTACATGGAGTGTTTTGGACTATGTTCCTCGAAAAAATCCGCATGTCGATTCTCGTCGTCGGGCTATCGGGTGTCACCATAACCGGTGTCGGCCTGGGCCTGGTCAGCATCACCGCCCAATCCCCCGGCTCTGGCCCAGGATCAGGCACCAAGCCCCCAGCCACGAAACCGGCTGACGCGCCGACACCTGCGAAGCCCGTAGACGCCAAGATGCCAGAGTTGACCGAATCGCAACGCGATGAAATCGAACGCCTCGACCACGAAATCAAGCTGGCCGATCTCCGGATTAAAGTTGCGAAAGTGACTATCGAGGACATAGTTCATTTGGAAAGCGCCTCAAACAAAGGTCTGGACGTCCTGATAACAAATAGAAAAGCCCAAGTATCAAAGCTCAAAGCAGAAGAAGAAATCCTCATTCAACAACGAGCCAAAGACCTGGCGGAGCGGCAGAAGCAAAAACTGCTGTCTACCCCGAGCCTCAAACTTGCCGCCGATCCTGTCTTGAAACCGGCTGTGAAACCGGAGATGGATCCCGAGTTGCGGAAGTTGTTGGAAGGCCGGGTTCAGGCTTGGGAAGAGATCATCGCTAACGAGCGGAAACGTCGTAAGGAAGGAGGGTTCCAAAACTCTAGTGAGGTCCTTCTTTTTTACCATGTTCAGCGTGAGTACCTGAACGCAAAGCTGGCTCTACTTCCGTCCCAAAACGAAGAAATCCGCATTCGCAAAGACATCCTGACCGCTTGCCGGGATGCACACCGTTATATCAAGGTCAGATTCGAGCAAGGAATCGAACAGAAGCGATCCGTCGACCTCGCCGAGGCCGAGACTTTGACCCACGAGATCGAGCTGTATCGCCTCACCAAGTCGGCGAAGTAACAGGCCAGTTCCGGAATCTAAAAGAGCCTCTCTCTGAACCTCCAGCTCCCAGCGGTTGTCGTGTTGGCATCTTCTGGGGGATGGGTCATGGGCGCGACACGAGACGACTTCATCAAATACCCCCGCACGCCGCACCTCTTCAGTTCCCGCGGCACAGCCGACGACAAGCACATGGGTCATAAGGAATCCTTGGCGTTTGCTGAGGATTCGTCGTTGATTGTGGAGGAGAAACTCGACGGTACCAACGTCGGGATTCACTTCACGTCCGAGAATCGCATGGTGCTCCAATGTCGGGGGCATGAAATCACAACGGGGATGCACCCGCAGTACGATTTCTTCAAACAGTGGACGACCGGCAAACGACCCACCCTCGAAACCATGCTCGAAGACCGGTACATCCTCTTCGGCGAGTGGCTTTACGCCCGGCATTCGGTGCTGTACACCGCGTTGCCACATTACTTCTTCGAGTTCGACATCTACGACAAACACGCGGGCGAGTTCCTGGACTTGGCCACGCGCGAAATCCTGCTCGCTGGGACGGGTATCCTGACGGTCCCAGTGGTTCACCGTGGCCCTGCGACGGAGGACGAGTTGCGAGCACTGATCGGGCCATCGATTTACGGCAGTGAGTTCGATAACCCGCTGACTCACGCCCAAGACAACATCATGGAAGGCGTCTACCTACGGACCGAAGCCAACGGCTTCGTCACGGCGCGAGCCAAGATGGTCCGGCCGGAGTTTGTCGAGAAGGTCAAGCAGAGTGAACACTGGCAACACACGGCGATGGTGCCCAACCGGCTCTGGCCCGATGCGGAGATATGGGGATGAAGACCTGGGACGATTTTGTAGAAGCGAACCTCACGCAAGTCGTCGAGTGGGCAGAGCGCGAGCCGTGGGTGCCGCCGATGAGAGCCTGCATCCAGGATGAAATCTGGCACGCCGAGGGCGACGTCTGGACGCACACCAAACTCGTGCTTCACGAGTTGACTCGCCTCGATCTTTGGGCCACCGCCACGCCAGAACTCCGGGCCAAGCTCCTCTGCGTCGGGCTGTTCCATGACGCTGGCAAACCGGCAACGACCCTCCGCGACCCTGACACCGGCCGAGTCCACGCCCCCAAGCATTCGATCGTGGGGATGCAGATGGCTCGTGCCGTCTTGTGGGAACTTGGTTGCCCGCTGATGGTTCGGGAAGAGATTTGCCAACTCATCCGCTATCATGGCCGACCCGTCTTTCTCTTGAAACACGCCGACCCGGTTCGGGAAGCCATCCGCCTCTCGTGGGTCTTGAACCCCGAGCATCTCCTGGCTTTCGCCCTCGCCGACCTCCGTGGCCGGGACCACGACGATGACGGCACACATTCCGAAGAGGATCTGCAACTCGCCGAGTTGCACTTCAGCGAACTGGGTTGCCTGCGGTCGCCGTATGCCTTTGCCAACGACGAAGCTCGTTTCCGTTACTTCCGCGACGAGCTTTCGAGCCTGCACTATACGCCGCGCGAAGATCATGGCTCGACGGTCACGATGCTCGCTGGTTTACCGGGTGCGGGCAAGGATACTTGGCTCAAAACCCAGACCCCGGATTTGCCAGTCGTTTCGCTCGATGAGTTGCGAACAGAACTCGACATCGATGCGACCGACGAACAAGGCCAAGTCATCCAGACGGCCCGTGAGCGTTGCCGGGAGTATCTGCGTGCCAAACAAGACGTCGCCTTCAATGCCACGAACGTCATGGAGCAGCTACGCGCACGCTGGATCAACCTCTTCGCGGACTATGGCGCCCGCATCGAGATCGTCTACATCGAACCTAGCTCGGATACCCTCTACCGTCAGAACGCCAGCCGCCAAGCCCGTGTCCCCCGGCAAGTCATCGAGAAGCTGATCAGCAAACGTGAACCTCCAACTCTCACCGAAGCGCACCGCGTTCGATCGATTCTGAGTTCATGATTAACTCCACTTCCATAGGCATGGTCGACGACCCGAGCCGCCTGCCTCTTCACCGGGAGCAAGAACAATGGATGGGATGATCGGCTACCTGAACACAGACCTTGACTTGGTTTTTGACAACGACTTGGCGGGGCTGGTGGCAGCTTTCGAGGTTGCTGGCGTTTCACCTTTGTACGTGACACAAGATGAGAAAAACGGGTCATGGCTGGCGTGCTTCGAAACGGCCGAGCAGTACGCAGAACCGGAGCCGAACATCGCTGCGATGCTCGCGGTCGTCGAGTCTTTAGCTCCGTCGCTCCAGACGATTTGGGCAGCCTGCTCACGGCGAGAGTTCAACATCGGCTGGGTTTGTGGATTGAGTCCGCAGGGCTTCCAACAGCGGCTATCTCCCGAGTTGCTCACCCGAATCGCTGCCGTCGGTTCGTCTTTGGGATGGACACTTTACCCTGAGCACAAATAGGCCACGTAACTTTGGATGGCCTAGATCTGCCAACAGAAAAAGGCGCGGCCTGGGAAGGTCGCGCCTGATGCGTATTCGTGGAGTAGAGCGGTGTTAGCTCTTCTTGGCGTAGTTGGACTTCGCGTATTTCTTCTGGAACTTCTCGACGCGACCGGTGGTGTCGATGAATTTCATCTTACCAGTGAAGAACGGGTGCGAGGCGGAGGAGATTTCGACCTTGTACAGGGGGTATTCCTGGCCATCGGTCCATTTGATGGTTTCGTCGGTGTCTGCGGTGGAGCATGTCAGGAAGGAAATGCCGGCAGCAACGTCTTGAAACACGACCGGGCGGTAATTGGGATGGATACCCTTCTTCATACTTCACCAGAAGCCAAATGGACGTTCTAAAAGACTCCATCTTATCACCACCCCATCCCCAGACAAGCGGAACTTTCCCGAGAAATGCCCTGGAACCGCAGACATCCCTGGCAGCGAATACTCTGGCCTCGGTGTGTGGGTTCGAATAGGCTGAAATGATCCCACCTGATGGAGCCTCTCTCATGTTGCGTATTGCTGTTTTGACGTTGTTGTTGGGTTTACCGGTTGTCTTGGCCAAGGAGCCAGCGAAGGCGGTTGGCTGGCAAAAGACCGTCGTGGACGACAAGTTCCGCAGTGAAGGCGTCGCAGTGGCGGATGTCAACAAGGATGGCAAAAAGGACATCTTCAACGGCGAATATTGGTACGAGGCCCCGAACTGGACCAAGCATGAAATGCAGCCGCCGATGGACCACAAAGATGGCGAGAAGAACTACTCACGCATCTTTGCCTCCTGGGCCGAAGACCTCAATGCCGACGGTTACTCGGACCTCATCGTTATCGACTTCCCCGGTGCTCCCTGCTACTGGATGGAGAACCCCGGCGAGAAGCTGAAAGAGAACCCCAACACCCATTGGCGCAAGCACATCCTCTGGCACAGCGCCTGCAACGAAACTCCACTTTACATGGACCTCCTCGGCACTGGCAAAAAAGTCCTCATTATGGGAATGCAACCCAAAGGTGCGAAGCAAGACGCCAACGAAGGCCAGATGGCCTACTTCAGCCCTTCGAAAGACCCCTACGCACTGTGGGAGATGCACCCCATCTCCGAGCCAAGCGAGAAGGGCAAGCCCGTCCCTGGCACGTTCCGCTTTAGCCACGGCCTCGGGGTTGGTGATGTGAATGGCGATAGCAAAGCGGATGTCCTTTGCACCGGCGGCTGGTGGGAGCAGCCCACGACCACAGATGGCAAGACCGCCTGGAAGTTCCATCCCGTGAACTTCGGCGAAGCTTGTGCGGATATGATCGTGCATGATGTCGATGGCGATGGCAAAGCGGACGTGATCACCACCTCGGCCCACAAGTTCGGTATCTGGTGGTACAAACAACGCCCCGACCCGAAAGGCGGCGAAGCGGCCTTCACGAAGATGGATCTCTTCCCGACGCTCGTGAGCGAGACCCATGCCGCCCACTTCCACGACATCGACGGCGACGGCCAAAAAGACCTGATCACCGGCAAGCGCTGGTGGAGCCATGGTCGCAGCGAACCTGGCTCGGCCTGGAGCGCGAAACTGTTCTGGTTCAAGATGGTCAAAGAGAAAGACGGCATCACCAGCTTCACCCCATACCTCATTGACGAAGATTGCGGCGTTGGCACCCAGTTCGAAGTCACGGACATGAATGGCGATGGCCTGCTGGACATCGTCGTCTCCAACAAACGCGGCGTCCGTGTGGTGATGCAAAAGCGGTAGGCGAGAGGGGATGGGGAATTGGCTGTCGCTGAGGAGAAGATACGCCATGTTTATCATCGTTGGCTGGCGAAGCAGGTATTGCGACGAATCTAAGGGATACATGTTTTGTCCCGAGTGTCGGGCGCGGAAGCCTGCTGTCGAGGGTGTGCGGAAAACCTACGTCACCCTGTTCTTCATCCCACTTTTCCCGATCGCTTCACACGAGCCGTTCTATCGTTGTGAAGGCTGCGATGGCAAGTTTGACCCGGATGCTCGTTGGCCTTACGATTTCGGAGAACACGCCAGCCCGAAGTTGTGGAACTGTTCCCGCTGCAAATCACCGAATTCGAACCAAACCTATCGATGCAAAGCCTGTGGAACCGAAGCCTAACTGGGGTCAAAATCGCAGCGTTGTCCGAGGAGCCGGTAGACTTGATTCGGTTGGCGTTCGAGTTGGGGGTTGTCGCTGAGTAAGAAGGTTTTCACTTGGCTGAGGAAATGAGACTGGGCCAGTCGTTCGACGCTGCGGAGGATCAGTTGGTTACATCGTAAGTCCAAGGTTTGCAGTCTCGGCAAGGTATGGTTCGTGGCGAGGAACCGTGCGGACGCGTCGCTGAGTTCGTTGAACCGCAGATTGAGAGTTTCCAGGCTATCAAGGTTCTCATTCTTCAGCAGCCGGCTCAAATCCCAGTCGTCAATGTTATTGGCTCGCAAGTCGAGCCGTTGGATGTGCCGCATGGCCCGGCTCTGGCCGAGTTCGGGGCAGAGATTCTTGGCCTGACTCAGCGTTAATATGCGAAGCGGATGCACGGCCATAAACGACTCGCCATGCCGGGCGAACAGCGACGCTTGGAACTCCCATTTTGTGAGAAAGCCACGTTCGAAGAGTTGTGGATAGAGGTGAGAAGAGGGGTCGTATTCCTTCGCCCATCTTGGTAACGATTTCAACCAATCGGGCACAAAGTGTGAGTAGAAATCCGTATTGAACTGATTTCTAAAGTAGCTGGATCCGTATCGAATGGGATCATTCGTGATCTCGATTTGCCAGCGGATGAATTCCGCTCGTTCGATGCGGTCGTGTTCTTCGAGCCAGTCGGCGTAGACCAACCGTGGCAGGTCTGCGTCTGGGTCTTCGCAAATCGTCCGCAGCAATGCGGCTTCATCCAAACTGATGCGTCGCATACGGCCTCGGGGTTCAGGGTTCAGTCTTTACCCGGAGGCGCTGCCCGTCACGCAGGTTCGGAGTTCGTTTCGGTCGAGATGTCTCTCTTCTCGGGGTCGCGTGGTATAATCTCCTCATCATTTATTGTGGGGTGACTGGGCCGTGGAACATAAGTTTCAGATCAACTTGCGCGGGATCATTGACCTGCTTTCGCACCACCTTTACAGCGGGCCGGAGGTCTTCGTCCGGGAGCTGTTACAGAACGCCACGGATGCCATCCAGGCCCGGCGGAACCTCGATCCTACGCACGTCGGGGACATCCGCCTCGAAGTTCACCAAGCCAAGGGCAAGCCGACGAGCTTGATGATCGCCGAGAATGGCATCGGGCTGACGACCGAAGAAGTGCACACCTTCCTCTCCACGATTGGCCTCAGTTCCAAGCGAGCCGCCGAGGGCGAACGCCCCACGGATTTCATCGGTCAGTTCGGCATCGGCATCTTGTCCTGCTTCGTGGTCTCGGATTCGATCATCGTCATCTCGAAATCGGCGAAAGACCCGAATGCCAAGCCCGTCGAGTGGCGCGCCAAACCGGATGGGACTTACACGATCAAAGAACTCGACCGCGACTTCGAACCTGGCACACAAGTCTGGCTCACGGCCAAAGAAGGCTGCGAAGAGCACTTCATGGCCGAATCCCTGGCGACGCACTGCCGACACTATGGCGGGTTGCTGCCCTACCCCATTCGCCTCACCACCGGGCGTGAGACGGTCATCGTCAACGAGAATGGTGCCCCTTGGCGGCAGCAGTTCAAGGACGAACGGGACCGCTACAAGACGCTGATGAACTTTGGCCGCGAACTCTTCGAGACAGACTTCCTCGATGCCATCCCGCTGAAATCCGCCGCCGGGCAGATCGATGGCGTCGCCTACGTGTTGCCATACACGGCGAATCTGACCTCCAAGCGGGCGCACCGAGTCTACCTGAAGAACATGCTCCTTTCGGAGAACGTCGATAACCTGCTGCCTGATTGGGCCTTCTTCGTCAAAGCGGTTGTCAACGCGAACGACCTGCGACCGACCGCGGCGCGAGAATCCTTTTACGAAGACGAAAAACTACAAGACGCCCGAGACTCACTCGGTGAGTGCCTGCGTTCTTACCTGGCCGAGTTGGCCGAGAAAGACCCGCGAAAACTCGACCGCATCATTGCTTTGCACAACCTCGCCATCAAAACCCTGGCCGTGCAAGACGACGAGTTCTACAAGCTGGTCATCGATTGGCTGCCGTTCGAAACCTCGTCAGGCGAGATGACTTTCGGCGAAATCCGCAAGCAGAACGACGTCATCCGTTTCGCCCCGACGGTCGAAGAGTTTCGCCAAGTCACCCGCGTGGCTCAGGCCCAGGGCTTCACCATCATCAACGGCGGCTATGTCCACAGTAGCGAGCTGTTGAACCGTGCCGAGAGCCTGCTCGACATCACAGTCGAGCGGACCGACCCCGCCTCGATGACGCAGCAATTCGACGACTTGAGCCTCGATGAACAGCAGCAAATCAGCGTGTTTCTGACCTCCGCCGAGACGGTGTTGAAACCCTTCCGCTGCCGACCGGATGTGAAGAAGTTCAAGCCGAAAGAACTCCCAGCACTCTACACAACCTCCAGCGATGGCCGTTTCTTCCGCTCTTTGGAGCAATCGAAGGAAGTGGCGAATCCGCTCTGGTCCGGCGTCTTGGATAACATCTCCAAGAAGGACAAAGGCCATACCCACACGTCCGATTTGTGCTTCAACTTCGAGAACCCGCTCGTTCGCCGCCTGACGACGCTCAAAGACCGCGCTGTCCTGACGCGTGCGATTCAGATGCTGTACCTACAATCGCTGCTTCTGGGCCACCACCCGTTGAGTGGCAAAGAGATGTCGCTCTTGAACGAAGGTTTACTCTCCCTCATCGAATGGGGCGTCGGACTGCAGTAACCGCCAGGTTTTGGCGAAAGCCATAACCATACACTGCGACCCAACCCAGAAACCCGATCGATTTAGCCGGTTTTGTGGATTCAGGGCTTGCATTCGTCTCAAATCTACGGTCCGATAGGAAAGGAATTCGGCCACTGAAGGAGACGGGCCATGCCGGTGGGAGCAGATTTCTTCGAGTTGACGTCACGCAATTGGCGGGCCAAACTCGCGATCAGCGTCGACGTCATGCGCGAGTTGAGTCGGGTGTCGGACCCCGAAGAGATGTACCACGCCTTCGCTCGTCGGATGAACCAACTCTTCCCCACCACCCGGCAAATCTCGATCACCCGGCGTGGCATGCAAGAACCGGCGTTTCGGGTGCTGCGGTTCAGCGAATGGAAAGACCGGGTCAACCCGTACAAGGAACCGCAACGGTTGCCGGTGTACCGTGGCGGGCTGTTTGCCGAGTTGATGTACACAGATATTCCGCAAGTCGTGGATCAACTCGAACTCTCCCCCGACGACCCGGCTCATGAGTTCCTCGATCATCAAAATTCACTCTTGGCGATCCCGATTTACGAAGCGGGCGAATCGTCCAGTTTGATCATCGTGACGCGGGAAGAAGCCTCGGCGTTTCCACGAGAGCAAGTCCCCGAATTGGTCTGGATGTGCAACCTCTTCGGTCGCGCGATGCAGGCCCAAGTCCTGAGCGAACAGCTCCGCGAAGCCAACGAAGCGAACGAGTACGAACAGCGCGTCATTGCCGACCTGCAACAGAGCCTGCTTCCCGCGAATGTCCCCGAAATTCCTGGCCTCGACCTTGCGGCCCACTACCGCACCGCCAACCGCGTCGGTGGGGATTACTACGACTTCTTCCCACTGCCCGATGGCCGGTTGGGAGTGCTCATCGCCGATGTCTCGGGACACGGTTCCCCAGCCGCGGTCTTGATGGCGATCACCCATAGCCTCGCGCACTCGCACCCGGAACTGGCCCAGTGCCCAGGCCGCTTCTTGGGCCATCTCAATTCCAGTCTTTCCAGGCGGTACGTGGGTACCAGCGGCCACTTCGTGACGGCGTTTTACGCGGTCGTTGACACAGCCAAGTCGGTGATCCACTTTGCCAACGCGGGCCATTTGGCTCCACGTCTCTTTCGTCAGGAGACCCAAGACTGGCACCTCGTCGGTACCTCCCAACGGTTGCCGCTCGGCATCAACGGTCGGCAATCGCAATACCCCGAAGAGTCCGTGAGCTTCGCGGCTGGGGATCGCCTGATCCTGTTCACTGATGGCATCATCGACTGCACCAACCGATACGGCGAACGCTTCGGCTACGACCAACTCACTCCCACCGACACACCCACGACCTGGACGAGCCAAGACCTCGCGATCCGCATCCTGGCTGCGATGGACCGCTTCGCCAACGCCACCGCCCCACCCGACGACCAAACCATGCTTGTGATTTCGCATCGAACCGCCTAAATCCATACAAATCGTGAAACCCAGTGGCATGAAGCTCACAGGTCGTGCCACTGGGAACATCCAGACTCTTGCCCTTGGAGTGTTTCGAAATGCGTTTCTCCCGACGTTGTTTCTGGTTGGTGTTGGCCCTCGTGCCAACGGGTCTGATCTTCGCCACGGAGCCAGCGGCTCGCCCAGCGAACAAGAAGCTATTGCTCGTCACCCATTCGGGGGGCTTCGTCCATGATTCTGTCGGCGTCGCCGAGGATGTGCTCACGGAGATCGGGCCAAAGCATGGCTACGATGTGACCTGCTTCCGCTTCACCGGTGACCCGACGGCCCGTGTGAAGGTCAACGGCAAGACCAAAGCCGACCCTGCGGTGGAGATGAATGCTCTCGAAGCCTACAACAAGCAATTCCGCCCAAAGACCGGCAAACCGGTCGAGAAGGAACACTGTGGCCGGCTGAATGCCGAGACGTTGAAGAAGTACGATTGCGTCCTCTTCTTCACCACCGGCGACCCTGTCACCGGCGACGAACTCAAAGAGCTTCTCGATTGGGTCAAAGCCGGCGGCGCATTCGCAGGCACGCACTGTGCGACCGACACCCTCTTCAAGAACCCCGAATACGGCGACATGATCGGGGCTTACTTCCGGACCCACCCCGCTGGTTACCAGAAAGTGAAACTCAAATTCGAAGACCCCAAGCACCCCGCCGCGACGGGCTTCGAAGCCAACCAAGTCTACGAAGACGAAATCTACATCTTCCGGGACCAACCCTACTCCCGCGATAAACTGCACATCATCTTCAGTGCCCAGGAATTCAACCCTGGCAAGAGCGAACCCCGCAAAGACCAAGACTACGCCATCTCGTGGTGCAAAGAGTACGGCAAGGGCAAAGTCTTCTACACCTCGCTGGGCCACAAGAAGGATGTTTGGAAGGATCCGAAGTTCCAAGCCCATCTCTTCGGCGGCCTGAAGTGGTCCACGAACGACGCCCCCGGCGACGCCACCCCGACCAACAAGATCGGCAAGTAAGCCAAGCGCCAACCAACAACGACGCCCCGGCAAACGCCGGGGCTGTGCTATTTGGCTTCCAGCATTTCGATCCCGCGCAGGATCGCCATCAGCTCTTCACTGATCGCATTTGCACGTGTAAAATTTATCATAAATCATCTTTGGTTTTAGACTTGACCTAAGTCCTTGCAGGTTCGGGGTTACACGATTTCTGAAATAGTCCAACACGCCGAGCGAATACTATTGCAACCCTATTGGAGGATTGGTTTTGCCCGAAATCATGATGCGGATTTGTGCTGAGTACTCAGGAACAATCCAAGAACTTGTGCAAAGTGCGTACAAGCGGCCACATGGCACAGATTTCGATGAGATTTACCACGCTGTGCTTCTTCAGGTCCATCGGAGCCTTCGAGAAGGGTGTGACGATCCAATCGAAGTTTTGCTGCAGAGGAGTGTCATGGCCGTTTGTAGAAGACTGGCTCGCCAAAATCAAAAGTATCGCGTCTCGTTGATTGGAGATCTTCCAAGTCGAGTAGATGTCCCAGAGGAAGATGTGGCGGATATGTGGCCACATCTCAACGAAGAAGAAGCTGAACTCCTTCGAAAAATTTCTCAAGGATCGCGACTGAAAGAGATTGCGACTGAGATGCAACTGCCCTATGCTGCGCTTCGGAAACGGTTGTCACGGCTTCGATCGAAGCTCGGATCCGTGCAACCCTAGAAAGAGAATCTCTGGACTTGGCGCTCGCCTCAAAGCGGGCCCAAGTTTTCGGGAGGTGTTCGTTTGAGACCAACCCCACATTGCTTGAGTGCCTTCGAACTGTGGCCTCACGCCATCGAACCATCGAATCAGAAAGCTCAACAAGTCGAGCATATTCATTCGTGCGATCTGTGCGCCCGTCGACTCGTTGAAATCCAGTTGAGTCTCGACGAAGAAAAACGCGATTCCGAACCCAATTCGCCAAAAATGGAATTTTGAAGTCACACTTGGCTGGCCTCAATGTCTCGAAGGGGTAGAGCCGCTGCAATCGGCAGCGACTCACGACTTCTTTGACAATGGAGCCTCCGATGGAAACTGTCACACCGCAGCATAAGACCAGCGATTCGGCGAAAACCTCGGTTCCGTGGTATCGCACGGTCTTCATCCGGCATTCTGTCAAGCTCGGGGTGGTGATGTTGGGCATGGCCTCGACGGCGTTTGTCTCCCAGGGGTGCTTGCTGCAAGAAGAAGCAGCGATGGCGGCAAAATCGATTGATGGCTTCGCAGAGCAACTTCGTGGCGTGAAAGAAGCTGTGTTGAAGTTCGAACCAGAGGTTCACCAGGGCAATAAAACCGCAGCGGAATTCACGGCTATCATCGACAAGTACCCCGAGAGGTTCCAGGGAGCTGTCGGTGTGCTGATTGCAACCAAACTGCGGACCCACATTGACGTCACTCTCGGACATACACAAGGCATAGGGATCGAACTGAGCAGGTACGCTGAAATCCGACTCAAGGCCTACCTCGCTAAGATCATTCACGTTCTCGACGATTCCGTGAAGCGACTCGAGAGGGAACGCTCCTCTTCTCGCCCGTCCATTGACGTGGTCCGAGAGGTCACAGACGCCATTGCTAAGCTCGAGCCTGAGATGGCGCCGTACATCTCTGGACTTGCTCCCAGTACCTTGGCCTTGCGTTGGGACTATGAGCAAAACCAAGCCAAGCTGCTTGAAGAACGCACCATCTACCTGCACGGTTGGGCGATGGACAGCCAAGATCCGAAGCAGTCGCTGAACCTTGGTATTTTTTTAGTCAATCGCAAGGATGAAGCCCGCGCTCTGCCTTCAGAATCCTACACGCTGGCCCACGCAGGAAATGTCCGTGCCACGGTTGAGCTCAACGACAAACTCAGCACCCATCTGAAAGCGGACGACACCAAACTCCGCTTCGTCACTGGCGCTGGCCAGCCTCGTGAAATCCCGTTGACCTACCCAACAGCCGCGCCACCACAAGCTAATGATGAGGTGATCACTTCGATCCATGTGAAGCTTCACAGCCTCGGCGAGAATGACCCTCGAGTTGCTGACTCCGCATTTGAGTGCCAGTTGACTGCTGGGCCAACGGTCATCGTCGAGGACCAAGTGATGGTCGCCAGTCTCTCCACAACTCAGCGGCTGGAACCACTCAGCAAACGGTTTCAACAATTCATTGGAACGCGACCTGTCGGAGGGCTCCATGCAAAACTCGAGGATAAGTGGAAATTGATTTGGCACGGACATCCTGGATGGGTCCGATTCGATTTGCCTCAAGACGCAACTCAGTTCGCAGAGATCGTGCCTTCCGCCAGTGAATCCCACGAGCTGGTTGTGCATGCAGGCTCTTCGGGTGGTTTCAAAGAACGCTTGCTCATCAACTCCGGAACCGAAATTGGCCTGGTTGTGCGCCGTCTCGAACAGGTCGTAATCCCTAGTGAGTACACCTTGCAGGTGTTTGCGAAAACCTCAACAGGCCGCACGATCGATCTCACAGCCAAGATTCCCCAGACGACCCTGAAGTGGAAGCCAGCCGCGCGAAATGATGTCACGAAACTTAGCATGAAACTGTAACCAGGATTCAAAGAGCCGCGACCGCGAGCGGCACTCGCTTGCTTGCGGTCGTGGCTCTTTCTTTCGCAACACATCTTTGAACCGCATATTTATAGGAGTCATCATGCGACGTGTAGCGCTCGGCCTTTCGATCCTCGGAGCGATCCTGTTTCTCGCTGCGATGTTTGTTCCCTTCGTGAGTCTGCGGGTGCAGTTCTCCGAGAACTTCGTGTTGGATGCCGTTTTTCGAAGTATTGCCGGAGACTCGCTAAAAGATCGGCAGTACTCTCTTCCAGGCTCAGCTTGGGAGCTTGTGAAATCTGGTCGCTTCATGACTATGGTCACAGGATTTTTGATTGCGATCCTAGCCATAGGAGCACCAGCCATGAAGTTCTTTTTGTTGATCCGGATCCAAATCCAAAAGGGGTTGAACCGTGAACAATACCTTGCTGCGACTAAGGTGTTTTCCAACCTTGGGATGACTGAAGTTTTCTTGATCGGGACAGTGATGACGCTACTCATCACTGTCCCGGTGGGTCGTTTCGAATTGAAGTTTGGATACGCTTTGTTTTTGTTGTCCGCGCTGTGCTCAGCAATTGCTGCGAAGATTTGCAAATCCATCTCTTCCCCTGCCTGAATCGGCGTGAGACTTTTGTTGCTGGCGGATGAGATTTCGGGTGAGGGATGAAGCGATTGGGAAAGTGATAGCATTTGCGTAAAGGGTGAGGATTTTGCTGATAATCTTGTTGTCTTCGGGCATCTTGGGGGTTACAGTTTGCTAACAACAATGCCCTGTTGGTCCCCCGTCTGACAACTGGCATTCGCTCGCCCCTCGGTTCCCCTACCGTTGCGAATGTCCTTTTCTGATCCCCCGTCCTGAACGCTGTGATGCCCCGCGCTTGCGGTCGGTGTCCTGCTGGAGATATCGTTCATGACGTTTGCTCGCCGATTGCTCATCGTGGGTTCGGACCACCGTTTTAACCAAACCGTGCAAACGCACATCCACAAGACCTTCCTGCTCACCGCCCCCGTGGTCCGAGCCGAGGATTTGGCCAACCTCGTCACCCGGGAAACCGATGGCGTGCTGCTATTCCTGGCCACCGAGCCAAGCGACTACGAATGGATCGAAGCCTCCGTCCGCGAGCATCGGCTGCAAGGCTTACCGCCGAAGATGATCGTGCTCGAGACCGAAGAACTCTCCCTGTCGCGGCGGTTCGATCTGCTCGTGCCACATCTGGAAGGGACGTTCGTCTGGTCCGCTCAGTTGCGGGATTTGAACACGTGGATTCGCCGCTCGGTCACGCAAGGCACACCGTTCATCGACCCCGCCAACGAGAACACCTCGGACCGCGTCCGCCGGAAACTCTTAGCGTTGACGCCGTCACTGACGCACCTCTGCGATCAGCTCGATATTGCCGCGTCGCATGATGTCACGGTGCTCATCGAAGGCGAAACCGGCACCGGCAAAACGCACTTGGCCAAGCTCATTCACGACTGTTCAAGCCGCGGCTCGCATCGCTTCATGGTCGTCGCCTGTGGGACGCTCTCCGGGAACCTGATTGCCTCCGAGTTCTTCGGCCATGAGAAAGGCTCATTCACGGGTGCCGATACCAGCAAGGTTGGCAAGTTCGCCGCCGCGGGGCAGGGGACGCTCTTGTTGGATGAAATCGATACCCTGGGTGTCGAGCATCAGGCGAACTTGCTGCGTGTCATCGAAACGGGCGAGTTCGAACCGGTGGGGTCGAATGAGACACAGATTTGCCAAGCCCGCATCATCGCGGCCACGAACTGGAACCTCGGCGAAAGCGTCGATCGTGGTGCCTTCCGTCGGGATTTGTACTACCGGCTGCAAGTCATCACCTTCCACCTGCCGCCCCTGCGAGCACGTCCGCAAGACATCGGCCCGCTCGTGCGGGGTATGGCCGCGAAGTACAGCACACGCTTCCACAAGCGCATCTTCGGCATCGACGCCGACGCTCTGCGAGCCATCGAGCAGTTCCCCTGGCCGGGGAACATCCGCCAGTTGGAAAACGTCATCCAGCAAGCGGTCTTGACTTGCACCGGCGAATGGCTGACACTAGCCAACCTGCCCGCGACCATCCAGACTCGCCCGACGGATGGCCGCCTCGAAGGAAGCCTGGCGGGGTCCTTGGCCCAGAACCGCGAAACCACGGAGCGAGCTGTCATCATTCGCGCATTGGAAAAGGTATCATTTTCACGCACACGAGCGGCTCAATTGCTCGGTGTGAGCCGTGTGACACTTTATAAAAAAATGAAGAAGTATGGCTTGTTAACGAAGCCGAATGGAATGCCAAGCAATAACTATGAGACCGCTTCTCCGCGTGTCTAACGGGATTCCTCAAACCTCTCCAATGATTTTCAACGCCCACTCAGGGAGCAAACAGGATGGCCACTGAGCCGCAGCTTTATTACTTCTGCAAACCGACCGAAACGATCACCAACACCATCCCGGTGGAGTTCCTCACAGCCGCGGAGTTCTTGACTGATGAACCAGCCTGCAAGATGCTCTGGGAGTTGATCGACACCCAGTTCAACACGCGCAGCAAGTTCCTGGCGATCTGGAAGACGGTCAGTTACGTCGCCACCCACCGCGATAGCGAAGGCACCCTGGATGGCTTCCTGCTCGTGACGGCGCCGGTGAATTGGCAGATTGATTACGTCGTCGTTCGCCCTGATGCCCGCGGCCAAGGCATCGCCGGGGCACTCGTGAAAACCGCGATTTCACAGGCGTATATGCACAAAGTCCCCTACGTGATGTTGACCAGCAAAGAGAGCCTGCGCCCTCTGTATGAGTCGTGTGGCTTCGAAGTGATTCGTAGCCATGTGGCTGTGTGAGGCATGAAATGCATGGTTCGAAATCGTTGATTTCAGGGTTGAAGAGCCGCGACCGCGAGGGAGCGTCGGAACCTTGCAAGTCGCGGACACTCCCTTGCGGTCGTGGCTCTTCATGGATACCCGATTTTGAACCATGCATTTCAGGCGATTCGACGGCTAAATTCTCACTTAACACCTTAACCGAGGATTGACACCATGTGTGGTATTATTGGTTTCACCGGACAAAACGATGCGGCCCCCGTCCTTGTGGAAGGGCTGAAGCGCTTGGAATATCGTGGCTACGATAGCTCGGGCCTGGTCACGGGCACCGGCTCTCAGCTCATCATGCGGAAGAAAGCGGGCCGCATCGCGGAACTCGTGAAGTGCCTGAGCCAGACGCCAGCCCCGGGCACCTACGGCATCAGCCACACCCGCTGGGCCACCCACGGCGGTGCCACGGACGCCAACGCGCACCCGCACTTTGACTCGACGAATACCATTGCCGTCGTGCATAATGGTGTCATTGAAAACTACATGGCCTTGAAGCATTCGCTGCAAGAAAAAGGTGTGGAGTTTAAGTCGGAAACCGATACCGAAGTCATCGCACACTTGGTGGGCCATTATTACACTGATGATCTCCTCAGTGCGGTGAAAGCGGCGCTCTTACATCTCAAGGGTACGTACGGCCTGGCCGCGATCTCGAAGAAGGAACCAGGCGTCATCGTCGGGGCACGTCTTGGTAGCCCGCTCGTCATCGGCATCGGCCCCGATGGCAATTACCTGGCCTCGGATGCGAATGCACTCGCGGGGTTTGCCAATCAGGTCGTGTACTTGAACGATCGGCAAATCTGCCAACTCGATTCCGAAAGCTGGGTCATCCGCAACCAGGACATGGATACCGTCGATGTGCCGCTGCAAGACATCCAGCACTTCCTTGGCATCGGCGACGCGGAATTGAACGGCTACCCGCACTTCATGCTGAAGGAGATTTACGAGCAGCCCGAGACGATCGCCAACGCCATGCGTGGCCGCTTGGATGACACCGATGCGACCGCTCACTTCGGGGGCCTGAACCTCGACGCTCGCCAACTTCGCACCATCGACCGCGTGCTGATGACCGCCTGCGGCACCAGCTACCATGCCGGGATGGTCGGCGAGTATCTCTTCGAAGAACTGGCCCGAATGCCGGTCGAAGTCGAGTATGCCAGCGAACTGCGTTACCGCAACCCGCCGATGGACCACCACACCATCATGCTGGCCATCACGCAGTCTGGCGAGACCGCCGATACGCTGGCCGCATTGCGGGAATCGAAGCGTATGGGGCACACGACCTTGGCCATCTGCAACGTCGTCGGTAGCTCGATTGCCCGTGAAGCCGATGGCGGCGTTTACCTCCATGCTGGGCCAGAGATCGGCGTGGCGAGCACGAAAGCGTTCACCTCTCAGACCGTGACTCTCGCCATGCTGGCCCTGTACTTCGGGCGGATGCGGCACCTGTCGCACCAACAGGGGACACAGATCATCGCGGACTTGCGCCGTCTGCCGGAAATCGTCCGTGAGACCTTGCAGTGCCACAACCACGTGAAGACCATCGCCCAGAAGTATGTTGACGCCCGCAACATGCTCTACCTTGGTCGGCAGTACTTGTACCCCGTCGCTCTCGAAGGTGCCTTGAAGCTCAAGGAAATCAGCTACATCCACGCCGAGGGCTACCCCGCCGCTGAGATGAAGCATGGCCCAATTGCCTTGGTCGATGCCGAGACGCCGAGTGTCTTCCTCGTGCCCCGCGGCAACGTCTTTGACAAAGTCATGTCCAACATGCAAGAGATCAAAGCCCGCGGTGGACCAGTGATCGCCATCTGCAGCCAGAATGACAAAGAAGTTGGCTACCTCGCGGACGACGTCATTGCCATCCCCGACGTCCCCGAGTACTTGCAGCCAATCGTGGTCAGCATCCCGCTGCAACTCCTGGCCTACGAAATCGCCCTCTTGCGAGGCTGCGACGTCGACAAGCCCCGCAACCTCGCTAAGAGCGTGACCGTGGAGTGATCAGGAGGGTGAACCACGAATCACACGAATATCACGAATCAGTTGCTTCCATGCCATTGGCATGGAAGCTGCCGACCTTCCTCGGCTGAAATCGAAACACTTTCCTCGGTTTCGGCGCATCAGGTATAATTCTTCCATGTCCTGTGGAGAAATACGATGGCCGAACCGACCGATGATCAACTCAAGAGTTACTTGGATAAGATCCCCGAAATCTACCGGGAAATCTTGCGAGAGATCCCCAAACAAAATCTGAAACGCCGTCGATTCGACTTCATACAAGAATCGACGATCGTCATGAACCTTGCGAGCGAAGAACACGATGTCAGGATTCAGGACCTTCAAGCCGCTCTGGAGGAACTCAAACGGTTAGGATTCCTGGAACTCGCACCATACGGCTTGAGTTCTTTGCACAGCCGTCCCACAACACTGGGGGAAAGAGCCATAGAGATGCTCACTGGCAATAGTGCGAAGCCAGCCAGCATTCTGCCGCTCCCCGAACCCAGTTGGGCGAAGTGATGTTTTGGGAAATCCGCTCGTTCCCGAAATGTGACTACCATGTCTTCCTGTCGCATTCAGGTGAAGACCGTTTGCAACTCGTCGACCCGATCCGGGTGGCGCTCGAGAGCCATGGTATCATCCCTTGGTTCGATCAGACCGATTACTACTACGGTCGAACTTCACGTGCTGCTTTGCGAGATGGCGTTCTCAAATCTCGACACACTGTCTTTTTCATCACCGATGCTCTTCTTGCTTCACCTCGGGGCTGGTGCGTGATGGAATTGACATTTTCGGAGATCCTCCAAGCCAATCTGATGAGACCTGGCGGCCCGCTAGCAAATCCCATTTTGCCGCTGTTCTTGGTGCCCCATGATGATCCGCGAATCAATCGTTCGGTCTGGCAAGACCTCCGGGATCGTGGAAAGTTCATCCCCGCGAACACTGTCGATCATGTGGGTTGGTGTCTGTTGGCAATTCGAGCTTTTCTCGTCAACGAGCAAAAACTGTCAAGGGATATCGCCAAGACCAGTCGAAGCGATCCTGCGATGAAATCAGAGATTGAGAAAACCCCAGGATTGTTGCCAAGAATTACGAAATTCCATCCTGGGGCGATCCGCGATTGAATCCCATCACCCAATCAGTTGGCGGTAGTCGTTGAGTAGGTGGGCGACGACTTTGCCTTTGATGCTTTCCCAGAGCTTCTCGCCGACTTCTCCCGACAACACCATCCCCGCGGCTTCTCCAGCGGAATCTTTGATGTAGTGGAGCAGGTTCGCGGCTTGGCTTTCGTCGCCGAGGAGCATCAGCTTTTCGCAGTGGGCGAATTCATTGCTGGTCACGCTCATCATTGGCAAGAGTGGCACGGGGTCCGGGGCGTTGACGTAGCGGAAGAGCTTGCCGCCAAACTCCTGGTCGAAAGCCGCGGCCACGACTTTGTTACCGACCATCGGTGCCCCGAAAGTGTAGATCTGGTGAATGTTGATGGTCTTGCGGAGGAGCAGCCAAGACGCGAGCAGCGTAAGTGCGCCGCCGAGGCTGTGGCCGGTGATCCAGAGCGTGCGGTCTTTGGCGGAAAGCTTGGCATTCACTTCGGCGTAAAGTGGCTCCCAAACGTCCGTGATGGCTCTTACGAAGCCCATGTGCCAACGGGCACCGACCCCAGCGCCGAGGAACTCCGTGGCCAGTGGACCATCGGGTTGCACCAGGAGGTTCAAGGCGTTGGTCATGAACCAATCTTTCAGACCATCGATGCTATTTGGCCCTTCGCTGCCGCGGAAAGCGACGACGATGTGCTGGTCATTCTCCGTGACATAAGCCTGCGTGTTGTTGACGGAAATGAGCTTCGCTGTCATGCCCAATTCGTTCCGGAAAGCCTCCGCGCCTTGGGCTTCAGGGAAGTAAGCAAACTGCGAGGCGGCAGCGAGTGCGGCGGCGTTTCGTTGATCTCCACCAGCGTCTTCAACAAGTTGGTACGGCATACGAATGTCCTGGAAGGTGAGGGATGAAATGCATTTTATCCGTCGGGGCGGTTGTAGCGGTCGTGGCGATCGGAAGTTCGCGGAGTTTTCTGGGTTCCCTCGCACCTGCTCCACCACTTCGCCGATGACAACGGCCATGAGCACATTTCTGATTTTGCCAGCCCGCGAAGTGATGGAACACCACCTTGCGGCCTTCGTCAGCGGGTGGCTGCCAGGCGTGCCGTTGCCCATGGATTTGTGGCAAACCCTCGTGAATGAAGCTGTCGGCTTACCCGGTGAGCACTCGACGCACTTCGTCATTCATCGTGGAGAGTTACCAGGTCTTGGCTCCGTGGTCGAAGACCTCATCGCCGGTTACGGGGCCGAGCCGGGGGACGAAATCCTCGAAGTCACCGCCAACGGACTCCGCCGAAGCGCTGTTCCCGATTCGGTCGCGTGGCAGTAGAGTAAAAAGATTCCCTTACGAAGATTGACTACCATGCCGAATGCCAACGACGACCCTTGGGCAGACCTCTACGCCGACCTCGGGGTCACCGACAAACCGACTTACCGTGCTGCCGAACCGACCCCCGCACCCGCGGAAGAGACCTTCGCGTCTTCTGAGGAAGATGACGACGAAGACGATGGCGAAGACACCGAGATCGAAGGCGTCACCGGGACCGGTGGCTCCGAAGGGGATGGCGAAGAAGACCCGAACAAGAAGAAGCGTCGTCGCCGTCGTCGCCGTGGCAAGAAGAAGCCCGGCGAAGGGTCTAGTGACGAGGCTCCACGTGAAGTCGTGGCGGTTCTTGAAGCCAGCGACGACGAGTCTGAGCCAGAAGAAGAACTCGAAACAGCCGGGACTCCCGAGCCAGCCCTCGAAGGCGCAACCAGCGAAATGACCCGCGAACTCATCGCGAACTGGAACGTCCCGAGTTGGGAAGAAATCGTCGCTGGGCTTTACCGCCCGAATCATTGATCTCCCGCTGGTAGGCCGGCGATGCTGACGATACCCACAGACCTCAAAGAAATCCGACGCATCACGCTCAGCCCGTCTGGGCGGTTTGCGGTGGTTGAAGACCTGAAACAGTTGCGGATCTGGGATTTTCATGAGCAGAAGATCATCTTGGGGAGAAAAACCCTGGATGTATCGAGACCTTTTTTTCTGAACGACGACGAGCTACTCTACGCCAACGGATGTGCGCAAGTCCCTGGTGATGCCTACCTTTATCCCCAGTATCACATCTGCTCTTTGCAGAAAGACCATTCCAAAGAGCTTCTCGTCTGTCAGCCCTTTGGAGTCGACCCAAATACCGATCAAATTCTGGGTTTTCGCTACGGAGTCGGCGTCGTGGCTTTTGACCCTCATGGCAGGGATGCTTTCGAGACCCACTCTTTGCCTGGCAGAACCATCACATTTTTCGAAGATGGCTTCTATCTTGAGAAATCGAACTCGATTTTGATCGTGAGTATAGATAACAACGACATCTATTTTTTTGATACTCACGTATGGCGAAGATCGACAGAAATTCAAAGCTCACTTTGCCGCTATAAGATCCTCTCGCATCTGAACATCTCGCCTGGGGGTGAACGATTCGTTGCGACCAACAACACCAAAATCTTGATCTGGGAAACGGCCAAGCTCGCGGACCCACCACGGGTCTTCCAGAACACGACGCGGAAGAACTTCACTGACATCGCCTTCGATCCTAGCGGGCGATATCTGCTATCGGCGAGCAATGATGCGGCCATCAAGCTCTGGGATGTGGAGAGTGGCGAGATTCTCCGAGATTACGACTTCGGCCAAGGGCGGATGCGCTCCATCGCAGTAGCCCCCGACGGACTGACGGCACTGGCCGGGACCGACAAAGGTGCGCTGCTGCAATTTGACCTCGACTTGTGAGCTTCTCCTCGCCTTGCTTGTCTTCGTGAGAGTCGTGCCTATCATGACTGCGATTCGGAACCGACTGGTTTGGAGCGATGAACCCCGATGAGCCGGCCCGCGATTCAGGTCGAGAATTTGTGCAAGGAATACGGCTCCGTCTTGGCCGTGGACCATGTCAGTTTCGAAGTGCAAGCTGGCGAACTCGTCGGCTTCCTTGGCGAGAACGGCGCTGGCAAATCGACGACGATGCGCATTCTCACGACTTATCTACCTGCTACGAGCGGTATCGCTCGGCTGGCAGGCTTTGATGTCATGACGGAGTCGATGCAGGTTCGCAGCCAGTTGGGTTATCTGCCGGAAAGCGTGCCACTTTACACCGATATGCGGGTCGAAGAATACCTGGATTTCCGGGCGAAATTGAAGCTCGTTCCTCGCACCTCGCGTAATGCCCGGATTGATTATTGTGTCGAACGCTGTCGGGTGAAAGCGGTCCGGAAACGAGTCATCGGAACGCTGTCGAAAGGTTACCGGCAACGTGTCGGCCTCGCCGAAGCTTTGCTCGCGGACCCTAAAGTGCTGATCTTGGATGAGCCACTCAGCGGCCTCGACCCCATCCAGCAGGAAGACACCCTGGCCACGATCCGCAGTTTGGCCGGGGATCACACGGTTCTCTTCAGTAGCCACCATCTCTCGGATGTGGAAAAGATTTGCGACCGTGTCGTGATCATCCACAAAGGCAAAATCAAGTTCGACGACCGCCTTTCGAGCTTGGATGCCAAGGCTCCACGCTTTCTCTTCGAGATTCGTGGTAACCAGGAATCGACTGGGAAACTCCTCGAAGCCTTCCCGGGTGTCACTGGGCTGAAAAAGCTCACGGAACAAGAACCGACGACGACTTGGGAAGTCGACACGCTCGACGGCCAAGATTTGCGTGAGCCAATCACGAAGAAGCTCGTCGAACAGGGCTTCGGTGTTCGCCGGGTGGAAGTCCTCCGGCACACTTTGCAAGAAACGTTTACGGACCTCATCCTCCGACGGGATTAACGCGACCCCCGGCATTCCAGAGTGTTGATTTCCCCCGAGGCAGACGATGGCGAATTTGTCGGAAATTCTCCCAACACAATTGTCGGAGACGGTCGAAACCGGGCCGTCCGGCACCGTCGAGAACGCGCCACATGTGTCGCGGCTGCTCGGCATGGTGGGGCTGTTCCTCTTCACCATCGGCACGGCGTCGATCATTGCTGCCGCCCACGAACGTGGACCGATCGGCGCAGGCTATGGCCTCTTGGCCGCGACACTCGGGGCCGCCGGACTCTTCTTGCATTCCCTCGTCGACCGGGACTTTGAAATCCGCCGGCTTTATGGGGCCTTTGCGGCTCTCTTGATGCTCGCGGGGCTGGGTTTTGGCATTTTGCCGCTCGGTGGGACCAAGGAATTCGGGGGTTTGTTCTTACCCTGGGGAGCGACTCTTTCGGGGCTATCGCTCTTGTTCCTGATTGGCTTCTTCCGCAACGAAGACGACGAGAAACCCAAAGAAGTCGTGGGCAAAGCCGTCTTCGGCGGTGGTGCCGCAGCCTTTGCCTACGCCTTGTTCCTGGGCTTCACCCGCACGGACATGTCCGATGGCAACGTCCTCGCGCTGGCTTTCCTCGGCTTCATCGCCATCACGCTCTTCTTGGCCACGACAGACACTTCCGATGGCTTCGGCTACAAAGTGGCGCTCGGTCTGGGCATCGCGGGCGCGGTACTGATTGCCGTGGCCCTCGGTCGCTCGATCGCTCCGACTGTCCTCCACGATGGCCCAGCGGCTCTCAAAAACGCTTCCGCCTCGATCGACAAATGGAAGATGACCGCCCGCCTCGGGGCCATTGCCCTCTCCCTCGGCGTCGCGGCCCTCTTCTTCCTGAAGACCTACCCGATCTGGCTGCGTACCGTGGCCGCGGTGTTCGGGATCTCGCTGGCTGGGGTTTTCGTCGTCGGCTCGTTGACCAAAGTCATCATCAACACCCCCGCGCCGTTCCTGGTGCCGAACGGCTTCGTGATCGCCTTCTTGGGTCTCTTGGCACTCTTGATCTCACTCCTGATCCTCGCCGAGAACCAGTTCTTCGCCCTCACCCGCCGCGAACTGATGAGCTTCTTCTACTCCCCCGTGGCCTACTTCGTGCTCTTCGGAGCCGTCTTCGGGTTAGGGTTGGGCTATATCTGGTTTTCGATGGGTTTTATCTCCTACACCGATACCTTGGGGCAGTTGCGATCCCCGGAAGCACGTCCTGAACCTGTGATTCAGCGATACGAGCCTATGGGTATCATCTCAGCATTCCTCGTGACACTTTTCGTGCCCGCCCTGACGATGCGACTCTTTGCCGAGGAGCGGAAATCGCAGACACTCGAAATGCTCCTGACCGCACCTGTTCACGACGCCTGGATCGTACTGAGCAAGTTCTTTGCCGCTTGGTTGTTCCTGGTGCTTTGCTGGCTCCCAGCCGGACTGATGCTCATCGGTCTTCGGTATGAAGCGGGCAACGCAATGGATTACCGCCCTCTATTCGCGTACTACATCGCCTTCGGCTGTATGGCCATGACGATGATTTCCTTCGGGCTTCTGATCTCCTCACTCACCCAAAACCAGATCGTGAGTGCGGTGATCACTGGTACGCTGATCTTTGGGATGATCCTCTCTGTGGTCTTCGGCCAGTTCCAGCTGGTTCCAGAAGGGCTAAAGGCGATCCTTTCTAAATTCGACCTTCTGACGACCTGGGGGAGCGCTCTTCAAGGGCAGCTCTCCGTTCAGGTGATGGTCTTCCATGTGTCCCTTACGGTCTTCTTCCTGTTCCTGACCACCAAGGTTCTGGACATTCGCAAGTGGAGCTAATCGCTCGGCGAGCAACTTCAAGGATCTATGCCTCATGAGTTCGGAAGCGAAACCTCAAGACCCGATCACGGCATTCCTCGTGGCTCAACGGAGCCTCGTGGGAGCACTCCTCGTGGCACTCGCTGTAGTGTCGTTCGGTGTTGGCATCAAGTTTGTCTGGAACATCATCGAATCCAGGCGAGCTGTCGACGTTTCGAAAGATACGATCACACTGAAAGAGGGCGAATCCAAGGAAGCTCTCAAAAACTTGGCGTCTGGCTCGACGTGGTCTACGACCGATGCCCTCGGCTTGCTCGCAGCGTTCACGCTGGCCGGGGTCAGTGGGGCGATTGGCGTCACGACTTTGGCGAGTCTCCCCAAACTTACCCCCGAAGCCCGCGAAAGCGACGCCCGGCGGATGCTGATTCTGAGTGGAGGTGCCATCGGCCTGACTCTGATGGTGTTTAGCCTTGCTTTCTTCTTGAACTGGTACAGTTTCTTGCGCACCTGGCTCGATAGCCAAGGCAAAGGCACGCCAACCGAAGCGGCCAAAGTCATTGGGACGCTCATTGTCTTCTTGCTCGGCGGGGGCTTGGCTTTCTTCTGCGCTCAACCCGCCCGCGCTGAGGAACGCTCGAATCCATTTTTGCGTCGGCTGATCTTCGGTGTGAACCTTGGCCTTTCGACCTTCTTGCTGCTTCTCTTCCTGGTCGTTGTCAACATCCTGGTCACGATCAAAGTCCCAAACCGTCTCGACACCACCGCTACGGGTGTCAACACTGTGACTCTCAGTGAAGAGACCAAGGACTTTATCAGCAAGCTCGAAAAGCCGGTCATGATCTACCACACCATGGACATGCCTCTCGTCAGCGACGATGCGAACCGGATGCTGGAGGCTTGCCGCGAAGCGAACACCAAGAACTTTGCTTACAAGTATCTTTCGGAGTCGCAGAACTTCAAAGAACTGCAAGCATTGACGCAAAAGTACCCAGCCGCTCTTGGCTTCGCTTCGCAAACGGGGATGTTCGTCGTCGTCGGAACGAATGAGCCACAGACAAGCTTTATCCCATTTGCAGAACTCACCAAATCGACCCCGCCTTCCGCTGCAACACCTGATCCGGTCGTTTCATTCGTTGGTGAAGGTCGGCTGATGAAAGAGTTGCTCTTTTTGGCGGATAACAAGTCAAAATCTGTGATTTACGCTCTCACAGGGCACGGAGAAATCGAGGTCATCCCAGACCCGACAGCAACAACCATGTTGGCGAAGAATCGCACTGGAAACCGTCTGCGAGCCAAGCTGGAAAACACCAACGTCGAACTTCGCCCGCTGAAACTCGACCCGCTCGTACCGCGTATCCCAGAGGATGCCTCGATTCTGTTGATCGCGGACCCGACGATGCCCTACACCCCTGCTGAAGCCGAATCGATTCGGAACTACTTGAAGAACCCTGGCCCGAAGGGGCGTGTCGGCAAGCTCCTGCTATTCGCGGGGGCAAACCCTAGCCCCGACAAACAAGTGATGGTCAACATCGGCTTGGATGGAGTCTTGGGTGAATATGGGATTGTCTTGGGTGATCGATTCCTCCTCAATGATCCAAGAAGCGGCGCTCCTGTGATGGATGCCATCGGTGATCTCATTCGAATCCGTGGTGATGAAAACCCTCTCACGGATGAAGTTGAAAACATCGGAGGACAGTTCGTTCTGCCAAATGCGCGAGAAGTGATGCTCCCTCAAGGGACCAAATCCCAGACGACCAAGCCTCTCTTTGTCACGACGCGAGATCGCATCACATGGCTTGAAAATGAATACCCCACGAACCCGATGAAGGCTTTTGAGCAAACCTTCTCCAGCAATGAAGTTCTCAATTCGAAACAACCCGAGAGAGGTAGGAGCCGTGTCCTGGCTGCCCTCGTCAGCCAGGAGAACAAAGGCCAAATCGCGGTGATCGGCTCGGGTCGAGCCTTCGCTGACCCGGCTCGTGGGGAAAGTTATGGGATCGATCGGAACACGACACTTGCCATCGCGCTGAACAACTGGCTCCGCGATCAACCCGCTGTGGCCAATGTCGCGGCCAAGGAATACGGCTTCTACCGCCCTAAGAACCCTGTCGATTTCTTCCGTGGTTCGATCTACCCGGTGTTCTTGGGGATTGTTGGTACGATCACGTTTGGGTTGGGTATCTGGATGGTTCGCCGGAAGTGATTTGAGAATTGATGTTGGGAAATGATTGAGGCTCATTTGACACCTGGGATGGTATCTCCATGAACGTTCGCCTCACGGGCATTTTATTTGCGGTCACCTTGGCCTTGCTGGTCGGTTTGTTGGCACTTGTGCTCAACGAGACCAGTGGCCCGGGCACGGAAGAGTTTCTGCTTGCGGAAGTCTCGGCCTTCCCCGAAAAGGAGATCGACACGGTCGAGCTGAGTCGTCGCGCGGATGCCAACAGCCCCGAGCAGAAGCTCGTGATCAGCCGCAAGGATGAGAACTGGGTGCTCACCGCCCCGCTGGCCTCCAAGGTGGACTCCGGCCAAGTGACTGCCATCGTCCGCGAACTGTTGAAGGCCAAGCCGACGAAATACAACGACCTCACCACGAACCTCATCACGCACGGCCTCGATCAGCCGCTTTACCGTGTCACCTTGAAGAGGGGGGACAAGGCTTCGGGCTTAAACATTGGCCTCACGACGATGGGTGCTCGACCTGTCACCTTCGTGACGACACAAACGAAACCCGACCTCCCACTGGCGGTCTTGAAGACCGACATTGCCGCGATCTTCCGGGACTCCGCGACGATGAAATCGGGCGATGGCTTCACCACCGGCAAATGGCTCGGCGACTTGCGCATCCGTCGGCCACTCGGTAGCGACCTCCGCGACGCGACCATGGAAGCCCGCGAGTTGAAGCTCAGCTACGGCCCACAACAACTGGCCTTCGAACGCCCTGATAAAGCGAGCTGGAAGTTCTCGAACCCCGCGAACTTTGGCGATGCCGAGGAAGCCGGGGATAGCGCCGCCCAGATGCCAACCGCCCCGTTCACCGGCATCCGCCCGCTCTTGGCCAGCCTGACGTCGATGCAACTGATGACCCCCGAAGATTACATCGAGAAGCCTGCCGACCTGGCGACGTATCAGCTCAAAGATGGTGACCCGAATGCCATTCGCATCGAGTTGAAAACCGTCTTCGGCACGGACATCGTTACCCTCGGCAAACCGGTCGAAAAAGACGGTAAACCCGTGATGCCAGCGAAGGTCTACGCCAAGCTCGATGGCGACCCTGGGGTCTTGCAACTCAGCTTCGATCGGCTCGAAGCCGTGAAAGCGACTTTCAAGAGCCCCGGTGAACTCCGCAACAAAGACATGCTGAGCGAAAGCGACCGCGCCCGTGCGGATGCGATCGATATCACCATTGGCACAAACACGTTGAAACTCCGTAAAGCCACCGTGACAGGGGAGTCGGGTAACTCCTGGCTCATCTACGGTGGACCAAAACCTGTCTTCGCGAAACCTGGCGAAGTCGAGGCCCTCTTGGCTAGCCTGTCGAAGCCACGGGTCGCCAAGGAAGTGCTCAGTGCTCCTTACGATGCCGTGTTCACGGGAGCGGAGAAGAAAGGCACCTTGCTCGTCTGGCGTGAAGGGGCCAAGGACAGCCCGACCATCAAGCTCGAACCAGGCCAGCTGCCGCCCGAACCGACGCTGAAAGGCACGCCACTGGAGTTCGTGCTCGGTAAGCTCGAAGGGGATTACTCCTTCGTCCGCCGGACCATCGATGGCAAAACCGCAGACGTGAAAGTCCCCGCGGGGATCTTCGCCCAACTGAGCCGCCCACGTGGTGAATGGATCGACCCCAAGTGGAAGTCGTTCGTCACGACTGACGTGACGCGGATCACCTTCAACCGCGTCTCGGAACTCATGGACTTTGAACGCCGTGGCGAAGTCTGGTATGCAATCAAACCCGATAGCCTCAAGGACCGCCCCGTCGATACCGTTGCCGTGAACGCGCTCATCGGCAAGCTCTCAACAATCAGCCCGGAACAAGTCATCTCCGAGGCTCCCACGCCAGATGACTTGAAGAAACTCAGCCTCGACCCCGCGGCTCCGCGAACCCGCGTGACGCTGGCCATGAAGAACACCACCGAGGCCCAACGCATCTACGACCTTGGCAACGACACCGAGGACCGGAAATCGGTCGTGGCCAAGCAGAGTGCGTCGCCGATGGTGGTTCGCTTGAACCGCTCGATCCTGGATGCGGTGAACAACGACGACATCCGTGATCGGGTTCTGTACGTCCTCGACAAACCGAACATTCGCACGTTCACCGTCAAAGGTTGGAAGACGCCGCAAGGCCCACCCGTGACGATCGCCTTCGAGAAGACCGCCAATGGCTGGGTCAGTAAGAACCCTGCCTCGGGCGATCCGGACCCTGCGAAACTGGACCAACTTCTCACTGTGCTTTGCGGTCCACGAGTCGAGCAGTACGTCGGGATGCCGAAGCCTGAGTTCGAACTGTCAGCAGATGTGAATCCAAACTGCATCGAGATCCTGATGGACTACTTGCACCTTCACATCCGCTTCGACATCGGCAAGACCCTACCCGACGGAAAGTCCTACGTCTTCTCTTCGACCTGCATGAAAGAAGTCGGCACCATGGACGTGACACTGTTCCGCAAGCTGCTCGAGAAGCCCACGAGCTTGCAGAAGTGATCCCCATCTGAGTGCTTTTGAGGCCCCGTCAGGAGCGTTTTTGGTACTCTAGGGAGAGATGGTATCTCTCCTGAGGATTGCTCATGAAACGCTATTGGTTGGGTCTCTTCGCATTGGTGCTGTGCACAGGTTTTTCACTCACGTCCGCCGAGGACAAGCCCGCTGAGCCAGCCTGGGTGCCACTCTTCGATGGCAAGACCCTGGATGGCTGGAAGCCCAAGATTCGTGGCTTCGAGTTTGGCGATAACCACCTCGATACGTTCAGCGTCAAAGATGGTTACATCACGGTCAACTACGATAAGTACGACAAGTTCGACGAGAAATTCGGGCACCTCTTCTACAAAGACAAATTCTCCCATTACAAGCTCCGCGTCGAGTATCGCTTCATCGGCGCCCAATGCAAGGAAGGCCCAGGCTGGGCGACTCGCAACAGCGGGGCGATGCTCCACTGCCAAGACCCGAAGACCATGACCAAAGACCAGGACTTCCCCGTCTCCGTCGAAGTGCAGTTCCTCGGCGGCTTGGGGAAAGGAAATCGCACCACGTGCAATATGTGCTCCCCAGGGACGAACATCGTCATGGATGGCAAGCTCATCACCCAACACTGCGTCAATTCGAAATCGAAGACCTTCGATGGCGACCAATGGGTGACCGCGGAGATCGAGGTCCACGGCGACGGCGTCTGGAAACACTTCATCAACGGCGAACTGGTGATGGAGTACGAAAAGCCGCAACTGGACCCGAAAGATGCCAAGGGCAAGAAGCTGATCGTGAACGACAAACTGCTGTTGAGCGAAGGCTGGATCGCCCTGCAAGCCGAGAGCCACCCTTGCCAGTTCCGCAAAGTGGAAATCCAAGTGCTGAAGAAGTAACCGGAGATCAACATGTCACGCTGGGTGAAGATTCTACCGCACGCGGTGCTCACGATCATCAGCGTGAGTTGCTGCTTATGGATGGTCCTGCGTGATCAACGCCAGCGTGACGAACAGAAACTCCGGCTTGAACAAAGTCAGCAAACGATGGATCTTGATCGGGATTTAGGGTTCCGGCACCTTTTTGGAGTGAGTGGAGTCGTTGCCCGTGTACGACTTCCCGAAGGGGAGAACCACTACGGGCTGACTCTGGTGGAGTACGTCGATGGCATGCGAACTGTGTTAGCTCGAACCATCAAAACGATGTACGGAGACAGGATGCTCGATACTTCAGTGACCTGGGGAAAGACAAACGATGGTGAAAAGTTGCTGTTTCTACATGGCGGCTACATCAAACTCACGGGGGATTTTTCCTCGAAGTACACTGGCGGTTCTTCCATCTTTTCACACAAGGAAGACGCCATCAAATCGCTGCCGGTGTTGGATGGAGAAATCGTCTTGAATGAAATAATCTCCAGGGAGTTGCGAGATGGTGTTACCGATCAAAACGACAATTATGGATTTCCTCAAAAGCAAATCGACAACAGAAAACATGTGATGTTTCTCATGCTCCGTTCATTCCCATCTCAGTCGGCAGCGTTGGCCTGGCTCAGTTCTCCTTCTCAATGAGATTGCAGACACGAGAAGTTCGCGCAAAAGACGAAAAGAGTCTCTGAGAAAAGTGGGCCTCTTTTGATCCATGTTTTCTCTGTTCTTACCTTTGCGACTTTGCGACTTTGCGTGAGACTATTTCAAAAAACAGGAGTTCAGTTTCATGATGCGGAAAGTGGGTTCGGTGTATATCTCCCAGACGGCAGTCGTCACGGCGGAGGTAATCCTCGGAGAGGGGGTCAGCCTCTGGCCGGGGGCGGTGGTGCGGGGGGATGTGGCGCTCATCACCATCGGGGCGGGGTCGAACGTCCAAGATGGGGCCATCGTTCACTGTGATTATGGCGTCCCCAATGTCATCGGCGAGAATGTGGTCATCGGCCATGCGGCTGTGCTTCATGGCAAGTTCGTCGGCTCAGGGACGCTTGTCGGGATCGGGGCCAAGTTGCTTTCGAGCTGCGAGATTGGTGAGGAGTGCATCATCGGTGCGGGGGCCGTGGTGCCGCCGTTCGCGGTCATCCCGGCGCGGTCGGTCGTGATGGGCTTGCCAGGGAAAGTGGTCCGGAGCGTGACGGCGGACGAGATCGCGAAAACGAGAGCCATCGCCGAGCGTTACCGAAACCTAGCCGCCCGCTACGCCGCAGGCGAGATTTCCTTGCCGTATCAGGAAGAGCGTTAACCACGAATAAGAGAAACGAAGAGTAGTTAACCACGAATAACACGAATAACACGAATCAGAATCACGAGAGAGAAGAGCCAGCCGAATCCACCGAGAATGAGCATTGAAAGGCGATTCTGATTTTAGATTCGTGTTATTCGTGTTATTCGTGGTTAACTGCTCTTCGGATCTCGTGATTCCCCTCAGGCATCCCGTCTCCGTAGAATTCACCCATCTTAATGTCACTTGAGTAGCCACGATGACGCATGAAGACTCGGCCATTCTGATCGGTGAAGAGCAGCCGAACCCCGGTGAGCCGCTGTCGATGACTTTCGCGGACCCAATCTCGCGCCGACGTGCCACCGTCGAAGCTCGCTTGGGGCAGGTGATGGAGATTCTCGCAGAGATGGAGTGCGAGGCCGTTGTGTTCATCTTACCCCAGCATATCTCCTGGCTTTGTGGCGGCTTGAACCTGCGGGGGCTATTCGCCGACACGGAACGACCGGGCCTTTACACCAACGGTAAGCAGCGCTGGCTGTTGTGCAGCAACCTCGATTCGCAACGGCTCTTCGATGAAGAACTCGATCGCCTGGGCTTTCAGTTGAAGGAATGGCAATGGTCGACCGGGCGTGCGGCTCTCTTGGGCGAGCTGACCAATGGCAAGAAAGTGGCCTGTGATCGCCCCTTCCCGAACATGCCACTCATCAACGAAAAGCTGCGTTCGGTGGTGCGTCCGTTTTCGGATTATGACCTGAGCCTGTACCGCAAGCTCGGTCGAGGTGTTGCCCATGCCTTGGAAGCCACGGCCCGAAATGCCGAAGCCTCAGACACCGAACAAGAACTCGCTGGGCACATCGCACACCGCATGATGCGGCACGGCATCGAGCCGAGTGCGGTCAGCGTTTCCGGCGTCAATCACAACATCAAATACCCACGGCCCGGTGTGACCAAGGATGTGCCAGGAGGCGTGGTGAGGCTCCAAGCCACGGGCAGTCGGGATGGTTTCTACGTGACTTGCTCTCGGAGCTTCTCCTTCGGCCCACCGACCGCCGAAGAGCGTCAAGACCATGACTTTGCCTGCAAACTCAGTGCGGCGTACCGGTCGTATCTCATGGCCGAGGAGACCTTCGCCACCGTCGCGGAAGCTGGCAAACGACTGACTTACAACACGGATTACGAGTTCGATTCTCGCATCACGCCGCTAGGTTATGGCACAGGCCGAGTGAATGCCGAGGAACTCCGTCGCATGGGCCAGGACGAACGTTTTCAGCCCAATCAGCCGCTCGTCACACTGGCCCGTGCCGGGAGTGCTCTGATTGTGGATACCGTGGTCGTGCAAAGCCCGCTCATGTGCGTGACGCCGACATCGGATTGGCCGTTTAAGCGGATCCGCATCGGCGACAAAGCCCTGGACATTCCAGAACTGTTGGTCCGCAAAGATTCCGATTATTCCGGCTGAAAGAGTTCCATCGGACGGGCCAGGAAGATCGTCGTAAACTTGGCGTCGTCGGCTTCAGGCAGGATTTCGGGCCGTCGATGAAGTTCGAAAACCCCAGTGACGGAGCTTGCCAGGCTATGGACCAGAACCGTTTTCGCCCGAGTGTGACCTCACTCGAAGGCCGCGAAATGCCGAGCGTGTCGCCGACCGAAGTCTTTGACGCTGTCGCCGAGGCCGAACGCTCGCAGAACTTCCTGCAAGGTCTCCTCGAAAAAGACCTGAGTATCCTCAACGTCTACACCGTCGCCTACCTTCGGGACTTCCTCCCGACCCTATCGAGCACGAGCCTCGCGAGCGCCGACAAACTGGCCGAATACCAGAACATCCTCGGCGAACAAATCCCCGCCAACCCCGAACTCGTCGGCCTGCAGCAACAAGTCGCTCAGGAGCGATACAAAGCCGAAGTGAACGCCCTCTGGGGCTTCGCCCTGACCCAGCGCGTCGGCGGCATCCCGCTCGGCACCGTCCGCGCCCCAATCGCTCCCGATCAGCCGATCCCACCGACACCACCGCCAGTCGTGCCGCCTCCGCCTACACCACCACCGATTGACACCACCACCAGTGCTGGGATGACTGACAGAATTCCTGATTTCAATGACCCGACGTTCGTCGCAAGAGGAGACGAAGGTCTCAAGACCCGAGACATTGTGACCGGCGAAGGCTCCGCTGCGAGAGCTGGGGAAGATGTCCGAGTCTTCTACACCGGCTGGTTAGCAGCAAATGGAAACCAATTCGATGGGAATCGCGAACGTACCCCGATCGTATTTGGTCTTCGGGCACCTACCCCCACTTCGGGTGGTGTCATCGATGGATTCCGCCTTGGGATCGAGGGAATGCAACCCGGAGGGATCCGACAAATCTTCATTCCATCTGCTTTGGGGTATGGCACTGAAGGTTTTGGAACCAGTATACCCCCGAACTCCGACTTGGTCTTCGAAGTCAAGCTCCTGGCTTCGGGACCAGAAGGCTCCTTCGAGGACGCTGGTTGATTCAGAACCTCCGGCTCAACCACCTCGACGCCCGCCGATTTCGGTGGGCGTTTGGCTTTCCGGAGCAACCGAGATTCCCGAACCTTGGCCGGGGGCTTAGAATCTGGGTATTGTGTGTGTAGATCTCTGTTTGGGTGGATTTATGGCGAAGAAGCCTGTGGCCGAAGATTTGTCCCTCGCCGACCTCCAGACGGAAGCCGAGGAGATTCGCAAGCGCATCCAGCGATTTCGTACGTCGCTAAGCCGCTTCTTCGTGCAGAAACAAGAGATCATTGACCTCATGTGCGTCGCGGCCGTGGCTCAGGAGCCGCTCTTGCTCGTTGGCCCTCCGGGGACGGCGAAATCGGACTTGGTGCTGAAGTTCAAGGATGCCTTGGGCATTTCCGAGACCGACTACTTCGAATACATGCTGACGCGGTTCACCGAGCCGAGCGAGATCATCGGGGCGATCGACATCAAAGAGCTGCGCGATGGCAAATACATCCGCCGCAAGGAAGGCAAACTGCCGACCGCGAAGCTCGTGTTCCTCGACGAAATCTTTAAGTCCAACTCCGCGATTTTGAACATCCTGCTGACGATCATCAACGAGAAGAAGTTCTACCAAGACGGCATCCCCGAACCGGTGCCGTTGCGGGTCATGTTCGCAGCCACGAACGAAATCCCCGAGCAGGGTGAACTCGCAGCACTCAAAGACCGCTTCGTTCTCAAAGTGCAAAGCCGCTCGGTGCAAGATGATCACTTCACGGAGCTGATCGACGCAGGCCTTCAGGGCGAATCCTACAAGGGCTTGAACCAGAAACCCTGGGCCGAGGGCCATGCGAGCCTTGACGACTTCCTCAAAGCCAATCGTTACCTCACGCACCTCTTCAGCCAGCGGACGCCGGATGCGAAGGGCGAAGAGGTCAACGACCGTGAACTCTTCTTCCCGGCCGAGGTCTTCCGCGAGTTCCAACGGCTCGTGAAAACGCTCGTCCGTGAAGACAAAATCTTCATCTCCGACCGTAAGCTCGTGAAACTCTACAAGCTTTTCCGTGTGCGGGCCTGGCTCTTCAGCGGCGGAACGGTCAGCCTCGACGACCTGCGTCTGCTCGCCTACCTCGGTGAGACCCACCAGGAGATCGAGCACCTCCGCGAAAAAGTCCCCAACTTGCTGGGTGACGTGTAAGCATGGATGTCGTCGAACTCCGCGATCCTGATCAGGCCCGCACGTACCTACTTCAAGGCCTTTGGCTGCAACGAGTGGTCAAGCCCGCGGCCACACTCGTGAAGCCAGCCCTCGAATGGTGCCTCGAAATTGCCGCGAGTGGCCAGCCGTTGCCACCCGTCGGCTTCGTCGCAGACTTGGGCAACGTCGCCTATGGTCTCGATCGTGGCCGGCAATCGAAGGACAGTGCCATCGTCCCCGGCTGGCCTTCGGTGCTCGCACGAAGTTACGAGGACCACTTCCTCGGCAAGGTCTACTCCGATTGGAGCTTCGAACGAGCCGTCGATGCCCTGCGGCGTTACACGGGGCGTGATCAGGCCAAAGGCCTCGCCTACGTCGTCAAGCAAATCCGCGAACGGGCCAAACTCGGTGGCGTCGAACTCTCACCGCCGGTCATCACGGGGTTGTTGGGCATGACCGGTGAGCAGGTCTTATCCCTCGGGGCGGAGTCCCTGTCGCGTGATGGCCCGATGCCGCTGTTACAGGAGCAATACGAGGAGATCGTCCGGGCGGCTCGCCGCATCGCCGAGGTGCTTGGCCCGGAAGATGTCATCGCTTTGGAGCAACGCACCGCCCTTGCTGACATGGGGCAGTACGTGGCCCACCGGCAGATTCTGGTGATGACCGCCCGCATCGAAAGCCGTTTGCCACCACGCCCCGTGAAGCCACTTGGTGGCCGCAAAGAAGTGCCCACACGGGTCATGGATGAAGACCAATACCCCGTCGGCGGCTACACGTCCATCTCGACCAAAGGCAGCATCGAAAGCCTGTTGCACTCGCAACTGGCCTTCATGGAGGAGCAACAGCCGGACCTCTTTGACATGAAGTTCGTCCGGGACGAACTCTTCTACTATTCCCGCGATGAGAACCAATTCCTTCGCCGTCGCCGGGAGTTCGTCTTTCTTTTCGACCCGACCCTCACGGACGCACGCTTCAAAGACGTCGAATTGCCCGTCCAGCGGATCGTCTTGGTGATGTCGCTGGTGCTGACTCTCGTTCGCCGCATGACCGATTGGCTCTCGACGGATGCCCTGCGATTTGAACTGCTCTTTTTGCTACCGCCCAATGCGACCAAAACGCCACTTGCCCACGAGATGGAGCTTTTACAGCTTCTCCTGCAAGAGCCAATCGAACGCGGGGCGGCCGTCGTTCGTCTGATGGAATCGGTCGCAGAAGCCGAGCGTTACCTGGCTGGCCAAAGCCAGACGAGCCAAGTCCATATCCTCGACATGGGCACTCACTCCCCACGGCTCACCACCGAGACCATCGTCGCGACGACGCTGACCGTCACTGGCCCACGTCCGACCCTCGCCGATGGCTACCGTACCGAAGCCAGCCTCGAAGCCGACGATGCCTTCGAGCACTGGATCGCCACCGCACTTCGATTGCTCGAACTCTGGGTGTGATGGCGAAATCAGTCTGAGTTACTTCGCTTCGAACGCGTAGAGATGCTTCGCCGAGCGGACGTAGATGGTATCACCGACAATCGCAGGTGTGGCTGCGATCCGCTCGCCGAACTTGGCCCGGTGTTTCACATCCGCAAAGTCCCCAGCCTTGAGCACCACACACGAGCCATCCAAGCCGAATAGGTAAACGTGGCCGTTCGCGGCGATCGGTGAGGCGTACGATCCCGTGAGGCCGACGTTTTCGTCCAGGAAGACTTCTTTACCAGTCTTCACATCGTAAGCGGAGAGCATCCCTCGCATACTGACGACATACATCTGGTTTTCGTAAACCAGCGGCGAAGGGACGTAAGGCAAGCCTTTGGTCACCTTCCAGCGGACATGAGTTTCGCTGATATCCCCAGAGCCACCGGGCCGGATGGCGACGGCGCAGTTCTTGCCACCGGCCATGAACTTCTGCACGGCATCCCACTCGTCGCGGGTGATCTTGCCATCTTTGTTCGCGTCATTCCCTTCGAAGAAGCCTTTCAGGAAGGTCTTTTCGCACTCAACCGCGTCGATCGCACCATCTTTGTTGGTGTCACCATCTTTCAGGAGGTCATCAAAAGACGGCATCTTCATTTCGGTCGCCCCACCGGGTGACCAGGCGGCAAAGATCAACTCCTCCCCCGCGACGACCGGTGTAGTGCAAGTGATCGAGGATAAGCCTCCGACCGTCCACTTTTGCTCGCCGGTTTTGAGATCGTAAGCAATCAACCGCTTACAACCTGGGAAGACGATCTGCGTGCCCCCGGTGGTTTCCCAAACTGCTGGGGTCGCGTAGGACGTGGCGAAACCATCTCGGGGCTTTTCCCAAACCTGCGACCCGGTCTTGGCATTCAACGCCAAAATCTTTGAGCCTTTCGAGAGATCCCGGCCCAGCACAACAATGCCCTGCGCTAACACAGGGGAAGAGCCAGAGCCGAAGTCGTTGTTGGTCGTGGCAACAGGCATGTCGTAACGCCAGAGGAACTTCCCCTCGACCGTGTAAGCGATCATTCCGACTGAGCCAAAGTAACTGATGACGACCTCGCCATCCGAAACGATGGTCGAGGCTGCGGGGCTGCCTTCGGTCTTGTGGAAGGCTTCGATCTCTTTGGCTTCGGCATCCTGGCGCCAGAGTTCTGCTCCCGTCTTGCGATCGTAGGCCAGAGTGAGGAGTTTCCCTTTTTCATAGCCTGTGACGAGGAGTCGATCCCCCACGACGACTGGTGACGAGAAGCCTGCTGGAACGGCCACCTTCCACTTCACATGACGATTCGGGGAGATGTCAATCGGCGGTTTCGAGCCTTCGGCGACCCCACGACCACCAGGCCCACGGAACTGGGGCCAATCGCCCGCCGAGACCACACCGCTCAACACAGCTAACAGAACCAGCGATTTCAACCACTGCATAGAACGCCTCTTTTTGAGCCAGGATCGCACTACGGACATGTTTATCTGATTACCCTCTACTGGGCAGGAACCTTACAGAGAACTTGGCGATTCACTTCACGTCGCTGGTCGTGCGGGGGAAGATGGCGCTGGCTTCGGCGAGAAGTGTGTCGTATTTCCCGGCGTAGCGGGTGGAGAAGTGCATGATGGTCAGCTCCTCGACCTTCGCGGCCTTGGCCAACTCGGCGGCTTGGTAGGCCATCATGTGTTTGTGCTTCGCGGCATCTTTGGCTTGGGCTTTGGCATAGAAGCTATCACAGAATAAGCGTGTGGCTCCTTTCGCGAGCTTCACCAATGTGGGGCGGAGTTCGTCGGTGAGAAATGTATCGGTGATGTACGTGATCCTGGCCCCAGTCGATTCGGTGAAGTAGTCGTCGATGAGGGCTTGCAGGCGGAATTCCCCGCCTTGGATCGTGAGCTTATCGTTCCGGTTGGAGTTGGCCTCGATTCGCTTCAACACCTCCGCCACCCAGTCGCCGCCCTTCAGCAGACCGCTCTGGAGCTTGGTGCGATCCAGGTGAAAACCGCCTCGCTCCACGAGTGCGAAAGCCAAACAAGGCACGGTATGCACAACGGGCACGGCCTCGACGGTCATGTGGTCGTTGCGATAGCAGACCACACCGGACCATGGCTTCTCTTCAATGACCGGAGGCGCGAACTTCGTCGCACAGCCGAACCGCCCGATCCGCTCCGTCGAGCCATCGAGTTCGTGAACCGCCAGTTCGAGTTTCATGAAGGGGAAGAAGGGATAGTCATAACTTTTGACACGATCATAGACCCGCGAAATGGTCTTGGTGGGGCCATAGATATGCAGTGTCTTGTCTGAGTCCAGGTTGGCACGGATGATGCGATCTAGGCCGATGAAGTGATCGACATGGTGGTGCGTCACGAACACGGCTTCCAGGTCCGCGAGTTGGGCCTTGGTGAGGTTATCGTTCTCGCCGGCATCGAAGAGCAGAGCGTTCTGGCTACCGGGGTAGTCGATGTAGAGAACCGGGTCACCGGTGGAGCCGTTGACGAGTTGCAGATTGGAAAAGGCACGTGGAGCCATGATGCCAACTCAGCGGGTGAAGGCCGCCGGGGTGAAATCCGTGGCGGTGATCGTCGGGTTCCATTCCAGGTTACGGAAAAAGTACCGCCCGAGAGGCTGGCCATTGGATTGCATCAACTCGCTACCAAGTGGCAACCAGGTTTCCGTGTCGAGCCAGAGGGTCACTTTAGCGAAGGTTTCTTGCGGGTGCTTCGACGCATCGCGTGGTGGGTCGCTGGCCAGGAAGCGGTCGAGTTCCGGAGCCGGGCAGGTGCGTTCGAGCTTGTGGCAAGGTCTTCGGATTTCGGGATGCGTCTCGATGCCGTGATATTCGATCCGGCCCTGTTTCCAAGCCAATAAACAGCGGTCGAGCGTGTGGGTAAAGCTCGCTTCGTTGATCGCGTATCGGGCTGCGGCACGGGCCTGGCTCTCATGCGGGGCGAGTTCGTAGAGCCGCAAAAAGCTCGCGAGTGCCGTGGGCCGCCAGACGGTCATTTTGCCATTCTGCCCCGCGATGTAGAGCGAGCCTTCAACAGCGGTGCCGAGCACCTTCCGCGAGCCTCGTTTCCAGATCATGCGAACGGCCAGTGGCTCCGCTCGCCAGAGCATGTCGATCTCTTCCTCGGGATGCCAAACCCCAGCGAGGCGTTCTTGCTTCACCATCGTGACACGGTACTTGCCAGCTTCCCGCGCCGACCTCGCCCGCGCCGCTTCCAGGGCGGCATACGGCGAGGTGCGAAGGAGTGTCTCGAACTCGGTTGAAGTCGGGATTTCTTGGATCTGAACGACTGGCGGCGAAGACTTCGAGGGGAATGTCGACGGCTCAGGTAACGGTGTCACCCAAAGGGTGATCGCCCCGATGATGGGTAAGGAAAGGTACCTCATGGCCATCATTCCTAGTGCGATCAACGTCTACCTCGGGTTGAGTGAGACTAAGTGTCGGGTGGTGGCGGTGATGCCAGCGGCGGCGCCGAAGATGGCCGTCCCCGCAACCAGCACATTCGCCCCGGCCTTGAGGGCCACCTCGGCTGTTTGGAGATCGATGCCACCATCGACTTCCAGTTCGCACGCGGGGTTCGTGGATTCGATCATCCGCCGCAGTTCCGCAATACGACCTGGGCTAGTCGGTAAGAAGGCCTGCCCGCCGAAACCTGGGAAGACCGTCATGCAGAGTGCGAGGTCGATCTCCGCAAGGTAAGGATGGATTCGGTCCACGGGCATGTCCGGGTTGAATGCCAACCCGACTTTCTTGCCCAACGAGCGAATATGAGCGATCAGTTCTTCCGGCTTCGGGACAACCTCCAGATGGAAGATGAACGAGTCCGCCCCCGCCTTCACGAAACCTGCCAAGAATTTCGCGGGTTCCTCGACCATCAGGTGGACTTCTAACGGCATCGTGGTCACGGGGCGTAAGCCCTTCACGACAACTGCTCCCATGCTCAGATTCGGCACAAAGTGCCCATCCATGACATCCACATGAACGCGATCCGCCCCACCTTGCTGGGTGGCAAGAACCTGCTCCCCCAAACAAGAAAAGTCCGCGGCCAAGATCGACGGGGCAATCCGATTCATCACACTCACTCCAGAACCTTCCCGATGAGCATATGCCCCACTCGGATCGCGCCAAGCGGGAGCCGTGAGGGGCTATATAACATGGATTAGGATATTTCCATCGTGAGATCACCCGATGACCCTTCAAGAGCTTCAAGAACTGGCACAATGGGATCCGAGCCGTGTCGTTCGACGTGATTGGAGTCTCATCGAGGCGCGAATCGGTTGTTCATTGCCGCAAGATTTCAAGGATGTCGTCGATTCTTTCGGGCTGGGGCAGTGGAGAGAGTGGCTCATTCCGTTCGGCCCGCAGTTTTTACCGGACTGTTATGACATCAACATCGCTCCTTGGGAAATGATCGAAGGCGAGGTTTCTTTTTTAAAGTCGTTGACTTCGGAAGAGCGAGCGGCCGACTTTCCGTTCGACTATTTCCCCGAGAATAACGGTCTGTTTCCTTTTGCAACCACCGTTCAGGCAGATCGCCTGTGTTGGCAGATGTCTGGCAAGCCGAATGAGTGGCCGATGGTCGTCTGCGCCTCACGCGATACTGCCTATCGGGTCTACCAGATGTCATTCACCGACTTTCTCGCTGCATTTCTTCTCGGGAAATTGGGATGTGAATTGTTCCCAGATTTTGATGAGTCCAAGCCGATCTTCGAGGCTTTCGCTGGAAGCTAGCGCCGGTTCAGCTTGGCTTCGTTTCACCGTCGCGGGGAACTCCTAAACTGTAGGTATCTGCGAGGGGCTGAATATGGATCGGGCACGTTACGATGCGTTTGTGAAAACCTTTTTCGAGTGTGACCCGAAGGCCATCACCGATATCTTCCGCGAGTTCTTGGCTGCGATGACGGCGGAGGAGTCGTTGCCGCCGGGGCATCAGATGTCTCAGAACTACGAGACGGCCCAAGCGAACCCGGAGATTCATCTGCTTCCAGGGAACTTGAAGGATGCCCGCGATGCGGTGTTCCCGTACTTCTGGGGCACGGATGGTTGGTCGAGTCCTTTGCATTTGGAGAATGTCCGTGGGCCGGCGAATTATGCCTCGCTGATCGGCGCGATGGCCTGCTTGTTGAAGAACCCCAACCTCTGCACGGACACTTACAGCCAGCGCTCGAATGAATTGGAAGTCAAAGCCGTCACGGCCTTGGCGAACTTGGTATTCTACCACACACAAGACCCATGGGGCACATTCACCCTCGGCGGCACAATCTCGAATCTTTACGGGGCGAAGATCGGCATCGAAAAGGTGTTGCCGGGTGCCATGCGGAAAGGGCTGCAAGGGGCCAAGATCGCGGGGATCGCCTCCGAAGCGGGGCATTACTGCAACCTGACTGTGGCGGGATGGCTGGGCATGGGGACAGAACATCTCCACGAAATCCCCACGGATCACCGGTTGGCCATGCGGCTCGATCTCTTGGAACAGAAGCTCGATGAACTGTACCGAGGCGGTGTCAAAGTCGCCTTCGTGAATGCCACCTTCGGCACCACCGATGGCTTCGGTTGCGACGACATCCGGGCCATGCGGACCATCGTGGAGGACAAAGCCAAACAATACGGTGTACCCAAGCCACAACTTCACGCTGATGCCGCCGTCGGTTGGGCGTTGTGCTTTTTGAATGAATACGACACCGTTAAAAACCCCCTGCAACTCAATGAGATCCTGCTGCCGATCGTGACCCGTGTGCAGACGCTTTGCCAAGGACTGCAATTCGCAGATAGCGCCACGATCGACTTCCACAAGATGGGCCGCGGGCACTACCCCAGTTCTGCGTTCATAGTCAATCAGAAGAGTGATTTGAAACTCTTGGCCCGTACCGCCGCCGATACGCCGTACTTCCCGGATGCCGACATTCGCCGCGACCCGGCGATGTTCACCCTCGAAACCTCCCGGCCTGGCTTGGGGCCTTACACCGTCATGGCGTCGCTCAACGGCATCGGCTTGCAAGGCTGGCAAATGCTCGTGGCCCGGTCGCTCGAACTTGCGGAGATTTTGAAATCCCGGCTTGAACAACTCGATTACTGCAAAGTGCTGAACCGCGAGACCGTCGGCTCGAATGTCTGCTTCTGGGTGTTGCCAAAAGGCCGCGATGCCAAAGCGATTTTCCAGAACATCGTCGATGGCAAGTTGTCTCAGGAAGAAATCACCCGTTACGGCTCCGAAGTCCGGCGGCTCTTTGGCAAACGTGAACGGGCCATGGACGCGACCGTTGACGCCCGCCTCAGCCTGACCACAAGCCTCGGCTATCGCCCGCATGGCCATGACCTGCCTGCGTGGAAAGCCGTGTTCTTCAACCCGCGCACGGAAGAGTCCGTGATTGACCGATTATTGGCGAGTATCGAGGAAACCGCTTGACCCTCTTGGCTTCGGTGTCTATATTTTGTTGAGATGATGTCTCAATAAGAACACCGAGGCCGGGATGCTCCTTCCTCTCGACATGCTTCAAACGGGCGAGACTGCCGAAATCGCGGAAATCACCGGCGACCCCAGTTGGGTCGGTCGCCTCGCGGACTTAGGGCTTCGCCAAGGTTGCCGTCTGCAAGTGCTGCAACCCGGCTCACCTTGTTTGGTCCTTGTGGGCGGTTGCAAACTCTGCCTGCGTGGTGACGACTCTTCCCAAATCCTGGCCCGGCCTGTTCTGGGCGGTTGATATGCCCAAACTCAGCGACCTCACTCCTGATACCCGCGCGAGCATCCTTTCGATCCAAGGACCGACAACGGTCGTGCAACGCCTCGCCGAGATGGGGCTGTACGAAGGTGAAACTCTTCAAGTCTTGAATCTCGCGCCGCTCGGCGATCCGATGGAAATCATGGTCGGTAACACCCGCCTGACACTGCGTTTGCAAGAAGCCCGTTCGATTGATGTTGAAATCCTCCCCACCTGATTTGAGCTAAGCCCCTATGTCTACGCCGACTCGTATCGCACTCGTGGGGAACCCCAACGCCGGGAAATCGACCTTATTTAATGCTCTTTCCGGTCTGCGCCAGCAAGTCGGCAATTACCCCGGCGTCACGGTCGAGATGAAGAAGGGCCGATTTAGTCATGCGGGCCAAGACTTTGAAGTCCTCGATTTGCCTGGCACCTACAGCCTTGCCGCTCGCAGCCCCGATGAGCGTGTGGCCGTCGATCTGCTTTTAGGCACCCGACCCAACGAGCCGCGACCGCAGGTCGTGGTGGTCGTCGTCGATGCGTCCAACCTCGATCGGCATCTTTACTTGGCCACCCAGGTGCTCGATCTTGGCATCCCGGTGATACTCGCTCTCAACATGATCGACACGGCCAAGGCTCAGAAGATCGAAGTGGACGTGGCCGCGATTGGTACTGGATTGGGCATCCCCGTCGTGGCTATCCAAGCGAATCAGGGCATCGGCTTGGACCTGTTACGGGAGACCATCGTCAAACAAGTCGGCCAGCCAGCTCCGCCAACACTCGTCTTCCCAGACTTGGTCGAAGCCGAGGCTCGTGGCTTGCAGGACAAGTACGGTTTGCTGCCGTTCCAAGCCAAGCGGGTACTGTTGGATGTCGAGGGGGATCTGGAGAAGAGCCTCACGAAGCAACATGGGCCGGAGACACTTCCAACCCTGCAAGCCGCCCGCGTTCGGCTCGAAGCTGCGAAGCTGGGAGTCGCGGGAGTCGAAGCTCGGACACGTTACGGCTTCATTCGCAAGCTCACATCGACTGCGGTCAAGCAGCCCAAGCAGCGCGTCAACACCTGGACCGATCGCCTCGATAAAGTGCTGACGCATCGCGTCTGGGGGACACTCGTGTTCCTCGTCGTGATGTTCATCGTCTTCCAATCGATCTTCGTTTGGGCGGAGCCATTGAAAGGCCCGATCGAAGCGGCTCAAGAAACTGGTGCAAAGCTCTTCCAGGACAACATGAGTGCCGGGCCACTGCGGGACTTGCTCACCGATGGCGTCTTGAAAGGCGTCGGTGGGATTCTCGTCTTCTTGCCGCAGATTCTGATTCTCTTCGGCTTCATCGCCATCCTCGAAGACTGTGGCTACATGGCCCGTGCCGCGTACCTGATGGACCGCATCATGTCTCGCTGTGGGCTGAACGGGAAGTCGTTCATCCCACTCCTTTCCTCGGTGGCCTGTGCCGTGCCGGGGATCTTGGCCACGCGGGTCATCGAAAATCGCCGGGACCGCTTGGCTACGATCCTCGTCGCTCCGCTGATGAGCTGCTCAGCCCGGTTGCCGGTTTACGCGCTCTTCATCAGTGCTTTCATGAAAGACGGCTACCCGTGGTGGCTCCCGGGTTTGACGCTCTTCGCCATGTACATGATCGGCTTCATCACCGCACCACTCGTAGCACTTCTTCTGAAACGCACCTTGCTCCGCGGCGAGACGCCGCTCTTCGTCCTGGAGTTGCCGAGCTACAAACGGCCATCGCTACGCACAGTCTTCTTCCGCATGTGGGACGCGGGCTGGGCATTCGTCAAGCGTGCGGGCACCGTGATTCTCGCTTCGATGGTCATCGTCTGGGCACTCTTGTACTTCCCCAACCATGATGGCCAGGGTCAAAGCTACCCCGAGCGCATCGCTACACAACCTGAAGACGCCGAAGCCGAGAAAGACCGGCTCAACGGCGAATGGAAACGCAACAGCTACCTTGGTCAGGTCGGTCGTGGCCTCGAACCGGTGTTCCAGCCCCTCGGCTGGGATTGGAAGATCGGCATGGCGGTCGTCGCTAGCTTCCCGGCCCGTGAAGTGATCGTCGGTACCATGGGCATCATCTACGACGTCGGTGACGTCGACCCCGGCGAGATCGACAACCCGGACGACGACAAAGCCACGAGCCTCCGCACCGCCATTCAAGACGACTGGAAAGCCGACCCGACTCGCTCGAAGTACGGCGTGGGCGTGGCCTTGTCCGTGATGGTCTTCTTTGCCCTCTGTTGTCAGTGTGCCTCGACACTCGCCACCATCCGCCGCGAAACCAAATCCTGGCTCTGGCCGCTCTTCACCTTCACGTACATGACCGCGCTAGCCTACGTCGCTGCCTGGGCAACATTCCAAGTCAGCCGCTGGCTAATTTGAACGCGATTTGGATTTGAAGAGCCGCTCTCGACCTGGGAGCGATATGCGACCTGATGTCGCGGAACACTCCCTCGCGGTCGTGGCTCTTTGCTAATCCAAATACACGAACTCATTCAGCCGCAGGAGGCTCCGGATGTAGCTTTCGCGGGCGGCTTCGGGGGTGTCGGTGAGGGTCTCGGCTTTGCGGAGGTAGGCGAGGCCGGTTTGCACTTCGCTCTCGGTGGCCGAGCGGTTCAAGAGCTTCGGATACGCCGCTTCGATCATCGCTTTCGACTCTTTCGGCAGACGCTTCGAGATGCCTTGGGCCGCTTCGTGGACGAAGGGATCATTCAAGAAGTACAGCGATTGCAAGGGGGTCGTGCTGGTGATGCGTGCTCCGGTGCTGGAGTTCGTGTCCGGGCCATCGAAGATCATCAGGTACGGATGGCGTTGGATGCGTTGCGTCATCAGGTAGACGCTCCGCTTCTTCGTGGCGTAGACCGCTCGGAAGGGGTTGTGTTGGGTGAAGTTCCACTGGCTCGGGTCCGGGAACGGGTGAGCTTCGGCAGGGGTCGTGTCGAGTAAGCCAGATTGGATCAATAGCGTATCGCGGATGCTCTCGGCATCGAGCCGACGCTTGCGGAATTTGGTCAACAACTCGTTGTTGGGGTCGAGAGTATCAGCGTCTTTCACCGTGCCCTGTGAACTGAGCCGGTAGGCACGGCTCATGAGGATGCGCTTGTGGAGTCGTTTCACTGAGTATTCGCCATCAATGAACATCTTCGCGAGACGATCCAATAATTCAGGGTGAGTTGGTGTGGTGCCTTGTTTGCCGAAGTCGTTCGGCGTTGGGACGAGGCCCCGGCCAAAGTGATGCTGCCAGACGCGGTTCACGAACACTCTCGCTAGAAGCGGGTTGTCGGGAGATGTCATCCACTCCGCGAGGGCCAGTCGACCACTGCTTGAGTCGTTTGCTGGGAGCTTGGTGCCACCCAACACTTCCAGGAAGCCACGCGGCACGACCGGGCCGGGCTTCTCGGGGTCGCCTTTCATCTGAATGGCGACGTTGCCACGCTTCTTGCCTTCAGCCATCGCGTAGGCACTCGGGTAGGGGATGCCGCCTTTGAGGATTTCGGCCCGTTCCTTCTTCTTGTCGTCGATCTTCTTTTTGAAGGCTGCGTCTTCAGTGGCGGGGGCATCCTTGCGGGCTTTATCGAGGTCGGCGATCGCCTTTTCGAGCGCTTTCAACTTGGTGTTGCGTTCGTCGTCAATCTTCTTGGCCAGGGCAGGATCGATGAGTGGGACCAAGTCTCGTTGGCGTTGCTCGAGTTCGATACCCGGCCAAGGGTAACGAGTGCTGTTGAGGATGCCGTAGATCGCGTAGTAGTCGTTCATCGAAATGGGATCAAACTTATGGTCGTGACAACGGGCACAGTTGAGCGATAGCCCGAGAAAAGCCCGGCCCATGTTCTCGATCGAGTCTTCGATGGTCAGGTGTGTTGGGTAATCGTCGACCCGCGAGCCGAAGCGGCGCGAGTTGGCGAGGTACCCCGTGGCGATGATCCGCTCTTGGCGCTCCGCTTCAGTCTTGCCACCCATCAAGTCGCCCGCGATTTGCTCCCGCACGAACTGATCAAACGGTTTGTCCTTGGCGAACGAGTCAATGACATAGTCTCGGTATTTCACCATCTGCGGAATCGGGAAATCGGAATTGTCCCCGGCGGTGTCCGCATAGCGCACGACATCGAGCCAATGGCGGCCCCAACGCTCGGCGTAAGCTCGGGTGCCTAGCAGGCGATCGATGGCAGCTTCCATCGCCAGTTCACTGCTCACGGCATACTCGGCTTCGAAAGCTCGAGTGTCTTCGGGTGTCGGGGGCAAACCGGTCAGGTCGTAGCTCAGGCGGCGGTAGATCTGGTGTGGTGGAGCATCGCCGACGGGTTCGAGGCCCTTCTCTTGCATCTTGGCGAGCAAGAACTTGTCAATGATCGTCTCCGCCCAACGGCCTTTTACCTCTGGTTCACGAATATCTCTGGGAATCGGGTTGTACGGCCAGCGTGCTTGTGCCTCGGCAATCGTCTCTTTCTCCACCTTCGGGGGAGCCATCGTCGGCGCTGGGGCACCCATCTCGACCCACTTCACGAGCACCGCAACTTGCTCCGCAGTCAGTGGCTTCTCGGGTGGCATGGCGGAGAACTCTTTGTGGTTCCGCCGAACCGAGTGAATCAACGGCGACTCATCCGGCTTGCCCACGACGATGGCCGGTCCACTCGACCCACCTCGAAGCCAGTCTGTGGGGCCATCGAGTTTCAGGTCACCCTTCAGCTTCTTGGCCGAGGCCGAGTGGCAGGAATAACACTGTTCCACGAGCAATGGCCGAACCTTGGTCTCGTAAAACTTGACCCCGTCATCCGCCAATAGCGGCGAGGCAAAGAGAGTGATGAAGAGACACAAGGAGAGAGTGCGAAGCATGACAATAACCCCAACACGGTTGGTGAAATCTTATCACATCCCGATGCCGAGGTCAGTGTCGGTGGTCGATCGAAGTCACGAGACGCGGAAGGTGTCCGAAAGGGAGGCTCGGTGCTGTTCGAGGTCACTGGTGAGCATGCCCATGTAGCCCCAGTTTTCCATATCGACTTCTTCGATGAGGATGTGCGTATGGGCCGGGTCTTTGCCCAAGACGCGTTGCAAGGTCGCGGTCATCTCGGCGACAATCTGGGCCTTCTGGGCCTTGGTCACACCAGTCTTTGTAATCTTCACATTCACTACGGGCATTGCATGAACTCCTGAGCGGAAAGAGGTCTTTCGGCAAACTTAGGACTTCCCAGCCCAGCGGCGAGTTCTGTCGTTTGGCTGAGGAGAGGCAAACTCACCGGTCGATTTCGCCCATGACGACGTCGATGCTGCCGATGATGGCGGGGATGTCGGCGATCAGGCAGCCGCGGCAGAGTTCGTCAGCGAGGCTCAAGTTGCAGAAGCTCGAGCTGCGGGCACGGACTCGCAGCGGGACGTTCTCTTTGTTGGGTCGACCGACGACGTGGAAGCCCATCTGGCCGCGTGGGCACTCGGTCTCGACGTAGCATTCGCCCGGAGTCAGGGTGCGGGGTGGCTCGATGCGGTGAGCGTATTTGGCTCGCATCGCCTCCGTCACTTTGGTCTCGTTGGCCTTCTTCTGGTCGTCGGGCAAAGCGGTGTGGCTCGCTTGCAGTTGCTGCCGCTCGGCTTCGAGTTTCTCGTAGTGCTTTAAGGCTTGTTCGACGAGTTTCACACTCTCGACCACCTCACGCATCCGCACACTGAAGCGATGCCAACAATCGCCGATCACGGCTTCCGGTGGAGCGTCCTTGAAGGGTGGGATGGGCACTTCGAAGGTGTAGTTTTCGTAGCCGGAGTACGGCTCGGTTTTGCGGAGATCCCAGGCGGCGTCGCCTTGGGTGTGGTTCAAGGAAGCCCGGAGTACCGGGCCAGAACAGGCGTAACTGAGGGCACGCTCCTTGGACAAGACGCCGATGCCTGCGGTGCGTTTGACGAAGATTTGGTTCTTCGTGAGCATCGCGTGATAGTCCGGGATGTTCGGGCTGAAGTAAGCCAAGAATCGCCGGCAACGCTCAACCCACCCAGCGGGGAGATCATCATGGACACCGCCAATGGTGATGTAACTGTAGGTCAGTCGTGCCCCGCAGACGTCTTCAAAGAGGTCGAGGATTTGTTCCCTTTCGCGGAAGGCATACAAGAACGGGCTAAACGACCCCAAGTCGAGACCATACGCCCCCATGCCGACCAGGTGCGAGGCGATGCGATTCAACTCGCAAACGATGACGCGGATGACACTCGCCTTCTCAGGCACTTTCAGGCCACAGAGCTTCTCGATGGCGAGCGAGTAGCCGAGGTTCATGTTCATGGCCGCAAGGTAATCCATGCGGTCCGTGTAGGGGATGAACTGAATCGGGGTGACGTTCTCGCCGATCTTCTCGGCACAACGATGCAAGTAGCCGAGGTGTGGCGTCACTTCGCGGATGACTTCGCCATCGGTCCGCAGCACCAAGCGTAAGACACCGTGGGTGGAGGGGTGTTGTGGCCCCATGTTGACGAGCATTTCGTCCGTGCGGACGTCGAATTCGATCACCGTCGGATCGGTGAGCGGGGTCAACGGGGTCATCATCCGGCCTCCCAATAGGTCAGGTTCATTCTACACTTTCTCAACCACTCTCCCCGAGGTATCCGTCATGTGGACTTTGGCCCTACTTGCAACGTTGACGTTCTCCGATTCCCCCGGTCAGCGGGCCGCGAAGTGGCAGAAAGAAATCGACGCCATTGAGAAGCGCTTGAAAGAAGAGCCACCCAAGCCAGGTGTTATCGTCTTCGCCGGTAGTTCGACCTTTCGGCTCTGGGACACGAAGAAAGCCTTCGCCGATTTGAACACTGTCAACGTGGCTTTCGGCGGTTCGGAGATTCGGGACACAACCCACTTTGCCGAGACGATTCTGCTGTCGTTGCCAGCCTCGCGGGTCGTGCTTTACGCGGGGGACAACGACATCAACTCCAAGCGAACCCCCGTCCAAGTCCGGGACGACTTTGCAGACCTCGTGAAGAAGTTGCACGCCAAAAACGACAAACTCAAAATCGACTTCGTGGCCATCAAACCCAGCCCCGCTCGCTGGGCACTTTACGAGCAACAGACCGAAGCCAATAAACTGGTCCGAGAGTTCATCGCCAAGGATCCCCGGCTCAGTTATATCGACATCGTCCCTGTGCTTCTGGGCGAGAACTCGGAGCCGAAAGCCGAGTACTACGTCAAAGATAAGCTCCACCTCTCACCAGCCGGCTACGCCCCCTGCGAACCGCTGATCCGCAAAGCTCTCAAAATGCTCCCATAGCTTCGCTAGAGGGAACAAGCCTCACTGGCCGATGCAGTACAGGTGGGTTTTGGTGCGGAGGAAGAGTTGATCGTGGGCGGCGGCGGGGCTTCCGTAGCAGCCTGCGTCGAGGGTGTTGGTCTCGAGTAGCTCGAAGTTTTGATCGGCGGATATGACGTAGCTCTTGCCACCATCGGAAACGCAGTAAATCTTGCCGTTGGCTAACAGCGGCGAGGCGGCAAAGGTCGCTTGGAACCGTTCTTGCTTCATGACTTTGCCAGTTTTGGCATTCAAGCATGACGCCATACCGCGATCATTGACCATGAAAAGCAGATCCCCTTGGAGCAACACGGAAGACTTCGTCGGGGCCTCTTTGATGAACTTCCAGGCAACACCTTCGCTCGTCAGGTCACCGGTGTAGCCCGCTTTCACGGCCCACAACCCTTGAAGGTGACCGGTGGTGAGGTAGATGTGGTTATTCGCGAGAATCGGGCGAGCCGATTCGTTCATACCACCGTGGATGACTCGCCAAATCTCAGCACCCGTTTTCACATCGTAAGCGATCGTGCCCACGGCCGCGGGGGCGACGAGTTGCTCTTGGTCTCCGATTTTGAAGACACTGGGGGTGGCGTAGGCTTTTTTCAAATCGCCATCGGCCGGGTAGGGGAGTTTGCGATCTTGCTTCCAGATCGGCTCCCCGGTCTTCTTGTTGAGCGCGACCACGTACTGTTTATCATGGCCATCGAAGAGCAGAAACAGCGTGTCGTTGTGGATGATCGGTGACGACGCTGGCCCGCGCCAGTGGTCGCACTTCAGCTCGTTTTGTTTCCAGAGAGTCTCGCCAGTCTTGGTGTCGATGCAGGACGTACCATAGCTGCCGAAGTGGGCATACAGTCGACCGTCTTCGATGGCGGGGGTCGGCGAAGCGTGGGAGTTGAACTGTTTGATGGAGGGCGGGTTTTGCGGCGTGAAGAGCTTTAAGTCGTGCAGCACCTTCCCAGTTTTGCGATCGACGCCGATGGCAAACAACTCCGTGCCATCTTCCTTGGCCGTCGTCACCCAGACTTGATCCCCCCAGACGACGGGGCTTGACCAGCCTTTGTCGTGGATCGGTGTTTTCCAGACCACGTTCTGCTTCTCAGACCACTTCACGGGCAACTTGGTGCTCTTGGAAGTGCCATCCCCACGTGGCCCACGGAATTCTGGCCAGTTTTCGGCCGAAGCGGTGATGGTGACCAACCCGAAAACGAGTGCAACGATAGCCATGCGCATGAGAGGAGTTCCGGCAGGTGGGAGACTCAAGCCACTATACTCGAAGCCTGTCGAGGCTGACAAGAACCCATTTTTGGGATTGCCCATTTGCCCGCACATAGCCTATGATTAGTTGAGACTAACATCCGGAGTTCGATTATGCTACGCCGTGCCTTTACCCTCATCGAATTGCTCGTCGTCATTGCCATTATTGCCGTTCTGATCGGGTTGTTGTTGCCTGCGGTCCAGAAAGTCCGCGAGGCAGCGTCCCGAGCACGTTGCCAGAACCACTTGAAGCAGATTGGCCTCGCGCTGCACAATCATCACGACCGGATCGGACACTTCCCCGCCGGGTACACATCTCAAATGGCCATGACCGATGGCACCGGGCCAGGTTGGGGTTGGGCCGCCCACCTTTTGCCAGACTTGGAACAAGACAACCTGCACCGGCAGATTCAGTTTCAACTGCCCCTGACAGCAAGCGTTCATGCGGCCATCATCTCTCAGAACATCGGCTTCCTCCGTTGCCCTTCGGACCCACGCCAAGAGCCGATTCAACCTTCAGAATTCGTGAACACAGGTGGGCTGACAGGGCCGTTGGGTCGCTCGAACTACGTCGGCTGTTATGGCAACACGCCGTTTTTGAATGAGCCGAGCAGCGTCCTGACGACTCCCATGACCCTCGCTGGCATCCCGGGTCGTGGGGTGTTTCAGCGCAATAGCCGAACGAGAATTGCGGACATCGCCGATGGGACATCGAGCACTTTCGCCGTCGGTGAGAAAAGTGCTGCGAACACCCTCTCCAGTTGGGCGGGTGTGATCCCCAACGCGACCTGGCGGAGCCAAAACGACACTGCGACCTTCGGTGGCATCCCGACGAATCTCCCGGCCGCGATGGTCCTGGGCCATGCTTGCCGGCAGCATCCCCCAAGCACCGATGCCGGAGTGGCTGAGGATTTTAGCTCGAATCACATCTCGGGAGTGAACTTCTTATTCTTGGATGGGTCGGTGCGAAGTGTGGGCAAAAGTGTCAACATGGCCGTCTACCCATTCACGGCTAGCATCGCCGATGGTCTGGCGATTCAGATCGATTTTTAGTGTGGATATTCCTACCTCACCCCCAACCCCTCTCCGAAGCGGAGAGGGGAGCCGGAAAATAGGAAAACCGCTTGTTTCCAGGCGTTTTTCACCCCTCTCCGAAACGGAGAGGGGCTGGGGGTGAGGTTGAATTTCAAGCCTTACTTCGGCATTGGCATTTTTTCTGGGAGAGCAGCAGGAGCGGCAACGGCTGGTGCGGCGCTCGAGTTGATCACGGGGTAAGGGTTCGACGGGGCGACGATCGCCGACGAAGCGGGGTCGTGGGTGCAATCGCATCGGCCAGCGACGTAGCTGCTCTTGCAGCCGACGTTGGCGAGGATCATGGCGAACACAGGCACGATGAGAAGGGTACGGCGCATATCTGTTCCATCCGTGGGGGGTGATGAAAAACCGCCCGGGCCTACAGTTGCACCAGTGTCGGGGTGGACGACAATGGCACAACCGAGACCGCAGGGGGTGGACGTGTTAGTGGGCCGCATCCTTGCGCGAACCGCTAACTCCCGGCAGTGCGGCTTGCCGGTTATCCCGAACACGCCATCCTGCACAGTTACCATCGTCGCGTCAGCTTTCCTGACTTCAACAATCTTCCACAACATACCGAGATTGCCGACCCGGTCAGGCTTTGATCTCGGTTGATTCTGCTGCCCCTCTTGTTAGATTGGCCTGAGTATCTCGCTTCGACGAGTCAACGAACACACCACCCGATGTGACTCCAACCTCTCCCCTGTTGGCCCCACGACATGCTTGATTCTCCCCTATTTGCTGTCGCCTACACTCAGCACCTCGACCCACTTTCGCAACGGATCGCCTCGACCATCGTCGCGGCGTTGCCAGTGGTGGTGCTCTTTTACCTGCTCGTCGGGCGGCGTTGGCTCGCCAGTTGGGCCGGAGCGGCTGGCTCGGTGGTCGCCATCCTGATTGCCTGGCTTGTCTACGGCATGCCGGTCGAGATGGCGGCCAAGTCCTGGGCCTATGGCGCGGCCTTCGGATTGCTGCCCATCGGCTGGACAGTCTTTGGCGCGATGCTGCTGTACAACCTCACCGTGGAAACGGGACAGTTCGCCATCATCCGCCGCTCGATTGCTTCGCTCTCGGGAGATGCCCGCGTGCAATCGGTGCTCATCGGTTTCTGCTTCGGTGCCCTGATGGAAGGAGCCGCGGGTTCCGGGGCACCGGTTGCCATCTGCGGGGCCATGCTCGTCGGCCTGGGGGTGCCTGCGTTCCGGGCGGCGGTCATCTGTTTGATTGCCAACACTTCGCCGGTCTGCTTTGGTGGACTCGGTGTGCCGATCATGACGCTTGCCAACGTCACGGGCATCCCGGCCGAGAAGATCAGTGTGATGTGTGCTCACCAACTGCCGTTCTTGTCCTGTCTCGTGCCGTTCTACATGGTCATCGTGCTCTGCGGCTGGCGGAAGACCTTGGCCGTGTGGCCAGCGCTCTTGGTCGGCGGTGGGTCGTTTGCCGTGTTTCAATACACCTTTGCCACGCTCCATACTTGGATTCCGGGCGCCAACGTCTGGCCCCTCACAGACATCGGCGGAGCCATCTTTTCTCTCATCACGTTGGCTTTGTTCCTGAAGTTCGTCTGGAAGCCACGCGAAGAATGGAAGTTCGAACCTGTAACCACTGCCACCCACTCGGCGGAAACGCCTGATGGCCACGGCGTCGATCTCTCCGCCGCGATGAAGGAAACCGAAGTCCCACTCACACCCTGGACCATTGCCCGGGCGTGGTCGCCGTTCGTGATCATGGCTCTGTGTTTGGCGGTTGCGGGGACGATCCGCGAGTACGAGAACAACATCCTGAAAGCCGCGTTAACACTGGGGCCGATCAAGGGCTATTACGAAATCCCGATCGATGGCTTGCACAATGAAGTCGAACGCGCCGATCGCTTACAAAAGCTCAACGCCACCGACGCGGAGAAGAAAGAGAAAGCCATCTACAAGCTCGCCTGGCTCACAGCCCCGGGAACACCTTGCGTCGTCGCGGCGATTTTGTCGGCCATCTTTCTCGGTGCGACGGGCAGCCAGGTTCGCCGGGTGATCCGGCAGACCGTGATCCAGATGAAGATCCCGATCCCGACCATTGCCTGCATGTTGGGCCTGAGTTACGTCACGAAATATGCGGGCATCGATGCGACTCTCGGAGTCGCCTTCGCCGAAACGGGGATGCTGTATCCCTTCTTTGCCGCGATGCTCGGCTGGCTCGGTGTCTTCCTCACCGGCACGGACGCGGGCAGCAACGCTCTCTTCGGCAGCTTGCAACAGATCACCGCTGGGCAGGTCTACCAATCCGGAGCCTTCCAAAGCACCGACCTGACTCTCAACCAAGCCGAGCTTTTGATCTGTACGGCGAATAGCACCGGCGGCGTGATGGGCAAGATGATCGACGCCCAGAGCATCTGCGTCGCCACCGCTGGCACCAACCAACTCGGCAAAGAAGCGGACATCTTCAAAGCCGTCATCTGGCACAGCATCCTACTCGCCTGCGTCGTCGGCGCCATGACCATGCTGCAAGCCTACGTCCCGCCGTTTACACTCATGGTCCCGAAGTGAGGAAATGAACAGAATCAGGGGACTGACGTCCCCCGCTCGGATGATTTGGTGAATTCCCTGCCTCACCGGCGAAGCATGAGCACGTAGGCGATGACAGCGACGCCGACGAAGGAGAACACGCCGAGGGCGATGATCTGCCAGAGCGGTGGGCCGCTTTCTGGCTTGCTCGCTTCGGGGTCGATGTAATCGGTCAGGCTGATGGCACGCACGGTGGCTGAAGAGGGTGCCGTGCGCTTGGATGGTGGAGCGAGCAGGTTCGGGCCTTTGCCGCCGGTTGTCGCGGTGCGGTTCGGGTAGAAGGTCTGGGTCCGGCCGGACATCGTCTTGGGGCCAGCACTTGGCTCTTCACCACCAAAGACATCGTCTTCTTCGTCCATTCCGAGGTTCGCTTTTGCAGGGGGTGGCGGGGTGATCGCGAGTTGGTTGCTGACAGTCGGTTGGGTGCTTTGATCACGTGGGCCTTTGCTGAGCTTGCTGCTCGAAGCCTTGGTGAGTTTGCTGCTCGAAGCCGCTCCGACGAGCATTTCTGAATCGGAATCGTGGTCCATGATCTCATCTCCGGTGAAGCTCGCCCCAGCATGCACGGAACCAATCACCATTGTTGGGCTGGCGGTGGCGTACATCGACGGGGACATTTCTTTGGTCAGACCGAGCGCCACGGCGACGGCACGGTATTGCTTCGTCATCTGGCTCGTTGGCTGAACCACGACTGAAGGCTTTCCCAACGTGAGGGCTTTGTTGATCTCAGGATCGAAGGGAATGACTTGAGGCAAGATGCCGCGGAACTTCTCGCGGATCGCCATTTCTGCTTTGCCACCCAGGGGCACCCCGGAAGGCAGGGTCATAAGGATGCCGCGAAGTTGCAATTCACAACCTTCGGCTTTGACTTCACGCATGATCTCCAGAAGTGGCGGGAGTGTCCGGAAGGACATCGGCTCGGCTCGCTGGACAATCAGCACTTCTTGGCAGGCTTTCAGTAAGGCTTTGGTGCGTGGGCCGGTCATCGTCGGCGCGTCAATCACGACGACGTCGTAGAATCGGGCCACGGGGGAATCAGGGATCGCGTTCAGGAAGCCGATGAGTTGCTCGTCGGTTCCTTGTTCGTCGGGGTAGGGGTTGATGATGTCGAGTTTCGGGTAGACTTCATTCCACAAAGCCCCATCACCTGTGACCGTATCAACTCGGGGTGGGCGACGGCTTTCCTCATCGCGCGAGAGCAATAACGAAGCACAGACGCTGCCCATCGGGTCCGCGTCGATCAATAGAACACGCTTGCCCGATTGGGCCGTGAGTGTGGCCAGGTTGAGTGCTGTCGTGGTTTTGCCAACTCCGCCTTTTTGGCTCGCGACGAGTAATGTTCGCAAAGCTAGCTCCTTATCAACTCAGACGCAGGAGGGAAACAGTTTTGGGGCGTTTGGCTGCGTCGTTTGTTCCCATAGACCTAGAGCGCGTTTTGGCGGAATCAAAACCGCTAGCCTGAAAATCCGATAGGCTGCGATTCTTCGCTAAGGTTTGCTCTCATCATTCATGCAAGAGGGAAAATCTCACCCCGGCACTGGAGAAATTCAGACCCTTGGAGGTCGAGTCGAGTCTGTGAGGCTCCCTAACAACAGATTCGCTTGAGTTCGACGAGGATCTCTTCGTGAGGTTTGCCTTCGGCGACCCAACTCGGGCCATCGATCAGCCTCTCAGAAAGGGCGAGCACAAAGAGGCTTTCGGGTGAACCGAGAGCCTTACATCGCGTTTGTAAACAGGCTAAATCTTGCTCGAAAAGCGTGGAGAAGAAGCCAGCAAAGATACCGGCCATCAGCGAATCCACTGGTGTGGTTGGAAACTCGTCGGGGGGCACCAAGGCGGCGAAGATTGGCTGATCCATCTTCAGGACGATGATGCCGTGGTTGTGCAACGTGAAATCGAGTTCAACGAAGCCCCAGCCATGATGGCTGAAGTAGTCCGCAAGGGTCGCTTGGAAGTCCGCGAGGGTGAACTCGCTCATCGGTTGCCCACGGTACTGAATCATCTCGTCATTGAGACGTTGGGCCATGAAGAAGCCCCACTTCGTGCCGCAAGATTGAAAGACTTGGTTCGCTTGCTCGCCACGGCTCTTCAAGACCGCTCGACGGAAGCCGCTCAGGAAGTCTGTGGTCAGGCAGCAAAGTCTTGCCCCGGCGCGGTTTGTGATCACGCCACGTCGGGTGTCGGTTTGGGTGTAAAAGCCTTCGGCGAAGTAGTTGCCACCTCGGATTGTGTCGTTGAGTTCGAGTGTATCGTTCATTCCTCGTTCTCCTCGGGGGTGTAACCGGGTGTCATTGTCGTGAGCAGTGGCTCGAAATAAGGCGTGATGATCTCGCAATGTTCGGCGGCGAGTTGCGTTTCGGTGAACGAGATCAGGCTCAAGAACAAAGAGTAAGTCGCGTCGTGTGGGAAATCCAGATAACGGAGTTTCCGCCGCAGGTGAGACAGGACCCGTGTTTCTAGTACCTGCTCATCTTCGGTCAGCACCGCGAGGGCGATTGTGCGGAGGATAAGCTTGAGGTCGTCGACGGCGCTCGTCCAACCTTGGGCTTCCAAGCTGACCGCGAGATACTCGGACTCGCCCAAGGCCGCGAGTGCCCGACTGACAATGCGTACTTCCTCCGCTTGCAACGCGCGTACCGCTGCGAAGCGACCCGGGATCGACCGTGCGTATTGGAGGATCTCCTTCTGCTCCTTGGGGGATAGGTAGAGATTGTCCGAGCGGTTGATCGTCTGCATCATTCGGCTGAGCATGGCGCTTCATCCACGGCGGGTCGGTCGGGTTCGGGAAAATCTGGGACGTCGTCCACCATTCGCTTCAAGAAAGGTTGAGCGGTGTCGAACGTCTCTTCCGGTAACTGCTTCTCACAAGCGGTATACAAAGCTTGGCAGGCATCTCGAGTAAACTTTGGTGTCAGCCCCAGGCTGCGAATGATGGTGCCATACCAGATGAAGAGCTTCTCACGTGGCATCTCTGCATCGTCAACGATCATTCCCTGCACAACGTAGCGGAGCAGCAATTGTAAGTCTCGTTCGCCCTTTTCGAAAGCCCGCTCGTGAAGCGATGCGAAGCGAGTGTATTGCTGTTTCATCTGCTCGATGGCCGTGCGGACCAAGTCACGCTCTTGGTGGGCGATGATGTTGGCGGCGTGCAACCGCTTATGGATGCTCCCCGCCCAGCCCAGGATGATACCTTCCTCTTCGTCCGTGGGGTATCGTCCTTCACAGGCCGCGAGAGTGCGGATCGGCAGCGAGTAAATCATGGCACTCCTTTACTTGGAAGACCGCTGGTTTTTCCAATCCACGGACTGAAGAAACTCATGCAATGGCATCGAGCCACGAACGCTGGAACGCCGGCTTGTCGTGGATTTCTCGGCTCGAAACCTTGAAGAATTCTTCCAGTTGATCCGCCCCAAAACTTCACGCACCGTACTTCGTCGCATCCACGCCGATGCCGGTGTGGGCAACCCGAAACGGGGGGCATCTCCGGGGGTGAGATCGGGGATCAGAAAGCTCTCGTGCATGATGTCCTCTTATCCTGAGATGGTGCCGCTCATCTTGTCCATGATGTCGTTGAAAGTCGCGCCTTCTTGTCTCCAGAATGCAGCAGCATTCACACGCTTCTGAGTGGCAATCATGAATTTGCAGTAATCTTCGCCCATCGAGTAGCATTGAATCTCAATGCAAGACAAATCACGCCGGGAGAGCACACTGAACACTCCGGCAAACAGCCCTGCATAAAAGTGACAGGCCACTTTGCCGATGTTGCCCATCGATTGAGCCACCGCGGATTCATAGAGGTCAATGAAGATTAACCCCTGTTTGCCCTGGCGGAAATCGTAATTCCATGACCCCCAACCTTCAATCTGAATCGGCCACCACCAGGTTTCGAGCATCAGCCCCATCGCCATTTTGCTGAGGGCCAGTTCGTACTCGGCTTGAATTCTGGGCGTAAAGTTGGCCATGTCTTCCATCGCCCACTCATAGCCGCATTGATACATCACTTCACCGGCCGCCTCACCCAATTCTTCTTCAAAACCACCCAGGATAGCTACCGTAAAATCTTCACTCGCTCGCAACATTCGCTGGCCGTAAATATTGGTCAAGATGCCTTTCTCAGCATCGTGGCGAATGAATTGATCCTCGGTGTAGTGATTGTGTTTGTAGACCTGCTGGCCCGTCACGACGCGGATGCGCTCTTGGGTCCGTGCCGCGAGCTTCTCATCGGGAGAACGGCTCGTCCGGACGAAACTCAGCTGCTCCGCCGAAGGCCCACTTCCCCAGATGAGGTTCAACCGGGGATCGGGAGGCGCTTCGGGAATGTTGGATGTGGATTCAGTCATGCGACGAGACTTTGGGTTCGTGGTGTGGGGGCACGTTTAAGCCATTGCCATGACGGGAGGGGTCGTCGGCACAGCGGCGTAAAGCTCCACCAATGCATCCATCGTCAGCGTCGCAGCATGGACGATTTCCGCCGTTTCGGTTTCCGTCCAAGGCCAGTTCGCCAGGCTCTCGCGGAACTTCTTCCAGTCTGTAGGCCGCGTGGCGATGCCTTCGATGTGGTAGTCAAGGCCAGTGCCAGGACGTGGTTCGAGTTGCAGGCCCTTGCTCAAACTGCGAGCCAAGACCATAGAACCCATCCGCGAGCCTTCCATCACGTAGAGTGCACCCAACAGGGCGTGTGGCTTCGCGCTCGTCCAGGCGTCGAATTGCTCGATCAAAGTGGAGATCGTGGGGTGAGTTTCGCAGTCGTCGATGCCGCCGAGGGCTGCGATGTCCCGCCGGACCACGGGTCCACGGCACATCGTCTCCGGTGCAAAAAAGGCCGCCACAGCCGCGGACGCCTGAGCTGCAATGAGGGCCGCTTCCATACCCTCATGCAACCCGGCGATCTGTTGCAATCCAGCGATGTAATCCGTTCGTGTGATGCGGCCTGAGGCCATTCCTTGAGCGAACGGCGTCTGTTCGACGGCCACGTGAGCGGGGGCAATCGCCTGACGAATCTGATCGGCAACGGACATCTTGACGCTCCTAGCTGGGCATGAGGGGAAACCCACCAAACCCTAGAACACGATTTCAGCCCAGACGTGAAACGGATCGAAAAAAGCCCGATTCGGACGCTTTATTCGACACGGCCTTCTGTATACTACTTTGCAAATGACTGGTTTTGAACGTAGAGAAGGGTGACACCTTTGAAAGGGAGCTTTCCGATGACCCCACGGTTGAGTGTGGTGATTCCAGCCTACAATTCGTCCTCTTACTTGGCCAAGACCGTGACTTCGGTCAAGGAAGCCGGGGAGCCTTCGGTTGAGGTTGTCGTCGTTGATGATGGTTCCCCCGACGACTGTTGGACTCCCGTGGCCCATCTGAATGTGAAGTACATCCGCCAAGAGAATCAAAGAATCTCCGCAGCCCGTAACACCGGCTTAAAGCATGCCACCGGACAATATGTCTCCTTCCTGGATGGCGACGATAGCTGGAAACCTGGGGTTCTCCCGAGGCTGCTCGAGCTGCTCGATCGCCGGCCCGAAGTCGCAGTCGCCTATACCGATGCTGAAACCGGCAACCCGACGAGTGGCTACCGCTCGACCCAAGAGATTATCACCAAGACGCTTCCTGCCTTCTGGGAACTGCCCCACACGATGGATGCTGGCTTCCGTGTCTTCGAGCCGGTGGCGTTCCGCAAGTTGCTCATGAGGCGCAACCTCGTGTTCCAAGGTGCTGCCGTCATGCGGCACGACTTGGTCAAGAAAACTCGTGGCTTTTCCAAGGAAGTCTTTGGTGCTGAGGATTGGGAAATCTGTATGCAGATGTCAGCCCACGGTACCTTTGCCTATCACCCCGAGTCGCTGGCGATCCACCTTCGGCATGATAACAACGTCAGTAATAACAAAGAAGTCATGGTGAAAGCCTTCTGCGATGCTCGTCGCGTTATGCTGCGCGACTCCGACAACTTACCTCCTGACTTGATCGAAATCTTGAAAGACGGCATGAAGACCGAAACTCTCTTCTACGCGGACTTGGCCTACAGTCGTGGAGACTACGCTGAGGCCAAGAAACGCTACCGGGAACACACGAGTCAATTCGGCTTCTCGAAATCCTCCGCTTTTGGCTTGCTCATGAGCAGTTTGCCGACGCCAGTGGTCAATACCCTGCGCCGCCTTCGCAAGGCCTAGCCCAGGGTTCTCTTCGCTTCACCCTGGGCTATCGGCAGGCGCCACTCCGTGGCTAAGAATTGGGTGGGCCTCCAGCCGCGGAGCGGCGTTTGCGTTTAGCCTAGGGTGAAGCGGAGCAAACCCTAGGCTAAACTTGGTAAAATGGCAGACCCCAACTTTGGAGTCTGTGCGTATGTCCTTGGACGCTATCTCACCGGATCGCCTTCCTCCGCAAAGCCGCGACGCCGAGCGGAGTGTCATCGGGAGTATGCTCCGAGACAATGCGATCATCTCGGATATTGTGAACATCATTCGGGCGGATAACTTCTACTTTGACGCCCATCAAAAAATCGCCTCCACCATCATTGAGATTTACAATGATGGCAAGCCGGTTGATCTTGTGATTCTCCATGAGAAGCTCAAGAACAAAAAGCTCCTCGAAGACATCGGCGGGACGTCTTATCTCGCCGAACTCTGGGATGCCGCCCCGACCGCCGCGAACGCTGAGTACTACGCTCGCATCGTCCGTGAGAAAGCGATCGTCCGCAACCTGATTCACACGAGCACCGAACTCATCCGAGACGCCTACGACAGCGTGATGAGCGGCGACGAACTCCTGGGTATGGCCGAGCGCCGAGTCCTGGAGATCGCCGAAAAAGGGAGCACTGGGGATGTCTACAAGATCAATGATGTTGTCAACGAAGCCCTGACCCGGATCGACGAACGCGGCGCCAAATCCCACCTCAACGTCACGGGCCTCAGCACCGGCTACACCGACCTCGACAACATGACCGCCGGCTTGCACAATTCCGAGCTTGTGATCATCGCCGCGAGGCCGTCGGTTGGGAAATGTATCACTGAAGATTCTGAAATCATGCTGATGGACGGATCTGTTGTATCGATAGCAGATCTCTTCCAACGGCGAGATGCAGAATTGCTATCACTTGGAGAGAATTGGAAACTCCTTCCGAAAAAACCTTCTGCTTATGTCGATGACGGGCTGAAACCTGTTTTCCGAGTTCGGACGAACTCAGGTCGGCAGATCGAGACAACGGCAAGTCATCCATTTCGTGTCCTTTCGTGCTGGCAACCCCTCGCCAATCTGCGAGTGGGGGACCGTATCGCTCTTCCACGAGCACTTCCTGTCTTCGGCGACAAGGTCATGCGTGATTGTGAAATCAAGCTACTTGCCTATTTGATCGGCGATGGTGGTTTGACAGATACGACACCAGAATTCACCAATTCGAATCCACGGCTTTTGCAGGAGTTCCGTGAGTGCATTCGAGAATTTGGTGGCGTCGTTGCCCGAGAATCCAACAGCAACGGGACCAGAACGCCTTCACTTGCTGTGTCCAGCGACCAAGAATCGGTGCAGACGGCTCGGCAGGACTTCGCCACAAAGCTCCATTCTCAGCTCACCCAACGTGGTGCTGCGCGTCAACTGGCCCTGAAGTTGGGCGTCACTCCCGCAACAGTCACTCACTGGACCCAGGGTAAGACTTCACCATCACCCGAAGTCTTTACGAAACTCTGCGTGGAGTTGGGAATTGCAGATTCAGAGTTGGCCCCCAATGGTATTCATGCGGCCAGAAAGAACTCACAGAACGCCCTCACCCGATGGTTAATCGATCTCAAACTGTGGGGGTGTGATTCACATGCCAAGTTCTTGCCTTCTCGCCTCGATACAGTCCCTAGGGTGCAACTCGCACTCTTTCTGAATCGCTTGTTCGCCACGGACGGTTGGGCCTCGGTATTGAGTGGCGGTCAGACTCAGATTGGCTTCGCGAGCGTGAGCGAGAAACTCGTCAAGAAACTTCAGCACTACTTGCTCCGTTTTGGGATCCAGTGTCAGGGCCGAGAGCGGAAAGTGAAGTATAAAGATCAAGATCGAACAGCGTGGCAACTCGACATCACAGACTCGGGCTCGATCCGCACTTTTCTCGATGAAATTGGGATTTTCGGCAAAGAAGAGGCTTGTCAGCGTGTCCGGGATCGGTTGGCCGAGAAAGAGGATCGAACGAACAAAGACTTGATTCCAATCAGCGTTTGGGATGAGTTAGAAGTTGCGAAAGGCGATCGCTCTTGGGCCGAGATTGCTGAGGCGATGGGATTGCCCCGAGGAACCAATCTCCATGTCAGAAAACGAGCACCTACCCGGAGTAGGCTCAAACGACTGGCTGACGCGATCGGTTCTCCTCAACACCAACAACTGGCTGAAAGTGATGTCTTCTGGGACGAAGTTGTCAGTATCGAACCAGTTGGCATGAAGCAAGTCTATGATTTGACCATCGATGGCACCCACAACTTCATTTCGAATGACATCATTGTTCACAACACCGCGTTCGCTCTCAACGTCGTTAGACACATCATGATGGAAGAGTCGGCGCCGATCTTCTTCGTGAGCTTGGAAATGGCACGCACGGAGTTGGCGGAGCGGTTGTTGGTCTGTCAGGCGCGGGTGGATGCGCACAAGGTCCGCAAGGGGATCATCAACCATGACGAGGTCGCCAAGCTCATGACGGCAGGGGACCAGTTGCGGGGCAAAGGGAATGTCCGGCTCTTCATCGACGATGCCCCGGCCCAGACGATGCTCCGAATTGCCGCTAATGCCCGCCGGTTGAAACAACGGCATGGCATCAAGCTCGTGGTCATTGATTACTTGCAACTCATCGAACCCGAGAACTCCCGCGATCCCCGGCAAGAGCAGGTCGCCAAGACGAGCCGTCGGCTGAAGTTCTTGGCCAAGGAGTTGAACATCCCCGTCGTGGCACTCGCTCAGGTGAACCGTTCCAGTGAAGATCGGCAAGATCATAAGCCGCGGACTTCGGATTTGCGCGAATCCGGTTCGATCGAACAAGACGCGGATACAGTGATCCTGTTGCACCGGCCTGGGAAGTTCGAGGGGAATAACGAGGACAATGTGCTCGAAGTGATCATCGGCAAACAGCGGAATGGCCCGACGGGGGAGATCAACTTGGGCTTCATTAAACAGTACATGCGCTTCGAGAACTACGCGCCCGACGTGCGTTGATCCTCTTCGGAATCTTCGTGCGGAATCCAGGTCCGGGTCGAGAGATTCGCGGATTCATCGGCCGGGGGCAGTTCCGGTTCGGAGCCGCGGCGACGACTCCAAACCAAGATCGCCACCACCAAGATGCCAATCAGCCCAGCCGCGATCCAGTACAGTTCCATGAGAATCCTTACCGACCCACGGACTTGAGCTGTGTGGAGATTTCCGCTTCGGCTTTCTCGATCAGCGGATCGAACTGCGGAATCTCGACGCTGTTGTTGCCTTGCTCGTGCTTACGGAAGCCGAAGAGGTACGTCTCATTTTGTGGCCGCCAGCGGTGGAAGAAGAGTTGGTTTTTGTCGATGATCTTGACGCGAATCTTGGCATTCGATGGGCTGGGTGGTGAGGTCTCAAAGAGAAGTGGTGTCAGGCGGCGGTAGCCGTCTTCGTCGGGGTGTAAGCCGTTTTCGGTGAGCGTTTGCCCCGCGGCTTTGGCACGCTCGAAGAGTGGCACGTAGTCGAGCTTCTTTTCCTTCGCGATGGATTCGATGATGCCCACGTACCGAGCCAAGCTCTCGTTCACTTCCGTGACCACCGGTCGACCGGAGCTGGGTTCCATCGGAATCGGAGACATCAGCACGAGGCGGGCTTTGGTCGGTGAGAGATCTTGGAGTAACTTCTCGTATTGTTTGCGGAAGCCCGCTTCACCCGATTGACCCGCAAAGGATTCATTGAAACCATAGCAAAGCACGATGACGGTCGGCTTGAGTTCGGTCGTCAGTTGAACGAGCCGTTGGTAGCCCTTCGGCACGGGGTCGAAGCCCGCACGGGCTTCGCCGAAGACGGTGTCTCCACTCCAGCCCAAGTTGCGGAACTTGATGTCGATGCCAGGGTTATGGAAGTGCAGGGCTTCTTCCCAGTGAGCATACTTCTGTTCGCGCTCGATCAAAGTGCTTCCGACAATGACGACCCGATCCCCTGTGGTGAACTTCCACGGATCACCAGCCTGAACTGCCCCAGGAATCAAGATCAAGCCCAGTAGCCAACCGAAGCATCGCATGAGTCGCACCCCGTCCGAGAGATATTCTCAATTGAGCAAAAGCCAGCAGCAGTTTCAAGCCTCAAAAGCGACCGATTCGCTGAGGGTGACTTACTTCGTTAAGAACTTCGAGATGGTTTCGAGGAAGTCCGCATTCGAGTCGGCGCGGCCGACTTGCTTGATGACGGCTTCGATCGAATCGGGGCCTTTCATCTGCAGGATACTGCGGCGAAGGAGGCTGATGCGTTCCAGGGTTTCGGGGTCGAGGAGGCGTTCTTCTTTGCGGGTGCCCGAGGCGGCGAGGTCGATCGCGGGGAAGATCCGTTTGTCCGCGAGCTTGCGGTCGAGGACCAATTCCATGTTCCCGGTGCCTTTGAACTCCTGGAAGATGACGTCGTCCATGCGGGAGTTGGTCTCGATGAGTGCCGTGCCAAGGATCGTCAGCGAGCCGCCTTCTTCGAAGGCACGAGCGGCACCGAAGAGCCGTTTCGGGATATCAAGTGCTCGACTCCCCACCCCGCCAGACATGGTCTTTTCGCCAGGGCCACCGGATTTGTTGTAAGCTCGGGCGAGCCGGGTGAGCGAGTCGAGGAGCACGAAGACATCGTGGCCATGCTCGGTGAGGCGCTTGGCGCGGTCCATCATGATCTCGGCTGTCCGCATGTGGACGACGGCTTCTTGGTCGTTGCTGCTCGCCACCACGGTGCATTTGCCGCCCATCGCCGTGATCTCGGGCTTCAGGACCATGCGCTTGAACTCGGTCACTTCTTCGGGGCGTTCGTCGACGAGCAACACGAAGATTTTGAGTTCGGGGTGATTCTGCATCAACGCTTGGGTGATGTGCGAGAGGAGAACTGTTTTGCCCGTCCGGGGCGGGGCGACGATCAGGCCGCGTTGCCCTTTGCCGATCGGGGTGAACATGTCCATGATGCGGGTCGTGAGCGGCTCTTGGCCGGTTTCCAGTCGGAATTTTTGCGTGGGGTCCACGGCGGTGAGGTCGTCCCAGTCTCTGGGGCGATATTGCCGAATGTCTTGCCCTTCGACGGTGTGGATATCCATGAGCCGGGGGCCAGGAGTGCCCCGGCGACCGATTTCCGTTGGCCCCGAGAGCATCAGCCCTTGCCGCAGGCCGAATCGCTGAACGAGCGGCTGGCCGACGTAAGGATCGCCGGATCGCGGGGTGAAACTGCGGGAGGGGTCACGGAGGAATCCAAAACCCTTGGGATGCATTTCCAACACACCCTCGTGGAGGGTCGGTTGAGTCGCTGTCATGCGGTGATCGACTTTCCAAACGACAAACTAGGAGAAAAATCGCGGGGCCATAACGAAAACGTTGGACTGATTTCGAAGACTTCCGCTGATGAGGCTCACCGAAAATTGGTGTGGTGCAGCCTGTTTAAAACCGGTGACGGTAGGATACTCGTCGTGGAGATACTACGCGATGAATCCGCAACCCGCCAGACCTTCCTGATTATTTTTCCGAGAATCCCGCGCCGGAATTCAAGCCCCAACGGACCTACCACTTCCCAGGCGAGTTGGCAAAATACCGCCATGCGGATACTTCACACGGCAGATTGGCACCTCAACGACCGGCTGGGCCGCATCGACCGCACCGACGATCTTCGCCGCGCTGTCGAGCGAATCGCGGGGTACTGCACTGAACACCAAGTCGATGTCTTGCTCGTCGCCGGGGATCTGTTCTCGGAGTTAGCCCGGCCCGATGCTCTGCGGGAAACCATCTACCACTGGCAGGAAGTCTTCACCAAGTTCCTCACCGATGGCGGCACGATCCTGACCATCACCGGCAACCACGATAACGAAAACTTCTGCCGGACGCTGCAACACGCCATGACGCTCGCCGCCCCGACGAGTGGCGTACCTGGCGAACGGGTGCAAGCGGGCCGATTGTACCTCGGTGCGGAGCCAACGTTTTTGAAACTGCGGGATCGCAAAGCCGATTTCGAAGTGCAGTTCATGCTCATGCCGTTCCCCACGACCGCGCGATACTTCACCACCGAGGACGGCAAGAAATACAGCTCTGCGAACGAGAAAAACCGCATCCTCACGCAAGCCTTCAACGACCGCCACCAGGCCCTGCGGAGCCATCCGAGCTTTCAGCCCAAGACGCCGAGTGTGCTCATGGCCCACATCACGATGTTCGGCTCGGACTTGAACGAGGGGCTGTTTCGCCTTTCGGACACCGAAGACATCGTCATTCACGGCGAATCGCTGCACGAGCAGTATCAGTACACCGCCCTCGGGCACATCCACAAGCCGCAGGCGCTCGTGCATCGCAACGTCCGGTACTCAGGCAGCATTGAGCATCTCGATTTGGGCGAGAAGCTGAATCGCTGCGGCGTCGTGCTGTTCGATCTCGATGAGCATGGGACAATCACCGAGCCGACGGTGCTACCCCTGACCGCGACGCCGATTTACGAGGTGATGTTACTCGACCCTAAGAACGACATCCCGCGCCTGCAACAAGAGTACGCCGAGGCCCACGAGGACTTGGTGAATCTGCACATCCACTACACCCCCGGCGAAGATCGTCTCGAAGAGATTCTCCACGAACTCGAGAAGATCTTCCCCCGTTGGTACGCCCGCGATTGGACGCAAACCAACGCCCTGGGCGAACCGCTAAACGTGAGTGACGCCGACCGCTCGCGGAGTTTCCGGGAGATTGTGACCACGTACGTCCGTGGGGAATTGCAAAATGAACCCGATGATGCCAAAAATGCAATGATGACATTACTCGATGAAGTCATCCAAGAATGTGACCCCGATGCGTGAGAGATTATGATTCCCCTGCGTATCCGGATGACAGGATTTTTATCCTACCACCACCCCCAAGAAATTGACTTTGCCTCGGCACCGATTTGGATGCTTTCCGGCTCCAACGGCAGCGGCAAATCGGCGATCTTTGATGCCCTCACCTATGCCCTGTTCGGCAGCCATCGTGGTGGCAACCAGAACGCCATCGAACTCATCAACAAAGACAGCCAAACGGCGATCGTCGAATTCGACTTTCGGCTCGATCAGAATGCGTATCGCGTCAAACGGACCCTGAAACGCACGACCAAAGGCACTTCGACCGGCACCCAGCAACTGTTTCAAGAGATGCCGGATGCCAGCTGGGAAGCGGTGCCCGACACCTCGAAGAAGGTCGATTTCGATCACTGGATTCAAGAGAAGATCGGCCTGAACTACGACACCTTCACGTCATCTGTGTTGCTCCTGCAAGGGAAAGCCGAAAAGTTGCTCGATGCCAAGCCCAATGGCCGGGCCGAAGTGCTGGCGAGTATCGTCGATTTGGGGCGATATCAGAAGTTGCAAGAAGTGGCGAATCAGCGCAAGATTGATTTCAAGAATCGCTTAGAAGCGTTAAGTTATCAGACGAGTGCGATTCCTGACGTCTCGGATATGGAGTTCTACGCTGCGGAACTCGACATCGAAGCCAAAGAAGCCGACCGCAAACAGACGCAATCCAGCATCGATCAGCTCACCACGCTGGAAGCTCAGTGCCAGCGTTGGCTCGAAGCGCAATCCCGCGTCACCGCGGCGCAAGCGCGGCTCGACCAAGCCGAGAAGTTGCTCGCGGATGCCGTGTCGATTGAAGTGGCGATGCGTCGGCTCTCGGAGTTGCAAGCGGTGATGCCCGCGGTGAATGTCGTCGTCACCACCCGAGCGAACTTGCGGCTCTCGAACGACAAGACCAAGCGTTTCACAGACCAACGCGCTGAGCAGCAGGAAGCGAAGCGGCAATCGGAGCGAGCCTGGGAGCAGGCCCGCAGCGACCGTGCCCTGGCTCAGAAAGATCTCGAAAGCGAAGAGACGCAACTCGCGGAGCTGATCACGCGCCTACGGGATTTGTCGGGGTTGCTCGAAAAGGTCCGGGTGTTGACCGATCAACAAACCGCGCTCGCTGGGTTGCAAACAGAACTGAAGCGGCTGCCCACGGACCCCGCCGCGGCTTATCAGGAAGCCCAGAAACAACTCGATCGCTTGATCGAGTTGCAACGCATCTCACCGTTCCTGGAACGCTTCGCCCTTGATCGTAGCCACCTGCAAACGGCCCTCAAAGATCAAGTCGCTTCGACGGAATCCCTGGCGACACTCGGCGACACCGGCAAGGCTTTGAAGGCGAGCAGTGACGCCAACACGGCGAAACTGACCGAGGCCCGCGCCGCAAAAACTCGCCTCGAAGAGGCCGCGACGATTGCCCGCACCATGCTCAGCCAGGCCCAAGCGAGCTTGGCGGAGTTCAGCACGATGGCGGGCGAAAAGTCCTGCCGGGCGTGCGGCCAGGCTCTGACCAGGAAGCATTTCGCCGAGGAGAAAGCGAAGCGCGAAGCCGAACTCGCCGAGGCGACCACCAAGCTCCAAGACGCCGAAAAAGCCCTCAAAAAAGCCGTCAGCGAAGAGACGAAATTGGCGAAAATCGCGGAGGAGTTTCAAACGAAGCTCAATGACCTCCGGGAAAAATACGCCACCGAAAAGAACGAATCGAAGAAGCACGCCGAAGCCATTGCTCGGCTTCAAGGGGCACTTTCGCTCGACCAAGCCGAGTTGCCAGAAGCCTACAAAAAACGGATCGGCTCGACCGATTGGGTCACGACCACTTACCCCGCCCGCGACGAACTCGCGGCCATGAAGCAAGAGATCACCCTACTACCCGGTTCTCGCGCTGCGGTCACGAAGGCTCAAGAAGCCCTCACGAAACATGGCCAATTGAAGAGCAAAATCGAGACGACGAACTCGACCATCGCAGGCCTCATGGAGGGCACCGCGAAGCTCGATGGGGTGAAGCTCTTGGCCGAGAATCAAAAGCTTCAAGCCTCCGAGGCGACGCTGCAAAGCCAGATCAAAGCCCACAAGCTGACTCTCAAAAAGCTCGAAGAGGACATCGACCGCTACCGCGTCGCGTCCCACTCCGCGGACCAAACCCTCGCGGACCTGACCGGGAAACTCAACACCGAAGAGGTCCAGCGAAAGAACTGCGAAGACAACATCGCCCGCGCCACGGCCCAGCTTCCGGAAGCCTGGAAAAAGCTCGTCGAGAAGGCTGGCATGGGCGAAGCGGGAACTTGGAAAAGCGAACTCGATCAACTCGAACTCGAAGGCATCCCCGCCAAACATCAATCCCTCGAACAGGCCCGCGCCGGTCTCGGGGCGTTGCGCGAAGCTCTGCGCGTGCAGGTCACCGAACTCGACGCCTTCCCCACCGAGGCCCGCCAAGCTCCGGAAGGCGTCCGCTCACAAATCGAAGCTGCCCGCACCGAACTCGGCGAGCGCGAACAGGCCCACTTGGCGGCCCTGCAACAGAAAGCGAAACTCGAAGGCTACCGCGAGCAGCGAGCCGCCATCTCCCAAGAGTACCTGACTCTCGATGCGAAGTTCCATCAGTACAAGGCCTTGTCCGAGCTACTCGGGCGCGATCGATTGCAGCGCCACCTCGTCCGGCAAGCCGAGCGGCAGATCGTCGAGTACGCCAATGCGGTGCTCGATCGCTTGAGTGCGGGCCAGCTCTTCCTGAGGACCGTCGGTAGCGAGGAAGGCACCTCGACCGAGAAAGCCCTCGAACTCGAAGCCTTCAACCGCACGACTGGCAGTGCCCCCATCAACGTGGCGTTCTTGAGCGGCTCGCAAAAGTTCCGCGTCGCGGTCGCGCTGGCTCTCGCCATTGGCCAGTACGCGAGCCGGCTGCATCGACCGATTGAAAGCGTCATCATCGATGAAGGCTTCGGCTGCCTCGATCGCCAAGGCCGTCAAGTGATGATCCAGGAGTTGCAAAACCTGCGTGGCCATCTGCACTGCATCCTACTTGTCAGCCACCAAGAGGAGTTCGCCGAGGCTTTCCCCAACGGCTACCGCTTCGAACTCCAAGATGGCTCCACCAAAGTCACTCGGCTGGAGCGGTGATCAATCATCCTTGGGTTCCGGGCTATCCAAGCGCATCGGCAGACCGACGATGTAGCCTGTCTCCCAGACTAAGTCGCCAGGTTGACGCTCGACTCGCGGATCGACCGCCACACATTCATCAAGGGCCGCGTAGGTCATCGCCATTTCAACGGTCGAGCAAAAATAGACAAGCTTGAAACACTCGCCACAGAACCTGACGCTCTCTTCGGCCGACGATTGGAGCTGTTCCCATTTCTTGGGGCAACGAAATCGGAACTCGACCCCGCAACCCTCCACAGGAACACGGCTGACCATGGCCAGCCAGTCCGGTTTCACTTGTTGCCCGGTCTCTCGGAGTTTTGTGGCCAACTCTTGGTGCTGGGAATCAGCGGGATCGAGAGCGGATTGCTCACACTCAATCCGGAGATATGCTGCCTCCGACCGGCCTTGCTCTTCCAGCCAGTCGGCGTAGACGAGTCGCAGCAAGTTGTCGTTCGGTGCCAAGCTGATGGCTTTCAGAAAGGCTGCTTCGTCGTCCATGCTCATCTCGATGAAGTCAACGGGTCGTCTCCCGGCTGTTTCATTCCGAAATCCGAATTCCGCAATCCGAAATCGCAAGATTTCGCTTGCTATTGGTTTTGGGGTCAGGAATAATTCGTTAATAAGTTTTTCATCATTCTGCTCCGTTTCGGGCTTAATCGCGTTTTCCCGATGTGCTTCCCTTCTTTCTCAAGCCATCTGGTCGAACGGCTCGTGCCAACGAAGCATCCACTCGTATATCGAAACTATCCACCCTCTAGGAGACTGCGTCATGGCCAAAGGTCGTGGGGACTTTACGGACATCCTCGTTAAGAAGAAGATTCTCAGCCCGGAGCAGCTCGAAGAGGCGGTTAACCTCGCGGACTCCACGGGGGTGAAACTTCAGGATGCCCTCGCCAAACTCAACTACTCCAGCCCCACCGAGACCGGCTCGGCGATGGCAGAGTTTTACAATGTGCAATTCGTCGATCTTTCAACGATCGAAATTCCGAAATCTGTCATCGAACTGGTTCCCGAATCGGTGGCTCGGGAAAACCTCGTCATCCCGCTCACTCTCGAAGGCAACGTTCTGAAGCTGATCACAGCGGACCCGACGAACTACGAAGCCCTGCAAAAGTTGCAGTTCATTCTGAATAAAGACGTCCAACCCGTCCTGGCCGTTCAGGAACAAATCCAGGAAGCCATCAACCGGAATTATGGCCAGACAGAAACTGAGTCGGTGGACTCCATGATCGCCGAGTTTACGGACACGGCGATTGAGTTCACTCAGACCGAAGGGGCCGGAAGCCTGATCGGTGGCGGCGATGAATCGGACGCCCCAGTGGTGAAGCTCTGTAACCTTATCATCAGTGAAGCCGTTGACGCCCGTGCTTCGGACATTCACATCGAGCCATTCGGCGACCGGATTCGCATCCGCTACCGGATCGATGGAAACATGGTTGAACGTGATAACGCGCCTCGTCGTCTGCACCAGGCGATGCTCTCGCGGATCAAGATCATGGGATCGATCGACATCTCTGAGAAGCGGCGCCCGCAAGATGGTCGGATCAAGTTGTCCCTGAAGGGGAAGCACTTTGACCTTCGCGTGAGTATGCTCCCGACGGTTCACGGCCAATCGGCCGTCATGCGGATTCTCGATCGTGGGAACATCATGGTCGGCATCCGCGACCTGGGGTTCTCAGAAGAAGACTACATGCGCTTCCAACAGATCATCAAGCGCCCGAACGGGATCTTCCTGGTGACGGGGCCGACTGGCTCGGGGAAAACGACGACTCTTTACGCGGCCTTGAATGAACTGAATCGACCTGACCGCAAGATCATCACCGCAGAAGACCCCGTCGAATATTATTTGCCTGGCATTAATCAGGTCGAAGTGAAACACCAGATCGGCCTGAACTTCGCCCGGATCATTCGGGCCATGTTGCGTCAAGCTCCGAACATCATCCTCGTCGGTGAGATTCGGGACAAAGAGACTGCTGAGACCGCCGTTCAAGCCTCCTTGACTGGACACTTAGTTTTCTCGACACTGCACACCAACGATGCGCCCAGCGCCGTGACCCGCCTCGTGGACATCGGCGTGCCCCCGTTCCTCATCGCCAGCTCGGTCATCGCCATCATGGGTCAACGCCTCGTGCGAGTGAACTGCCCGAAGTGCCGGGAGCCGTTCACCCCACCACGTGATCAAGTGCGCGCTGCCGGGATCACCCCCGAACAGGAAGCCCGAGCCACCTACATGAAGGGCAAGGGCTGCTCCCACTGCCGCCAGGCGGGGTATCGTGGTCGGCAGGCCATCTTTGAGATGATGCGAATGAATTCCCAACTCCGGGAACTGACCTTCGCCCAAGCTCCGACCCAGGAACTCCGCCGTAAGGCCCGCGCCGGTGGGATGCGAACCCTTCTCGAAGATGGGATTCTCAAAATTCTGAAAGGGACAACCTCCCTCGACGAGGTCCTGGCCACCTGCCACGGCGAACTGATGGAAGTCGGATAGAATTTCGGATTGCGGATTTCGGATTTGTGGAATCTTAGAAATGGGATTTCGATTCGAACTGGTTCTGATTCCGCAATTCGAAATCCGCAATCCGAAATTCAAAATTTGGGTTTCCTAACTCATTCCCAATAATCTCTCGTGCCACGAATGTGAGGTGCTGATGTGGCGACAGTAGCGATGGAAAAGTTGCTCTCGACCGTGATTCAGATCAAGGCGAGCGACTTGCATATCAGTGTCGGCCAGCCGCCCGTTGTGCGGCATGGTGGCCGGATGCGCAAATTGGATGCCAAAATCCTCGACTCGGACGACACTGCCGGGCTGATGAAATCCATCACCCCGGACCGTTGTCAGCAGGAGTTGCAGCAAAAAGGGGGAGCGGACTTTGCGATCGAGTACGTCGATGGCTACCGCTTCCGTGTCGCTGTGTTCAAACAGCGCGGTACGATCGGGATGGTGTTGCGGCGGATTCCGTTCCAGTTTCTTACGTTTGAACAACTGCGGATGCCCGAGGCGATCCGCTCCTTGATCGTCCGACCACGGGGTCTGTTGCTCGTCACCGGGCCGACTGGATCGGGGAAGACGACGTCGCTCTCGTCGATGATCAACTTCATCAACGACAACTACGACCGGCACATCATTACGCTCGAAGACCCGATTGAATACTTCCATAAGCACAAACGCTGCACGGTGAATCAGCGGGAGATCGGGACAGACGTCCCGGACTTCAAAGAAGGGATTCGCCGAGCGTTGCGGATGGACCCAGACGTGATTCTCGTGGGTGAAATGCGCGACTTGGAAACGATCCACGCCGCCATCGAGGCCGCCGAAACGGGTCACATCGTCTTCGGCACGCTCCACACCTCGGGAGCGGCCTCGACGATCAACCGGATCATCGACGTGTTCCCCAAGGACCAACAGGACCAGGTGCGAACGCAGCTTTCGACGGCGTTGATCGGGGTGCTTTCCCAAGCGCTTTTGCCGAAGAAGCCGGAAGGCGTCATCGCGGCGTACGAGATGATGGTGGTCAGCCCAGCCATCCAGAACTTGGTCCGCGAAAACAAGGTCTACCGGATCGATTCGACCATCCAAACCGGGCGAAAAGAGGGTATGTTCCTCCTCGACGAATCGCTGTTCCGCTTGTGGAAAGATCAACTCTGCGACAAAGAAGAAGTGTTGTTGAAGGCCTCGAAGCCCGCCGAACTCGCTGCCAAGATCGCCGCTGCTGAGCGTGGCATGTTGGAAGACGAAGAGGAAGCAGCGGACGACGATGATGATTTTGAAGACGATGATGATGATGACGACGACGAGGATGATCGTCGCAAACGCCGTCGCTAAACAGTTCGTGGCATGGCCAGCTTTGGCCATGCCACGGCGTTTTCATTCTCAAAACACGATCGGTTTCACTCTCGAACACCCTACTTTTGCGGACGCTATGAGCACACCGACCCCGAACGATCCCAAGAAGCCCGTGCCACCGTCCGCGACGGGGGCAGCGAAGCCCAACACGACCCCCGCTCAGCCAGGCGCCAAGCCTGTCCCGCCCGGTCAGCCTGGCGCGAAGCCGCCGGCTCAACCTGGTGTGAAGCCCCCGCAAGTCGCTGCAAATCCAGGCGCGAAACCTGTTCAGCCCGGTGCGAAACCGGCAGTCCCCGGGGCTGGCGCACCCAAGCCTGCAGCCGCTGGGACGACGCCCCCCAAGCCCACCGGCGCACCTGCCGCTGCTGGGGCCAAGCCGCAGCCGAAACCGGCCCCGAAGCCTGCGCCCAAGCCACAACCGGCTCGTAACCGCTTCGCTCACATCGATTCCAGCTCCCGCCAACTCGGCCAAAAGCTCGTCGACTTGGGTTACCTCGACGACCTGCAGCTCGAAGACATCTACACCGAGATGGGGTCGAGCGACCAAAAGCTCAGCGAAGCGATCGTCGCCAAAGGGCTCTGCAACGAGGACCAAGTCCTCCAGGCCATGGCCGAAGTCCACGGCATGAAGCTGGTCGCCCTCGACGACATCAAACCGTCGCCCGAGGCTCTCAAGATCGTGCCGAAGAACATGGCCGAGCTTTACAAAATGGTGCCGCTCTCCTTCGAAGGGGGAGCACTCACGGTCGCCATGTCCGACCCGAACAACCTCCAAGCCATCGACGACATCAAGAACTTCTTGAGCATCTCGAACGTCAACGCCGTCTTGGCTCAGCCTTCGGCCGTGCAAACGCTGATGGACAAAGCCTACAAGGCCGGTGGCGGGGCGGAGGGTGCTGAAGAGTCGATGCTCTCCATCATCAAACTCCTCGAATCGGACCCTGATTATGCCCCGGGGATGAACAAACGCGAAACCTCGATCGACCTGAACTCCCTGGAGGAAATGGCCAACTCGGCACCCGTCCGCAAGCTCATCAACATGGTGCTGCTGATCGCCATCCGCGACCACGCCTCGGACATTCACTTCGAGCCGTTCGAAGAAGAATACAAGATGCGCTACAAGTGCGATGGCGTGCTTTACGAAATGGTCCCGCCGCCCCGACACATGGGCACCGCCATCGCCAGCCGGATCAAGGTCATGGCCAACCTCGACATCGCCGAACGCCGGTTGCCCCAGGACGGCCGGATCGAGTTGAACGTGGGTGGTAACCGTATCGACATGCGGGTGTCGGTTTTACCGACACTCTTCGGCGAGTCGGTGGTTATTCGGGTTCTCGATAAGTCGGCCGTGGGTCTGTCCTTGGACCGCATCGGCATGCCGCCGAAGATCCTGGGCCAGTTCCGCCAGGTCATCAAGAAGCCGAACGGGATCGTGCTCGTCACCGGGCCGACCGGTTCGGGTAAGACGACGACCCTGTACTCGGCACTCTCCGAATTGAACGACATCGACACCAAACTGATCACCACCGAAGACCCGGTCGAATACGAAATCGATGGCATCATCCAGTGCCCGATCCAATCGGAAATTGACCTCACGTTTGCCGCGGCTTTGCGGGCGATTTTGCGGCAAGATCCAGACATCATCCTCGTCGGCGAAGTGCGGGACTTGGAGACGGCTCAGATCGCCATTCAAGCCTCGCTGACTGGTCACTTGGTGTTCTCGACACTGCACACGAACGATGCGCCCAGCTCCATCACCCGTTTACGGGACATGGGCGTCGAGCCGTTCTTGATCACCGCGACCGTGGAAGCGATCCAAGCCCAACGGCTCGTCCGTCGGATTTGCCAGCTTTGCAAGACCCCTTACGAGCCGACCCGTGACCAAGTCATGGAACTCAACCAGCCTTATGAGGACTTCATCGGCAAGAAGTTCTACTACGGCGAAGGCTGCGATAAGTGCAACAACCTCGGCTTCAAGGGCCGCACCGGGCTTTACGAACTCCTGATCATGAATGACGACCTTCGGGACATGGTCAGCCGAGGCGCCTCGACCGACCAAGTCCGCGCTTACAGCCGTAAAGCGGGTGTGACCAGCCTCCGCGACTGCGGCCTGGAAGCCCTCCTCAACGGCGTCTCGACCCTCGACGAGATCGCGAGAGAAACGGTCACGGAAGACTGATCCGATTTCGGATTGCGGATTTCGAATTGCGGAATCGAAAACAATTGGATCTGGTTTCGAGGTAAGGAATTGGCCTGAGTTTTTTGGATTTCCTCTGACACTCTGGAATGATGGTTTGGACTGGTGAACGATGACACCCAACGAGATGAAAGATCGAACCAAGAATTTTGCGGTTCGCGTTTGTCGAGTGGTCGATTCTTTGCCGTCGAAACTTTCGGCCCGGGTGATTGGCCAGCAGTTGATTCGAAGTGCGACCTCTGTAGGTGCGAACTACCGAGCGGCGTGTCGAGCGAGATCTGAAAAGGAGTTCATCGCAAAACTTGGCATTGTCGAAGAGGAGTGCGATGAAAGTGCGTTTTGGCTCGAGCTGCTGATCGCCACCGAAATCGTGCCTGAACCCAAACTTCGGCCACTGCACCAAGAAGCCAACGAAATCACCGCCATCATCGTGGTCTCGATCCGGACAGCCCGCAAACGACTGACTCTCAAAAAACGAAAGAAAACTGACAAAAACTGAATATCTTGCGTGGATTTTCAATCCGAGATCCGCAATCCGAAATCCGAAATGGAGATAACCTGTGCCGACTTACAAGTTTGAAGCGTTGAACACCTCGGGGCAGGAAGTCAAGGAGTCCGTCGAGGCGGCGAACGAAGAAGAAGCATCGCAGAAGATTAAGGCGATGGGCTACTTCGTCACGAAGCTCACCGCCGTGCAGGGCAAAGGGGCCAAGGGCAAGAAGAAGAAAGCCGGGAAGTCCCGCAAGACCTTCACCATCGGTGGCGTGTCGCAGAAGATGCTCACGATCTTCACCCGGCAGTTCTCGACGCTCCAGGACGCTGGCCTGCCGGTGCTCCGCAGCTTGCGGATTCTCGAAAAGCAGATGAAGCCTTCGGTGCTCAAGAATGCCCTCATCGACGTCGTCGAGGATGTCGAATCGGGGATGACGCTCTCCGAGGCATTCGGTCGGCACCCGAAAGCCTTTGACCGGCTCTATGTCAACATGGTCAAAGCCGGGGAGGCCGGTGGTGCTCTCGAAATCATTCTGCAACGCCTTGCGGACTTCAAAGAAAAAGCCGCCAGCTTGAAGGCCAAGATTATCGGCGCCATGATTTACCCGGCGGTCGTGATCTTCGTCGCCGTGGCGATCTTGACGTTCATCATGGTCATGATCATCCCGAAGTTCAAAAAGATCTTCGACGAGTTCCAACTGCAACTCCCCACCGCCACGAAGACCCTCATCGGTATTTCGAACTGGACGGCAGCTTACTGGTACTTCATCCCCCTCTTCCCGATGGGCATTTACCTGCTCCTCAAGTTGATCCGTATGACCAAGGCGGGAAATTACGCCCTGGACCGAATCACGCTCTGGATTCCAATCATCGGCGGCCTGGTCGAAAAGACGGTCGTCGCCCGGACCATGCGAACCCTCGGGACACTGATCTCCTCGGGGGTGCCGATTCTCGAAGCCCTCTCCATCGTCCGCGAAACGGCCAACAACGCCGTGTTCGAGCGGATGTTCAGCCGGGTGCTCGAGTCGATCCGCGAAGGGGATACGATTGCTGATCCGCTGCGGGAATCCCGCCTCGTGGATGCGATGGTCGTGAATATGATCGAGGTCGGCGAAGAGACCGGTGACCTTGACACCATGCTCAACAAAGTGGCCGACTTCTACGATGAAGAAGTCGACAACCTCGTGAAATCGTTGATCAGCTTGCTCGAACCGATCATGATCGTGTTCCTCGGTATCACCATCGGGGGCATCGTGATTTCGCTCTTCTTGCCGCTGATTAAGCTGCTCGAAGGTTTGAGCAAATAAGCGGATTTCGAAGACTTCTGCGGGACGCGACTGCGTTTTCTGTAGCTGGCCTCTGTGAGGCCGGTGCGACTGGACGGGAAAGTTGATGTCATCTTTCCCAGGAAACGAAACCGGCCTCACAGAGGCCAGCTACAGAAGATTTTTGCGAAATTCGCGTTCTAAAAAATCAGGCCCCGAAATTTGGGGCCGACATTTGCGATGCGAACAATCAGATGTGCCCGAAGTTGTCCGCCGCGATCCATCATACTTTCTTGACCCATAGACCCAGGACCACCGCACCCCCGGAGTGAACCCATGCGAAGGACAACGCCTACCCAACCCCGATCGGCTTTTACTCTCATCGAGTTGCTGGTGGTCATTGCGATCATTGGCGTTCTCGCCGGACTGACCCTGGCGGCCGTGTCCCGTGTCCGCGTCGCCGGACAGCGCACTCGGGTCGTCTCGGATATCAACCAACTCGATATGGCCTGCTCGAAGTTCAAAACGGACTTCGGCTTCTACCCTCCGCACTCCATCCGCTTGCCTGGCGTCGTTCCTGATCCAACCTGGGCGACGACTGGAACTCAAGCTCAGCGGGAAACTTTTGAAGGTTTCCAACTCCTTTTGAAGATGTTCCCACGCTGGTCGATGGGTTCCGCGACCCCGAACACGCCTACCAATTTAACCTTCGGTACCCAAACCGTCCCTGCCGCTGGTCTGCCGATTCAGGCCAGTCAGTGCTTGGTGTTCTTCTTGGGTGGCCCGAACACGCAGGGCTTCAGCGTCAACGGACCCACGGATCCAGGGACTGCCACAAGCCGCAAAGGCCCCTACGTCGATTTCACCCAGACCCAACTGATCACCGATACTGCGGATCTCACCACTTACTACTCACTGAAGGACGCGTTCGGAACTCCGTATGCCTACTTCAGCTCGAATTCCAGCCCGAACTACAACCTCGCCTACGGCTGGCAGCCACCGACTCCAGGATCGGGGCCAGCATATGTCTCCAACTCGCCAGCGGGTGTTTATGTGGTCCGGGCGCTCCAAGAATCGACTGGTAAGTGGGTCAACCCGAGCAAAGTCCAGATCATCTCCGCCGGGCAGAACAAACGGTTCGGCCCTGGTACTGTCGGTTCGAACACGCTCCCTCTCACCGTGGTGACACGCTGGGTGCCTGGGCAGGGGAACTACATCCTCGATGGAGGCGCACCAATTGGTGATGGCGGTGACGACATCGCCAACTTCAACAACGGCGGACAACTTGGCGTCAGCAACTAAGCACCCCGTTTCTGTTCAGGAGGTTCACCATGCGAATGTCGAAGCCACAGAAACGTTCAGGGTTTTCCTTGATCGAGTTGCTGGTTGTGATTTCACTGATTGCTTTGCTCGCGGGGCTGGTGGCGTCCGCCGTCTTCCGCATCAAGGCCAGCCAAGCCATCAACAACACCGAAGCCACACTCGGCAAAGTTGATCGGCTGCTGATGGCTCGCTGGTCGGCTGTCGTCGACCAAGCGAAGTCTACGGTGCCCGCCTCGCTGGTCGAGCGTTGCGGCAACGACAAAGATCGTGCCACGGCCCTCTGGACCATGGCTTGCCTCAAGAACGAATTCCCGATGACTTTCGCCGAGGCGAATGCCACCATCAACCTCGGCACCGATGCGATTCTCAAGCCACGGGCGATCTTCCTGAAGCTCGTCAACGATTCGACGTTGAGCAGCTTGACGGCTGAGCAACAATCGGCTGCTCTGATCTATGTGGCCCTGACCCAGTCTGGGAACAAAGGTCTTAACAACGGCATGGACGGCCTGGAAGGCCAGACGGGTCAACTCACGCCTGGCTCCAACGCGACGGTCTTCAAAGACAGCTGGGGTCAACCTCTGATTTTCCAGCGTCACTTGACCAACGACGAAATCAATGGCGTTCCTTACACTCGGGTTTCCTCGACGAAAGTCACGGTCAACGGAGTCCAGACGCTGCAGATCAAGAATATGCTTGATCCGCTTTCCAAGCTGAGCACGTGGAAGAACAATTCTGGCAACGTTTACACGCCAGCCAACCAGAACAACCCTTGGCTCTTCTTGCGGACGATCAACCCCACGATGCAGTCCCCGGCGATGGGGCCAACCATCGACAATTTGACCTACATCCACCAGCAACTGCGTCTGGGTGGGTTGACCGCGACAGGCTTTGCGGCCTTCCCGGACATTGACCACCGCACCAACACCATCCCGGCTTTTCTTTCTGCTGGCCAGAACAAGAGCCTGGGCAGCGCCCCCCACCTCGGCGTCACCACCGGTGACGATGAGGGTAACGATAACCTCCTCAGCTTCCGTACCCGTCAGGAAGGCGCCCGAGGGAACTAAACTATGAACCGCCAATCGAATCTCTCCGCGCGTAGCGGTTACACACTGGTCGAGCTTTTGGTCGTCATGTCGTTGATCGTGCTGCTCGCGGCCTTGGCCGTGGGTGTTGCGAACTCCGGTCTGATCGGCTCGCAAAAAGTCATCAGCGCCTCGGACCGCGTCTCCGGTTGGCTCCTGATCTCGAAGCAACGCGCCCTCCGCGATGGTGCCCTTCGTGGTTTGCGGTTCTACTCCTCGCCTGGTGACGCGACTCGTTACACCGAGTGCCAGTACATCGAATCCCCCGAACCCTGGGTGCCAAACCCTGGCCAAGAGGGGAACACACGCGGTGGCCGCTTGATGTTCATCTTCGAGTATTCGCCCGCCGTTCCGAACACGATGTCCCCCTCCTACAACTCGCACGGTATTCAATGGCGTCCGCCGTTCTTCACCCGTGCCGAGCTTTACTTTGTCAGCAACACACTCTCGGACCTGGATGAATACGATCAACGGGTTCTGACGGGTGATTTTGTGGTGATCCCAGAACTGGGGAAATCCCTGCAGATCGCCAATCCGAATGCGGGGGTCACACCAAATACGTTCTATCTGATCGGTGGCACCCAGAACCTGCTGCTTGACACGGGGAACAACCGGAACTGCCGGCGGATCGAGTTGACCTCGATCCCCACTCCGACACAAATGGCCGCTCTTGTCGCGGCAGTTCCTGCTCCGAACTCCACCGGTGCTGCAGCGACCCTCGATAGCCTCCTGAACAAAGAACCGTTCCGGATCACGGGGCTGGACCTCTCGGCTGCGGGCACGCAAGACCCCGCGACGATCGCCCCCGCCGTGCCGATTCGACACCCCATCACGATGATCAACTACAAATTCAGCTTCCAAGCGGCTCCGCGGCCACTCTTGGGCGAACCAACGATGCAACTTCCCGTCGGCACGGCCATCGACTACCGCGCTGGCAAGTTTGCCCCCTACACAGCACCCTTTTCGGCGGCCTTGATGGATAGCCAAGGCTACCGCACCTGGAGCAGCCCGGTCAACCCACCGCCACCCGCCATCCAGACTGCGAACGTTGCTCCCTTCAACCCACCAACCACCATCGGCGTGACCCCGATCGCAGAATCGGGCACGTTCTACTTCGACATCATGTTCTCGCCGAGTGGCCAGGTCGTGAACAACTCCAGTGGCTTGATTTGCCTCTGGGTGCGCGATACGACCAAGCCGATTTCGCACCCCCGACAATTCGACACGACTGGGTTCAGCGATTGCGATGGTTTCGATAGCGCAGGGGTTGCGTTGCCACCGGAACAAAGGCCCTATGACAACGCCGGCCAGCAATCACTTGTTGTGGTCTACACCCGCAACGGCTTGATCGCCACCCAAGAAGTCCAGCCGCCACCGGCCACGCGCACCGTGGGCTACGACCCTTACTTATACGCCAAAGACGGCATCAACAGCGGCCTGTAACGCCGTTCTTTACCCGAGGCCAGACCCATGCTCCGCTCCCAGAATCTTCACCCCCATGGCCGAACACGCAGGGGGGTCTCGCTCACAGAAGTGCTCGTGGCCATGTTCGTGATGGCCATCGGCATGATCTCGCTGATGACGCTCTTCCCGTTGGGTGCCATGCAGGTCGGCCAGGCCCTCCGCGACGACCGCACCAGCCAACTCGCCCGCCAAGCCGACGGCTACGTCCGCCAGTGGTGGCGTGGCACGGTTGTGGTCGATCGCTTCAACCAAGAGCATGCCTTCTGGACGATGGATGACCCCAACCTGAGGGAACGTCGATTTGCAGCGGCTGGACCTGTTGAATGCGTGTTGTTCGAACCTCCGCTCTATCAGCTTCCGACGGGGTCTTCCCTAGTGGGGATTCCGGCTCCGCAGGCTCTGGCAGCTGACCGGTACTCGCCCCTGATGCTGACCGACTCGACCACATACACGGGGCCACCAGTCACTTATCTGGACCCACCGTACGCGAACACCCCGCCTGCGGTTTATGTCAACCCTGGTAATGGCTTCAACACCCCAAGTTACCCTGTGATGATCGACCCGATTGGGTTCATGAACCGCCGTGGTCTGTTGAACCTACGGGAGCAGATCTATGTGGCTCGCTACCACATGGGCCTCACCAATCCACCGACTTACAACGGCTTACTCTTGCCGCGTCGGAACTTCTCCACAACGACCACGGACCAAGCGGCTCTCAGTGTCGCGTCGCTTTCGGATGACATGACCTTTGGCATGAACGGCGCCCCTCAAGGTGGCACGGTCCTCGGTCGGCAGGGGCGATACTCGTGGTCAGCGGTCATTCAACGACCCCGCAACGATGTCCGCAACGTGGCGAACTTCTGGGTGTTGGTTTACGATCAGCGTCCCATTTTGCCTGAGCCACAGGATGAATACGTGACGGCTCCAGCCGCTGCTGTGGCCCGTGATGAACGGCGTGTGACGGTCACCGTGCCGAACCGCCGCGAACTGCAGCCGCTTCTCGTCAAACGCGGTGGTTACGTGATCGATGGCACCATCGATGCGAGCCTGACCGGCCGACGCCAATTTATTCCTTACCGCATCAGCGGCCTCACGGAAACCTCGACCAACTCGACACCCATCGCCGGTGCGCCCCTCGGGACGACCACCTACGACCTGGACTTGGAAACGCCCCTACTGCAACCCCTCACAACCACAAGCCAACTTTACTTCCTGAGTAGCTTGATTGAAGTCTTCCCTCGCCCGGCTCTGCAACCGGATTTGGGCCAGTAAAAAACTCGACCGCTGATTTTTGGGCCTGGGCTATCCGCCCGCCATAATGCGATACCAAACGCCTCCTGGCGACTCCTGAGGAGATCGAACACCATGCTACGCCAAGCCTCTCCGAAACGATCGGCCTTCACGCTCGTCGAACTTCTCGTCGCAGCGGCGCTGACGGTCTTGATCATGGCCATCCTGGCGACGGCCTTCCAGCAAGGCATGTCGACGATGAGCCACCTCAAGAGCGTCGTCGGGCTGTCCGAACAACTGCGATCCGCGGAAAACATCATCCGCACGGACTTCGAATCGCAACACCTCGAACTCGATGACGGCAAACCCATCCGCGTCTCGGACCCACGGCTCGCGGGTACCGTTTGGCGTTCGCCGTACCGCGGCTACTTACAGGTGATCCAAGGCTCGGTGCCGGTGAGTAGTGGAGGCACCTTCATCCTCGAAGGCACCGAAGATGGCAATGCCTCGTATCGTGCCACGGATCATGCTGTCTTCTTGACGAGCAAGCGGAAAGCCAGCTCCAAGGACGAAGTCTTCTTCGCCGAGGCTCCGAACCGACCCAACCCGGCTGTTCCCCCCGTCATTCCGCCCACACCGGCCACGGATGCCCAGTTGAACCAAGCGTTCTTGGATCAGTCGTTGCAAGAATACGAAATCACCGGTGGCCAGTTCGTGAGCGAGTGGGCGGAGTTGGGCTACTACCTCGTACCTTCCCCAGTCTTCACCACCGCAGGCGACACGGGTACCACGCCGCTGCAACTTTACACCCTGCACCGTGCCCAACGCGCCCTGTCCAAGACCGCCGCGAAACTGGGGACGAACACCTTCACCGCGACCCAGTGGCAACGGAACTACCCCGAACTCTCGATTGCCAGTGCTCCGCCTGCGGCACCGGTCTTCGTGAACGACTCGGCCACGATCACGAACTATTCGAATCGCTTCATCGGACCTTGGAATCCGTTTGCGAATCCGACCACGACTCCGACGTTCACGACCTACCAGACCTCGACTCTGTCTTCCGTGATGCCTGTGTCCAAACTTGGCACTGACATTTTGCTTTCGAATGTGATCTCGATGCACGTGCGGATGATCTTCAAGCCCTATCCGGTGACCATCAAACCGGACCTGACCATCACTGGCTCCGAGTTTGTGGACGAGTTACCGAAGATTTACTCGCTGAATCCCTCGGCAACGAATCCTGGTTACCCACGGATCTTCGACACCGCAGCGAATTTCCCCGTCATCACGGTGGGCATGAACCCTCCCGTGACATTGCCGCACCCCGTGCCGACGGCCATCCAGATCAAGTTGCGGGTTTACGACACCAAGAACCACATGTCCCGGCAGATGACCATCACCGTGGACCTTTAAGCTAAAACCTTCGAATACCACACATCCATTTTCGCGCCTGACCGGCCGCCCCGCTTGCGGGAGAGACTCACATGCGACTGCAACTGGCCTCACGACCTCACCACTCAGCCCGCAAGGGGGCCATCCTGCTCGTGGTCCTCACGATGCTGGCTCTCTTTGCCGTCATCGGCTTGAGCTTCGTGCTCTACGCCGAGAGCGAAGCCCATGCCGCCCGCATCGGCAAAGAAGCGGTGAGCGCGGGAGACAAACTCCCAGACTCCACCGAGACGATCAACTCGCTCTGTGCTCAGATCCTGTTCTCACAAGACGTCCCTGGCTCGGCGCTCTACGGCCACGACATGGCTCGGCACGTTTACGGCTACACGGGCAACACGAGCGCCTACAACGGCATCGGGGTCTACCGCGAACCGCTCGACTTGCCGATGTTCAACCTGGGGACGCTGACAGCCCCAGCCGTGCCGAGTGGGATGCTCCCCATCGACCGCACGCAAGTCGTTCGCTTTGGCCGCTACAACTACAACCCGCTGCAGGTCAATGAGTTCGTGACCGTGCTGCCGGACCAAGTTTACGGCAACGGCTACGTGGACCGCAACGTTGCCTCGTTCGCCAGACCCGGCCAGACGCCTGACCAGCCGTTCTTCGTTCCCCGCAACTCGCCCTACAGCTACCCCGACCGCAAGAACATCTACATGGGCATCATTGATGCCCACACCGGCCAAGTGGTGAAGCCTTCATACCACCAGCCGGAACTCTTCACCACGACCTTCCCATCGGGCAGCGTCGATCACCTCGGGTGGGGTAACCCGAACTGGTACGTTCCCCAGGGGTATTTTAAGATCCTCCGCCCACGGCCGATCGATAACCTTTCGAATGCGGAGATCACTTACCTGCAATCGCAAGGTCTCTGGCCGATCCCACCGACACTGACGAACGCTCAGCGTGGCCAACTTGTCAACATCTTCACGGGCAACGATGCTAACGCGACCGCTCAAGGGCTGTTCACCAAGACCTTCCCATTCCCACCGATGAATGCGGATGGCACGGTCACTGGCGACGTGCAGAACTGGAAGTACGCCGATGGCCGCCAACGCAACGACAGCATGTGGCTCGATATCGGCATGCAGCCGAAGTTGTTCAAAGGCAAGCTGCTGAAGCCAATGGTAGCTCCGCTGATGGTGCCACTCGATGGCCGCGTGAATTACAACGTCGCTGGGAACCTCTCGGGCACTGGCTCGGCTTCCTCGTCGAACCAAGGCTTCGGCCCTTGGGAAGTGAATCTGCAACGGGTGCTGATCGGCGATTCCCGCAGCCAGCACCTGGTCGAGCATCGCAACGGTGGCGTCGGCTCGCAGACCCCGAACCCCCGCGACTCCTCGAACACGACCACCGGCCAGATCACCAACCCGAACACGGCCTTCCAAATGGATCAAACCCAGCCGCATCTCGGCGGCCGACGCTGGGCGGTGACCATCCCACCAAGGCACTCCCAGGTCGACTGGGATGGCAACGGTGCCGCGGCTCTGGGAGCTTCGACCACCAGCTTCTCATCCTCGTATACCTTCGATTCCGCGACCTATGGGAACTCGATCGGCGAGCGGAACCCGTTCCTTTACAACCCCTACCAGTGGAACCCGATGACCATCAGCGGCGGGGCCTCCCTCGCCACGGGTCAATCGCAGTACCCGCTTGCGGATGTCCGCTGGTTGAATGCACGCTACTCTGAGAAGCCTGGGAATGCGGCTCAACAAACGCACCTGGGCCTCATGGAACCAAACATTCCTTTGGCTCAACTTTCCATCAGCCCAGCTTACCCGACCGCTCCGCAAAACGCCGTCCGTGCGATGCTGACACCGGTGAGCAATCGCCTCATGCGTCCTGGCATGGCCCCATCGCACCTGGGCAACGTTGTCGATCCTACGGCGATCAGCCGGGCGCTCATCTACCAAAACCGCAACCTGGTTTACGCCCAAACGAACGCGATGGCCGCAACCCCAGACCCTTGGCGCTTCAAGCTGGATGTGAACGTGCCGATGATGGCTCCCGTTCCGCCACTGACAGTCTCCGTGCCTCAAGGAACTCCTTATCAACCACCGCCTCAAGCCGTGATCGGCGGGGACATCGCCAGCAAGTTCTTGGGGACGGCGACGCAGAACAGTGAGTTCAACGCCGCGAACTTCCGTGCTCTCTTTGAGAGCGTCGATGTGAACCGCCCATTGGCGGACTACCGTGACGAAGAGACTCGGCCACGGCTTCTCACCGGCCCAAATGAAGGTACGCCGGACTACACCCGGATGTGGTTGACTGTGCCATCCAACATGACACCCACCTCGATCGCCAACGCGACCCGAGACCGCCAAGCCCTGGCCCGCGACATCTTCCAACGGCTCTGCGTCGCCACTGGTGCCCGCGTGCATGTCAGCCCATTGTTTGGTCTGTTCCTCCCACAACCGACTGGCCCGAACACCTATGAGCTGCGAGACACTCCTTCGCCGGTGCCAACGAACCCACCGGGCCTCGTGCAGCACACCTGGCCTGTGACGCAACGCGAGTACGACGCGATTCGTTACCTCGCTCAGTTCGCTGTGAATATCGTCGACATGATCGACCCCGATGATGTCTCCACTGGTTTCGTCTGGAACCCCGACCCGACCGGGATGGCCGACCCTTACGCTGCCGTCCCAGGCGGATTGTCCGAACGCACGGTCTTCGGTGTTGAGAAATCGAAGATGCTGATCAACGAGGTGTTGGCGGAAGTCGCCAACGCCCAGGCGGACTACACCCAGAACCGTGCAGACCAAGACTTTGAAGTGCGGTTCTTCATCGAATTCGTCAACCCGCTGTTGAACCAGAACACCAAGCAAACTCCGATCACGGTGATGGCACCGGAAGAGCCGTTCGATGCGCTGGACCCTGAAACTGTCACCGACCCACCACCGATGGTGATGATGGCCTCGGTCTACCAAAACGACGAACGTAACCACGCCTTCGGGAACCTCGGGGCCACCCCGCTTCGCCGCGGCATGGATAGCATCTACCGGGTGCGGGTCTACGAGAACAGCAACGCGATCCGCGATGAACTTGTCGGCGGGGCCTACAACCCCGGCAATGTCACCGGCAACGTGACCCCGGCTCCCCTCTTGGATGTTTCCATGATGGGCAACGCCACGCTCGCCAACAACGAACTCCTGGGGCCAAACAATGGCCGCCGTTCTTCGACGATCAACAGCACGAATAACGCCTACAACCGTCGGCATGGCTTCTTCGTCATGGGGCCAGAACTGGACCCTGCGATTACGGAAACCACACCCACGGCTTACGCCCCGAAGACCAGTGATGCGACCCAACTCGATGCCTACATGCTCAAGAAGCCGAGCGGTGGTATGGGGATCGATAAGCTCAGCTACACCACCCCGCGTCGTCGAGATAACCAGATCGTCCCCCAAACCCTGAACCCGTTGAACAACAACGGTGGCCATGCCATCGTGTTGCAACGGCTCGCGAACCCTTACCTGCCACCAAGCCCGCAGAACCCATACATCACGGTCGATTTCTTCCCTGGTGTTCAGGTTCGGGATGCGATCCGTGTCTCGGCTCCGAACAACATGGGCATGGGGATGGGCATGGGCAACCGGACGCCTCCGGTCGACCCTGCGACCAACGCTTCGCAAGTTCGCCGCAACCCACACGCGGCTCAACTGGTGACCAACATGGTCGTCCCAACCAACCCTCCTGCGATGGCTGCACCACAACGCATCGCCTTCTTCCGCCATAACAACCAGGATGCAGCTCCTTCACCAGCGGTTCCTGCTCCACTGAATCTGGCGATGGACCCAATCGTCCTTCACCCGTTCGCGGAGCCGAATCACTTTGATCGCAAGTTGATCAACCCACTCGAAGCACTGCACGTCACCAATGGCCCAAGCCACGACCTGACGACGTTCTTCGCCACCCCACCGGCGATGATGGGTGGCCCGACCTTCTACGCCAACGAGATGACGAATGCCCTCGGCACGGCTCCACAACTCATGCGGGCGCTGGAAGTCTTGCGTGTGAAACCCTGGACGCAAGGTGTGCCACACGGTGGCCGTGTCGCCGGGGGAATCAACATCAACGTCATCTGGGATAACCTCCACGACCGCACCACCAACACGAGCCGCTCGAAGGTCTTCGAAGCCCTCATGGACCCGACGGCCGCGAACAACTTCACCAATGCCGACCTGGTCACCAAGTGGCAAGCGATCCAGAAATCTCGCCGCCCGGACTGGGATGATCAACCGGACCCGATGAACCCAACGAACTACCCACGCCTCGAACCTGGCTTCGGCCCGACCGTGGACGAGATCGACGTGAACCCAAGCACGGACCCGATGAACCCGATTCAAACCGGGCGCGATCGACCGTTCAAGGGCTTTGGTGTCTCGCTCTTCGGCGGCGGATTGAACACCCTCACCGATGGTGGCATCCCCACCGGCATGGGCATTCAAGACACGCTTTTCCGCTCCAGCGCCGCGGGCCCGAGCATCTTTGCCGTGTCCAGCACGAACCCGTACTTGGCACTGGAGCCACTCCGCAAGGTCTACAACAACATCAGCACCACGAGTGACACCTACCTGCTCATGTTCACGATTGGCTTCTTCGAAATCGACGAGCCGACTTACAACAACAATGGTCGTGTGGTGCTTCGCCGAGAAGCGTTCAACACGACACCTGGCGACTTGCGTTCGCAATACAGTGCCGTCATCGACCGCAGCTCACTCGCCGTGCCGATGGTCGTACCACCAGCACCGCCAGCGACCATGATGGACCCGAACCCAATCGGCCCACCGGATGGCAACCCCTCCCCGAACGGCAGCACGGGCGTCCCGTGGTTCACGGAACTCGTCGTCCCACCGACCAACCTCAACAACAACCCACCAAACCCACTGACCTCGCCGACCGACTATTACCTCCGCTTCCGAGCGAGCGGGATTGATGGCAACGGTAACATCCTTGTCCATTACGAAGGTGAAACCGTCCGCATCGGTGTCGGGACGCAACTTCGCTTGGGCAACGGGCCCGGTTCCGAAGTGGTGACGGTGTTCGAGTTGGGCGCCGCGGTTGTTCCACCGCCGCCACCACCTCCACTACCACCACCGACGACAGCGCCGCCTCCGGTCAACATGCCGGCGTTTGAATCAAGCAGTGGCCTCGCCACGATCAGACTTCGCTACTCGAATCCGAAGCGACTGGTCCCGCTCCCACGGCAAGTCGGTGACCCGATCACGGGTGGCATCATCCCTGGGAACCCTGGCCGCATCGCGGAGTTCAACATCAACGACGCTCGCTTCCAGGGGGTGTTGAAGTACATCGGGCGACTGAGGCCGTAAAAGGTAGGGGATAGGGTTTAGGGGATAGGGTTTAGCAGAAGAGACCGGGTTGGTTTCTTGGGCTAGACCCTATCTCTTTTTTTGCTGCTATTCCCTATACCCTATCCCCTATCCCCCACACGGAACCAGTAAGATGCCAGACACACCCTCCGCTTTTCGACTCGAATCCGACACGATGGGCCAAATCCGCGTTCCTGCGGATCGTTACTTTGGTGCCCAGACGGCACGGTCGCTGACGCACTTTGCCATTGGCACGGATGTCATGCCACGCTCGATCATCCGGGCGTTCGGAATCTTGAAACGAGCCGCAGCTCAGGTCAACGCGGACCTCGGGCTGTACAAGGCCAAGCCAGCCAACAAGCTCGATGTAGCCGCGAAGTTGCAATGCATCGACAAAGCCGCGGCGGACGTCATTGCTGGTCAGCTCGACGAGCATTTCCCGCTCCGCATGTGGCAGACCGGCTCCGGCACGCAGACCAACATGAACGCCAACGAGGTCATCGCCAACAAAGCCATCGAGTATGCCGGCGGGCCACTGGGGGACAAGAACTGGGTCCACCCGAATGACGACGTCAACATGTCGCAGTCGTCGAACGACACCTTCCCGACGGCCATGCACATCGCGGCGGCGGAGGAAGTGATTCACAAGCTCTTGCCGAGCGTGAAGGCGTTACGGGATGTGTTTGCGACGAAGTCCGAGGAGTTCAAAGACATCGTCAAAATTGGTCGCACGCACCTGATGGATGCTGTCCCGCTGACGCTCGGCCAGGAGTTCAGCGGCTACGTGGCTCAGATGGATTACTCGATTGCGGCCATCGAGAAGACCTTGCCGATGGTCTACGAACTCGCGCTCGGCGGCACGGCCGTGGGCACGGGGTTGAATGCCCACCCTGAGTTTGCAGTTCGTGTTGCCAAGAAGATCGCCGAGATGACCGGGCTGCCGTTCGTCACGGCACCGAACAAGTTCGCGGCTCTCGCCGGCCACGAAGCCCTGACCTTTGCCAGCGGAGCTTTGAAGACCCTTGCGGCGGCTTTGATGAAGATCGCCAACGACATCCGCTGGCTGGCCTCCGGGCCACGCTGTGGCCTCGCCGAGTTACGGATTCCCGAGAACGAACCCGGCTCGTCGATTATGCCCGGCAAGGTGAACCCGACCCAGTCCGAGGCGATGACCATGGTCTGCGTTCAGGTCTTTGGCAACGATGCCGCGATTGGCTTTGCGTCGTCGCAGGGCAACTTCGAGCTGAACGTCTTCAAACCGGTCTTGATCCACAATTTCTTGCACTCCGTCACCCTACTCACCGACGCCTGCCGTAGCTACCGCGAGCACTGTGCCGCCGACATGCCGATCACGGATTACAAGAACTTACCGTATGCCGTGAACCCCGAAACGGGTCTCGTGGAAGTCGATCAAGCCAAGCTCACGACCCTGCCGGGTAGCTCCCGCAAAGGCATCGAAGCCGACCGCATCCAGATCGCCAAGCTCTTGAACGAATCGCTGATGCTCGTGACGTCTCTGAATTCCCTGATCGGCTACGATGCCGCCGCGAAGATCGCCAAGCACGCCCACGCCGAAGGGCTGACGCTGCGGGAAGCCTTCTTGCAAGCCAAGCTCACCAAAGACGGCCAAGTGCTCACCGATGCCGACTTTGACAAGTACGTCCGCCCCGAGACGATGACATACCCGAGCGCCGGGGGCTAAAGGGTTCGGCAGCACCGGGCAATTGCGATTTTGATCACGCATCACGGCATTTCATGTCCTACATTCGATTGGCTTTCGGAGCGAGCCGAGGATAGTGCCGAGGATGACCTGGTGAAGTGCCCGCATTGTCAGGGATTGAGACCGTCACCATTGGGGGCTTGCCCTCAGTGTGGACGAGCGACGGTCCACGGAATGGTGCCACAACTCATGGTGACCGAGATTCTTAGCCCACAGCCTTCCATGGCTCAGACCCCTCGCCCACGGGTGACCTCCAGTTTGGGAGGAGTGGGCAGCACCGGCGACAGGTTTACGGGCGTCGGGCCAGAGAAGCTCGTCGTCGATGTACCTGGTTACCAAATCCAAGATACACTTGGCTTCGGCGGGATGGGTACGGTCTTCCTGGCTCGTCAAGCGTCTTTGGATCGCCCCGTTGCCTTGAAGGTGATGAGTAAGCGGTGGTCTCAAGACCCCATCTTCGTCGCCCGGTTTACCCGAGAAGCCTACGCCGCGGCGCAGTTGAACCACCCCAATGTGGTCCAGATTTACGACATCGGCGATGTTGAGGGGCACCGGTACTTCAGCATGGAGTACGTGGCCGGGAAATCGCTCGCCGAGTTGATTCGTACGGGTGGCAAACTCGACCCCGAGACAGCCGTGGGCTACGTATTGCAGGCCGCTCGTGGGCTAGGCCACGCCCACGAACGGGGCATGATCCATCGGGACGTGAAACCCGACAACCTGCTGCTCAATGATCAAGGTATCGTCAAAGTCGCGGATTTGGGGCTGGTGAAAACGCCACTCATGCAACGCGAAGCGGACCACCTCTCGACCGAAAACTCGGGCCTCCACACACTGCCTCCGGACATGACCGGTGCTCGCATGGCCCTTGGCACGCCGGCCTACATGGCGCCGGAGCAATGCCGCGATGCCGCGAGTGTCGACCACCGTGCCGATATCTACTCCCTCGGCTGTACTCTGTACGCCATGCTGACGGGTCAACAGCCCTTCCAAGGCAGCACGGCCGTCAAGCTGATGACCCAACACGCCTACGAACCGATGGTGCCACCGGATCAGGTCGTCAGCCGCATTCCACGGGAACTCTCGCAGATTGTCTGCAAGATGATGGAGAAAGACCCGGAGTTCCGTTACCAAACGATGCCGGATGTGGTTCGCACTTTGGAGCAGTGGCTTGGCATCCTCCACGCGGGGCGATTCTCGCCTCGTGATGACCAAATTGATGCCCTCGAACGGCAAGTCTACGCCTTCCAAAACGCCCCGACCGCACTGCTCAAGCAACGCCTGCTCACGATGGCACTCTCGGGGGTGTTGCTTGTCGCCGTGTTGTTCATGTTCTTCGCCCGGTTGGGGTTAGCCTTCGGCTTGGCCGCGATGGTGTTGCAAACAAGCCTGGCTTACTTCATCGTCGATGGAGTCGCCCGCAAGACTTATCTCTTCCGGCGGGTGCGGCACTTCATCTCCGGCTCGACCGCCTGGGACTATCTGCTCGCCGCGGCAGGGTTAGGCTTGCTCGCCCTGACGTTGTGGATGAATAGCCTCTTCTTCCTGGTGGTCGGCTTTGGCTTCATCGCCACGGCTGTTGCTATTGCCGTACGGGTGGGCCTTGATCGCGCCATCGACGATGAACGCCGGGAGCCACTGCTGCAATCTCACAAGCTCCTGCGACGCATGCGGATGAACGGCATCGACGAAGAAGAGCTACGGCTCTTCGTGGCCAAGTATTCCGGCCGGCACTGGGAGGAGTTCTTCGAAGCGCTCTTCGGCTTTGAAGCGAAGCTCTCGATTCGAGCACTCCTACTCCGAGGTGGTAGCGCCGGGGTACGGGAGAAGTTCGGTGCTTGGCGTGAACCACTCGTCAACATCCTGGATCAGATCGACCTGTCTCGCCGTGAGGCCGCCGAGCGTGCGACCTTACGCGGGTTAGAAGAGGCTCGCTGGCTGGCGGCCGGAGATGCTCCGCGTGATGCTCTCTCGAAGGCCGACCATGCTGTCGAGAAGCTCTTGGAGCACGCCGAGGCTGTGCGCCGCGGTGACCCTCGGCTCGAAGGCATGGACCCGTCCCGGCAGACCGCACAGCTCATGCCCGGCTTAAAGCCGTTGAAGACGATCCCGTTTCCTCCTCCTGCGAAACGAGATCGCGCGAGCCAAGTCATCAACATCCTCATCGGTGCCCATATCCGCGCGGCCATTGCCTGCACGCTGTTTGTCGGCTGTTTGATGTGGGTTGAGCAAAACTGGCAGACCCTCGACGGCCAAACCGACGCGCTCCTTCTCCCTGGCCTGCCGGGCGAATGGACTGAATGGTGTGACTCTGTGAATGTTGGCTGGGCCGGGGTGTTGCTCTTTGCTTCATGCTTCTTCCGTGGCGAGCGGACGGCCGTCTTGGCACTCCTGGGAGCCGGGATTTGTACTATCGGCCACCACCACGGTATCCGCACCGTGGAGCCATTCCAGAACTATCATGTATCGCTGATTCTCGGGAGTATCCTGAGCCTGATTGCCTTTCGGCTAGGAAATCGCGGTTGACATGCTTCCCGACTTTACAGTTCGGGAGTATTTCAACTGGATGAACATCATCGAACAACTTTTTGCCAAACTGCGCGCTGACAAGCGGAAAGCCTTCATCCCATTTCTTCCCGCCGGTGATCCAGACCTCGCGCTGACCCAGGACTTGATCCGCGTCGTGGCGGGAGCCGGTGCGGACCTCGTCGAAGTGGGCTTTCCCTTCTCGGACCCCATCGCCGATGGCCCGACCATTCAGGCCTCCTACACCCGTGCCCTGAAACCAGGCCTCAGCCTCGACCAAATCTTCGCCGCCACCTCGGCGGTGCGGGATGTTGTGCCGATGATGACGATGGCGTCATACTCCCTCATCTGGAAGCGTGGCCCCGAACGCTTCCTGAAGGAAGCGATGACTGCGGGGTTATCGGGTGCTGTCGTCCCAGACCTGCCAGTCGAGGAGGCCGCGGACTTGGCCAAACTCTCCCGCGACTTGGGCTTCGCGCTGACCCTTTTGGTCACTCCCACCACAGCCCCCGAGCGTGCTGAGAAGATCGTCGCGGCCTGCACGGGCTTTGTGTACGTGGTGAGTATCGTCGGGATCACCGGCCAAAAGTCCGCGACGGCGACAAGCTTAGAAAGCATGATGACGAGGTTGCGAAACCTCACCGACCGTCCGCTCTGCCTTGGCTTCGGCATCAGCCAGCCGGAACATGTCCAAGCACTGGCTCCGCTGGCGGACGGCTTGATCGTTGGCTCGGCGCTCGTCAAGAACTTGGAACCACCGGCGGACGAACCCCTCGACCGTGCCGCGGCCATCGCCAAGACTCGTGAACTCTGTCTGAATCTCAGTCGCTCGTTCCCGAACTCTCCAGGGTAAGACGAACATGGATTCACTCCCGACTCTTCGCCCTGAACTCGTGGGCAAGCTGAACGAACGACGAATTCTGCGGATCATCCAAGCCCATGGGCCGATGTCGCGGGCCGATGTTGTCCGCCATTCGGGCATCAGCGCCCCGACGGTCTCGAAAGCGGTCGCATCGCTCCTGACCACTGGCCTCGTCGAAGAACTCGAACCAATCACCTCGGGCCGGGGCCGACCGGCTCCGTTGTTACGCTCTTCCGTCACAGGATCGCAGGTCATCGGGGTCGTCTTGGATGTCGAGGAATGCACGATCGTCAGCGCGGGGTTGAACGGCCAACCCTTCGAGCACGAAACGCTTCGCATTCCGACACCGAAGCAATACACCGAGTTGTTAGATGCACTCGAAGCCGGGATTCAGAAGCTCCGTTCACGCCCAGATGTCACCACTCTTGGCATCGGCGTCAGCGTGCCAGGGTTGATCGATGCCCGGCTGGGCCTGGGAGTGTTGTCACCGAACCTGCCGATGACCAACGGCCAGAAACCTGCCGAAGATCTGCAAGCTCGCCTGGGCCTGGAAACCACCATGCTCCAAGAGTCACATGCTCTTTGCCTGGCCGAACGCATGTATGGCGAAGCCAAGACGCTCGCCAACTTTGCCATGGTCGATGTGGGTGTCGGTGTGGGTTTGGGGGTCATGTCCGGCGGGCGAATTGTCTCCGGGCATCATGGCTTCGCCGGTGAGATTGGCCATATGACCATCGTGCCGCGCGGTGGCCCGAAGTGTGGCTGTGGTAACACGGGATGCCTCGAAACCGTCGCTGGTGACAAAGCCCTGGCCGACCGCATTGCCAAGACACTCGGCAAGCCACTGACGGTCGAGGAAGCCTACCAGCAGATTGCTCAAAACCCCGATCGCTTCCGGGAGGAGATCAGCGAGACCGAGTTCTACCTGAGCTTAGGCTTGGCCGCGATATTGAACCTCTTCAACCCCACCACCATCTTCCTCTACACCAAGCTCGGCACTGCCGATCCCCACTTCTGGCAACACATCCGCGAGGCGGTGCGTGAACGGGCACTCGCTCCGAACTTCCAAGAATGCGAACTCCGCCCGGCCTCCGCGACGAAAGCCCAAGGTGCCCTCGCAGGCATCATCCGCCACATCACCAACGCCGTCGCCGAAGGCTACGCGGAGGGGTGAGAGCTTGTCATCGACTTCGAGTCCTCGAGAAGCCAGGGGCGCATCTCACCAGCGAGGAAGATCGAGCCGGTGATGCAGATGACATCCTCCGGTTGGGCCAGTTCTCGGGCGCGGGCCAGGGCTTGACGTGGGTCCGCGATCAGTTCCACCTGGCTGCGGTGGTTGATGCTGGCCATCGCGGTGGTGAGGTCTTCAAGTGTGGCACAGCGCTGTGAGGTCGAGTAGCGTGTGCCGAGGATGTGTGTGAATTGAGGCACCAGGATTTCCAAAATCCCACGCACGTCCTTATCCCGGCTGCAGGCGAAGATCAGGATGGCCCTTTTCTTGGAGGCTTGGAAGTCGGGTCGTAGCTGACGGACGGTCCGTAGGAAAGCATCCGCCGAAGCGGGGTTGTGAGCACAATCGAGGATCAGCATCGGCTCTCGGCCGAGAAGCTCCATTCGCCCTGGCCACGAGACTTCTCGAAACCCCGTCTGCAGTGCATGTTCGGAGAAAGAAAAGCCTTCACGTTCCAGTTGTTTCAATGTGGCATAAACCACTGCCGCATTCGCGGTCTGGTGTTCCCCCAACAAGCGTAACGCGAAGAGCGGTGACCACACTTCACGGAGCATCACCGCGAAGTGGCTCAGGAAACCGTCCGCTTCTTCACGGGGTGGCGAGCTGCGAACCGTAAAGTCTCGGTGGATTTCCTGCAACTCACTGCCTTGGCTCAAGGCCACCGCTTCGATGATTGCTCTCGCGGCAGGGTCGGTAACACCACTCACCACTGGCCGGCCTGGTTTGATGATGCCCGCTTTGTGCTCCGCGATGTGGGCCGTCGTTGGACCCAGTTGGGCCATGTGATCGAGGCTGACACTGACGATGACGGAGACGAGTGGTGACAACACGTTGGTGGAATCCGTCCGTCCACCCATGCCGACTTCGATGATCGCTAACTCGACTTTCGCCTCGGCGAGGAGCAAGAACGCGAGGGCCGTCACGGCATCGAAGAAGGTCGGTGGTTGACGGTCCGGGAAGGCCGCAAGGACCGCGTCGTAGGCGTCAGCCACTCGGCTCAAACCGCGAGCCACAAGTTCTTGAGTCACGGGTTGACCGTTGAGCCGTACACGTTCTTCGAAGTCCATCATCGGTGGGGAGGTGTAAAGCCCGGTGCGGTAACCAGCGGCGCGAGCCACGGCTTCGAGCATCGCCGCTACGGACCCTTTGCCTTTGCTCCCCGTGATGTGGACGATGCGAAGTTGGTCTTGGGGGTTGCCAAGGTGCGACAACAAATGACGGATCGGCTCCAGGGCTAGGTCGGCCGCGGCAGGAGGCTTTTGCTCATAGTTCGCCAGACGTGTCAGAAACGTCATGGCGTCTTGGTAGGTCATATGCGAAGTGTATGGAGGTGGTCAAAAGAAGCGAAGCTGACGTGGGTCGCGGCCTTGCCAAGCCGCCCGGAACTCGATGGCTAGGAACAACCCGCCGCTCGCCAGAATCGGTAGGCTGCGTTGGGTCGCCTCCCGTCGTGCGACCTGTGCGGCCTCGGTCGGGCAGGGGGTAACAATCACCTGGACATCCGGCCGCAACTCACGGACAATCTCTGCAATACGCCCACTCGCCTCGCCTTTGTGATGAGCTTGGGTGGTAATGATGATGTCCGCAAGCGGCACTAGTGCAGCCAAAATCTCTGCGATGGCCTTATCCTGCGACACCCCAAGTACGAGCACCAACCGCTTGTTGGGCAACACTTGCTCCACCGTCTCCGCTAGCCGACGGCAGGCATCGGGGGTGTGAGCGACGTCAATAATGGCCAGTGGTTCTTGTGAGATGACTTCAAACCGGCCTGGCCACTTGAGCTGACTTAAGCCGGACTGCATCCGGTTCAATCGTTCTTCCATTTCCAATTCCGGTCGATGGCGTGCCGCCCAAAGGTTGACCAGTGTCGCTGCGATGGCGAAGTTATCCGCTTGGAATGTCCCAATGAGAGGCAGCCAGAATTCGACACCGAGATATTGCAACCGCATCCCAACCTGATCACCGTTCAACTTCGTTTCCAGGATCTTCACGAGATGACGCCTTCCATCGATCAACTTGATTCCACGCAAGTTGGCGTAGGCTTGCATTCGTTCCCAAAGTCCCCGATCCCGTCGGAGAGCAACGATGGTGCCCCCTGTGGGTGCTAAGTCCATTTTGTCGAAGGCGATCTGTTCGAGGCTGCTGCCAAGTATCTGGGTGTGTTCAAGATCCAACGAGGTCAGACCAACGAGGTCGCCCTGCATCAGGCGTGTGGGATCGTAGCGTCCGCCGATGCCCGCTTCCACGACAGCAGACTGGATTCCAGCGTGTTGAAACGCCGCCAAAGCGACTGCCGTCATCACTTCGAACGCACCATAGTCCTCGGTGTCGGGCTGGCAGTTCAAAACCTGACGGACGGCCTCATCGGCATGTGACAGAGCTGTGTCACTGATGTCTTCGGTGCCAAGTCGAATCCGTTCGTGGAAGCTTTCGAGGTGAGGCGATGTGTAGCGGCCGACTTCTTCGCCAAGGCCGGTGAGCATGGCGTGAATCATGGCCGCGGTGCTGCCTTTACCGTTCGAACCGGTGACGCGGATGGTGCGGAACTCGGGTGAGCGGAAGGGAGCAAAGAGCCGTTCACAACGTTCGATGCCAATGCCAGCCCCGGATTTGCGACGGTTCAAGAGATCTTGAATGTGATCGTCCACAGTCATGATTTGTCACCCAACACCCACCGACGACAAGCGCCGACGAGAAACAGAGAGCCCGTCACGAGCACCGTGCCCGAAAACCCCTGCATTGCTCGAACCGCGTCTTCTGAGGAGGAAAACCGCCCCATACACGGATACCCCGCCGAAGCGTCCTGTAACCGCTCTGTGGGGATTGCTCTTGTGAAGCCATCGCAATACGCGATCTTGATGCCCCAGTCCGTGAGCAGTTTCACGAAGGCCGAAGAATCATGAGGCTCTGTCGCTCCCAAAATCACGACGATTTCAGATTTCTGGAAAAATCTGCGAGCATTCGTGATGACACCCGCGAGTGCCAAAGGGTTGTGAGCAACATCGAATACCCAATTCGGCGAACCGGCATGGTATTCAAAGCGACCCGGGAGATAGGCGTGACGAACTCCCAGGATCGCTTCAAGACGTAATTGCATCTCTAGTGTTGTGGCCCAGACGGTTGCCAGGTTTGCGGCCTGATTTTCGCCGATAAATCGCATTTTTACTGTTTGGCCACCAATTTGGATGGTTTGCCCATCCAGGTTTTCCTCGATCCGCTGGCCGAGCGATGCGTCGATAACCCGCACATTTCTGAGTCGGCAACGATCCCGAGCGATCTGCCGCAACGGCTCAGGCAGACTGGCCCCCAACACGAGTGTGCCATGTTCGGGAGCGATCCCGGCCTTGTCCCAGGCGATGTCCGCTTCCGTGTCTCCAAGGTCGATCTGGTGATCCAAGCCGACCGAGGTCAGGATCGAAATCTGCGCTGGGAGCATCGAAGCAGCGTCGTTCGAGCCGCCGATCGAGGCCTCGACGATCATCATCGTGACACCCCGAGCGGCAAAGACACGTGCCGCCGTGAACAGCAACACTTCGTAGAGAGCGGGGATGAATTCCTCACCATGTCGGCCCGCGAAGGCCTGCATGTCGGCATAGACAGTTTGAAGATGTTCCGCGAACTCGGTGTTGGAAATCGCCTGTCCCGAGACTCCGATCCGCTCCCGGAAAGCCAGCAAATGAGGCTTCGTATAAGCCCCGGTGATGTAGCCAGCCTCACGGAAGGTGGCATCGAGTAAGGCACAGGTCGTCCCTTTACCCGAGGTGCCAGCGACGGTGATGATGGGGATCGAGATGGGAAACTCGCGGAGCAACCGGGCCATTCGCTGCCAGCGTGCTGACCGGCCTTTCGTTCGCCGGGAGCACCACTGCATGACCTCCCAGACAAGCGGGGGATCGAGATCAGAAACCAACTCCACAACCGCTCCCTCGACGATTGCCAAACTAACCGTGGCACGGGCTTCTAGCCCGTGCTACCCGCATGGCCAAGATGGCCATGCCACGAAGACCATCCGCATGGCCGTACCACGAAAGATCACCCTCGGGCTTTCTTGATGAGTGCCACCTTGACCGGTTCGGGGAGGAACTTAGTCAGGTCTCCGCCGAGCTTGGCGATTTGCCGGAGGAGGGAGCTACTCACGTGTGAATACTCTTCCTTGGCCATCAAAAAGACGGTTTCAATCTCGGGGTCGAGGTTGAGATTCATTAAAGACATCGTGAACTCATACTCCATGTCCGACAGGGTTCGTAGCCCGCGGACCATGATGCGTGCCCCGATCTCGCGGACGAAGCGTACAGCCAAGCCATCAAAGGGCCGCACCTCGACATTCGGGAACTCGCTGGAAACCGCTTGGATCAAGGCCACGCGTTCTTCGATGCTGAAGAGTGTGGATTTATCGGGGTTCACGCCGATTCCGACGACGAGCCGATCAAAGAGCTTGCTGCCACGCTCGATGACATCGACATGCCCACGATGCACGGGGTCAAAGGTGCCTGTGTAGACGGCGATCCGCGGATTCAGCTTCGAGTTCATGCCCAACCCTCCGACAACTGAGGCTGTTCTACGGAGTCGTTCCCTGGTCTTTGATCAGTTTCTCGATCTGGAGACGAGTCGCGTCTGTCGCTGGGTAGAGCACAGGCCGAGTTGGCTCTGCTGGTTCAAAGCCAGGCGAACGTGGAAGCCCGACAATGCGATACGTTTTGCCATCGCCGGAGAGGAGCAGTAAGTATTCACCGGGGCCAGAGAAATGCTTCGCACCGGCCGGCAACGCGGCTGGCAAGTTCATGACCTCGATCGGCCCGACAGGAACATTCCCCCTTAGCACTTTCGTGACTTGTGCCATCGGAAGAGGTAAGCCATCGTCACCGACACGCACTTCGGCGAAGACGATCTGATTGGCATTGATCACTTGAGCACGCGAGAGAATCGGGTTGCCTTTCGATTGCACCGCGAACGCGAGCCAACCGAGCCAAGCAACAAACAGAACGAGTGCGGCCAGAAACCGCAGGCGAAGCCAGATCATCGTACGCCCTTACGCGGTCGAGCCAGGACGATCTCGAACCCCTGCGTCAGGGCCTCGTCCAGGCAGAAAAGGTCATCAAAATCTTCGAGGTGATCCCGATCGGATTGGCTCAGTTTCTCGGCCTTGATCAGGTTAAAAACAATCTCGCCAATATCGCCGGTAGAGCGAATGCCCCAGCTTTTGAAGACGATCGGGGCCATCATGCCAAACTCGTTGACGGCGAGTTCACAGGTGCCGCGGGCCAGTTCTTCAGCGTTGATGTGGTAGTCGGTCTCGGGGTCGTCCCCTTCTTCCGGGTATCGGCCCAGGGATTCTTGGGTGTAGCTGACGGCATCACAGAGGAACTCGTGTGCCTCGTAACTGTACCGGTTATCATCCCGGATCACGTCCCAGATTTTCAGCTCCACAAACCCCTCCCATCACACAGTCGATGGTAAGAAAACACCTGCCATCAGTTGAAGAGCCGCGACTGCTCAGGAGCGTCTTGACCGATCTAATCTCCGATCACTCCCTCGGTCGTGGCTCTTGAAGAGCCGCATCTTGTCATCAGCCGATGATGTCGTCAATCACAACCGCGTCAACACTTCGTCGAGAGCCACCGGTATTCTTCGGCCATCCTCAAACTCAATCAAGAGCCGTTTTGCCAGGACTTCCTGAGCGAGCACTTTGCCTTGGCCGATTTTCGTCACCACGCGGCTGCCCACATTGGGGAGCTGCTCCAGATGCTCTTCATAGACATCTTGCTCGAAACGTAGGCAGCATTTCAACCGACCACAACGTCCCGAAATCTTGTTCGGGTCGAGTGTCGACTTTTGCAGCTTGGCCATCCGCATGCTCACAGGTGGCATCACCGCCATATGAGTATTACAGCAGACTGGTTTTCCGCAATCTCCGTAGTCGGCTAAAAGTTTGGCTTCATCCCGTACGCCGATCTGCCGAAGCTCGATGCGAGTGTGGAATTCGCGGGCCATGCTCTTGACCAGCTCGCGGAAATCGACCCGGTGCTCGGACATGAAGTAGAAGATGATCCGCTCACCACCGAAAAGGTGCTCGACATCCACGAGCTGCATCGCCAGGTGATGTTCGCGGATGAGTTCGCTGGTGCGGGTGTAGTGCTTTTCTTGAAGCGGCTTGAGTTCTGAGATGCGTTTCTTGTCGTCTTGGCTCACGAACCGCAAGATTTCGCCGTGGGTTGGGTCTTTGATCGTGGCCAGGGCTTCTTTCGTCGCGGGGGCTAAGAGCGTGCCGACTTCGGTGCCCCGTTCCGTTTTCAAGATCACCTCTTCGCCACGCTTCAACACGAACTCTGTGGGAGCGGTAAAACTCCCGAGAAATCGCATGGTGCCATGCCGAACCAAATACGGACTATCCATGACGCTCGCTTCCGACTTTGCCATCTGCCCTGGAGAGACAAATCGTGGCATGGGCTTCTAGCCCATGCAGACAGAACGCACGGCCAAGATGGCCGTGCCACGAGGTCTTGGCTCTCCCGAGATGACCTTACTCAACTATATCGCTTTTCAGGCCGCCTGCACGGTGCGGAGGAAGAGTTCTTCGAGGGTTTCGTCATCTTTGAGAATGGCTCGCAATGTCACGCCGTGCTTCAGAGCGACTTGGAAGAACTGCCAATTGGCCCAACCTGAGGGCACAACCACACGCAGTTCACCCCGGCCATTCTCGGAAAGCAACTGCACGCCTTGATCATCCAACTCAGCGATAAACCTCGCCGTTTCCCCTTGGGTTCGCAGGCGAAAGCGGTCCTTCCGCACGGAGCACAACTCGGCGACACTCCCTTGCCCACGCACGAGGCCACCACTGATGATGACAACCTGATCGCAGACTGTTTGCACATCGGCCAGCAAGTGCGTGGAGAGCAAGATCGTCTTGCCATGGCTCGTGGCGAGTTCCGTGATCAGTTTCAACATCGTGTCCCGCCCGGCAGGATCGAGGCCCGATGTCGGCTCATCCAGGAGAATCGCCGGCGGGTCATGGACGATCGCTTGGGCCAACTTGACACGCTGCTTCATCCCTGCCGAGTAATCCTCGACCTTGCGATACCGGGCTTCTTCGAGGCCCAGGTAAGTGAGCACTTCGTGAGCACGCCGGGCCGCCTGGCGACGCGGCATGCCGTACAACTCGCCTGCGAGGCCGACGTATTCAATGCCCGTCAGCCCTGGCACGAGCGAATCGGCCTCGGACATGAAGCCAATGAGTTGCCGGAGCCGAAAGTTCTCCTCGAGAGACTCACCGACTGGCTGGCCCAGAATCTGCCCTGTGCCCGAAGTTGGCGGCAGCAGGCCCATGAGGATCTTCAGTAACGTCGATTTGCCCGCACCGTTCGGCCCGAGCAGCCCGATTCGTCCTGGCTTGAGTTGCAACGTCACCCCGCGAAGAGCTTCGAACTCCCCAAATCGTCGGGTGATCTGCTTCAATTCCAGGAAGACATCCGATGTCATAATGGCCTTCTCGAGCCGGATGGCGGGGTTGTTCGTGGAGCATTTGTAGCTGAATGCTCTCCAAAACTCAACCGCACCTCAAACGATGAACGATGCGAAAGACTGATCCGGTTCCTGACAAACGCCGTTTGGAGTGGATTTGAACGAGCACGAAGCGTAAGCGAGTGTCTTGGTGTTTTACATCGATACTTGTGCTTCACTTAGGATACTCTCATGCCAAGGCACTCGCTTACGCTTCGTGCTCGTCCAATACCGTTCAATACCATTTCGCTACACTTTGATCGAATGTATCCTAACTCGCGTTCAGGGCGAAGTCCGCGCGGTCCAGGCGAAAGTGGGGGCTGTAGTACGGGTCACCTTTTTTTAAAAAGTCGGCCCATTTGCTGGCGAAGAGGTCAATCTCACGTTTGAAGCGTTTTTGCTTTTCGTCCGTGTCTTCGTAGCCTCGGGTTTTGGATTCGAGGTGATACAACTCGGCTTCCGGTGTCCAGACGATGCGGTAGCCGCGGGTCAGGATTTGCAGGCAGAGATCGACATCGTTGAAGGCCAGCACAAAGCCCTCGTCGAAACCGCCGACTTCCTCGAAGACTCGCTTCGGAGTCAGGAGACAAGCCCCCGTCACCGCGGCGACGTTCTGGGTGAACGAGAGCCGTTGATTGTGACCGGGTGCGGTGCGGGGGTAATGCAGATGCGTGTGCCCAGCGATGCCACCGAGGCCGACGACGATGCCCGCATGTTGGATGGTGTCGTCAGCGTAATACAACTTCGCGCCCACGGCACCGACGCCAGGCTGCACGGCGTATTTCACCAAGGATTCCAGCCAATCGGGGTTGATGGCTTCGATGTCGTTATTCAAAAAGAGCAGCAACTCGCCCTTCGCTTCGCGTGCGGCGAAGTTGTTGACCGCGGCGTAGTTGAACGGCTGCGACCAAGTCAGGATGCGGACGTGCGGTTCGGGTTTCAGGGTCTCGTAGTAAGCAAAAGTCTCGGGGCGTTTCGAGCCATTCTCGACGATCAGCAACTCGTAATTCGCGTAACTCGATTTCGAGAGCGACTGCACACACCGAGCCAGCATCTCGGGGTGATCATGGTTGGGGATGATGACCGTGACCAAAGGTTGCGTGCGGAGTTGATAGATGACGTGGTACATCCCTAAGGTCGGCCCATCGATGACGGTTGCATCCACACCCACGCGAGCCAGGTGTTCCGTGAGAGCACGTTTGCCGCTCTCGAAAGCGTAGTTCTTGGACGACTTATTCGAAGCCGTGGATTGGGCGTGCATCCGCCAGTGATACAAGACCTGCGGGATGTGGACGATGCGTTTGGCCCGTTCGCTCGCTCGCAGAACGAGGTCATAATCCTGGGCACCATCGAACCCCGTGCGGATGCCACCCAGCTCTGTGAGCAGACTGCGTTTCAGCGTCGTGAGGTGGCAAATGTAATTCCGGCTCAGCAAGGTCTCCGGGGACCAATCAGGCTTGAAGTAGGGTTCGCAGCGTTCGTTGGCGGTGTCGAGTTTATCTTCATCGGAGTACAGGAAATCCGTTTCCGGTTGGTCGTGGATCAGCCGCGCGACTTCGTAGAGGGCGAAGGGTGCGAGGGTGTCATCGTGGTCCGCGAAGCTGACATAATCCCCCGTGGCCAGGGCGATCGCGGCATTCGTGTTGCCCGCGATGCCCAGGTTCTCGGGCAGTGTCTGCACGCGGATGCGTGCATCCCGGCTGGCCCAGGTGCTGAGCAAGTTCCACACTTCGGGGGATGTCCCCGCGTCCGCCAGGCAGAGTTCCCAATCCGAGTAGGTTTGCGCCACGACGGATTGAATCAACGCCTCGAGGTACGCTGGCGGTGGGTTGTAAACCGGCACCACGATGCTCAGCTTGATTGCCCGTGAGAAGCGATGAGCACGCTGGCGAGCCAGTTCACTGGCATTTGGCTCATACTTGCGAATCCAGCGGCGATACTCACTGACGGGTGTCGATTCGGTGAGGTGTCGCTCCTCGGGTGGTGGACCGTTGCGGACCTGCCGGGCATGAAGCACGTAGCCCGCCATGCCAAACACGCCACGAATGATGGACTTGCCAAAAGCTCGCCGACGGGTGTGATGGGGCAGGAGTTTATCAAAGACTTTCTGCAGACCGTTGACGAGCTTGTAAGCCTTCGAAGCCTGGATGTTCGCTAGCTCCGCTTGCTTCTGTTCGAGCAGCACCGTTCGTCGCATCAGAGCCGCTTCGAGTTGTTCGATGCGTCGCTTCGCCTGTTCCAAATCACTCATCATTCATGTTCGCATGGTGGGAAGTAGAAGTTTACACCATACCGACGAAGGGAATAGCCCGAAGGTCATGGCTCGTTACGTATGCAGACGATCTCGGTGTTCTTGAGGTAGTCGTACTTCGTCACGGCCACCCGGCAGTGGCTCAGTGTCGGGTCCGAGGCGAAGTCGCGTTCCCAGATGTTCTTGGGGACAAACAGAAACGCCGGCCGCGGGAGGCGCAGGTGGTTCTTGGCGTCTTCGAGGATCGCCAGTGGCTTCACTTGGCGCTCGGCGTAGAAGACCAGACTCTGGTTGTCAGAACTGTACCCATACGTCGCCAAACGGATGTCCCGTGTCAGGTCTTTGGCTCCGCTCGTGAGCACCAGGGTTTTCGGGGCTTTCTGCTGATCGACGACTAAGACCACAATCGCCCCGGCAACGCCCACCAACACGACTGCAGCAGCCGCAAGTGCGGTGATAAACCACTGTCGCTGGCCGGACCAAAGGCTATAGCCCATCACCGCCGCAGCGAGGAGTGGCACGGTACCAATCCAGGCCCAGGCTTCGAGGCCAGGGAAGATCCGCATCTGCGGGTTGTTGAGGGGAATCACCCCAGAACCAACGAGCAGCCCGACTCCAAAGCCCAGACCCGTGAGTGCGATGCCGCTCACGGCCACGGGCATCACCCACTTCGCGGGCGTGACTTCCACGCGTTGCCAGCGGATCAAGAAGCGGGCCGTGAGGATGGCGAGCGCCGGGTAAAGCGGGGCGATGTAGTTCGGCAGCTTCGTGGCAAAGAGCGAGAAGGGAATCAGGAATGCCAGAATCCAGAGCAGTAAGTAGCGAGCCGCTTTGGTCTCACGTGTCAACTCGCCAAGCTTCCGCCGGGCCTCAGCGACGGCATACCAGAAGGTGACACCGATCACGCTCGACCACGGGGCAAAGAGCACGAGCAAGCAAACGAGGTAGTAGTACGGTGGCCCCGAGTGGTTTTCTTGGGCCGTGGTCATGCGGTTGACGTTCTCGTTTTTCAAGAACTTGGCCAGCCATTCGCCACGAGTCTCGGCAGCGACAAAGCCCACCCACGGCACGACAACGAGGGCGAACAGCCAAATCCCCGCCAGGAATCGCCAGGAGAGAATCCGTTTCCACTCTCGGTTCCAGAGGACGTAAGCGAGGATCGCCATGCCCGGCACGCCGAGGCCAACCGGCCCCTTGGCGAGTACTGCCAGGCCACACGGAATCGCGGGCCAGATCAGCCAACCTTGGCCGTGCTCATGAAGCCACCAGACCATCGCCATCGTCAGGGTCACGAAGAAGATGAGCGGAGCATCCGGCGTGGCCGCGTGGGAGAGAATCGAGAACTGGATCGTCGAGGCGAGGATCGACCCGGCCAGGAAGCCCGTCAAAGCATCGTACATTCGGCGGGCGAGGTGATACGTGACCAACACGGTGCCGAAGGCCAAGAGTGCGGACGGGAAGCGGGCGGACCACTCACTGACGCCAAAGGCCCTGTATGAGCCGCGTTGCAGCCAGTATAGCAAGACCGGTTTCGCGGTGCGGAGTTCCCAGTTGAAGGTGGGCACAATCCACGTGCCCGATTCCATCATCTCCCGGCCACACTCGGCATTCACGCCTTCGTCCATGTCCCACAAGGAATGAGCGCCGAGGTTCGGGAAGGTCAGGAAGAACGTGACGATCAACAAAACGAGATGATGCACAACCGGCCGATTCATCCTCACGCACCCTTCGGAGGCAGGGCCGCGAGCTTCGCACGGAGGGCGGCGACAGCCTTTTCGAGCACAGGATCCGTGTAGGCTTTCAGCGTCTTCGCTTGGGCATTCTTGCCTTGGATCATCTCGATGTCGTTGAGGTGTTGGTAGTATTCGATGATCTGGGCATCCGTCAGCTTCACCTCGTAGCCAGCATCAGGCCGTACACCCCATTCGTCGCTCTCTTTGCTCTCGGGCCAGCGGTGGATGTTCTTGCCTTGTGGGGTTAACCAGACTTCCGTGGTCAGTTTCACGGCGGCATTGGATGTCGGTAAGTTGAAAATCTTCTGCACGCTGCCTTTGCCGTAGCTGCGCTCACCGACGACGATCGCTCGTTTGTGGTCCTGGAGCGCCGCGGCCACGATCTCACTGGCACTGGCACTGTTGCGGTTCACCAGCACTGCCATCGGTCGCTCGGCGGCGGGTTCAAAGACGGTGTCGCCGGGTTTGGCTTCCATCGTCCGACGTGGGGCTTTCGAGTCACTGCCGCGTTTGTCGCCGGTGCTGACGATGACGCCCTCATTCAGGAACAAATCGGAGACGACAGCCGCTTGGCTCAACAGACCACCAGGGTTGTTGCGCATATCGAGGATGATGCCACGCCCGCCTTGCTTCTCGATCTCGCTGATGGCCGCTTTCAACTCCTTGTCCGTTTTCTCGCTGAAGGCGACGAGACGAATCAACGCGATCTTCGCAGCCGGGTCCGCGAACCATTCCCACTGGGTGGGGTCCGTTGGTTGACGGCGATAGCCTTTCACAGCATGGATTTCGATGAACGCTCGGGTGAGTTCAAAGTCCAGGAGCTTCGGGGAGCCTTCGCGAGCAATGCTCAACTTGACCTTGGTGCCGGGCTTGCCCTTGATCATGCCCCGGACTTCATCCGGCCCGACGCTTTCAATGGTCTTGTCATCGACTTTGACAATCAAATCCCCGGCGTAAATCCCGGCTTCGAAGGCGGGGGTGCCGGGCACAGGGGAATCGACTTTGAGGTATTGTGTTTTGGGGTCTCGATTCAGGAGCACCCCGATGCCACCGAACTGGCCTTCAGTTTGGGAATCAAACGCTTCGAGTTGCTCTTTGTTGAAGTATTGCGAATGCTCGTCGAGCTTCTCCAGCCCGCGGCCAATCATCTCCTCGACGAGCTTTTTCTTCTCTTCCGCCGAGAGTTCACGGACGTAGTTTTCATCGACTTTCGCCAGGACATCCACGATGCTGCGAATGAGTTGGTAGTCCTTCTCCGGTGCCGGTGCCGTGGCATTGAGCAGGACACCAAAGCCCACCAATGCGCACATTGCGACAATCCAGACCATGTTCGCTCGCGGCATCCGATCTCCTTCCACTTCACGAATGGCTATTGTACGCCAGCCAACACAACCCCGTCGAGGGCAGTTCAGTATCTCCCCGTTTCTAGAAAAAGCCGAAATCGAACTTCTCGATGATCTCAGTGAGGATTACGATTCGAGGAAGATCACTGAGAAGCAATAAGTGACCTACCGAACGACACGGAGACGGTCGTTCGGTTGCCCTGTGTCACAGGTGATCCGTGAACCCTCAGCAAACGTGGCTCAGCCCATTCGAGCATGACTATCACTACCTGAGGCTCGCTGATGCAGCGGATCGCCATCGATGAAGACCGCAACACCCCGGACGACGAGATTCGTGGCCTGAAGTTCTCGCAGGATGGTCGGTACCTCGTCGGGACGATTGGGGTCGAGGAAGACCGCTTACCGTTCCGCTACGACTTGGAGCGAGACAGGCTACTGTCACTGGATCATCTCGAAGCCGAAGATGAAATTGCTCGTCTCGATGATGCCCCCGCCCCGGCCTGGGATGCTCATGGCGAAGTGTTGATCGAGTACCTCGTCGATGCCATGGGTGAGCTAGCGGTGCGGGTCGTCGATCTCTGGGCTAAGCCGCCACGCATCGAGTATCTCCCGGTCACGCCGAGTGCTTTCAGCCTCACGGGCGAGAGTGGTTCGTTTTTCCTTGCCACGAAGCTGGAAGACCGGGATGTTGTGTTGCAGTATGCTCTGGAAGATGACGAGGGTTACGAAGATCTCTCCGTGAGCGGAACGTGGAACCTGTCATTCGATGAGGGGACTGCGGTCGTGATCGCGGCCTCGGCCAACGGCGATTGGCTGGCGATCGGCTCGGATGCAGGGGCGGTGGAGTTGATTCACTTGAAACAGCGTTTTGCCGCCCAGACGTTGATCCCGCTCGGCGGCGAAAGCCGGATCGATGGGTTGGAGTTTTCCCCCGAGCAGAATAGCCTCCTGATCTTCACCGCGAACACGGCCATCGTTTGGCAGTTCGCGGAGGGGGATTTTTACGTGCTCGAAACCTGGGCCAAGGTCGAACATGGAGCCTTCCTGCCGAGCGGCGGTGTTCTGACATGTGGGCTGGACGGCGACCTGATCTTTTACGACCCCGATAGTCTTCAAGAGACGAAGCGACTGAACTTTGACACAGGCCCGCTCCTGTGTATCGCTGTCTCCGCTGATGGCCTCACGGCTGCAGCGGGGACGGCTCAGGGCGAAGTCTGGCTCGTGGACTTGGAATGATCACTTTCGGATTCTGACATTCAGGATGATGGCGTTGCTCGGGTTTGGGTTCTGGCCAGCCGGGGCGGGGGCTTCAAGGCGATAGCCGGTGTCCGTGAGTTTGTAGATGAACGGCTCGTCCGTCACCGGGTCTTTCGGAGCGGTGTGAGTGAGGTCTGCGAGCTTCTCGGGGAGCTTTTTGCCGTTCTCGGCGGCATGGAGACGAATGGCTTCGCTCGTCTGTAGCAGAGCTAACCGGCGAGTGATGCGGGTGTGGCCTTCGCGGACCTTTTCGATCGCTGGGTAGAGGTTACTGAGCACCATAATCATCACGTCCGTCGAGTGCAGCTTGCGCACCTTTTGGACTCGCTCCATGATCTTCTTGCCCTCCACGACGGATTTCGGGTGCGGCATGTAGTAGAGCTTGTGCATATCGTCCCAGAGGTCGCGGTGGATCGAAACCGCACGAAGAATGATGGCCTGGGCGTTGGGCATTTTCTCCAGGTCGGCTTTCTTCCAACCTTTGGCGGCGAGGTCTTCTTTCGCGGCAGGCCCTTGCAAGGCGACCATCGCGGAGAAGCCGACGGCTTCGAGCGGGCTAGGCTTGTAGTCTGGCGAGGTGTTGGCACCACCGAGGTAGGCTGGCACGTCGCGGAGTGCTCGGTTGGCGGTCTCTTCACTGACGATTCCCGCTTCCATCTCGGCGAGACCTGGCACGAAGCTCAGGCTGAACTGCCGCTCGCCATCTAAGATCATGCGTTGGTCGATGAACGGCTGAGGCAAGCTCGCAAGTGCCCAATAGAGGTTCGGGGCCTCGGGCATGGCCAAGAAGGTTTCCAACCGTTCGTGGGTCATCGAGGTGATCGCGAAGCCAACCATGCCGCCGATCGCGCTGCCGGATTCGCCGACATGTTTGGCCATTTGCGTCATGGTCTGCAAGCTGCGGAAGGCTTCGTCGGTTTTGCCCTCGATCACTTCGAGCCGGAAGCGGAACGACAACAGCCGCATCATTTCGCGGAAGTTTTGTAGGTTCGAAAGGATTTGCGGGATCCGGTCTTGGCCGGGGGTTTGTTCTTGTGAGTCGTATTGGGCCATGCGGGCCGCTTCGTCGAGCTTCCGGAACAAGGGGCGGTACGGTGTCAGGAACTCGGTCAACTCGGCTTTGGGCAGCTTCTCCGTGGGCAGTTCTTCCCAGGCTTGCATTTTTTCGGCGAGCTTTTTGGATTCAGCGGGGTCTCGCGGTGTTTCAGGCCGGAGGGCGAAGGCTTGCATGTATGCCAAGGCGGCGTTGCCGGGCTTACGGTCTTTGACGCTCGGCAGCAGCTCATACTTGAAGGCCGGCATCGGTGCCGCAGCGATCGAATAAGTGCGATCGATGACGCGGGCTTGCGGTGCCGGGGCCTGAGCATTGGAGTCCCCGCCGGACTTGGCTGGCGGTTGTGCGAAGGCTGTGGCCGTGGTGAAGAAGAGCGCGGACAGAATGAAGGTTTTCATGGGTAGGTTTCCTCCGGCGGAGCGGGTCTCGGCCCGATTTTGGGAATGGCGAAGAAGTTGCCACCCACCGTGGGTAATCGCGTCTCACGGGGTGGCGTCGGCAACATCGAGACGCCGCCCGCGAGGATGTCATTCTGCAATTGGAACCATTTCACCCGTTCTTCCAAACTCGGCTCATCGAGCCGCGTCCGGCTTGCAAAGCCAGCCGATGGGCCAGTGGTTGGTGGCTCATATTCCCGTGGCTCGGGGGCCAGTTCCAAGGGTTCGCTTTTCGCCACACTGACGGTTGCGATCGTGGGTGGGGTGCTGACGCTCGGCTTGGGTTGTTGCCAGAGGGCGACCACCACGGCGACACCGATGGCCATGACCCCGACTTGGGCACCAGCAAGACGTTTCCAGAACGCCGTGCGACGGCTCTCATCCGCTCGACCCGCTTCGAACATCATGTCGGAGGTCAGCATCGACACGGGCGCCGGGGCCAATTTCGAGAGAGCACGAGCGAGCGAATCTCCCAGACAGAGGGGGTCTTCGGGGCCGGTCGGTTGGAAGCGTGGGTCTGTCATAGCGAGTTTGTCTTCTGAGGCGTTTTGGCTTTCGCCGGTGGGTTCAAGCGTTTTCGCAGAAGTTCGAGTCCTTCGGCGTAACGGCGGTAGGCGGTGCTGGCGGAGCCGCCGAGGTTGCTGGCGATCTGTTCGAAGGTCAGGCCGCCCCACAAGTGAGCGACGACGATCTCCCGCAGTTCGCCCGGCAACTCTTCGAGTGCTCGGGTCGCGGCTTCGGCATCGAGCCCAGTCGGGTCATCCGGTGGGAGGAACCAACTGGGAGCACGCTCCGCCGCGTGGGTTTCGTACTTTTGCCGCCGTCGGGCTGCCCGTCCGGCGTCTATGGCGCCATTGCGGACCACCCGATACAACCACGGCACCAAGTTTTCGGGGGGCGTGCCTTGCCGAGCGAGTTTGAGGAAGGCCGCCTGCACGACATCCTCCGGCGTGACACACCACTGCCGAGCGTACAGCACGAGCGCTGGCGCGTATCGATTGACCAACGCTGTGAAGTCGCCCGCATCCATCTCACACCAAAAGACGTTCCCCGAGAAGTCCGGTTTCACAAATTTATCGCATCGTGAAGCGTATGATGACGGTAAGAGGGAGATTTGCCATGACACGTCGGACGAAATGCGGGTTATTGGGTGGGCTACTCACCATCATCGTGATGCCAATCATCACGTTCGCTTGGTTCTGGTTTTCTCCAGTTCGTGCCGGGGAATTCCGGGAGTCTCCCGATGACCGGTACAAAGCTCATGCCATGAACGTGACCCAGAGCCGACTCTTGGGAGGCGAGGATCACTGGATCGAAATCCAAGTCGTCGAGCAAGCCACCGGTCGTGTGATCTGGCAGATCGTGCATCCTCACCCGCCAGAAGCCGATTTCATTCCTTACTATGCCCGAGACATGAAGTTCATCAAATGGGCCGCGGACTCTTCTTCCGTCACCATCCCCATCGGCAACCAGCCGTTTGTGCTCGCGATTCGCTAGATGATGCCTCGATCCCAGTTGCCCCCGTCGGATTGCGATTGCCAGCTATCGAGTCGCCATTGATTGTCACGGAGCAGAATCACATACCTCCGACGTTCTCCAAACCCGGCCCGCTGTTGAGTGTGAACGACGACCCGCCGGGCAGATTCCTCAATCACTTCCAACACATCTTCGATGTCTGGGTCGTACATCGTTGGCACACCGCACGAGAATGGTTCACTCTGCTTTCGAGGTTTGGGTGTGCAGAATTGAGCCAAGATCATCGCTCGCTCGGCGAGCAGTGGAGCCGGATCGAAACCCACGTGGCGAGCCGCCTGGGACGTGGACCAAGCCCGTTTTTCCCACTCGCACATCGCTGTCCAGAAAGCCCGCAGCATCTCCAAAGGCGAGAGTGGAGAGGGTTGTTCTGCCAGGTGAGATGTTTCGGTAGCAGCTGGAATTGGCGATGAATCAGGGACGGAGTCTTTCGTTTTCCGCGGCATTCGACGGCTCCGTTCGGGCTTTCAACTGGTGTTCTGTCGGGCTGAGTGGACCACTCGATGCCTCATGCTAACCTCGGCAACATAGAGAATCAAACCGCGCGAGGTCATTCTCGCACAAGGTTCTCGACAATGCTGCTGGAGCCAATGACGATCCACGTCGCCTGCCGGTACGGCGGCTTGGGGCTGCCGTTTTGGCCGCAGATTTGAGGCATTTTTCGAATTCTGACATGAACTGGTCGTTCGGCTTGATTCGGGGGTGGGGCGGACTTAGAATCCGACAGGTTTTCTCTGAACGATGTTTGCGGTTCATGCCTCACACAAACGTTGAGGAAGATCGCCAGACGACATGACACCGAAAGCGCCTGCTCTCCGCTCGCTTCGCATGGTCCTCGCCTGTCGAACGACTAAGATAACCTGACAGGCAATGGATGGCCCGCTACCGGTGGTCGCCGGTCGTGGTGGATCAGCAAAACACTCGAGGCCAATTTCGATTGGTCTCCCGCTCTTCGAGAAGGAGACGGCTCGCAATGTACGAACGATTTACGGACCGCGCTCGCAAGGTCATGCAGCTTGCGAACCAGGAAGCCCAAAGGTTCAACCACGAGTACATCGGCACGGAGCACATCCTGCTGGGTCTCGTTAAGGAAGGATCGGGTGTTGCGGCCAACGTCCTGAAAAACCTTGACGTCGATCTGCGGAAAATCCGCCTCGAAGTCGAGCGCATCGTCCAGCCGGGTGCCGGCGGCGATCAAGTCGTGATGGGGAGGCTCCCCCATACGCCACGAGCCAAGAAAGTGATCGAGTACTCGATCGAAGAAGCTCGCAATCTGAATCATAATTACGTCGGCACCGAACACTTGCTCCTCGGTTTGCTCCGTGAACAAGAAGGCGTCGCGGCTCAGGTTCTCATGAACCTTGGCCTCAAACTCGAAGACGTCCGCGAAGAAGTGCTCAACCTCCTGGGACATAACCCCATGCCAAACGAAAACGAATCTTCGGGCAGTTCCGAACGCAGCTCAGGCGAACGTGGCTCGGGCGAACGATCGAGCGGCAACCGCCAGAAGTCCAAGACCCCAGCTCTCGATAGCTTTGGCCGCGACCTCACCGAACTTGCCAAGCAAGGGAAACTTGACCCGGTCATTGGCCGGTCGAACGAAATTGAGCGCGTCATCCAGGTGCTTTCGCGCCGGATGAAGAACAACCCTGTGCTCCTCGGCGAAGCGGGCGTCGGTAAGACGGCCATCGTCGAAGGCTTGGCCCAGCTCATCGTCGACGCCAACGTCCCCGAACTGCTCCGCGACAAACGGCTCGTGGTCCTCGACCTCGCCATGATGGTCGCCGGTACCAAGTATCGCGGCCAGTTTGAAGAGCGCATCAAAGCGGTCATGAACGAAGTCCGTCGGGCGAAGAACACGATTCTCTTCATCGACGAACTGCACACCCTCGTCGGCGCTGGTGGGGCCGAAGGCGCCATCGACGCCTCGAACGTCTTGAAGCCAGCCCTGTCGCGTGGCGAAATCCAGTGCATCGGGGCCACGACCCTCGACGAGTACCGCAAGTACATCGAGAAGGACGCTGCTCTGGCTCGCCGGTTCCAGGACATCATGGTCAACCCGCCTTCGAAAGAAGAAGCGGTCGAGATCCTGAAAGGTCTCCGCGATCGTTACGAAGCTCACCACCGCGTGCAAATCACGGACGAAGCCCTCAAGGCCGCCGTGGAAATGTCCGACCGGTACATCTCAGCCCGTTGCCTGCCCGACAAAGCCATCGACGTCATTGACGAAGCCGGTGCCCGCATTCGCCTGAAGGCCATGACCCGGCCACCGGATTTGAAAGAACTCGATGAGCAGATCGAGAAGCTCAACACCGAGAAAGAAGCCGCGGTCGCAGAGCAGGACTTCGAAAAGGCCGCGACCATGCGCGACCAAGCCGACAAGCTGAAGAAGAAGAAAGAGAACATCACCAAAGAATGGCGTGAGAAGTCCAAGGAAACCGACGGCGTCGTCGATGAGGAAGTCATCGCCGAAGTCGTTTCCAAGATGACCGGCGTGCCACTCAAGAAAGTCGGCGACGACGAAACCAAGCGATTGCTGCGCATGGAAGACGAACTGCACGGCAGCGTCGTCAGCCAGGACGAAGCGATTCGCTCCTTGGCCAAGGCCGTCCGTAAGAGCCGAGCCGGGCTCAAGGATCCGAAGCGGCCAATCGGTTGCTTCATCTTCGCCGGGCCAACGGGCGTCGGCAAAACCTTGCTGGCGAAGTCCCTGGCGAAGTTCATGTTCGGCGACGAAGCGGCCCTCACGCAGCTCGACATGTCCGAGTACATGGAGAAGCACAACGTCAGCCGGCTGACCGGTGCCCCTCCGGGATACATCGGCTACGAAGAAGGTGGTCAGCTCACCGAGAAGATTCGCCGCAAGCCGTACTCGGTGGTCCTCTTGGACGAAATCGAGAAAGCCCACCCAGACGTCTGGAACATGTTGCTCCAGATCATGGAAGAAGGCCGTCTGACGGACAACGTCGGTCGCCATGTGGACTTCAAGAACGCGATTCTGATTCTCACCACGAACGTCGGCGCCGAGACGATCATCGCTCCCGATGATATGTCCAACGTCTTCACCAGTGGCGTCAAGAAGAATGCCGAAGTCAGCTACGCGGACATGAAACGCAAGCTGATGGAGCAGATGGGCAAAGTCTTCCGCCCTGAGTTCCTGAACCGCCTCGACGACACCATCGTCTTCCGCTCGCTGACCAAAGAGAACCTCATCCAGATCGTGGACATGGAACTCACCAAAGTCGGCAAGCGGCTCAAAGAGAAGAACCTCGTCCTCGACGTCACCGCCGAAGCGAAAGAGTTCATCATCGAGAAGGGCTCGAGCCTCGACTACGGTGCCCGCCCTCTCCGCCGGTCGGTCGAGCAACACCTCGAAGACGGCATGAGCGAAGCTTTGTTGCGTGGTGAGTTCGCGGACAAAGAGACCATCATCGTCCGTGTCGGTGAAGTCGACGGCGAGAAGAAACTGATCTTCGACCCGATCGCCAAAGCCCCACCGCCCGCTCCCGCCGAAATGGTCGCCGCGGACGTGAAAGCCTAAAACCCACCAAGAAGCCCCAGCAAACGCTGGGGCTTCTGTATTATGTGGGCCAGTTTTGGGAGGATCACGATGGGGACTTTTGTATCAGCGTCTGGAGTCATCGGGGCAGATCATGAAGCGGTTGAGCGGTCGCTGACATCTCATGTTACGCGGCATGGAGGCGTTTTCGAGCGTTACTTGGCCCTGCCGGACCGTCACATTGCCGTCATCACGGAGGGTGGGCCGAATACGACGATTCTTTGGCCCCGCGAAATCAACGACTGGGATTCACTCTCACAGCATCTTTCCCAAGAGCTTGAAGTGCCCGTGTTTTCGTTCCACATCCACGATGGTGATTTGTGGATGTTCGTGCTCTATCACCGCGGTGAAGAGGTGACTCAGTTCAACACCATGCCAGACTATTGGGAAGAGTTAGCACCCGAAGAGAAGGCGAGTTGGGCCGGTGACGCCCAAGCCATCTGTCGGCAGATCCCTGGTTTGTCCCCAGACTCGATCAAGAACTACCTCGTCGAATGGACCGAAGCCATCACAAACAGTGGCACCAAGGCCTACCCGGACGACGAGTGCTATTACGGCGACGAATGGCAAATGACGGACTTCATGAATCGTCTCGGCCTGCGGTATCCACTGAGCGCCACAGGCCATCCCGACGGGAAGACCTACAAGTTTCGGCTACGCTGATTGTAACATTTGATTCTGTAAATCCTGACCAACGTGTTCGATAACACGCGATTCTTTACGGACAGGATGGCCAGGATTTGCAGGATGGAAAACTGAAATTCTTTTTGATCCTGTGAATCCTGATCATCCTGTCTGAGAACACGATTCTTTGGGACAGGATGGCCAGGATTTGCAGGAGTGGATTACCCGGTGTATCGGCCATAAGTCTACACGGTCGTGCATGGTCGTGGATCGCTGGCCCTGGGAAAGAAAGCTGGTGATCACGGACGTTTTTATTTTGCCTACTTGAGAATCGCTTCCAACTCGGCGTCACTCCCCGTCTGCCAACAACTCACTGGATTTCAAAAGTGACCTACCTGCTGATTCTCGATATGGGTTAACCAGTCCCTGGGTTTCCAGTTAGGTTCGCTGGAAGTGCTTGGGGGTCTCCGTAAGATAAGGTCGCCTCTCAGGTGTGGTTTTGCCAAAGGATCGTGACTCGCGATGAAGACCAACGAACTGATTTTCGAATTGTCCCGCCCGGGTCGTCGTTGTCATCGGCTGCCGGAATGCGATGTGCCGGTGCAGTCGGTCTCGGCTTTGCTTCCTGCGAGCGATTTGGCGTCGGCCCCGCCGGCGTTGCCGGAGGTCGGGGAAATCGACCTGATTCGGCACTTCAACAACCTCAGCACGAAGAACATGTGCATCGACACCAACTTTTACCCGTTGGGTTCGTGCACGATGAAATACAACCCCAAACGGCACGAACGCCTCGGCGGGCTACCGGGGATCGTCGACATTCACCCCCTCCAAGCCGACGACACCATCCAGGGGATGCTCGAACTGTTGCACGGCATGCAGGACTATCTTGCCGAAATCTCTGGCCTGCCTGCGGTGAGCCTGCAACCCGCCGCGGGTGCTCAGGGCGAACTGACGGCCCTCTTCGTGGCCGCGAAATACTTCAAGCACAAGGGCGAAACGCATCGCCGGAAGGTGCTCGTCCCAGACTCGGCTCACGGCACCAATCCCGCCTCGGCAGCCCTCGCCGGCTTCGAAACCGTCACGATCAAGAGTGCCGCCAACGGCCTTGTGGACCTCGAAGACCTCAAGAGCAAACTCGGGCCGGACACGGCCGTGTTCATGATCACCAACCCGAACACGATCGGCCTGTTCGAGACGCAAATCAAAATCATCACCGATCTACTGCATTCTTACGGTGCTCTCGTGTATCTCGATGGCGCCAACATGAACGCCATCCTTGGCATCACCCGGCCTGGTGATTTCGGCGCGGACATGCAGCATTACAACGTCCACAAAACCTTCACCGGGCCGCACGGTGGCGGCGGCCCTGGTTCAGGGCCGATTGCCGTCCGGGACTTCCTGGCGCCATTCTTGCCTGTCGGTGGTGTGATGAAGGACGGTGACAAATTCCGCCTGACGACCGAAGCCGACCTGCCGCTTTCAATTGGCCGCGTGCGGAGCTTCTTCGGAACGATCGGGATTCTGTTCCGCGGCTACTGCTACATCCGCTCGCTCGGGCCAGACGGGTTGAAGGCCGTCAGCGAACATGCCGTCCTGAATGCGAATTACCTCTTGAGCCGCGTCAAAGGGACGTACGATGTGCCGCACGGCGACCGTTGCATGCACGAGTTCGTGGCCAGTGCTCGTAACCTGATGAGGACCAAAAAGGTCCGAGCCATGGACATCTGCAAGCGTCTCCTCGACTTCGGCTTCCACGCCCCGACAGTCTACTTCCCGCTTGTGGTCAGCGAAGCTCTGATGATGGAGCCGACCGAAACCGAGAGCAAGCAAACCCTCGACTCCTTCGCCGAGACGCTGCTCAAGATCGCTGCTGAGGAACCGGAAGTCCTCCGCGCCGCCCCGCACACCACGGCCATTAGCCGCCCCGACGAAGTCAAAGCCGCGAAGGAACCCGTCCTTCGCTGGACGGTGTGAGACGTTTGTCAATCTTGGGAATTGAAAGCTTTCAAGTTGTCTGTGCAAACCCTACGTAATCGTATATATTGTCTTTATGGAATCGCTTTCGGAAGCCCGAATTTTCAGAAATCCGCCAGTAACAGAAACAGTTATTGGTGTACAGTTCGATTCATTAGTTAACTTCAGGGCCCACCACTACGGTCTGCTGTGGGAAAGTTTCTTCAGCCCCCTCGGGTGGCGACCCGTAGCTGACGAAGCCATTCTCCCCAGATACCAAGAGTCTTTCGATTCGCACAGGCTCAATCTGGTGAGAGAGGAAAGGTCTTCTCAAAGATTTATAAGACAGAAATACAAGCGTGAGTTATCTCAGGGCACTCTCCAGTTTCAGCATGACAAGCTTTATTTAAGCTGGCACAGAGGTGTGAACTCCCCTGATTCACCTGGTTTTGAGAGCATGCTAGATGATTTTGAAGCTGTGTTCTCGTCTCTCATGAACTTTTCTGAAAAGAATCGCTTGGGTAAGATAAACCCAAATCTATGGGAAGTGATGTACCTCAACCAGATACCAAGAGATCCGCTCTTATGGGATACACCTGCCGATTGGTATCGTATTCTCCCTGGTCTCTTCCCTCCTGAAGGCCCAGTTGTTGACTCACTGCGATTCGCAACATTCGATGGGCATTGGCATTTCGAAATTGAACCGAAACAAGGCAGAGTGCATGTGCAAGCTGCTAAGATGGTGGTGGGTGAGGCAACTGATCCGATTCTTTACGTCAAACTACTCTCGCGTGGTGAGCTAACGGATGGATCTAAATGGCTTGACTCCCTGAACCTCGGTCGTCGTAGTTGTCTCAGACTTTTTATGTCAATTTTTTCGGAGCAAATTAAAAAATCCTGGTCTTGATTAGATTGACATTCTTTTTCTAGAGTGATGCAGATGAATACACAATATCATGTGTTTTGGGACGAGTTGATCGACACAATTGAGGCTTTCGGGCTGTTAAAGGATGATTGGGATTGTCTTGGTTCACTTGCAGTCAACCCAGCTATTCTGTCTACTACACTCTCTTTTTTGTCGGAGATTCGTTCTTCTGGCAACCCAACTCCTAACTCTGCGGATGTTCAAGCCGACGGGAGCATTTTGATTGAGTGGCAGATGCCTAACGGTGATAGAGTGCTCGCCGAAGTTAACCAGCCTGGGCTTGTCGAAATTCAGACTATCGGCATAGACTACAGTTCAAACGTAACTCAGTTATCTGTGCCAACAGAGAATTCCACGAGTTCGATCTCACATGATGGCTATTCTTCCGATTTCACTGAACAGGAATATCGGATCGCTTCATGACTGTAGACGAATCACAGTCAAATAATCCCGACAGTCCACCACCGAATTCAGGTATCGAATTTGGTGGCGAGATAGTTGCCCGTCGTTTCTATCTCAGCGGTTTCGGTCATTTTAAAACCAGCAGAAACCCTCAGCTTCAAATTGAGGTTCTCATCCCGCGAAAATCCGATCATCGCGGCTTATCGATGAGCATTCTGAAGTCGCCTGGGAAGCCAGATTTCCTGACCGCAGAAGAACTTCGGAAACTGGATCAGAACCCTGATCAAACCCATCGCTCATCAAGTAGAGTTTTTGGGATCCGTGCAGAAATTTTCCTATCAAACGATATTGAGATCCTGCCTGATCCTACAGATGAAGACCCAGGGCACGTTTTGATACCATCTTTCAGCTATTCCAGTTACTGCAGTGATAAGAATAATCTCCGAGTTGTGTTTGCCAAATTGCTTAAGGAAGCAGCACTTCTCACACCAATATTGATTGAGGAGTAACGATTTTTATGTCGCTCGGCGCTGATCCAGGCAAGCTCTACCACTATGCCCCGGCGATCAGGCTCTCAGTATTCTGCCCTATCTCTGGGCCAAAGGCCCACCGACCCAAGAATGCGATCGTCGAGCAGTTCCTGTTTCCGAGATCTGGGGCTTGCAACAAGACTTGCAACGCCAAATGAACGACAACGAATTAATGGCGTTCGAGCCATCTCCATAGAATAGCTGGGTGACTTCATGTCTTGGGAGGCTTGGGTATGTTCCGCAGACTGGCCCTGATGGTGTTGGTTTCGACATGGTTACTTGGCTGCAAGCCACCTGAACCTACGACTGCAATTGTGACCCCTGAGACTCCCGCCGCAGTCGAGCCAGCCAGTTTGGCGCCGACGACCTTCATGAGTTGGCCTCGGATTCCAGACAAACCCTTCAAAGTCAAATCCATCAATTTTGCGGATTGTGCATCGGAAAGCCTGATGAATGCTTCTGGTCCTCATGCTGATGGGTTCATCCAGGTTCGAGTCAACTCTGAGAGTGAAATCGCTTTTCGAGAACGTGGAACTCTGCCACTCGGCACCGTCATCGTGAAAGAAAAATTTCTTGAATCAACAACCACATTGAACTCCTACGCCTTGATGACGAAGCGTGAGCCGGGCTATTTTCCAGACGGTGGCGATTGGGAATACACCTTCGTCACTCTGAACCCCGAGCGGAAAGTGACCACGGGCAAGTTGATGAACTGCGCTTCATGCCATCACAATGCAGCCAAAGACTACCTCTTCCGCAACTACATCAAGTGAACTGATTCCCAAGGAGGGCTTCGCGATGTTACTCAGACTGGTCATGATGATGGTTTTGGTGGCTGTTGCGTTCGTCGGTTGCAAGCGACCTGAGCCTACAAACTCAAGTGTTACTAATGCGACCAATACCGCAGTGACGCCGACTGTTGTCGAGCCGAAGGATTTTGCGTCTTGGCCTCGGATCCTCGAAACGCCGATGCAAGTGAGTCCGGTCATGTACACATATTGCCGTGCGATGCCGACGCCCGAGCAAGCGGCTCGAGAGGAGAAAGAAAGCCAGGCAGCAACGAAAACTCATGGCCCGCATCACGTCGGCGCGATTCAGATGCGAGTCAGTCCGGCCAGCGAATCAGCATTCCGCGAAGGTCGGGCGTTACCCGTGGGGACTGTGATCGTCAAAGAGAAATATGACTTCGCCAGCCCAGAAACCCCCATGAACTCCTATGCCTTGATGACGAAGCGTGAGCCAGGTTACTTTCCTGACGGTGGCGATTGGGAATACACCTTCGTCACTCTGAACCCCGAGCGGAAGGTGACCACGGGCAAGTTAATGAACTGCGCTTCATGCCATCACAATGCAGCCAAAGACTACCTCTTCCGCACTTACATCAAGTAAGCCGGATTCTCGATTCCACAACAGGCTTCTGTAAGATAGTGGAGCTTTGGGAGTGTTTGCCTGGCTGGTGCCGACCTCGGTCTTCAAAACTGCTGTGGGGTGTGAACAACACCCCAGGTGGGTTCGATTCCCATCCACTCCCGTTCGGGTTCTTGACAGGACATCCACGATGACTCTCGACCAATTTCTGACGGTACTTCACAACAACCCGGACGTTGGTCTGCACTGGATGCTCCCCGATGGGGACTTTGTGCCGGCTCACTTTCACATCACCGAAGTCGGGCGAGTGCAAAAGGACTTCATCGATTGTGGCGGAACGATCCGCTCAACGACGACCTGTGCCTTGCAAGTCTGGGTCGCTGAGGATGTCGACCATCGACTCACGACCACCAAGCTCGCCGCCATCACACGGATGGCCGAGACCCTGTTGAAGTCGGTTGATCTGCCGGTGGAGATCGAATACGACAACGGCACCATCTCCCAATTCCCGGTCGCGGGGGCTGAGATCACCCCGGCCGGAGTGCTGTTCCACCTCGGCAACAAGCACACCGCTTGCCTTGCCCCGGATCGCTGCGGGGTTCCTACCACAACCGCCGGTTGTGGCACCACCGGCTGCTGTTAGGTGAGCTGGCAGACTTCGGCTGTCCGCGTCTTCTACGATCTGCGGCGGAAGGCGTTGGCGAGCATCGTGGCGAAGAAGCCCAATACGGCCACCATGACGATGGTGCCACTCGGCGCCAGTTCGAGAGTCTTCGTGCCACCGAGCGGGATGCGGACATACTGGCAGATTTGTAACCCCACCACACCCGCCAAAATCGTGCCCACCAAGGTGAACCAAAAGACTTGTCGCAAGTTGCGCGACACGTTGGCCGCTGCCGCCGCGGGGACGATGAGCAGGGCGTTGATCAGCAGAATCCCCACCGAGCGAATGGACACATTGACGACGAGTGCCAAGAGGATCACGAAGAGGTAACTATCCACTCGCACGGCAATCCCCCGTGAGCGAGCCAGGCTGGGATTAAACGACGCTGTCGCCCAGGAGTTGTATCGCCACGCCACGATACCCAACGTGATGACCGTCAGGATGGCGAGTGTGACCAGGTCTTCGCCCTGGGTAAAGGTAATCGAGCCATAGAGAAACTGCTCGGCGTCAAAGTTGACCTTCCTCTTCACTTCCGGCAAAAGCATCGCGCCGAGGCCAATCGCCGCAGCAAAAAAGACGCCGATGACGGTGTCGTTGGTCAGCCCCGTTCGCTCGCGTACTGCCGTCATGGCGGCACCGACGATGATACCCGTGAGGATCATGGTGGGAAGTACGATCCACAAATAGCCATCGGCGTCGCGGGTACTGCGGACGTTCGCGAAGAGGATGATGTTCAAGATGGCGAGTGCCACACCGGCGAAGGCGGTGTGAGCCATGGCGTCCGAGAAGAAGGCCATACGATTGCCGACGACCGTCGAACCGATGGCTCCGCACGTCAGCCCCAGCAGGATGACCGCGAGCAACGGGTTCAGGGTCAACGTCGTCGTCCCCAGGAACTCGGCCAGTTGAAAGAGCAAATCGTCAACAGCACTCATGTTGTTGCAAAGCCAGGTGTTTCAGCGAGCGGCGTGGCGTTAGCACGCCGTGGGTGACTTTCACGGCACGCTGACGCTGTGCCGCTCGCCTTGGAGGTTACTTGTTCAGTCGGGGGTTCAGTCCGAGTTTAGCGATCAAGGCTTTGGTGTCAGCGCCTGCTGGGATCGCATGGCCATCGATCTGCGTCAGCGGGGTGATACCAACGTTCGAGTTCGTGGCGAAGGCTTCCAGAATCTCTGGCACCCGACTGTAGTGAACCGTTTCTTCCTTGACCGGGAAGGGTTGCGTTTTCAGGATGTATTCCCGCACCGTGCCCGGCAGGAACATGCCGTTATCTGCGGGGGTGACCCAGCCATCGGCGAAGCGGAAGAAGACGTTGGCGTGAGCGGCTTCGAGGATGTTGTCGTCATCATCGACCATCAGGGCGCTATCGAACGCCCCCGGCACAAACGCTGCCGCACCTGCGTAAAGCCGACCGGCATAATTAAAAGTCTTCCAGAGCAGATACGGGTGATCCTTGAAGACTGCCGCACGCCGTTTCTGGACGCGGAAGGTGTCCATTGGCATCGCCTTCATCGTGGCACTCATCCAGACCATGCCCGGCTTCCCAGGCCGGCCCATGGAGGCATTCACACGGATGATGATGTCTTGCATCGTCAGCACACTGACGTACTTCTCGATCTGGTCGGCGGTCGGTAGCCGTTCCGGGGCGACGTTGATGCCGAGGAGTTTCATGGTCTTGGTCATCCGGGCCAGGTGGTAGTCCCAGAGCCATGGTGAGCGGTTGACGGTGCGAGTCGATTCCCAAACACCTTTGCCGAAGAGGATGCCTTCGTCCATCGGGTCAATGTGGAATCGGTTCACTGGCACAGCATAGCCATCGACCCAGAGCAACATCGTGATCCGGAGCATCTCCTGGACCAACGGCAACGGCATATTCGCGGGGACGTTGACGCCGCGATCCTTGAGCACCATCGAGGGGTTGCGCAGCAGCGCTTCTTTCAGCCCCCCTTCGGCCCACCAGTAGGGGTCAGTCGGGTCAGGTTGTGTGACGGGGGCTTTTGAGGTTGCGGTGGGGGCCATGTCTACTCCTGGGCGATCTCGCTAGGCATCGTGCCACATCCTATCTTCGGCCAACGCCAGCTCCGAAGTTCAAGGGAATCATATCCGCTCGGTTCCAAGGAGCCTGGAGTTAAGCCACGAATTTATGCTGAGAGCGTCTACGTCGTCGCCAGGCAAGGCCAGCCAATGGGATCGATGCCACTGCCAAGATGCTCGTCGGCTCGGGGACGGGGACAGGATTCCAGTTCAGCATAAGCCGGTTTTCTGCCCCTGAATTGGCAATGCTGAAGTCGAAGGTTGAACCTGGCCAAGTGATTTGTGTGTTGATGTTGGTGTTATTGGGATCGAGCATAAACACCGTCGGGGCAGGGATGCCAATGTTCGTCACGGGGTCACCGGGGACACCGTTCGAAAAGGTGATCGCCCCATTCGATGTTGACATAATTTGCCACGATTGCGGAGCCGCCCAGAACGCGGTGTTCAGGTTGGCACTTTCGACCACCAACCGAATGGACAAGGCTGTTCGGACAATAATATCGGATGGGTTGCCATCCACAGGTGTGTTCCTAACAGTGTCAAAACCGCCACCGGCTGTTGTATTGCCGACCGTCGTCGAGTTGTTGCCGCCACCCCCGGTGCTGATCTCAATCTCAAGACCACTGTTGATATCCAACCCACCACCGATGGTGATTTGACCCGGCGAATTCCCAGGCTTAAGCATTGCCGAGGAGGTCAAGAGCAAGGCCCGCGTCCCAGCGATACCTTGGACCGTCCCGTCGCCCGCCAAAGTGCCATCCAAGAACGTGGTTCTTCGGCTATTCAAAGTTCCTCGCAATGTCGTCGTGCCAGCCGTGTTCGTGAACAACCCCCGATTCACCCCCGTTCCACCGACATTGACTGTACTTCCAGAGCTGATTGAATACGCGCTCGCATTATTGACAGCAGAAGCCGACGAGTTGCCCACGTTCTGTGTGGCACTGCTCAGACGTGTCGAACCCCCAACTGCGTTCGAATAAGTCGCGGTTGTCGTCGGAGCGACATCGAAGGTTCCCGAAGTAGCGCTGACGGTGCCAGCGTTGCTGACGTTGTTCGTGAGAATCTGGATTTGACCACTGCCGTTGGTCTCCATCGTCGAACCAGCGCTGATGATCAGCCCACCGCTCGGGTTGATCGTAATCACGCCTGCGTTGGCCCGGATGGTGCCACTGTTCGTGAATGATCCTGAGGGGTTGATGGACATGCTACCTGCGTTGCTCTCGATCAGACCCTGATTGACAATGCTACGATTCGTACCATCCCCAAAACCAATCACCCAACTACTCGCATTGTTGATCAATGACGTCGTCGAAC
>JBOFPH010000070.1:0-68209 GCA_051659845.1 Fimbriiglobus sp. | reverse complement strand
CGAAGCGAACCCTGGGCAACCCTTGGGCTGCCCATGTCGTCACCTTCATTACCCAAGCCACCCGGGGCGTTCCTCGAGTTCACTGCCGAGTTTCCAGCCCTGGCGGAAGCCTGGCAACTTGTCCAAGAGGCAGGCTCCGCCGGGCCGCTGGATGAGCGCACGCAACGGCTGGTGAAGCTGGCCATCGCCATTGGCTCAGGCCGCGATGGTGCCATCAGCTCGGCCGTGCGTAAGGCCGTCGCCGTCGGGGTCACGAGCGCGGAGATGGACCACATCCTGACACTCGCCGCTGGGACCATTGGCTTCCCCGGCACCGTGGCTGCCTACACCACCATTCGCCGCGAACAAGCCAAAGCAGCCAAACCTGAGAACAATCCCCCCCAAGGTGAGTGAGTGTTAGGGTACTGGTGGGCGTTTCTTGGGGCCGCGGATGGCTTCGGCTTCGAGGGGGTTGTCGGGCCAACTGTGTTTGGGGTAGCGGCCTCGTAGGTCTTTGCGGACGACGGGGTAGCCGTTGGCCCAGAAGCTGGCGAGGTCGTCGGTCACTTGTTGCGGGCGATAGTTCGGGGCCAACAGGTGCAGCAGCACTTTGACTCGACCACCGGCGAGGCGGGGCGTCTCAGCGAGGCCGAAGAGTTCTTGGATCCGCACGGCCAGGATGGGTGGTCGGCCCAGTTCGTAGGTCAGGGCGATCTGGCTGCCTGTGGGCACTTCGAGGGTTTCCGGGGCTTCGCGGTCGAGGGTTTGCAGTTGTTGGTAGGTCATGACGCCGCGTAACAGGTCGAGCCAGGGTGCCGCACGAAGCTCCGCGAGAGACCGGCGACCTTTGCATAAGCTCGGCAGATGCTCGGTGAGCCAATCGGTTTCGATCGTCGGCAAATCGAGTTCTGGCCACCAGCTTTTCAGGCACTTCAAGCGCGTCAGGAACCGGCCCGCCGCACTCTCGGCATCGGGTAACACCTCGGCGAGCCGGGCAATCGCGGCAGCGGTGAGTGCCTCGGCAGCTCGGTCGTCGTCTGGGATCGGCATGGGCTGTTCGTCGAGGATGAGGTCCACGTAGCTCGTGTACCGACGGGCTGCGAGCTTGCCGGTGGTTTCGTCGAAGAAAACTTCTGTCGTGGTGATGATGAACTCCGGATCGAGCCACTCCCGGCGAACGCCCGAGGCCATCCGAACCCAGGCATCTGCACCGCCGGCATCGACATCGACGGCCACGAACAACTCGCTCTGCACGCCGGACATCGGCCCGAGTTTGGCCCCACGCCCACCGACGAGCTTCGCCCGAGAATCCCCAACCGCCCGCCGTTTCGCAAAGCGATCGGGGTACGCGGAGTAGATCGCCCGCAAGATCGCTTCATCCGGATCCGTGGCTTGAGAGTTGAGCAAGAGGCGTGCCAGTTGGTCGCGGGCTTGCAGAAGCTGGCGGGCACTGCCACGTTGCAGCGAGCCAATCGAATGGCTCAATCGCCCAGTCGCTTCGAACTCTTCCAAGGCTTCGATGCGATCGAGCACATCGGATTCGGTGTCAATCGGCTTGGCGTCGCGGTCCCGGCGGAAGGGGTCCCGTTCACTGAGCATGGCCGCCACCAAGGCCGCCCGCCCTGGTACACCGAGCCGTTCGCCTTCAAGGAGCAATCGGCCGAGGCGTGGATGCACAGGATAGTAAATCAACCGATCGCCGAGTTCCGTCAGTTTGCCATCGTGCCAAGCTCCGAGGAGTGTGAGCAAGTTCAGCGCCAGGGCCAAGGCTTCGGGCCTCGGGGCATCGAGCCAGGGGAACTGGGCGAAATCGGTTTCACCGATGGCCGCGAGCATGAGCACCGCACTCGATAAGTCCACGCGAGCGATCTCTGGCTCTTGGCTCTCGCGCCGTGCCCGATGGCTGACCTCATCCCAGAGGCGGTAGCAGGTGCCGGGTTGCGTTCGCCCCGCCCGCCCGGCCCGCTGATCCGCCGAGGCCCGCGAGATGGGCCGCAGTTCGAGGCGGTCCATGCCCACGGCCGTGTCAAACTCCTGTTGCCGAGCGAGGCCCGAATCGACGACCGCCGTGATTCCCTCGACCGTGACTGACGTTTCCGCGACGTTCGTCGAGAGCACGATCTTTCGCCGTGGATGTTTGAGGAGTGCCTTGTCCTGCTCCTCGGGTGAGAGTTCGCCGTGGAGTGGTAAAAGCAGAAAATCCGGCTCGAGGTGAGTGAGCAACTCGGCCGTCCGGCGAATCTCACCGACGCCCGGCAGAAACGCCAGCACATCACCAGGGGTCTCTTGAGTCGCGGTCTCGATCGCACTGGCCACGGCTTCGGGCCACGCGACTTCGGGCCGCTTCGGGCGATAACGCACTTCGACGGGGAAGCTACGCCCTTCGCTCGTGACCGTCGGGGCACCACCCAGGTAGTTCGAGATCAACGTCGTGTCGATGGTTGCGGACATCACGACCACGAGTAACTCTGGCTTCACGGTCTGGCGAATCAGCCGGGCCATGCCCAAGAGCAAATCGGTTTCGAGACCACGCTCGTGGAACTCGTCGAAAATGATGCCGACAATGTTTTCCAGGAAAGGATCTTCTTGCAGTCGCCGCAGCGCGACCCCCGGCGTGCAAGCGACGACGCGCGTTCGATGGGTCGCTTTGTGATCAAACCGGACACTGTAACCGAACCGGTCGCCCAAGTTCGAGCCATCTTCGAACGCCATCCGCCGTGCGGCGGCACGTGCGGCCACCCGGCGCGGTTCGATGAGCAAGAGCTGGCCTCTCGTGATTCCCGCGACCGCTGGCGGAACCCGCGTCGTCTTGCCGGCGCCCGTTGCGGCCCGCAGTACGACCGCACCCGCCGCTTGCAAATGCCGCAGCACGTCCGGCAAGACATCATCAATCGGCAACGCAGTCAACGATTCACCTCTTGAGGAGGACTTTCCGAACTCACACTTGAAAGCCACCGGCATATGATACTCAGCATCGTGCACACCTTCTCTTCAATGGAGTCGATGATGGTTCGCTGTTTGGTTTTGCTGGTCGTGGTACTCATCCCGGCGTTCGCCTCGGCTCAGACTTTGGAAGAGAAACTCAAACCCATCATTGCGTCGCACAAAGGCAAGATCGCCATCGCGGTCAAGCACCTGGGCACCGGCGAAACCTACTACCACCAAGCCGATGAAGTCATGCCGACGGCGAGCCTGATCAAGCTGCCGATCATGGTCGAGACCTTCCGCTTAGTCGATGCGGGGAAGCACAAGTTCGACCAGAAACTGACGCTGACCAAAGAAGACCAAGTCCCCGGCGCCGGGGTGCTCACCGATAGCTTCAGCCCAGGAGCCACCTTCACCTTGCTGGATGCCGTGCGGTTGATGATCACTGTTTCCGATAACACGGCGACGAACATGGTCCTCGACACGATCACCATCCCGGCCACGAACGAGACGATGGTGAAGCTCGGTTTCCCCAACACGAAGATCAACGCCAAGGTTTACAAAGGCAGTGTCACGAGCGTGGACCCCGAGCGAACCAAGAAATACGGCCTCGGCTCCACGACGGCCAAAGAGATGGTGGGGCTATTGGAGTTGATCGGCACCAAGAAAGTCGTCAATGAGAAAGCCTGCGACGAGATGCTCGGGATTCTCAAGAAGAATCAAGACAGCGAACTCATTGTGCGGAACCTGCCACCGGGAGCCGTCTTCGCCCACAAGACCGGAGCCGTGACCGCCGCCCGCACCGATGCTGGTCTGCTTTACGTGGCAGGCAAGCCGATGATCGCCATCTGTATTCTGACCAACGAGAACGAAGACAAACGCTGGGTGATCGACAATGAAGCCCAACTCGTGCTCAGTAAACTTGGTCGCGCGATTCACGACCACTTTGTCCCCATGAAGAAGTAGCGCCCCATAGCCAGCCAATCCATAGGCTAGCCTTTTGCAGAATTTTGATTTCAGGGATGGTGACCGGTGGCCGAAGTGAAGATGTTTCAGGAGACGTTTCCCAACGGGCTGACCCTCCTCGCGGAGAAGATGGACCATGTCCGCTCGGCGACGATGACCTTTGCCATCCCGGCTGGGTTCACCCAAGAACCCGAGGACCGTCTGGGGGTTGGGTCGATCCTGACCGAACTCCTGACCCGTGGCGCAGGCTCCCTCGATAGCCAAGAGCTTTCCAACGCTCTCGATAACCTCGGCACCGATCGCTCCGAGAGCATTGGGGGCTTCAACGCCATCTTCGCTGCGGGGACGTTGGCACGCAACCTCCCGGACACGCTACGGCTCTATGCCGACATCCTTCTGAAGCCGCATCTGCCTGAAGACGAGATTGAATCGGTTCAGGAGGCTTTACTGCAAGATCTCGTCGGACTGGAAGATTCACCGCAAGACTTGGTGATGTTGGAGCTGAAGAATCGCTTCTACCCCAGCCCGTTGAATCGCAACCGCTACGGCACACTCGATGGCATTCGGGGCACGACCCACGCTGATGTGCAGGGCTACTATCAGCGTTACTTCCAGCCGCGTGGCGCGATTCTCTCCGTGGCCGGGGCCATCGACTGGCCAAGCCTGCGAAGCCTGGTCGCGGACCTCTTCGGCGGTTGGGAAGCTCAAGACGTGAAGCCGTTGGAGTTGAAGTCAGCGAACCGGGAATCCGTCCACGTTGAGCGTGACACCCAGCAGACACAAATCGCCCTCGCGGTGCCGAGTGCCACCTTCCAAGACGAAGATTACTACGCGGCCCGTGGCGCCGTGGGTGTGCTCTCTGGCGGCATGAGTTCACGACTCTTTACGGAGGTCCGTGAGAAGCGTGGTCTCTCGTATTCCGTGTACGCCTCGCATGATGTGTTGAAGCAACACGCCGCTCTCGTCTGCTACGCTGGCACCCGCACCGACCGTGCCCAGGAGACTTTGGATGTGCTCTTAGGCGAAATCCGCCGACTGAAAGACGGCATTCAACAGGAAGAACTCGACCGCTTGAAAGTGACGTTGAAGACAGCCCTCGTGATGCAGCAAGAGTCCACGAGTGCTCGCGCGAGTTCGATGGCCGGGGATTATTTCAACCTGGGTCGTGTTCGCAGTGTCGAAGAGATCCAGTCAGCGATCAACAACCTCACGGATGCCGCGATCCTCCGCTACCTCGACCGCTACCCCGCCGAGAACCCCACCGTCGTCACCCTCGGGCCAAAGTCCCTGGGGTGATGAAAGCAGTATTCACCACGGAGCACACGGAAAGCACAGAGGCAAGAAGAGAGAATCGAGAGAGCCTCAGCGATATCATCCTGCCCGCGACCCATTCTCTTTTTACTCCGTGCACTCCGTGTGCTCCGTGGTGAATACTGCTTGGCCAGTCGAAATCTCAAGCCCTTGAACCCTAGGGGTTCGCAAGTATCCTGCGAAGTGTGATGCTTGCAGAGACGGAGAGTTGCATGTCGGGGGATCCCTTGCCGGAAAAGACCACAGAGATACGCACACCCGAGGAAAAGGCCGCTCGGCGTGCGATGTTGATCGTCTTCTTGGTGGTGTTCATTGATCTCCTTGGCTTCGGCATCGTCTTGCCGCTGATGCCTCGGTATGCCAATCGTTTCTTGGGAGACATCGACGAAGTCTGGCGTGGACCGATCATTGGGGCCTTGTATTCGTCGTTCTCGGTGATGCAGTTTGTCTTCTCCCCGATGTGGGGCCGCGTCTCAGATCGCATCGGCCGTCGACCCATACTGATGCTCGGCCTGGCGGGTTCGGTGGTATTCTACGCTCTCTTCGGCTTCGCCTCGGCACTCCCAGCGGAGTCTGCTTATCTCGCCATCGGCTTGCTGCTACTCTCGCGCATCGGCGCTGGGATCGCGGGGGCCAGTGTGGGCACGGCGGCGGCGGTCATCGCCGACTGCACACCACCCGAGCGGCGGGCCAAAGGCATGGCCCTCATCGGTGCCGCCTTCGGCATCGGCTTCACCTTCGGCCCGCTGATTGCTTACGCCTCACTGCTGCTTCACAGCGAACCTTGGGCACCCGGAGCCGTGGCCTCGCTGCTCTCGGCGCTGGCTCTCGTGCTCGCGATCTGCGTGCTCCCCGAGACCTTGAAACCTGGCCCAAGACATGGTCGCGAGTTCTTCAGCCTGACGCGCACGACGCAAGTCTTGCGGATGCCAGCCGTCGGGATGTTGGTGCTGATGTACTTCCTCGCCATCTTCGCCTTCGCCAACTTCGAAGGGACATTGGCCCTCTTCACGCAAGACGCTTTCGGCATGAATGAGGAGCAGAACTTCCTCGTCTTTGCCTTCATCGGCTTTGTCTTGATGGTGGTGCAGGGGGGTATTTACCGACCACTCGCGGGGCGACGATCGGAAGAATACCTCATGAAAATCGGCTTGTTTTGTATGCTTGCAGGGCTGTTCGGTGTGGGGGCGAATGCGGCGGGGTCGTTCATGCTCCGCAACACGGGTGGTGAGCCATCGCAGAGTATGTCGGTGTTCTTTTACTTCTCCGTGGCCGTGGCCGTCGCGGGGTTTGCCTTCGTGAATCCGTCGGTCTCGGCCCTCATCAGCAAGAATGCAGACCCGACTCGGCAAGGCGAAGTCATTGGTGTTAATCAGTCCTTCGCGGCACTGGGGCGGATCCTCGGGCCGTTCCTGGGGAGTGTGCTCTTCTACCAACATGCGTCTCGGGTGTTACCGTATCTCTTGGCCACGATGCTCCTTTTGATCGTCGGAGGGTTGCTGGTCTCGCAACGCTCCACGACCCCCGCTCCTGCACCGACGACGTAAGCCATGTTCACATTGCACACGACTGATGGCCTCGCTCGCTTGGGCACCGTCTCGACGGCCCACGGGGACTTTGAGACGCCCATCTTCATGCCAGTCGGCACCCAAGCCACGGTCAAAGGGTTGACGCCAGACCAGATCACCGCGACGGGCGCCAAGATCATCCTGGGCAACACCTACCACCTCACGCTTCGCCCCGGCGACGAGCTGATCCGCGACCAAGGCGGCCTGCACCAGTTCATGCGCTGGCACGGCCCCATCCTCACGGACTCGGGCGGCTTCCAGGTCTTCAGCCTCGCGGAACAGCGAAAAATCACGGATGAGGGGGCCAAGTTTCGCTCACACATTGATGGCCGAGCACTGGAGCTGACGCCCGAAAAGGCCATCGACATCCAGCAAAACCTAGGCAGCGACATCGCCATGGTCCTCGATGAGTGCCCGCCGGGAGATGCCGCCGAACCGGTGTTACGCAATGCTGTCCGCCGCTCTGTGCTTTGGGCCGAGCGATGTAAGACACATCACAACCACCCGTATCAAAAGCTCTTCGCCATCGTCCAAGGTGGCACGAACATTGCCATCCGTACTGAGTGTGCCGAGGCCCTCGTCCCGATGGACTTCCCTGGTTACGCGCTGGGTGGCTTCAGCGTTGGTGAGGCCCCAGAAGCGATGCACGCGGCGTTGCCCGAGTGTGCGGCCTTGTTGCCGAGCCACAAACCTCGCTACTTGATGGGAGTCGGGAGGCCCGAAGATCTGCTCATCGGAGTGGCCTCCGGCATCGATATGTACGACTGCGTGATGCCAACACGCAGTGGCCGCAACGCTCAAGCCTTCACCTGGACAGGCCCTGTGCGGATGCGGAATGCCAAACATCGCCACGACCCCAGCCCGGTGATGCCGGGCTGCGTCTGCTATTGCTGTGCGAACTTTAGCCGCGCGTACCTGCATCACCTCTTCCACGCCGACGAGATGCTCGGGCCAACGCTCCTGAGCATCCACAACATCCACTTCTACCTCGAACTCATGCGCGAAGCCCGCACCGCCATCCGCGAACACCGCTTCGCCAGCTTCCTTGCGAAGGCCCTAGCTGGGTTACGAGGTCAACCGAGCGAAGTGGAGTAATTACTTCCGCGGCAACACCGGGCCGCCGTACTGGCCGGGGGCAGGGAGGTTGGGGATGGTGAAGTCCGTGCCGGTGCGGGGGACGGATTGCTCGGATGGCTCGATGCCTGGAGCACGGGTTCGCCAGGCTTGGCCACTGCGGGCGGCTTCGAAGCCCAGGTTAAAGAGCTTGGTCATGCCGATGGGTTCGAAGTTGAGGGCATCGCCGTCATCTTCGAAGTCTCGCGGGATCGCCGAGAAGCGGGATTTCATCCCTGTGATGTTGCACAGGTAACCAATGCGGAGGATGTCGTTCTGTGTCATCGCGTAAATCAAGGACGACACAGAGCTACCCAGAATGCCAATGAGCTTGGGTTTGGTACATGAGGGGTCTGCGAAGAGTTTGCCGGCGAGGATGATGTGGATGTTGGAACCGGTGAGCGGTCGGGGGCCGGAGAGCAGCTGTTCTTGCGGTACATTCAAAATCGCCAAGCGAGCGAAGACTTCCGAAGTCACCCCGCCATCGACGTGCAACTCGGTGAACTCCTCGCCGTTGACCTTGATCTTAAACGGCACTGGCGGGAACTCCCCCGGGACGGACGCCGTCGCCAGGAAGATGTCCCGGATCAGCTCCTTCTTGTCAGGCCGATTCGAAGCCGCGATCGTAGTCACATCCCAGACACACAGGCGTTTGGTGTCCAGGTTCGTGGTGCCGATGAAGAGCCGGCGACCTTCGGCGTGAGCTTGAGCCAAGTCGGTCAGGATTTCCGGTGTGATGGTTTCGGTGATGAGGTTTTTGAGTGGTTCCGAGGAGGCAAACGACGACGCCCACGGCAGGGTGACGTAGGGGTTGTTCTTGAGAATCATCTCTTTGGTGGTGGTCGTGTAGAACTTCTTCAACGCCTCATCGTACTTCGGCCCGAGGAAGCCAAACACGGCGACATAGGCCCCCGTGCTGACTCCCGTGGCGATGTCAAAGACGGGACGATTCCCAGCGGCCGTCCAACCGCACACCACCCCCGCCGGATACGCTCCGTATTTGCCACCCCCGGAAACCGCCAGAATTTCGTAGTTCTTGCGATTCGGCGCCGGTTCGCCGCCTTTTGCGAGACTTTCGGTGAGTTTATCGAAGGTATCAGGATCGGTGAATTTATAGTCCGAAGGGGGCGCATCGTTCGTGGTTCCCCGGCTCTCAGGGCATGGCGGAGCACAACGGCGGTCGGTTGGCATTTGCGTCGCGCATCCGAAGCTTAACATCAGCAAAAACAGCGCGGCACTTGCCCTTGAAAATCGCGGGAGCATCACCATCCTGACGAAGGAAACTTCTTGACATTTCGCACGAGGCCGAGAGCACATGGCAGATTCATCCGCAGGGGGCAAGTTGGCAATTGTGGTCGGTGGTGGACCGGCTCCAGGGATTAATGGCGTCATTTCATCGGTGACCATTGAAGCCATCAATTCTGGTTTGGAAGTCATTGGCATTCGTGATGGCTTCAAGAACCTCGTCTCCGGGGATCTTCAGCACACCCGGAAACTCCTGATCCCGGATGTCACGCAGTATTACAACCGTGGCGGTAGCATGCTCGGCACCAGCCGCACGAACCCTGCGAAGAAAGAAGAGGACATGAAGAAAGTCCTCGAATCCTTCGACAAGCTCGGCGTCAAATACCTCGTCACCATCGGTGGCGACGACACGGCCTTCAGCGGGAGCCAGGTGTATAAAAAAGCCGCCGGAAAAATCAAGGTCGCTCACGTCCCCAAAACGATCGACAACGACTTACCACTCCCCCCTGGAATCCCCACCTTCGGCTTCGAGACCGCCCGGCACATCGGCGTGGGCCTCGCTCGCAACATGTACGAAGATGCCCGCACGACGACGCGCTGGTATCTGATCGTCAGTATGGGCCGCGCCGCCGGGCACTTGGCACTCGGCATCGGCAAAGCCTCCGCGGCGACGGTCACGATCATTGCCGAGGAACTGAAAGGCAAGAACGTCACCCTGGACATGATCTGCGACATCATCGTCGGCTCCATCATCAAGCGAAAAGCGGAAGGCAAAGGTTACGGCCTGGCGGTCATGGCTGAAGGGTTGATCGAATCGATCGGCGAGAAAGGTCTCATCCAAGCTCTTGGCGACGATCTCGAACGCTACGGCAACGTCGAGCGCGACCCGCACGGCCACCTCCGACTCGGGGAAATCGAATTCGGCCGTATGATCCGTTACCGCACCGATGCCCGCCTGAAAGAACTGGGTCTCAAGGTCACGATGGTGGACAAAGACCTGGGCTATGAACTCCGCTGTGCCGACCCGATTCCGTTCGATGCCGAGTACACCCGTAACCTCGGTTACGGCGCGGTCAAGTTCTTGCACTCCGAGGCCTCCAGCGAATACGGCGCGATCATGAGCTTCGAAGGCGGCAGTTTGAAACCGCTGCCATTCGAAACGATGATCGATCCTGCGACCAGCCGGATGCGTCCACGCCTCGTGGATGTGAAGAGCGAACTCTTCGAATGCGCCGTCAACTATATGACCCGCCTCGAAGCCGAAGACTTCACCAACCCAGCGATGCTCGCCAAACTCGCTGCCGTGGTCAACATGTCTGGTGAAGACTTCAAGAAACGCTTCGAGTACCTGATTAACTGAGCCTCACCCTGAACCATTCGGAGCTAAGCCGTGAATCCTGGGATGATGTTGGTTGTCAGCTTTTTGGGCTGCCTGGTTGGGTTTACCGCCATCTTCCTGGGGGTTGCGGCGTTCCTGCAGCCGCTGCTCTACAGCACCGCAGCGGAGCGGATGATCCTCCGCTCGCTCGTTGCGGGGCTATTGATGGCCATCGTCGTCACGGGGTGGGCGTACCTGAATACACGCGCCTCGCACAAAGACAAATACGGCACCTTCTTTGAGTTCAACGCCACCGCGGTACGGGATATCAACGAGTTCGAAGCCATCCGCCGCTTGCCGATCAAAGACGAGAACGGTGCTTACAAAGAGACCACCGTCCTCTTCAAATGGCAGCCCGGTGGTGGGCCGAACGGCGGGCAGTTCCTGGAAGCCGAGAGCCAAAAGGCGTTCAACCGCTCCAGCAGCACTTACATCACTTCGGCACTCAAAGTCAAAGACCTCTCCGGCGAGTGGAAGAAGTACGTCACGGCCACCGACGGCACCAAGTACACGGGCCTCGAAAAAGCCTCCGACCCGCTCGTGTTTAAGGAAGAAGGGGGTGTTTCGTTCCTAAGCGACGAGAACCTCCGCAAAGTCGAAACCCCCAGCACCTCTGGCTCAATCACAGTGCTGCTCATCAACGTCTTGCACTTCGTGGCCTGGCTGATTGCCCTCTGGCCGATCATGCGTTACCACGTGGGCCATGCCCTGATCATGGTCTGTCTCTTCGGGGGCGTGAGCATGTTCATCCTGATGCCGCTCTTGTTCAACACGAACACCCTCAAACCCGTACGCGTCGTCGCTCAAGCCACCGCCCCGGCTGGGATCCATCGGGGTGTTTAGACACTGAAGCCAATCGCGGATGGGTCAACTAACTACTGCCCAACGCCTTGGAAACTCTTTCACAGGTAGCGTGGGGCGATGCCATCGATGACGAGCAAGAACATGATGCCGACGAGGTAAACGAGTGAGCCACGCAGGACACTCTTAGCGTTGACGTGGGTGCGGGTGCGGGCAAAGCGGAGGCAGCGGAGGAAGAACCAGACCGCAAGTGGAAGCGACCCCGCCAGATATAGCCAACGGGCGGCCTCCACGGCGAACGGCATCACGGTCACGGCGACTAGCAGGCCACAGGTGCCGACGGTGGCGAGGCCGGTGTAGAAGCCGTCTTCGCGCTCGACGACGGGGAGCATCTTCATGCCACCACGGGCGTAGTCTTCGCGGTGCATGAAGGCAATCGAGTAGAAGTGCGGCAACTGCCAGACGAAGAGAATGGCGAAGAGCGACACGGCTTCCCAGGTGATCTCTCCACGAGCCGCACACCAGCCGATGATCGGCGGCAAGGCACCGGGGATGGCCCCGACGATCGTGTTCCAACTGGTCCAGCGTTTCATCGGCGTGTACACGGCCACGTACAAGAACGCGGTCGCGGCGGCGGCGATGGCCGCACTGACGTGTGGGATCAACAGGTAAAGGTATACGGTCCCCGCGATGGCGAGGCCGAGGCCGTAGATGAGGGCTTCGTAGCGATGCACCCGGCCGGTGGGCAGAGGGCGGCGGGCGGTGCGGTTCATCTTCGCATCGGCTCGCACTTCCAAGAGGTGGTTCAAAGCACTGCCACCCGCCGCGACCATGCCAGCGCCGATCAGGGTATGCAGGAGTTGGAGAGCGTCGAAACTCTCGGCGGCGCCGAGCAAGTACCCGGCGGCCACGGTGACCAGCGCCATCGTGGCGATGCGCGGTTTGGCCAGTTCGACAAAGTCCTTCCCACGAGACGGTGTGGCCGAGGGGGGCGAACTCGGCGGGGTCTCGGGCATGGGCATCTCGGAGTTCAGGGCACGACCGCGGCGCGGGGCTTCTAATGTCTTCATACGAGAACCGCCGCTTCCGTCGCCACTTCGCGTGGCGTTTGAGGTTGTGTCACTTCGATGTCACTGGTCGTCACCGGTCGGCGGTGCCAACGCACCACGAGAGCCACCGCGGAGACCAACAGAGCCGCCCCGATGAGCGTGTGCAACGTCCGCAGCACAGCACCGCTGGTGGAGATCGACCGCATCTCCGGGGGCAACATCGCCTCCGGGCCGACGAGGGCGAACTTACCCAAGTATGCTTCGACGCCCAGTGCCACCTGCACTGCCAGGATGCCGAGGAGGTGATAAGCGTAGCCACCGAAGCGGGCCTTGGCACTGGGGTTCGTCAGGATTTGGAAGACGAGCACCAGGATCATGGCGGTCACGAGGAACGCGGTCAGGATGTGCAATCGCTGGGACAGCGGTGTGCCGATATGCCGAACCCACACGCCCCAGATGAGCTGCATCACAACGATGGCCACGAGGCCGATCGTCCACGGGCTGAGCTTGTTGCGGACACTCTCCGGCAACGCATCCCCGACCTTGCGAGGTGCCGCAAGGATCGTGACCGCCGTCAGGAGTGCAAGGGTCACTTGGCCAAAGGAACCGTGGATGGCAGCGAGTTGAGTGCCCATGAGTTGATCGAGGTAGACGCGGTAGCCACCGAGCAAACCTTGAATCATGACCGCGACTAAACCGATCGCTGAGAAGACACGAACCCACGTCCCTACCGAGCGAACTCGGGCCGCCCAAAGACACGCCAACAGTACGGTAATCATGCCGAGCAAGGTGGGGATGGTCGTCATGGTGGGCCATTGCAAGCCCCCACCCGCTTTGCGAGCGCGAGCGGCCATGCCCATCTCGCCATGCAGTCCGAGGTAAGCGACGAGCAAAAAGACAACCGCGCCGAGACCCACGTAGCGTAATGTCTTCTGGCGTTCGCTGGCCCAGGCGCCCAGTGTCAGCACCACAGCAAATACGCCGATCGACCAAGCGACAAGACGATGCGTGTGCTCGATCAGGTAACCGGGTGCAGGTTCGTTGTACCACACATCTCGATTGACCATCAAGAACCACGGCTCGGTCGGCCAGACGGGGTCGGACATGCCGACTTTGAAGGTGGTGATCAGCGAGCCAAGGATGACAACGGCGGCTGCGATGATCAGCGTCACCACGGACCAGTTTCGGAGCCAGCGAGGGACGGGGCGAATCAGGGGTGTATCGGTCATGGGGTTTCCCCAGTGGTTGGGTAGACCACTTGCCGGACGTCGTCGGGCAGGCGGTCGGGGTGGCTCATGGCCGCGACAAAGGCGGCCAGGGCCAAGGTGTCGGCGTCCGAGAGGTTCGGGTTCGAGGGCATCCCCGACGCTGGGATGCCATAGCGAACCCGGTGGAAGAGGTCCGATGGTTCACGGCCCCAGCGCAGTTCGCCGCGCGTGAGATCAGGAAGCTTAACCGAGATGCCCCAGGAGTCGTAACGGAAGGTGTCCTCTTTGCCATAGGCTTGATGGCAACTGATGCACCCGGCGCCGGTCGCTTCGCGGAAGAGTTTGTGCCCGCGACGTAGGCTGTCGTGGTCGGTGGGCAGGATGATGTTCGTGGGCGCCGGAGTCGCAGCGGCTTGCCAAGCACTCGCCACTTTGGCCGCGATCTCGGGAGCGAGTTTGCGGAAGTCCTCGGCGGTGGGTTCTTCGTCGGCGAGTTCCTTGAAGACACGCAACTCGGTTTCACCCCGTTGGCTGAGGTGAATGACGTAAGCCGTCACCGCTCGCAGGTCCGCATCCGTCATCAGGTCGTACGGTTGCATCACCGAACCAGGGACCCCTTGGCGGATCAAGCGAGCGAGGGCGACGGGGCTGGGTTTGGCGTGCGTCGTGGCACTCTTGAACATCCCGGTGCGGTAGTCCCGTGGGAACGGCATCCACTCGCCAGGCCCCCGGCTACTCCCCGTGAGGCTATGGCAACTGGCACACTGGCGTTTGTAAACTTGGCTACCACGAGCGAGCGTCGCGGAACTCGTGTCATAGTCCCCGACCTTGTCGGACGGCAGCCGGGGAGCGGCTGGGGTGCCAAAGAGGTCGGTGAGGGTCGTTTCCAGTGCCGTGCGCTCATCGGGGCCATGGACAGTGGGGTCGACGATCTGTCCGCCTGGCATCCGAGCGTAAGCCGCGAGGGTGGCGTTGAGGTTGCCGAGGGGTGTCGTGGATTGGGGCGTATCTTGTGGCGGCGAGACCACGATGACGTCTTGGCGAACAGGATACCTCAGCGCAGGGTCGTATCCCGAGTCCTCAGATGAGCACCCGGTGACAAAGGCCCAGAGCACCCCTGGGAAAACACAAAGGGCGAGAACCCGACCCCAAAACCAGGATCGACTCCCACCCCGCTTCGTGACCGATGACGTATCCATCTCCTCAAAATCTCTTGGCGACTCTTTCCCAGGGTTACGCTTCGCTTCACCATGGGCTAGATTCAAACGCCGCTACGCGGCTCAAAGCACTCACAATTCTTGGCGACTCTTTCCCAGGGTTACGCTTCGCTTCACCATGGGCTAGATTCAAACGCCGCTACGCGGCTCAAAGCACTCACAATTCTTGGCGACTCTTTCCCAGGGTTACGCTTCGCTCCACCCTGGGCTAGATTCAAACGCCGCTCCGCGGCTGAAAACAGTCCCAATTCTTAGCCACGGAGTGGCGTCTGCTGCTAGCCCAGGGTGAAGCGAAGCGTAACCCTGGGAAAACTTCACCTGGGAAAACTTGGGAACGCAGTTAATACGCCGTCATTTGGCGTGTGACATAGTCGGTGATCGTGAAGGTGAACATGATCAGCACCCAGAACACACTCGCGCCGGCGCAGAGCCAGGTGAGTTTGTCCGCTTGGCGGAGGTCCATGAAGAACAGGGACAGCACCACGGCTTGAACAGCAGTCACCGCCAGGCTGGCGAAGACCTTCATCGGGCCTAGGTTCGAGAAACCCACGGCGAGGGCCACAGCCGCCAGGACCGCCAGGACGACGAAGGTCGTCAGGGTCGAGGCCACGGGTGGGACTTTGTGATCGTCATGTTCGTGGACGGTAGGTTTGAGATCGCTCATGGTTCCGCTCGCTGTTAGTGCTTATTCTCAAATCCGGCACCCCTCTCCGCTTCGGAGAGGGGATGGGGGTGAGGTTGATTTCCGTTAGTGGTGGCCGCCGGAGGCGAGGCCGATGGCCAGCTTGAACTGGGCGATGGCCTGTTCCAGCGTGTGTGGGCCAGCGAAGTACAGGAGTGGCAGGACGAACATCCAGACCATGTCCACGAAGTGCCAGTACAAGCTCATGACTTCGATGTAAACGTAGCGGGCTTGGTGCTGGAAGAACCCCATCTGAGCGAGGATCAACTGCCAGACCATCAGGCCGATGCCAACGATCATGTGGATGACGTGCAGACCGGTGATCACATAGTAGAAGACAAAGAACAACTGAACCCGGCGAAGGTCCACGCCTTTGGCTTTCCAATCGTACTTCTCATGTTCCAGAACTTTGGCCAGGTTCATGGCGAAGACCGATTTCTCACGCACGACAAAGGTGCCATCGGGTTGCTTCTCTTGGACGAAGACCGTCTTGTGAGAAGGGATCAGGCCTTCTTCGTAATCGATGTGGTATTCACGGGCTTTGAGGCCCAAGAAGACCGTGGCGATCAGCACGGTGGTCGCGAGCCAAAACTTGATGCCAAGCTGGTTATTGCTGTAAGCCGAGCGGATTGCCAGCGTGCAGGTTAATGAGCTGACCAAGAGCAAGATCGTGTTCACGGAGGCGATGCCAACGTTGAGTGCGGCACTGCCCGCTTCGAATTCCTTGGGGAACCAGATGCGGTAAGCCGTGTAGGCGCAGAAGGCCCCGCCGAAGAAGAGCACTTCGGTGATCAGGAACAACCACATCCCCAGCCGCACGGTGGACTGCTGCTGGAGAAGGTTGTTGAAGTGGTGGGCGACTGGCCCACGAGTTTCAGTGACAGTAGCGGCCACGGGGAACCTCAAAAGTTAGTGGCTGACCGTCGTGACCGACGGGGTTGGTTTGGATAATTGTTCGGGGTGAACACCGGCTTCGACGACCGCTTCCAGGCCATTCGGCACCGAGTATTCGTATGGCCCAAAGTACACGACCGGGATTTCGTCGAAGTTGTGCATTGGCGGTGGCGAAGGCACTTGCCATTCGAGGCCCGTGGCCTGCCAAGGGTTGCCATCCGCTTTGCGACCCGTGAAGAGCGAGGCGGTCAGGTAGAAGATCGGCATCAGGTAGCCGAGGCCCTGAATCGAGGCACCAGCCGTCGACATGATGTTCAGGAACTGGAATTCCGGAGCATAGTTCGGGTAGCGGCGCGGCATGCCGTTGTAGCCGAGGACGAACTGCGGCATGAAGGTCATGATGAAGCCGACGATCGCCACGACGGCAGCCAGGCGGCTCCAGAAGTCCGAGTACATCCGGCCCGTCATCTTCGGCCACCAGAAGTGCAACCCCGCGAGCCAGGCCATCAGCATCCCACCCACCATCGTGAAGTGGAAGTGGGCGATGACGAAGTACGTATCGTGCAAGTGAATATCGGACCCCATGACCCCGAGGTACAACCCCGTGACCCCACCGATGGTGAAGAGCACGAGGAAGCCGATGGTGTACATCATCGGGGCTTCGAAGCTGATCGAGCCTTTGTAAAGCGTCGCGGTCCAGTTGAAGACTTTGATAGCTGATGGTACGGCCACGAGCATCGTGAGGATCGAGAAGAGCATGCCGAGGAAGTAACCTTGGCCTGCGAGGAACATGTGGTGCCCCCAGACCAAGAAGCCGACGACAGCGATACCAACTGACGACCAAGCCACGGCTTTGTAACCGAAGATGTTCTTGCGGCTGAAGCAGGTGATGACTTCGTTGATCACACCCATGCCAGGCAGAATCATGATGTACACAGCGGGGTGCGAGTAGAACCAGAACATGTGCTGGAACAGAATCGGGTCCCCATCGATCGAGGGATCGAAGATACCGATGCCGGTGAGCCGTTCGAAGGCGAGCATCACGATCGTGACCGCGAGCACAGGCGTGCCGAGGAGCTGAATCAAGCTCGTGGCGTACATCGCCCAGATGAAGAGTGGCAACCGGGACCAGGTCATCCCAGGGCAACGCATCTTGTGGACCGAGGCGATGATGTTGATGGCCGTGAGAATCGACGAGAAGCCAGTGATGAAGATGCCGAGGCCCGCGTAGAGGGCGTTCGTGTGGGCATACTTCGAAGAGTATGGCGGGTAGAGCGTCCAGCCGGTTTCGAGGCCACCGACCATGAGCTGCCAGACGAAGAAGAGTGAACCGGCGAGCCAGACGTAGTAGCTGAGCAAGTTGAGCTTCGGGAAGGCCATGTCCTTGGCCCCGATCATCATCGGTACCAGATAGTTCCCGAGCACCCCCGGAATGATGGGGATGAGGAACAAGAAGAGCATGATCGTACCGTGGGCCGTGAAGGCTTTGTTGTACTGGTCCAGTTCGAGGATCGCCCCGGTCGGGGTAATTAGGTTCAAGCGCACGAGCGCGACAGCGAGACCGCCGAAGAGGAAGAAGACGCTCGCGGTGACGAGGTACATCAACCCAATGCGCTTATGGTCCACGGTCAGGAGCCACGAGAACAGACCGTAATCGTGGTTCAGGTAGTGGGTACGGTTCTTTTCTTGCTCCGGAGGCAGTTCCGCCATCGGAACCATCTGCGGGGTGTAGTGCAAATTGGGAACGGAGGTCGCCATGTATGTTTTCTCCGACGATAAAGTTTTATGTGATGTCAGTGTTATTTAGGAGCCACGGGTGGCGTTGGGTTCGGGACGTTGGCCGAGGGTTTCATCGGCGCACCCACAGGGGCTGGGGCCATCTCGGTGCGGTCTGGCAAGCGGTCGGTGGCTTTCAGGCTCTTGATGTAGGCCGTCAGGTTCCGCAGTTCGATTTCGTCCACTTGTGAGAGCGGGTAAGCTGGCATCCGCAGTGACCAACCAGCGGCTTGCTTGGCCATCGGGTTGCGGATCGATTGCTTGATGTACTCGTCATCGAACTTCTGCAGCGTGCCATCTTCGAGAGGTCGCATCTGGCCATGCATCCCAGCGAGCTGTGGAGCACGAGCCGCGGCTTCGTTGTTGTGGCAGCTATTGCATTGCAGCTTCAAGAAGAGCTTGCGGCCTTCCCAAGCTGGCGAGCCATCGACAGGATTCTTGCCTTCTTTGCGGTACACGCCTTGTTTCCAGGATTCGTAATCAGCCTTTGAGAGCACGTGGATCTTGCCCACCATCTGCGAGTGGCCTTGGCCACAGTATTGGTCGCAGAAGATGTGGTAGGTGCCGATCTTCGTCGGCTTGTAACCCACGGAGAAGTACCGGCCAGGGACCACGTCAAACTTCGAGCGGAAAGCAGGTACGCCGAAGTCGTGGATCACGTCTTCGGAAGTCCCGGTCATCTTGATGCCCGGCTCGGTCACGCGGCCACTGGAATCGAACTGGTCACACACGGGGATGTGCAACTCGTTGATTTCACGGGTACCGTCTGGATGCTGGAGCTTCCACATCCACTGTTTGCCTGCGACGAAGTATTCGGGAGCATCTTGTGGGATCGAGACTTCATCGTTGTAAACCTTCACGCCCCAGACGAAGAAGGACATGAAGAACAGGAACGGAATGAAGGTCCAGATGAACTCGGCTTTGTTCGAGCCGAGGATGCGAGGCGTCTTGTCGGTCGGGGTTTTGCGGGCGTAGAGGTAGCAGGACGCGGTGATCATAGCGAAGACCACGCCGGCGCCGGCGGTGATCACAGCGGTGATGTACCAGAAGAAGATGTCGTAGGTGCTCGCAAACTCGGAAGCTTGCGGCGGTAAGACGACCGTATCGATGGCTGCAAACATCATCAGTTCCTCAATCCTTCGGGGTCTCGTCCCCCGGAGTGTGTTGCGTTGGTCTCATTAGGCCGAGGTCGCGGGAGCCTCGGGCTTGGCAGTCGTTGGCAAAGTCAGAGGCTTCTCACGCAGGCCACGGCGGATCGTCCTGTAGGCCATGTAAAACATCCCGAGCATGACTGGGAAGGCGATGATCGCCGTCCAGCGAAGCGTGGGTTTGTAGTGCCCTTTGACGTCGTCGTACACGTAGCAGTATTGTGAGACGTTCCGTTCGAAGTATGTGCCGATGGTGTTGCTCGAAGCCTGCACCAAACCGAGGCGGACATCGCGTGCCCCGTAGTTGATGCCGAGCAAGTAGCTCGAAATCTTACCTTCGGGGGTCACGAGCATGATGCCGCTGGCATGTTGGTAATCGTAGTTCCGGGGCAAATCAACCAACAGGGTTTCGTTCTGAGTGTTGACCCAACCACCACGGTTGCTGTCGTAGCGGTGGGGCTTGTTGAAAGCACTCAGGACGTACTCGTAGCCTGCAGCACTGGCGAGTTCGTGGATCTTGGTCTCCGCGTCTTTGACGTTGGTCCCTTGGCCATGGTTCGCGGTCAAGAATAACCACCCCGGGACGTCCCGGTCGTGGCCGAAGTATTCGCGCATGTACGATTCACGCTTCGGTCGGGCGATGGTCATCGCTGACTCACGAGGATCGACGCTCACGACGACCACATTGAATTGCGAGCCGGCGATGAAGTTCGCATCCTTCTCGCGGATGTCTTTCAAAGCATCCAGGACACCCGTGAGCACCTGGTTGCAAAGCTTCGGGCAGCGGTAGTAGGCGAGCACGAAGATCGTCGGTTTGCCACCAATGGCCTGGCCAATGGTGATCGGCTTTTCGTTGTGGTCGTAGAACTCCAGAGTCGTGGGCAACATGCCGCCGAGGTTCTGGTTGAACTTCACACCTTCGGGTTCTTTTGGGCCATTGTCTCCAGGCTTGGGGGCCATGCCGTAGCCCATGCCGCTGCCACGCTGTGCGACAGCAGGCGCCGTCGCAGCGAAGAAGAGACACAGGATCAGCATTCCAGACCGGAGCATAGCAAAAGTACCTGGTTAGTGTTTCTTGTGGTCGTCTTTGTGATCATGATCGTGTTTGTGATCATGAGCCGGTGCCTTGACCACGGGGGCGGCAGGCATCGAAGGACCGCCCCGGCCCGCGTTCGAGAGCTTGGCTTTGCCATCGCTCGTCGTGGCCACGGTGATCGGCTCTTTACGAACCGGCAACAGATGCTTCGAGACCACCAATTTCATGGCATCTTCGATCGGGATCGTGATCAACTTCTTGTCCGCGTCGATCACGGTCGATTCGAGCAGAATCTTCTTGCGCGACGTTGGGTCAATGAAGTTCTCAGCGCGGAGATCCTCGGGGCGAATTTCGTAGGTGGCGCCGGGGTATTCGATCGGCTGTTTGGAACGCAAGTTCGGTGGGTCCTTCTCGGAGTGCTCCATCTGCTTGAAGTATTCCAAGCGAGGCTGGGAGAACTTCGCGTTCGGGTCGGTCGAGCTGATCGTGGCCATGCGTTCGTTCAGCGGCTTCTGCTGCTGGGCGAGCGAGGTGGCATTGGCGTTCTCGCTTGGAGGCAGCTTGCCCACGGCGAAGTAGAAGATCGTCGAGATCAAGCCGATCGCGCAGACGACGACGATCGCCACCAGCAGCGGAACGTAGAGGATGCCCTTAGCGCCAAACTGGTCCGGTTCGTGGCCAGCGGTGATGCTGACTTTGTCGACGCCCGGTGGTTCGGTGCCATGTTCGTCCGCCCCCATGCCCGTGACGGAGACCACGAGTTTGGTGAGTGGCGTATCGCCATGATTGTCAGGTGTGTGTGCCATAGTAGTAGCCCCTTTCCTGGGTGAGTCGGGTTAGTGATGGCCCCAGGTTTGGAGGAATTGGCCTTCGTGGTTCGAGGGAAGCATCGGCTTCTGGCTCAGGTTGCGGGTGAAGAAGATCCCCCACAGGCCGCCCACGCCGAGAATCGCAGCGAGGGCCATCGGCACATGCAGGGTCGAGTTTTCGCGTGGGACGCTTGGCAGAATCCACCAGATCACATCCCCGATACAAACCGAGAAGAGCAGGACACACATCACGCGCATCGCTTTGGTGTTGGTCTTCACTTCGCGGAACAAGAAGACCACGAACGGAATCAGCCAGTGGAAGGCCATCAGGAAGTACGCGAGGTATTCCCAGCCGTGATCGGCGCGTTTGCGGTAGTAGGTGATTTCTTCGGGTAGGTTACCGGCCCAGATCAGCATGTACTGGCTGAACGAGGCGTAAGCCCAGACCATGGCGAAGGCCAAGGTGAACGTCCCCATGTCGATGCGGAACTTATCTTTGACGACCGCGAGGGTGTCCTTCTTGTCCGCGTTCACGGTGTAGAAGGTGAAGATGCAGAAGGAGAAGCAGGTCAGGAACGCATTCATGCCGAACACGATCGGGAACATGCTCGAAGCCCAGGTCGGCTCCACGGACATGCACCAGAGTGTCGCAAGAATCGTCATCGTCAACACCCAAATGACCACACCCGGCCCGGCGAGTTTCCGCAGGAAGGTGTAGGCATCGGATTGATTGAGTTCGTCGTTCTTCTTCATTGCCCCCAGGGTCACGTAAGCGAGTGCTCCGAGGACCAAGAAGCCACCGAGTGTGATGCCCAGGTACATCACTGGGTTCAGGATGTCGTGGATCTTGTGTTGAGCTTCCAGCACCGCTTCGGGCCGGAGGTGCATCTCTTTGGAAATCTTGGCGATGTTGGCTTTCTCAACATCCGCATCGCTGACCGTGGCGCCGCCAGCGGACATCTCTTTGCGGATCGCTTCGGCGTCACCATGCCAGGCGTGGTCCGCCCACCAGTACGGGGACTGTTTGCCGTGGTCGTAGAAGAGGCTCACTGCAATCGGGATGAACAAGAGCGCCAGGACCGGCAGCGTCTTGATCGAGGCCACGAAGCAACGGCGGAGAACCACACCCCATGACGCACTGGTCATGACGCCGGTGAGGAGCAAGAACAGTGACCCCAGTGGCAAGCTCGCCCAGAAGACGAAAGCGCAGAGGTAGGTCATGAACACATCGCGGACGCCATAATCGCCAGCGCTCGACATGTTGGCAATACTGAGGCCAGCAAAGGCCCCGAGGCCAATGACAGCAGAGCCGAGGGCAACGGTCTTGAGGCCGCCCATGGCCACCGGTTCGGTGGGCAGGACGCCGCCGTGATGATCGTGGTGATCGTGTGCGTGGTCAGCCATTAGTGGGCCTCCGGTTTCGCGGCGGCGGCGTTGGTCTTGCCTTTGTCGCCATTCTTGATCTTGTCGAGCATCTCTTTAGGCACATCCGCTTCGGCAATGTTCTGGCTCTTTTGCAGAGCGCGAACGTAGCCAATGACACGCCAGCGGTCCGCGGGGTTAGGCAGTTGGGTCTCGTGGGAGGCCATGCCGCCGTAACCCCAGGAGATGACTTGGTAGATGTAACCGACAGGCACATCTTTCAGGGCGATCTTCTTGCCGTAGCGGTCAAAGCCACGGGAGTAACCGATGGGCAGGTCTTTCTTGGCTTCGCCCACAAAGTGCCCAGCGTCGGACTCTTGGCCTTTGGGGTCGGTGTGGTAGCTAGGTGGTTTCAGGAAGCCGCGTTCGACGATCTTGCCGTTGCCGTAACCTGCGCCACCGTGGCAGAGTGCACAGTTGGCGTTGTAAAGCGACTGACCGCGTTTCAGGTCATCCACGCTGAGTTCGAAAGGGAACTCGTTGATGAAGTTGGCAGGGTCAGTCGGGGCACCGGCGGTCGGGGCGGCGGTGTTGTTGGCACCAGCGTCCGCTTTCCAGTCCGCGGAGGTTTGCGGGTTCTTGCCGAGTGGTGTCAACCACGACACGAGTGGGTCATCGGAGGTTGGCTGGTTACGGTGGATGACACCGCGTTCCAGTGGCCGGGCCGATTGCTTGTTAGCGAACTGCGGGTGCTGTTCGTAGGGCCGCGGTGCGGGTTGTTCGGCCATCTTCTGCTGGCAGCCGACGAAGGTCGGCAAGCTCAGGAAGAGGGCCAAGGTTAGGCCGCGAAGGCGAGTGAAGGTTGGCATGGTCATTCCGGCACCTCCGCGATGCTCAGAGGTTGGGTCGAAGTCAGGAATTCTTGCGTCTTAGCGAGGTCGAACTTGGGGTCGGTCGCTTCGATGCACAAGAAGAAGCGGTCACGGGTCGCACGAGCAAACTGCGGCACGTTGAACAGCGGGTGGTACGGCTGAGGCAATCCGCACAGAGCAAAGAGGCCAATCACGCCGGACAACGACGCCGAGAGCACCAGGAGTTCCCAGGTGATCGGGGCGAACATCGGCCAGGAGACGAGCGGCTTGCCACCGACGTTGATCGGATACTCCACACCGTTGAGGTAGGCTTGCATCAAGAAGCCCATCGTCGCGCCGCAGAGGCCGCCGATGAACATGATGGCGCCGATCTCGGAGCGTGGGAAACCCAGCGCATCCGCGACTTCACCGACGGGGTACGGCGAGTAGCCGTCCATCACCGTGTAGCCTTCTTTGGCGGCCTTTTCGGTCGCGTGGACCAGGTTGTCGGCGGTTTCGTATTCCGCCAGCAAGCCGAAGGTCGTGGGGGTGTCGTGGTGGGTGGCACTCACTTGGCATTCTCCATGACGGCGTGGCCATCGCGGCCGCCTTGAGCTTTGGGAAGCAACTCGCGCATTTCCGTGATCGAAAGCATCGGCACGAACCGCACGAACAGACAGAACAGCGTAATGAAGAACCCGATCGTCCCGATGAAGAGCATGTAGTCCCACTGGGTGGGAGCGTACCGGCCCCAGCTCGAAGGAAGGTGATCGCGGCTCAGGGTGATCACAATGACATACCGTTCGAACCACATCCCGATGTGCACCGAGAAGGCGGCGAAGAACAGGAAATACATGTTCTTGCGGAGCTTATCGATCCAGAGGAACTGCGGGATGATCGTGTTCGTGAGGATCAGCACCCAGTACGACCAGGCGTACGGGCTGTACCAGAGGCGTTGCATGGTCGTGTCCCACTCGTAGATCGAGTGGCTGTACCAGGCCATCCAGACTTCGTTGAAGTAACCGTAGCTGACGAGCAACCCGGTCCCGAGCATCACCTTGGCACAGAAATCCATGTGCTTGTCGGTGATCAGGTCGGACATACCGTAGAACTGGCGGAGCGGAACTGCCAACCAGATCACCATTGCGAAGCCGGCGAAGATGGCCCCGGCGACGAAGAACGGCGGGAAGATGGTCGCGTGCCAGAGGGGCACAATCGACACAGCAAAGTCAAAGGACACGATCGTGTGCACCGAGAACACGAGTGGGGTGCCGAGACCAGCGAGGAGCAAATAGAGCTTTTCGTAGCGGCGCCAGTGGATCGCACTACCACGCCAGCCCATCGCGAGCATGCCGTAGATGAACTTCTGCAGTTTGTTCTTGGCCACGTCTCGCAGGACGGCAAAGTCCGGGATCAGGCCGATGTACCAGAAGACCGCGGAGACGGTGAAGTACGTCGTCACGGCGAACACGTCCCAGCAGAGCGGGCTGCGGAACTGTGGCCAGGCGGCGAAGTTCATCGGCATCGGGTAGAGCCAGTAGAAGAGCCAAGGCCGACCCATGTGCAGGAGCGGGAACATGCCCGCACACATCACGGCGAAGATGGTCATGGCTTCGGCGAAGCGGTTCAAGCTCGTGCGCCACTTCTGGTGCATGAGGAGCAAAATCGCGGAGATCAGCGTCCCGGCGTGGCCGATGCCGATCCACCAGACGAAGTTCACAATCGCGAGACCCCAAGCGACAGGCTGGTTAATCCCCCAGATCCCTGTCCCGAGATAGAGCAAGTAAGTGATCGCCGCGCCCAAGGAACCAGTGAGCGTGATGCCCAATAGGAAGAACAGCCACCAGGCTTTAGGCGTCGGTGTGATTTGGATCGAGACATCGGAGATTTTGTCGCCGAGTGTCGCGAGGTTGTGGTTCCCCAGGACCATCCCTTCCGAGTGGGGCGGGAACTTCGTTTCGGCGTCGTAGGACTTCACGCCGGGCGTCGGTGTCGTGACGGTTGCCATTGGCTTAGGCCCCCTTCGGCATGGCCGGGTTCGGGTTACGAATCGCGGCCAGGTAACTGGTACGCGGCATGGTGTTCAATTCGGCCAAGAGCCCATAGTTGTGCTCTTCGGCCTTGGCTCGCAGGACGGCGCTGTCGCGGTCGTTGATGTCGCCGAAGGTGATGGCCCCCGTTGGGCAGGCCGCTTGGCACGCCGTGACGATTTCGCCATCCATGATCTTCGGTCGGCCAAACTGATCGAGCTTCTTTGCGGCTGCGCGTTTGTCGAATTCGCGTTCGGCTTCCATCTCGGCGTTGCGGATGCGTTGCACACAGTAGGTGCACTTCTCCATCACGCCCCGGGTCCGGACTGAGACTTCGGGGTTGTTGACGAGTTTCAAGGAGTCGGTCACATAATCCGTGTACTGGATGAAGTTAAACCGCCGGACTTTGTAGGAGCAGTTGTTCGAGCAGTAGCGGGTACCGACGCAGCGGTTGTACGCCATGTCGTTCAGCCCGTCCGCGGAGTGGATGGTCGCACCCACGGGGCAGACCACTTCGCACGGGGCCTTTTCGCACTGCTGGCAAAGCACCGGTTGGAAGTGCGTCCGGATGCGATCCGAGAGTTTCGATTTCTCGGCACGGTACGAGGCACTGGTGTTGGCCTTGCCGAACTCGTCCGATTGGGTCTCGTCGCCGGGGATCGAGAAGTAGCGGTCGACCCGAATCCAGTGCATCGCCCGGCCTTCGGTGACAACCTTCTTGCCGACGACAGGGATGTTGTTCTCGGAAACGCAGGCTGTGATGCAGGTGTTACAGCCGATGCACGAGCCGAGGTCGATCACCATGCCCCAGCGGCGGTAGCTCTTATTGGCTTCTTGGCCGTTGACCTTGCTCGGGTTATCGGGGTAAAGCGAGAGCGGGATGACACGGGCGTCGTGGGGCTTGTGCTCATGCACGTGGGCGTAGGGGTGATTCTGACCCAGGCGAGCAAAGTCTTCGGGGGTACCGGGCGTCATGGCCCGGAGCTCCTTGTACTCCGCAGCCGAGGCCGGGGGCACTTGGGCGAACTCCATGTCCTTCCTGAACTGCTCGACCGTGGCATGGCGAACCGGTTTGCGGCTCTCCATCAGGTACTGGCCTTGGGTGCAAGCGAGCGTGTAGGTCTCGCTCACTTTCTCGATCTTCGCATCGCCACCGCCCCAGAAGTTGGACATGGTGCGGAGTGCGTAGGTGTTGAAGCCGAGGCCCGGAGACTCTTCGCTGAGACCCGAAGCGAGTTTGCCGCCGCGGGTGCGACCGTAGCCGAGGTGCAAGGTCACGACATCGTCGGCGTGGCCTGGCAGGATGAAGACGGCGATCTTACCGATCGTCGGCACTTGCAGGCCATCGAGCTTGAGCGTGACCATGTCGGCGATGGTGTTACCATGTTCGCCGCCGGTCCAAGCGAAGCCGTTTTTGACGCCGAGTTTCTCGGCAGTGCCAGGGCTGACGATCGCGGCGTTGTCCCAGGTCAGCTTCGTGAGCGGCTTCGGGGTCTCTTGCAGCCAGCCGTTGTTGGCGAAGCGGCCATCGTAGATGGTCGGGTCAGGGCGGAACTGCACTTCGATGCCAGTCTTGGCGGAGGTCGGTGGCAGTTCCTTCATCGCGTCACCGGCGGCTTTGACAGCCGAGACGGTTTTCGCAGGTGCTGCGGTGCCCGGGACGACGCCGTCGCGGAGGCACTTTTCCCACCAAGCGGTGAAGTCCGCGGACTTGATCTTCTCGTCGTGGAACTTCTTCCAAGTCCCCTGGACGACATCCATCGGGTCGCTGACGCCATAGTCGAGCAGGGTGGCGAGGATTTCAATCGCGGACTTGCCACCGTGAAGCGGGGCGATCAGCGGTTGTTGGATGGTCACGGTGCCGTCGTGGGCTTTGATGTCGCCCCAGGTCTCCAGGTAATGCGCGGCATTGATGTGCCATTGGCACTGGCCGTTGTGGGTTGTCTCGTCGATCGAGCCACCGAGGCGAACCTTGGTGCCTTTCATGTTCACGAGAGCCTCGGTGAACTTCAGATCGACCGGGGCGTCGTAAGCGGGGTTGCCACCGAGGATGAAGAGCAGATCGACGTCGCCCTTATTGATGTCGTCGGTGAGGGCTTTCAGTTCGGCGAGATCACTCGTCTTCGGTTCGATCGGATCGGTGAAGGTCACCGTGTTGCCAAAGGCACCGAGCTTTTCGTTGATCGCGAAGGCGAGGTAGTGAACGATCGCCGGTTGCGTATCACCCACGAGAACGACCGAGGTGCCCTTGGCCTTCAGGAGATCTTCGGCGACCGGTGCGATCCAGGCTTCCGCAGCCGGGGTCAGCTTGCCCGCTGGCACACCCGCGACGCCAAGTTTCGCAGCGAGAGCCTTGGCAAAGTCTTCGACTTGGCTCGGCTTGAGTGTGAGACGGTGATCGGCAACAGCACCCGTCGAGGTCAGCATTGACTCGACGGCGTAGAGCCGGTTCATCTTGTCGAGTTCGATCCCTTCACCCGCGGCCACGGAGGCTTTGACCGTGCGAACCTTGCGGTTCTTCATGAAGTCCCTGGCGTTGCGAACAGCTGCCGGGCCATCGGTCAGGAAGTCCGCGTCGAGCGAGAGAGCGACGGTGGCCTTGTCGAGCTTGTAGACGACGTTGGCAGGAGCACCAAACGCGGCCATCACGGCTTTGCGATGGTTTTCGCGGCTGATTGGCTCGTAGGTCACCCACTTCATCTTGGGGAAGCGGGTCGTCAGTTCTTCGACGAGTTTCACGAACGTCGGCGAGGTGGTTGGCTCGGTCAGGAAGCGGATGCCGCCGCCTTGCTTGGCTTTCTGCTTTTCGAGTTCGTCTTTCATCGTGGTCACGAACTTGTCGTAACCGCCCGAAACGCCATTCAAGAGAATCTCTTTCGAGCGATCCGGGTCGTACATCCCCAGGATCGTCCCCTGAGCGGTCAGGCTCGTGCCGCCGAGGCTCGTGGGGTGATTCGGGTTGCCTTCGATCTTGATCGGCCGGCCTTCGGTCTGTTTGACGATGACCCCAAGGCCCACGCCGGATTGCTGAGCGACCGCCGTGGCAAAGAACAGCGGCACGCCTGGGAGCATTTGCTCGGGCTGCTTCACAAACGGCACGATCTTCTTAGCCGAGGCAGGCTTCAGCGAGGGATTGCAACCCACGGCTCCCGCGAGGGCCACCGAGGCACCCATGATCGTCAGGAATTGCCGACGACTGACGGGGTCAAGCCACTCAGCGGCATCTTCGGGGAACTCGTTTTTGACGAGGTTCTCGAATTGGGCCGAGTCCATCCACTGGTCTACCGATTGCCAGTATTCCGTTTCACCGGTCGCGGGCACCGGGGTATTGCTCACAGGAGGCATATCAAATCGTCCTCAAGGTCGAACGTGTCTGGTGGGAAGGAACGTTAGCGGTGGCACATCGAGCAGTTCGTGAGAATGCTCGGCTCGCGCACTTGGTGCAGTTCCTTGAGTTTTTTGCCCAGGGTGGTTTGGTCGTACGGCTCGCCGGTGTCTGGGTTCGTGACGTCCGAGGCCTTCCACTTCAGGTTGTAGATTTCGTCCTTCGGTCGCAGGTGCCGCTCGGGGGTGCGGTGGCAATCGAGGCACCATTCCATCAGCAACGTCTTCGACTGGAACACAAGGTTCATATCGTCGATGTTCGCATGGCAGGAGTAGCAACCCACGCCTTTGTTGACGTGAATGGAGTGGTTGAAGTACGTGTAATGCGGAACGTTGTGGACCTTGTTCCACGCAATCGGCGTGCCCTTGGTGTAGCTGTCACGCAGAGGCTGTAAGAGATCCGCGGATTGCCACATCTGCTGGTGGCAGTTCATGCAGGTCTTGGTCGGAGGAAGCCCCGCGGCGGCAGAGACCTCGACCGAGGTATGGCAGTATTTGCAGTCGATCCCCAGCTGGGCCACGTGGTGTTTGTGGCTAAACGGGATCGGCTGCTCGACCACTTCACGGGCACCCGTGGTGTAGTCCGAACGGTAGAAGGCTGCCCCGCCAGCACCGGCCCCCGCCGCCAGGAATGGCACGGCGAAGATCGAAAGTCTAGCCAGGATGTTGAAGCTCTTCGGGAATAACTGAGCCATGTCGCCTTGTCCTCGTATCGTCTCACCAGGCCTCAGCCTAGTGGCAGGAATCGTTGACTAAGTTCGTTTAAAGCATTGTCGGGATCGAGCCTTCGTAGGCCAGTTGGTAGAAGCGGAAGATCGTTACCGCTGCTCCGGCTCCGGAAGCCCCGAAAAGCAGGCCCCACCACGCCAGTTGCTGGCCTTTTTCGCCCGAGCGGAAGCCCATGACGATCGAAGTCAGTGCCAAGCCGATGGCAATGTTGCAGAGAAAGAAGCCAAACGGATACATCCAGAATGTGGCAAAGCCCCACAAACCGAGGCAGAACGAAGCCGTCGAGAGGCCACGACGTGTCGTGTGCAACAAGGGAGTTGCTTTCCCGGAAACCGGCGTGGGTGCTGTCGTTGCCATATCTGTTCCATCAACACAATGGGCCGAACCGAAGCCAAGCGAGTCACGCAAGGTTATAGATGTAGTGGAAATCATCCATCGGTCACGGTCAACTTTGCAATTTTCGAGCCATAGGTACGAAAACAACCGGAACTGCATATTCCGGGACAACCACGCTCGGACCTTTTACTCCGAATTCCGATTTCCTTCCCACCCCAGAGAAGAACACGAGGTCAGATTCTCGCATTTGGGATCGGGAATCACCGCACGTAGATGAATTCCTTGAGGTTCATCAGAGTGTGGGCAAGGTCCGGGGTGATGGCAGGTTGGCGAGAGAGGGTTTGGCGTTCGGCGGCGGTCGGTTCGCGGCCAAAGGCTTCGAGGTACATCTGCGTGATCGCGGCCTGGCGGTCGGGGTTCTTGGCATGACGGCTGGCCCAGTGGTCCGCGAGTTCGTGGACCATGGGGTCGTTCAGCAGGATCAGCGATTGTGCGGGGACATTCGAGATTTGCCGACGGCCGACCGAGCTAAACGGAATCGGCGTATCGAAGGTGATCAAGAACGGGGACAAGAAGTTCCGCTTGATACTCAGGTAAATCGACCGCCGTCCAGCCCCATCGATTGGCCCCGAGCCAGGTCGGCCTCGGCCTTCCAGAAACGGCGTCAGGTGGATGGGCACAGATGGCCCGTAAGGTGTGTCGTTCAGCCGACCGGAGACGACGAGCATGGCATCGCGGATGGCTTCGCCTTCGAGCCGACGGATGCGGAAGTGATGCAGTAACTCGTTGGTCGGGTCTTGGGTGTTCGAAATCGGTTGGCTCTGCATGGCATACGCACGGGTCAGCATCAAGCGACGGATGAACGGCTTGAATTGCCGGCCACTCTTGGCGAACTCCGTGGCCAGGTAATCGAGCAGCTCCGGATGGCTTGGCTTCTCCCCCAAGACGCCAAAGTTATCGACCGTCGGCACGAGACCACGGCCAAAAAGGTGATGCCAGATCCGGTTGACGATGACACGATCCAAAAATGGGTTCTGGTTCGGGTCGGTGAGGTGCTGAGCCAGTTCGTAGCGGCCACTGCCGGTGGTGTGAGCGATGCGCTCGGAGCCAGCGAGGGCTTCGAGCGAACGCCGCGGCACGACTTCGCCCGGAGTCCGCGGGTTACCTCGGACGAACAAGGTGGCATCGACGCCATCGGCATCCCAAAGGCTCGGCACCAAGCGGCTGGGCGTCAGGCGAGCTTGCAGTTCTTTGGCTTTCGCCAGGTAACTCTTGTTCTGCTCGGCAGTGAGGGGTTGGCTTGGCAGCGCAGCGGGCACCGCGAATGGCTCGGCATCCGCTTGGACCACCATCGCCACGGCAAAGTCCGAGTTCTGATGAGCACTCAGTTCCAGGTGGAAACGTTTGCCGATGTAGTTCGAGAGATTCATCTCGACCCAGCGATAGTTCGGAGCACCTGCGACACGTTTGACGAGGGCACCATGCAACGGACCACTGACGACGATGTGCTGCGAGATCGCCGCATAGAGCAAGGCATCGCCACGGACCAAAGCGAAGACCTTGGGCTTCGTGAGAGTGAATTGCGGCGTGCGGACGGTTAGCCCAGCACGCACTTGGGTGCCGAGTGCCAGGCTGTCTTGCGAGACGCCCGGCGCCAGTTTCCAAGCATCCCAGAAGCGATCGTAAACCATCGCGCCAAATGGCTCGGGGCTAGCGGTGACCGCGTCTCCCGTCGGCGTGAGTCTTTGGCTGCCGGCGGGGAGGTGGGTGATGGCGGGTCCATCGGTCGAGAACGGAGGCGGGCTGTTGGTAAAGTCCGCGATGACCAGCCCTGGGTTTGCCTTGGCCCACTTTATCGTGGGGGACTCAGGTACAACCACCGGCGCGGGGGTGAGTGTCTTCAGGAAGCTCTGCCATTCGCGGGCGATCTCGGCGTCTTGCGTCTGCGAGTTGAAGCGCGTCTGGCGGTAGCTGCTGCCTTCGAGTAAGCCGAAGAGCGCGGCGTGATCCTTGGCACTGATGGCATCAAACTTGTGGTCATGGCAACGCGCACAACTGACCGTCAGGCCGAGGAAGGTTTTCGAGAAGACATCAATGCGGTTGTCGAAGCGGTCAGCCTGATCCTGGCGAATGTCTACGGGCGAATGCACCTCTTCGCCGAGGTGCCAGAAGGCCGTGCCGATGACGGACTCATTGCCCACCTTCGATATCCGCGGCTTCGGCAAACAATCCCCCGCAATGTGCTCCTTGACGAATTGATCGTACGGCACATCGTCTTGGAAGGCCCGGATCACATAGTCCCGGTATTCGTGGATGTTGGGGATCGCGTAATCGAACTCATGGCCCCGAGTCTCGGCGTAGCGAACGACATCGAGCCAGTGGCGTGCCCAACGCTCAGCGTAGGCCGTGGAGTTCAACCAGCGATCCAGGATCTTTTCCCGAGCCACCGGCGACGAATCCCGCTGGAACTCGGCCACCTCCGCGACACTCGGCGGCAACCCGCGCATCGCAAAGCTCGCACGCCGAAGCCAAGTGGCCGCATCGACATCGCCAGCCGGGGTGAGGTTCTTGGCCGTGAGTTTGGCGAGCAAGAAGCGATCGACATCATCACGTGGCCAGGTGGAATCGAGCTTCGGCACTGCAGGCCGGGCGATCGGTTTCCAAGCCCAGTGCTCGGCCTTGCGAGCGTTGATCTCGAAGCCTTTGCTGACGACCGTTTCGGTCCCAGTCTCCGTGGGCCAAGCCGCCCCGGTGGCGATCCAGGTCTCAAAGTCTTTGATGACAGCGTGCGGGAGTTTGTCCGTCGGGGGCATTTGCAGGTCGGGGTTCTTGTAACGAATCGCTTCGAGGAAGGTGCCCGCTTTGACATCCTTGGCCACAATCGCCGGGCCACTCTCGCCCCCTGCGAGCAACCCAGCACGCGAGTCCAGTCGCAACCCACCTTTGACGCTCTTGGACTGCGCCGAATGGCACTTGTAACACTTCTCGACAAGCACGGGCCGAATCTTCGCCTCGAAGAAATCATCCGCGAGAGCCGTCGTCGAAGACAGACCCAACACCCAGCACAAGCCAATCCATCGCCACATCGAAATGCTCCCCACCAGGCAGGAAGGGTAGTGTACCACAATTCTTGCCGTGGTTGGTATGGTCACGAGTAAAACAACCTCATCCCCCAACCCCTTCTCCGAAGCGGCCGCTTCGGAGAAGGGTTGGGGGTGAGGTTGGATTCCAATCGCAGGTTCACAGGTATTTGATGCACACGACACCTGTGATGACCAGCAGCACGCCGACGACGCGGCCCCAGGTGATTTCTTGTTGGGCCAGGCCCATGGCGCCGACGTGGTCGAGGGCCACCGAAAGGATCAGTTGGCCGGCGATCATCAGTGACAAGAACACGGCGGCACCGAGTTGCTTGGTCAGAAATGCTCCGGCGAGGACGATCAGTGCGCCGAGTGGGCCGCCGATCCAGTTCCACCATTGCGTCGAACGGAGATCTTCACTGGTGGGTAAGGTTGGCCGGAGAATGGCGAGCGCGATGGTTGCCGTGATGATCGTGCCGCAGATCGAGAAGAACGCAGCGTACAGCGGGCTTTCCAGGTTCGAGCGAAAGCGGCTGTTGGCGGTCGCTTGCAGAGCCAGGCAGCAACCAGCGCCGGCGGCGAGGACTGCGTAGAGAATCGTGGTCGTGTTCATCCTGGCAGTTTAGCCAACATGCTGCCAGAGCCAACCTCACTCGTAGACCTCGGACATCACTAACCCGCCGACATCGGTCAGCCGTTCGTCGCGGCCATCATGGCGGACCGTCAGGGACTCGTGATCGAGGCCGAGCAGATGCAGGAGAGTGGCGTGGAAGTCGTTGACGCTCAGGCGATTCTTGATGGCATTCAGCCCGAACTCGTCGGTCTCGCCGATCGATTGACCGCCTTTCACGCCGCCGCCCGCAAGCCACATGGTGTAGCCGAGCGGGTTGTGGTCACGGCCTTTGCTGCCCTGGCTGTTCGGTGTCCGCCCGAACTCGCTACACCAGACCACAAGCGTATCTTTTAACAGCCCACGCCGTTTCAAGTCTTCTAGCAGGGCAGCAATCGGCTGATCGACGTGGCCGCACATCTTCTCATGGTTTTGGTTGATGTCGTCGTGGGCATCCCATTGCATGCTCAATGGTCCGCCCCCACTGTAGACCTGCACAAAGCGCACGCCTCGTTCGACGAGCCGACGAGCGAGCAGAAGCCGGGTGCCAAAGTCCTGTGTCTCCAAACGATCGAGGCCATAGAGCCGTTTCGTCTCCTTGGTTTCTTGGCTGAGATCGACCGCTTCCGGAGCGTGCGTCTGCATCCGGAAGGCGAGTTCGTAGGTAGAAATCCGGGCTTCGAGGTCCGTGTCTCCGGGAGTGAGATTCATCTCGTTGAGCTTTTTGACCAGCTCGAAGGTGCGTTGATTGCTCTCAGGCGAAACCGCTGCGGGTGGCTTGAGGTTCAGAATGGGTGTCGAGCCTTTGCGGAGAATCGTCCCCTGATACACGGCTGGCAGATACGCTGATCCCCAGCAGGGCGCCCCACCCTCGGGGACACCTTCGGGTTGTGGCATGACGCAGAAGGCCGGGAGGTTTTGGTTCACCGTGCCGAGACCATAGGTCACCCAAGAGCCGAGCGTCGGGTGGCCCATGAGGATGCGGCCCGTATGCAGTTCGTACATCGCTGGGGCATGAATCGTGCTCTTGCAATGGCAGGCTTTCAAGAAACAGATCTCATCCACTTGCTTCGCCAAGTTCGGCATCAAGTCGGACATCCACTGGCCACTCTGGCCATGGCGTGCGAACTTGCGTGTGCTGCCAAGGATGGTTTCTTTACCCGAGGTGAATTGGCTTTTCGGTTTCCCAGTCGAGTCGGGAAGGACTTGGCCTTGGCGTTTGATCAACTCCGGCTTCGGATCGAAGAGATCCATCTGGCTCGGACCACCGGTCATGAACAGGAAGATCACGGACTTCGCGAGCGGCGTGTGGTGTGGCTTCTTCACCCCCAGTGGGTTCCGGCCTGCGGGAGCTTCGGCACGCACTTCCGAAGCCAGGAGGCTCGCCAGGGCCAAGCCGCCCAAGCCACCACCTGCTCGGTACAGGAAGTCGCGTCGGTTGGCCGCTAGGGGGATGTGCTGTTTCATACTCCCATTTTACCTGCGCTCGTCAGTTGGTGCCAAGCAAGATTTCACGAGAGTGAGCAGCATTTGATGGCAACATACGCCGCCAAGACTCCTGCCAAGACGGACCCACCAGCATAGCCGAGGGCACTGAGCCAGTGGCCAGATTCGAGGAGCCGGACCAATTCGACACTGAAAGTGGAGAAGGTGGTAAAGCCGCCGCAGAAGCCGGTACCGAGGAGCAGAAACCACGTGGGGCGGTCCTTACAGAGGACAGTCAGCACACCCAAGAAAGCGGAGCCAAGGACGTTGATCGCCAAGGTGGCCCACGGGAATCCGTCCGGTTGGGCGAGCCAACGGCTGACCCAGGCACGAAAAATCGCACCTGTTCCACCCCCAGCGAACACGCAGAGCCACTCCGTCAGAGTCATGGTTTCTGAGGCTCGTCGAGCGTGACGTTCGTCAACCGAAACGGGATACGAATGGTTTGGCTGCCGCTGCCGGTGATCGTGATCTTTGCGGGGATTTGGTTTGTATCACTCCGCAACATGAAAAGCTGTTGGTCTTGAACCATCCCGTTGACGAGGCCCAAGCCACGCGGACTGATCGATGACGTTTGAAGCACTTCAATCTCTTTGCCGTTGGCGTCGAAGACTTGCAATCCGTTGGCGGGGGTGGTTCGGGTGGAAGTCCCGTCGGTGTCCTCCGGCTTGCGAGCACCGAAGACGAGCCAGGGTGAGTAAGTGGTTTGCAACAAGAGCATCGGTTCCCGAGGAGCAACCCCAACCGGTGGCGTCACGACGCGTACTAACACACTCAGCCCATTCTGTGAGATGGTTTTCACCTTTTGGTTCTGCAGATCATTCACGCTGACAAGAACCCCCGTCGAGCCGCGGACTGTGGCCCGGAGGTTGCCTTCGAACTCTTGGAAGGTCTTCGCGGTGGTCGGTTTGAGAGGTGTGAAGCGTGCCAAGAGTTGCATCCGGTTCGGGCTGAAGAACCCCGGATCGGGCTTCGGCATGAGCACGACCCCTTCCCGCGATTCGACAATGAAGCCACCACCACGCAAGCCGCGTGAGCGAATCTGTGGGGCGGGGAGTTCGGGGGAGAGCACAGGCATCAGGTCTTTCCACTCTTCACCTTCCGTGTCCCGGAGTTTCGAGATTTCGAGGCCGTCGATGCGCAGGATTTGCAGGTGAGGCTCGGGTGTCGCTGTGAGGACGACGCTGTGTTCAGCTTGCCGACGGAACTGGGCCGGAACGCGGCTGGCACTGACACGCACGGCATGGCGATTCTCCGAGGCACTCACGACCGCGCCACGCTTGCGGGTGCTGACGCGGTAAACAGTTCGGCTATCGGCGGTCCCCGGTGTGAAAACCACATCCGCGACTTCGTGATCCGCTTCTTCGCAGAGCCGATCGACGGCTTGCCAGAAGGTGAGCGGCTCGGGCCAAAGGGGTTTGGCATTCCTCAATCGCAGGTCAGGTTCTGGAAAATCTAAGCGCACGCCCCCATGGTTTTGCAGGGCCTCGACACAGGCTTGCCAAGTCGTCGGGGGAGTTGGTAAGCGGAAGGTCGCAGCGCGGAGGAGTCTCGTCTCGGCGGCTCGTTTTTGGATCTCGTCACTCAGGATTTCGGCCCGGCTTGCGATCTCCGCGTTCGTATCCGTGCGGGCCGCAAACAACATCGGCAAGCCGAGTTCTCCCAGTTCGTCGAGCCGTTTCATGGCCAGTTCGCGTTCAACGAAATCCGAGGCTCCGAGTTGAGAGACCAATACCCGAACCTCGGGTAGCCCCGTCATGAGGTGCCAACTGAACATCAACCCCACTGTGGAGAGCGGAATCATCTCAAAACCCCCGCGATCACTTCACGCAGCATACTCCAACCCAAAACCCGTCGCCAGGCTTAAAGAGGCAGTTCTCATCATTCCCTGAGGTGAACACGGAATGCCTATGCGAAAGATCAAGGAATCCGCAAAGTATGCTCCTAGGGCTTCCAGCCCATGTGAGCATCGAGTCAGTTCTGGGAGTGAGTCATGGCAGAAGTGCGGCCGTTTCGTGGGTTTCGGTACGATCTTGGCAAAGTCGGTTCGCTCTCGAACGTCGTGGCTCCGCCTTATGATGTCATTGATGCTTCACTGCAACAGACACTCCACGACCTCAGCCCCGCCAATGCCATCCGTGTTGAGTTGACCCAAGACGACCCCGAAGGCAAGGTCGACAAGTACAGCCTGGCAGCCCGGACGCTGAATGGCTGGCTTCACGACGATATCCTCCGGCAAGACACGGCCCGTGCACTTTACCTTTACGAGCAAGAGTTCACGGTCGAGGGCAAAACCTACACCCGGCGTGGCTTCCTGGGCCGCGTACGGGTGATCCCGTTTGGCCAGGGGCCAGTCTACCCCCACGAGCAAACCCTCGCTGGCCCCAAGGCCGACCGATTGAAACTGTACCACGCCACGGGCTTCAACATCTCACCGGTCTTCGGTATGTACCCAGACACAGACAACGAGATCATGCGGTTGCTCGAATCCTGTGTGCGGGGTGCCCCGCCATTCGTGGCCAAGGATCACCTCGGGGTGACAAATCGCCTGTGGCTCGTCACCGATTCGACGATCATTTCCCAAGTCGTTGGGCTGATGGGGCCAAAACCGGTGTTCATCGCCGATGGCCACCACCGCTACGAAACCGCGTGCCAGTATCTGCAAGATCAACGAGACACGGGCGAAATCACGGATGTCGAAGCCCCGGCGAACTTCTGTCTGATGATGTTCGTGGGCATGAGTGACCCGGGCCTTGTCATCCTGCCCACGCACCGGCTCCTATCGGGTTTACCGAACCTCACCAGTGCCGAACTTCGCACCATTCTGGAACCGCACTTCGAGAACTTCCACGACTTCGGCACCGATGCCCAAGCTGCCTGGGAGCACATCCAGATGGACGGCAATCAAACCACCCTCGGCTTCGTCACGACAGTCGATGGGAAATACCTGGTGGCTGAATTGAAAGACTTGAGCCTCATGGAAAGTCTCGCCCCAGAGCAATCTGAGGAGTGGCGTGGCTTGGGGGTAAGTGTGTTGCATCGTGTCGTCATCGATAAACTGCTGGCTCCTTTGGGAAGCCCCAGTTGTGCCTACGTGCATCTGCTGAAAGAAGTGACAGACGCTCTCACCGCGAAGTCCTGCCAGGTCGCGTGCCTCGTGCCGCCGTGCCAGATGGACCACGTCGAGACGATCGCAGGCCACGGCGAAAAGATGCCGCCAAAGTCCACGTACTTCTACCCCAAGCTGCTCACCGGCATGGTCTTCCACTCGCTGAAAAAGCAGTGAGACGAGCCGGCTCGCTAAAGTTTGGCTGATTACGACTTACCCAACGTCCTCAATTCAGTGCCTTTTGTCCCCTTCTCCCGCAAGGGGCGAAGGGGACAAAAAGTCATCAGTATGAACAGAAATTGGGTAAAACATGACCTGCCTGACTCCTAAACCATCAATCGACTCCGTGTCAGCAGATTTGGTCAAGTTGGGCTGTTGCAGACTTGTTCGGGGACTATAATTTTACCGATTGTGGCGTAGTCTTGGATCACTCTTGCCGACGGAGTACGTCGGCCCAAGGCGATGCTTTCCTCTAACTGTGTTTTGGTTCGGAAACCGGGATAGGCCCGGTGGAGAATCGCACGAAGGTCCCCTAGCGTTCTATGGTTAATCGCAATTTGATGCGGCAATTCGACGACAACAATCTGGGCCTCGACAACGAAGTCGCGGCACTCTTTGATGATGTCGGTGGCATGGAAACCTGGCTCCCCGCCGACGCCCAAAGCTTCGAATCCAACAAAATCGTCTCCGGCAAAGTGATCGAACTCCGTGGCGATGATGTCGTCATCGACATCGGCTACAAGTCCGAAGGCGTCATCAAGATCGAAGAATGGAAAGACGAAGCGGGTGATTTGGTCGGTTTGCCGAAGCCTGGCGACACGATCGAAGTCCTCCTCGAAACCGTCGAAGATGATAGCGGTGGCATCAACCTGTCGTATCGCAAAGCGAAGCGCCAAAAAGAATGGGAAGCGATCCTCGCCAAGCACAAAGAAGGCGACGTCGTCACTGGGGCTTGCACCAAGAAGATCAAGGGTGGCTTGCTCGTCAACATTGGCGTCAACGTCTTCCTACCGGCCTCGCAGGTCGATATCCGTCGCCCAGCCGACATCGGCGAATACATCGGCCAGACGATTCAGTGCATGATTCTCAAGATCGACGAGCAACGTCGCAACATCGTAGTCAGCCGTCGTAAGTTGATCGAAATCGTCCGCGACGACATGAAGAAGAAGCTCCTCGGCGAACTCGAGATCAACCAGATTCGCAAGGGGATCGTCAAGAACATCGCCGACTTCGGCGCGTTCGTCGACCTCGGTGGCATCGACGGCCTCCTCCACATCACGGACATGGGCTGGCACCGCGTCACCAACCCACACGACGTGGTCAAGATCAACCAAGAACTCGAAGTCTACATCCTCGGGATCGACCGCGAAAAGGAGAAGATCGCTCTCTCCTTGAAGCACAAGACCCCATCGCCTTGGCAGGACATCGAGAAGAAGTACCCACCGAAGTCCCGGCACTCGGGCGAAGTCGTCAACATCATGCCTTACGGGGCGTTCGTGAAACTCGAACCGGGCATCGAAGGCTTGGTCCACATCTCCGAGATGTCCTGGACGAAGCGGATCAGCCACCCGAACGAAGTCGTCGGCACTGGCGACCGCGTCGAAGTGGAAGTGCTCAACATCAACCACGAGAAGAAGGAAATCTCGCTGGGGATGAAGCAATGCACCCAGAACCCTTGGGACGAAGTGGCTCGCAAGTACCCACCGAACACCCAAATCTCGGGCGTGGTCCGCAACCTCACGAGCTACGGCGCTTTCATCGAAATCGAAGAAGGCATCGACGGCCTCTTGCACGTCTCGGATATGTCTTGGGTCCGCAAGGTCTCGAACCCGTCCGAAGTCGTCCAGAAGGGCCAGAAGGTCACCTGCGTTGTGCTCTCGGTCGACCAAGAGCGTAAGCGTGTGGCTCTCGGCCTCAAGCAGATGGCCAACGATCCTTGGGAAGGCGACATCCCTGGTCGCTTCCAGCCTGGCCAGAAGGTCCAAGGCAAGGTCACGAAGCTCACCAACTTCGGTGTGTTCGTCGAACTCGAACCTGGCCTCGAAGGCTTACTCCACATCTCCGAACTCACGGACGATAAAGTGGAATCGCCAGAGGAAGTCGTCAAGGTTGGCGACGAAATCGACGTCAAGGTTCTCCGCGTCGATTCGAAGGAACGCAAGATCGGCCTCTCGAAGCGCAATGTCGACGATCCGACCGTCCCGGACAACATCCCGGACTTCCCGGACATGACCGGCGAAGAAGAGATCATCGCCGAGATTCCTGCTCCGAAGAAAGACAAGAAGGACAAAGAGAAGGACGACACCAAGCGTGGCGACCTTCGCGGTGGCACCGGCGCCGCCGGTCCACTCATCCAGATGCCCAAAGAGTAAGTCGACCTCAACAAAAAACCCCAGCCAATCGGCTGGGGTTTTTTCGTGGCCTGCTCCAAGTCACTTGAAAGTCACAGAGACCTTGACCTCCGCTGATTCGAACTTCTGACCCTGATACCGGTAGATTGCGCGGAACTTGTAAACCCCCGATTTCCGGTCCGCTTCTTTGATCCCCCCAAACAAACCGACCCCATGTTGATACGACTCGCCGGGCTTGATCGTCAAAATAATGGGTTTGTCAGTAAAGGGAGAGAACCGCCAGAAGAAGGGGTCTGTTACAAGTTGTTTCCCATCCGGCCCGGTGATTTTCAAATCAAGATACTGGAGCGGATGCAACGTCCACGGGATCTCGATGGCCTTGGAGGTATTATTCGTCAGTATGATATCCGAATGGATCTCACGCGGAGTCGCTCCTTCCTTCGCTTCCACCTGGATTTGGCAGGTCATCGCGGGTACGGGGAGTGATGAAATGAAGACAGCAAGAAACGCTGCAGGAATTGGCATCTCAGACCTCACTTTCTGATAGTCGAAACGGCTCCGCTCAATCCAAGTCCCATTGTAGAAATCGACCTTCGGTGCCAGTGACGTAGGCGGTCAACCCATCAGGCGATACAGCGACGCCAGTCGCGTGGCCGATGTGGGCATCGAAGGTGTACTCGCGGAGCTTCTCGCCGGATGGCAGCACCCATTGCTCCAGGCGATGCTCTTCGCTGACGGTGAAGAAAGTCCGGCTATCGCGGGTGATGGCCAAACTCTTGACCCCTTTGACTTTCGCCACCGCCTCGGGCTTCGAGCCTTCCGGAGTATAGATCACAGTCTCCGTCCCGCTCACCACCAACCATCGGCTATCTGGGCTGTAAGCCAGGCAGTAAGGCAGTTCCGATGCGTCCTTCGAGGACTTCCTCAAGATGATGTCAGGCAACGAGGTATTGTCCGTCAGTTTCCAACGGCGGATGAATCGGCGGTCGAAGAACATGACCGCCAGGTATTGGCCATCAGGCGAGATTGTCAGCTCAAGTTGGCCGGTAGGAGTGTCGTTGTCGGTCAGAAGTGAATCTTCCACATGAAGCGGCACAATCTGCACCTTTTTGCTCAGCTCGGGTAACGGCCAGCGATCGATCCGCCACGGCTGCCCCGTCGACTTCGATCCTGGGATGCCAAAGACAGTCCGCCGATCGGGGGAGAGAACGAGTCTGTGATATCGCTTGTAGTGTGCGATTTCCTGGCTCCCGCGCAGTGAAAAGAGCAATTTGCCCGTCTTGGTGTGTTTCACGGCGTATTCCGCCGTGTGCCAGAGACCGTCCTCCGAGAAGTGAGGCAAAGGGAACACACCACCATTCTCCGAGTCATGATCAGCTTTAAAATCGGAGCTATCCTCCGTTCTCGGGAAGAACTCGACGATCTTTGCTACCCCTTCATAAAGTCTCAAAAAGAGTAAGACTCGGTCACCGTCGGGTGTAGGCCGGACGTGGATCTCCACGAATCGATACTCTGTGGGTTCATCGTCAGCGTACTCTTGATCGTCAGGAAGCTTGTAGTCGATCTGAAAGACTTTCATCGGCGGCCTCGTGAGGAGTGAGAACCCAGTCTAGCCGAACCATTCGATGGCTTGTATTGGCAGATGAAATCCGCGAGGCCCTTGTGGAAAGTCCGTGCTACCAGTGGGATTCTCCCATCATGATCCCAAGAACAAGTTGATTGAGACAAGGAGTTTCGGCAGGATCAGACATCCCGCCACGACGATGGCCACGATCGCTGTAACCATGACTGCCGCTGCCGCACAGTCTTTGGCCACTTTGGCTAACTCGTGGAAGCTCTGCTTCACGGTCAAATCCACCACAGCTTCAATCGCCGTATTGGCCAGTTCCATCGTGATCACCGCCCCGCAGGTCAGCGCGATCACTGCCAACTCCACCGGAGTGAGTTGCAGCAATACCCCCAAGATCGTGACACTGATCCCTGCCACCGTATGAATCCGGAAGTTTCGCTGGGTTAAGAAGGCATACCTCAGCCCCATCCAGGCGTAGCGAAAACTACTCCAGAGAGTCGGAGCGACTTGCCAGGCTACATCACGCTTCACGGGCTCCTGCGGATCAACTGACATAGTAAGTGACTCGTAGGGTTTCGGGTGATAGGGAGTAGGGTATAGCAGAAATCAGCAGAGATGGGCAACCTGGCTGACAGGTTGTTAGCGAAGTGGAATTGGTCGGCAGTTTGGATGCTTCGAACTGCAAGTGGCGGTATCCGCACTGTTACTTCGAGGTCACTGGGCCAGACGGCAAGCCAGTTGTGCGGAAGATTGACCGGTGCCCGAACATGAACAGGCTCCGGGCCAAGGACTTCGTCAAAGTGCCGCCCAGTGGGGCATTCAACCCGTACAGGCCGAACGAAGGGTACTGGTTCTACCCCGCCGATCTGATCGCACCAGACACATTCGCGGTGCCGGGGGTGTATCGCGTCCGGTTCGTGTACTCGGCGAAGAGCGACGACGTCAAGAAGTGGGATAACCGCCAGACGTTGGCCGTCGATGCCGAGGTCATGGACTTGTTCCGCCAAGTGCCCAAGGTCGAGGTTCGTAGCGACGAACTCCTCTTGACTGTCATCGACCCAGGCAAGTAGCGAGCAACTGGATCACGAACTTGAGCCTCAGCACCTACCTTGGCGTGCTGGCGCGTTGGAGGGATTCGGAGTTGGGGAGGCCGGCGCGGCCTCGGAAGCGTTCGAGGACGGCTCGCATTGGCTCGGTCACGACGGGTAACATCTGCGGGCGATACTGCATCGTGTAGCCGGGGGCTTTGGTCAGCTCGATCTTGAAGAGGTTGCCGCTGACGAAGGAAGTCACGTCGCCGAACGGGGTCGAGAGCCAGCGTTTGAGAGCCTGGGACCAGATGGTGAAGAACTCAAAGCGGACATCTTCTGCTTTCATATCCATTTCGCCCGAGCCACCGAGGCTGACGGCTGTGCCGACGAGGTCGAGTTGGTTGACGTAAACGCGGTCGCCACGGATTTGGAAACTGGCGTGGGCTTCCTCGAAGGCTGTTTGATCCGGGGTTTGAAGCTTCAAGAGCTTGAGCATCGGCAACAGTACCGGCAGGTTATACATCCGGCCATTCGGCACATCGATTTGCCCAACACCCGTCAGGAGAGTCTGGCCCGAACGAGCTTCGACGGGGTTTTCGAGGAGAATCTTACCCTGTGCCAGGCCACGCAGTTCGCCGTTGGTGGCGAGTTTGTTGTGGCTGGCAAGTTCATCGAGCTTGACGCCGGCGGCGGTGATCCAGAGGCGGAACTGCGGCACCTCGGACAAACTGACCCAGGCTTCGCCGCCCAGGGTGCCTTGGAAGACGTTGGCGGTCAGGTCCGGGAATTCGATGACGGGAGTCGAGAATTTCCCCGGTTGCTCCGCGAGGGGCTTTTGAGGGCGGATGAGGTAGCTCATCTTGAGGTTGGTCATCGGTTGCTGATAAACCGTCGCTCGATCGAACCAGGCATGCCCCTTGACGACATCCAGATGGTCGCCGTTGTAGCGGCCTTTACTAAAGATCGAGCCGTGCAGGTTCGTCCAATCCAGTCCAGCGTCCATACTGGCCCCGTGGAGTTTGAGAGTCGTCTCCCAAAAGACGGTCGGGTCGCCCCGTGTGGAAGCTGAGGGCTGGGCTGCCGTCATCGGGGCTTGACTGCGTGCGAGTGTCCGGTTCGGGGACTCTGGCGGCGCCGCTGGCGAGTTCACGACCAGTTGATGGACGAGAAGGTCCGCGTGGCCACGAATCTTGAGTTCACGGAATGCCTTGGCGGCTTTGGGTGGCAAGGCACGGAGAAAGTCCGCGTCCGTGGGCACCGGTGAGATCAGAAGCCCACCCACATTCGCGTAGACTTCACGGGCCTCGCCGAAGAGAATCTGCGCCGCTTCGAACTGCATCTTCGTCGTGCCGTGGCGAGCTGAGAAGCTATCGAGGTACAGCTTGCCGCCTTTGTAGCTGAGTACACCTGCGAGGTTTTCGAGTTCGTAGGCGAAAAAGTCCGGGGTGATGGTCGGGCCTTTGAAATTGACAATCAGCTTGAGGTCATGGGCCGCGTTGAAGGGCGGTTCGCCGGGAAGCGTCGTCGCGGTTGCATTCGCTGGGATGATCACGCGGCTGGGGTTGTTGCTCAGCACAACGGTCGCCGAGGGCATCGGCGTGCCACGCTCCATGATCTCCAAATCCGCGCCGAATGTCACTTTGCCTTTGGGGCTAAACGTCTGCCAGAGGTTGCCGATCTTCATGGCACTGGCGGCATTTTGGAAGTCTTGATCGAAGGGTAAATCAAGGCCCTGGATGCGGAGCGTCAGCTTACGATCTTGCGTGCCGACGATCGGTTCATGGTCTCCTTCGAGCCACAATTGCCCCTCGGCATGGCGAGCTTGGAAACTGCGAATCTCGACGCGATCCGTGTCAACGATTGGCCCCATCGGCGTGCCCGGCCGTTCGGGTCGCTCGGGGGAAACCGCCGCGATGCGGACGTTGACCTTGCCGCGGATGTCCCGCAAGGGATACGGGAAGTGCTCGTAATGCAGGCTGGCATCGTAGACCGTGACCGAGATCGTGCTTTCGCACCGGTTGATGTCTTGGGCCTGGCGAATGGCCACGGAGAAGTCCCCCCGGCCCGTGGCATGGAGCTTGTTCAAGGAGTTCGTGTACTTCGCTGGCATGGCCGCGAAGAGCTTTTCGTCGATCGGGAAGTCGTTCCCCGTCAGTCTGAGGTCGATGCGGGGGTCTGGTCCTTCGCTGCCGACGCTGCCTGACAGCTCAATCTTACGATCGCTGGCCATACCGGTGATCAGCACTTTGAACTCTTCTTTGCCATCGTCGAGTGTGATCTTGCGAACGTACCCCGAGAGGTCTTTGACGGGGTACTTGAACTTCTCGTAGTTCATCGCCGCACGATTCGGTCGGACTTCGAACTCCTGCTTCAGCCCCGCGGGGTTCCGCGCCATCGTGACGCCGATATCAATCGTGCCCGTCGGGTTGAACATCTGCCGCATCCGGTGGGCTTTCTTCGGCAGCTTGGCGAAGAGTTCGTCTTCGATCGGCAATTCGCGGATGGTGACGTTCAGCTTTTCGAGTTTGTCCTCGAGTTTCTTGAAGGTGTCGTCCGGGTCGGTGGGGGCGATTTTCGTCGGCAGTGTCGTTGGGGGGTCACTGAGGCGAGGTGTCGTCGGTGGGGTCAGCGGTCGGGTTTCGAGGGCCAGTTCGACATGAGCACGGCCAAACTTGGCGGAGCCTTTTTCGATCGAGACTTTGCCTTCCCGATACTGCACGATCCCTGCGATCTGTTCCAGTGGCCACGGCAGGTTTTCGTCGTCAAAACGACCTTCTTTGACATCCACTTTGACATCGATTTTCGGAGGTTTCTGGCTCTCCAGTTTGACGTCAGCCCGGATGCCGAGCGTGGCGGTGAATTGGCTCATGTACTCGCCAAGCATCGGGTCGACTTTGGCGAAGCCGGGTGCAAGGTCGGGCGTCAGCGTCAATTCGGGGACTTCGAGATGCGCCTTCACACCGCGATCAACGCGGTTATACTCGGCCGAGATTTGCATCGGCACGCGGAGCTTACATTCCCCCTGCGGCGGCTTTGGCGTGGCGACAAAACTGGCTTTGACATTGATGGTTGCCACGGGGTCGTTCATTAAGTTCAGTTTCACGTCCGTCAGGGCCAACGGTGGCAACGGGTCCGCTCGCAGATCACGCACATGCACGGTCGCGTTTTTGACCAAGATCGTCGGGATCGCAGGCATCTCCGCGCTACCCTTGGAGACGCCCAGTTTTTCGAGATTCCACACGCCATCCGGCTCGCGGATGAGCCGAATCGTGGCCCCATCGATTTCGATCTTGCGAATCTGCACGACACCCCGCGTCAGGGATTCTTTGTCGTGGGAGATGTTGGCATCGAGTGTCTGAAAGAAGGGTTCGCTTTCCCCCGGCCGTGTGAGTGCGAGGCCTTGCACGGAGATACCGCCAAAGATCCGCAACGATGCCGCGTCGACTTGCACCTCGACGCCCGGCATCTTCTCTTGCAGAGTGGCAATCAGTGCTTCTCGAACCTTTTCAGGCCGGACGTACTGATGCGCGACCCAAGCGCCTCCGGCGAAAACCGCGACGAGTGCGAGGATGACAAAGCGAATCAGGAAACCACGCAACCGCCCCATCCGTTGCCGTCCTTGGCCGTGGGAAAGGAGTCTCAAGCGGCGGGAGTGTACGGTGAGTGGGCAAATCGGTCAACGCCGACTGAAAATCGGGTTTCGGGTCTGTTAGGCGTTGGGCGGCAGCTAACTTACCCAAGAATAACGCTTGCTCTCGGCTGTTTTCTCCCTTCTCCCCTTGCGGGAGAAGGTGGCCGATCCAGGCTCGATAGAGCCGGATCGGACGGATGAGGGGTAACGCGCCTCATCCAGAAAAAGTCTTTTCCCACATCGAGCGGTGACCCCTCAACCGTCTTTTGGAAACCCCTTGGCGGGGTTTCCAAAATCCACCTTCTCCCGCAAGGGGAGAAGGGATCAAAAATCTACTCAAACAGTCCGCGTTCGGGCCAATCGGCACCTGCCTAACGCCTTAGCACTTGATCGTGGTTCGCTCCGCAACGCCTACAATCTCCATAACCCACGAGGACGAGACATGACCAAGACCCCCCGCATGGAGCAGATCGAAGCCCTGCTTCTCGAAGACCCACAAGATGCCTTCCTTCGCTACGGCCTGGCCATGGAGCACATGAGCCAAGGCGACGACGCCACCGCGGTCCAAGTGCTCCGAGCACTGATTGCCGACGCCAAACCGCCCTACGTCCCTGCGTACTTGCAGGGCGGCCAAGCTCTCATCCGCATGGGCAAGGAGTCCCAAGCCGCCGAGATGCTCCGCGCTGGCATCGAAGCCGCGAAGCAAGTCGGGGACCACCACGCCCTCGGCGAAATGCAAGGCTTCCTCGCCACCGTGGAGTGAGCGAATGCCATGAGCGACGACGAACGCGCTTTATTGATGACCATCTCCAACGACTGGCACGCCGAGTTGCCCCGGCTCGTCTACGCCGATTGGCTCGACGAGCAGGGCCGTGCGAAAGAGGCTGAGCAAATCCGCGTCGAGATTGAAATGGCCCAGGTTAAGAAACAACTCCACCGGCTGCCAGGAGTCTGGGAGGATAAGCCTCCGGAAGATGTGGCGAAACTGAAAAAACAGCTGCGGCTACTCACCGTTCGACGGAAAAAATGTGGAGGACCGAATCCACTCTTTAGAGCTGAAAAGACAAATCGTTTCGCCGAGTTTGTGTATGGTCTGAACAGACTTGAGATCGAAGGAAAGGTGCCGGTCCCTGGTGTGGAGCTGAATTTCCGCTGGAGGGATCTGTTCACTTCAAACATCTCCGAAGTTCGCCGGAAGTCCCTCCTCGAAAACTCCGTTTTGCTGATCATCTCCATTGGCCCGAACGAGAATATCTCTTGGTTTCGCCAACTTTTCGGACGAGGGAACCGAGTTCCTCAACCAGTGTCGGAACTTGACAGAAAGAAGTTTTTCGAGTGCGAACTGAAAAGACTCCACCACCTACGCATCTACGCCCTTCAGAATGAGCTAGTCGCCATCAATTCGTTCTTGCTCAACCTACAAGCTCCTTGTCTGGCGAAGCTGTACCTCCAGTTGCGCCACGATGAAGGGAATCAGCTCGACTGGCCGCAGATGCCCTTCGCCTCCACCCTGGAGACACTCCAGTTGGACTGCCCGGGTCTCACGGGTGCGTCCCTCGCCACGCTGACGCCCGAGCGTTACCCGTGCCTCGAAAGCCTGACAATCCGGCAAACGAGTTGCACCGACGAAGAGCGTGAAGCCATCCGGCAACGCTGGCCTCACCTTCGAGTCGATGGCCGAGCGGCCGAGTGGCAGGAATAAGTGACTTCGCACCGAGGAAGCGACTACATTGAAACAATATCGATGGATTGAAATTAATCAAACTCCACTATTTTTTTCTGACATCATCTTATCACTCAAAATAAAAACCATGTTGCGTGTGTCGCTCGAGCTATGTTGTACCGCTTCAATATCGCGTATTAATCCTGAGGAAATCGCATGAGCTAGCAATTTCGAAGTGATGTGTTTTGAGAAACCGAGCTCATGCACAGTTTCATTGAGTCGCAGTTTTAACTCAATTTGGAGATGCGAGGGTACTTCATCATCTTCCACAAGGACCGTGGCGAGACGTACAAGGTTGGGCACTTCAGATTCATAAGTGAGTGATTTCGAGACACAAAGAGAGAGATCATCTACTGGGAATCTAGGGCGTTGAAACCATCCAATGTGCTGGTTAACATAGCGTGAAATTTCACCAGAGTTCGCGTGAATTTTCTCGCAATATTCCTTGAGCAGTGGAGCAAGCCACAGGCACTGCCGCTGCTTGTTCGCTAGGATTTCAGATCGATCAAAATCAGCAACTGGATCTTCAGAGATGGTATTCACGAGTTGTGCTCCTCCCAGCCTTTCAATTTGTAGACGATTTGAAAGACGCTCATCACCGATTTGGCAAGTCGAACCTGGTCGTAACCCGCTGTGTTTTTCACGAGTGTTGGCTCTTGTTCCGTTGCAAAGTTCATGATCGCCATAGCTCCATACGCGATCTCATGATGAAAGAGTTCTGCTCCTTTGGCATTGGCAATGTCATGAATGACTTTGGAATACTCCCCCTGTTCGTAGTGTTCTCGGACTTCAAGAGCGGATTCAGACCACAAATCTTCTTTCGAAACAACACTTAACAGCCATATTTTCCCTTGTGTCAAAGAAATACTATTCGCAAGATCGCGAAGCAAATTGATCTCAGCTTGTCTGCGATCCGAAAGATACTTGTCCAAAAACGCCGTCTTCGTGGGGTGATCTCGTGCTGTGGAATGCTCTTTGAAAGATGCTTGCGGAAGTTTGTGGTACCCGTAGCAACTCACCAGGATGATGCCACGATACTTCCCTAGAACAAGCTGGCTCAGCGCGGATTTCCAGGAGCTGACAAGCGCGCGATCTTGACCAGGGAGGGTGATCACCGAGACGTCTTCGCGGCCTTGTAGTTGCGTTTCTTCGAATGTGATCGACCTCTCCACAACTCCGATGGGCTCGAGAATCGAGCTTTGTTCCCCTGAAAGCACACGTGCCAGGGTTGTTTTGCCTACTCCACCAGGGCCGATGATCAGAATCCCAGGTGAATTGGAAGGAATCCCAGACGGTTTTTTTCGCCAGTTTTTGATGAAATCGAAGACAGCGGAGATGATACCCTTGGTCACCGTTTTCGCGGCTTCCTTTCCGATCTCTGAAATGATTTCATCACCGACAGGCATATATGACTCCTGCTACTGTAGAAATCGTACACTTCGCGGTGATGCGAAACAATAGAAACTGTTTCTCGAAAACCTGACAGTCCGGCAAACGCTGGCCTCGGCTTCGCGTCGATGGTGACTCTTCTAGACAGCCTCGCTCACTTGCCCGTGGGGAACCACTCCTGCAGCGGGGTGACGTTGAGCGGACGTTCGCGGAGGCCGCGGCAGGCTTCGACGGCGGCTTCGGCGGCGGAGATCGTCGTGATCAGCGTCACGCGGTGCTTCACGGCTTCCGTGCGAATCTTGCCTTCGTCCGTTTGGCTGGTCCGGCCGCTCGGCGTGTTGATGATCATGGCCACTTCGTTGTTCTTCATCTTGTCGAGCAGGTTCGGTCGGCCTTCTTGGATCTTCGGGATGATGTCGACGGGGATGCCTTGGGAGAGGAAGTAGTTCCCCGTGCCGGCGGTGGCCATGAGTTTGTAACCCATGTCTGCGAATTGGCGGGCGATCGGGGCGACTTGGATTTTGTCGTTGCCAGCCACGGAGATGAAGATCGTCCCCTTGGTCGGCAGATGAGCCGAGGCCGCCATCTGGGACTTGGCGAAGGCGAGGGCGAGGTCTTTGTCGATGCCCATGACTTCGCCCGTCGACTTCATCTCTGGCCCAAGCTGAATGGCACTGCCCGGGAATTTGTTGAATGGGAAGACGCTCTCTTTGATCGAGTAATGCGTCGGGATCACTTCATCCGCAACACCCAGTTCATCGAGTGTCTTACCGACCATGACGAGGGCCGCGAGCCGGGCGAGTTGGACGCCGGTGGCCTTGGAGACGAACGGAATCGTTCGGCTCGCACGCGGGTTGGCTTCGAGGATGTAAATCTCAGGCTTCGCATCGCCACCCCGCAGGCCGGTGACGGCGAACTGGATGTTCATGAGGCCTTTGACTTGCAAGCGGTCGGCGAGCTTGCGGGTGAGGGCTTTGATCTCTGTGATCACGTCTGCCGGCAAGGAGTACGGCGGGATCACACAAGCCGAGTCGCCCGAGTGAATCCCCGCTTCTTCGATGTGCTGCATCACGCCGCCGATGATGGTGCGTGTGCCATCCGAGAGACAATCGACGTCCACTTCCAGAGCGTTTTCCAAGAAGCGGTCGATGAGCACCGGCTTACCGGGTGAGACTTCAAAAGCCCGGCTCATGTAGCGAGCAAAAGCGGTTTCATCGAAGACGATCTCCATCGCCCGACCACCGAGCACAAAGCTTGGCCGCACGACCATTGGGTAGCCGATGCGCTGAGCCACACTGAGGGCGGCTTGCATATCGTCAGCGAAGCCGTTGGCCGGTTGCTTCAGACCGAGTTCCGTGGCGACTTTGGAGAAGAGGTCGCGGTCCTCGGCCATCTCGATGCTCTCGACGCTCGTGCCGATGACGTTGACGCCGTTCTTCGACAAGGCTCGAGCCAGGTTCAGGGGCGTCTGCCCGCCGAACTGCACGATCACGCCTTCGGGCGACATACGGTCGTGGATGTTGAGCACATCCTCGACGGTGAGCGGTTCGAAGAAGAGATGGTCTGAGGTGTCGTAGTCGGTGCTCACCGTCTCGGGGTTCGAGTTCACCATGATGACTTCGTAGCCCGCGGCTCGCAGGGCGAACGCGGCTTGCACACAGCAGTAATCGAACTCGATCCCCTGGCCGATGCGGTTCGGCCCGCCGCCGAGAATCATGATGCGTGGCTTCGACGTGAACGGTAGGACTTCATCCTCGACCATCGGGCCATTGGGCGTCATCATCGGACGTTCGTAGGTGCTGTAGTAATACGGCGTGTACGCCTCGAACTCGGCGGCACAGGTATCCACGGACTTATAGACCGCGACGATGTTCATGCCCTTGCGGACATCGCGGACGTGCGATTCGGTCGTGTTCCAGACGTTCGCCAGCTGCCGATCGACGAAGCCGAGTTGCTTGGCTTGGAGCATCAATTCAGGCGTGCAGCGATCGAGCGACCCGACGGCGAGGAGTTCATCTTCGAACTTCACCAGCTCTTCGATGTGCCGCAAGAACCATGGGTCAATCTTCGTGCGTTGGAAGATCTGCTCCACCGTCATCCCGGCTTTCATCGCATAACGGACGTACCAAATCCGCTCGGCGTTGGGTGTCGTTAGCTTGCGAATGATCGCCTCGATCGGAGGCTGCTCGGGCTTACCCCAGAGGTCTTTGCGATCCAGCCCTAAGCCGAAGTGGTTGACTTCCAGGCCACGAAGTGCCTTCTGCAACGACTCCTTAAACGAGCGGCCAATGGCCATCGTCTCACCGACCGATTTCATCTGGGTGGTGAGCGTTTCGTCGGCACCGGGGAACTTCTCGAAGTTGAAGCGTGGCACCTTGGTGACGACGTAATCGATCGTCGGCTCGAAGCTCGCCGGGGTGTTGCGGGTGATGTCGTTTTGCAGTTCGTCGAGGGTGTAACCCACGGCCAGTTTGGCCGCGATCTTGGCGATTGGGAACCCAGTCGCCTTCGAGGCGAGCGCCGACGACCGGCTGACCCGCGGGTTCATCTCGATCACGATCATCCGCCCGTTGGCCGGGTTGATGGCAAACTGGATGTTCGAGCCACCGGTCTCGACGCCGATCTCGCGGATGATGGCCTTGGCCGCGTCCCGCATCCGTTGGTACTCGGCATCTGAGAGCGTCTGAGCCGGGGCCACTGTGATGCTATCGCCGGTGTGGACTCCCATCGGGTCGAGGTTTTCGATCGAGCAGATGATGATGACGTTGTCGACGCGATCCCGGATCACCTCCAACTCGTACTCTTTCCAGCCGATGATCGACTCTTCCACGAGTGTCTCGCCGACCGGCGAAAGCTCGATGCCGAGGCTCACGAGGTGCCGATACTCTTCGCGGTTGTAGGCAATGCCACCGCCCGTGCCACCCATCGTGAAGCTCGGCCGAAGGACACAGGGCAAGCCGATCTCTTCGATGACTTCATCCGCTTGGGCCAAGCTCTTCACAGTCCGGCTGCGTGGCACATCGACGCCGATTTTCACCATCGCGTCTTTGAACTTCTGCCGATCTTCGGCTTTGTCAATGACGTCCGCTTTCGCGCCAATCATCTCGACGTTGTACTTCTCCAGCACGCCATGCTTGAAAAGGTCCATCGCCGTGTTCAAGCCCGTTTGGCCACCCAGTGTGGGCAGCAAGGCATCGGGTCGTTCCTTGGCGATGATCTTTTCGACGATCGTCCAGTGGATCGGCTCGATGTACGTCCGGTCGGCAGTGTCTGGGTCGGTCATGATGGTGGCGGGGTTGGAGTTCACCAACACGACCGAATAACCTTCCTCACGGAGGGCTTTGCAGGCTTGTGTCCCGGAGTAATCAAATTCGCAGGCTTGGCCAATGATGATCGGCCCAGAGCCGATGAGCAAAATCTTCTTGAGGTCGGTGCGTTTCGGCATGGTGCAGTGCTATCTCAGAACAGGATGCGGGACCGGCGCAAAATCGTGATCATGATATGGTCCCAGCCCACACTGCCAACCAGCGATTTGGAAAGAGTGGTGAAGAGGTTTTCGCGTCTGATGGCTTTCCGGTCGACTTCGCTCCTCAAGCCTAGTTTGGCATTTTGACTTGGGATGCAGTGAATGGTGAAGTCGTCGGGCCTCGTGATTCACGAAGCAGACCATGCTTCTACCTAACCAAGCTTCGCATCAGAAATCCCAAACTATTTCGCCACCCGCTGGAGTGACCAGCCCCCAAAAAATCTTAGGCTCGATGGAAGGGCTTAATATCCTGACACTCCCATCAAACATCGCAACTGGAAGACCAGCTGCGAACGGTGTCTGCAACCGATCGCACCACGTGTTCGTATACAACGGGCGAACTTCGAAAGTTTTGGATTTGAGAGGCATGTCCTGAAAATGAGTGTCGATGATCAGCTCACCCGTCGATTTTTCATAGGTGGGGACGATATCCGCACTGCCGAAATCTGCAAAAGTAGCACGTCGGTTGGCGAATGACATTGCTACGCCAGGAAGAATTTCTTGATAATCATGGTAACAGGTATGCCTGGTAACTGAATCCCCACTCCATAGCATGCTCACCCACCAATATTTTTCTGCAATAGCTATTGTGTTTGCCGTGCCATCGGGAATCGAAACCGGATATGTGATCGCTTTATCGAAGGCCATCATATTCGCGGCATAGCTGATCTTACCTTGAGATGAAGACATCGATTTTACACCAATCGATGGGTCTGCTGGACTGTGGAATATTCTGATAGAAGGAGTTGTATATGAAGTTAGTTCGCCCTTGGTTGGATTGTTTGGTAAGTTCGATTTGCCAAACAATTCGAGACGGATGTGATTGAAGATGCTACCTGAGTTACGGTATACCGTTTTATTCGGATCGGAGTCTGGAAGACCTGAGACTTTGTCACCATGTTTACTACTGTGAGAGGCGTATCCCATCATCATCTGACGGAGGTTGTTCTTGGTTTGGGTCCTGAGTGAGGCTTCCCTCATTTTCTGGATACCAGCCAAAAGGAGACCAATCAATATTCCCAAAATGGCGACAACGATAAGAACCTCAAGGATCGATCGCCCACTCCGAGTCATCATGTTACTCTCCTTTTGGTGGTATTCTTGGATTAAGGAGCCAGAGGGACTAGTGGACTAGTTATGGCAATGTTGTTATTATATTGTTGATTTGAGTCATATACCTTCAGATATCCGCTTCCGTAATACTTGTCACCAGCCGCAGGGGGAGTAGGAACTACAACCCAGCCAACATCTGCGACATCCGATCCGGCTGCATTGAATGTCAACCCTTCCACCGTGGCACTCCCCATTTCTTGCCCCATGGGAAATGGAGGTTGGCCTGGAATATTCATGTAATGAGTGAAGCGGTGGAGCGTCGCAGTAGTTTGATAGTTTGTGTGGGCTGCCGCTGGCCACTCACCCTTTGAATTAGACCACGCGTTGTACGAGAACACATTCCCCATCGGAGTCCAGTGTTTCTTTTTTTGCGTTTTGCAATCCGGAGTACTGGTGTAGTTCTGACCTGTTGCGGTAGCTAACAGACTCCCCGAAAGGAACACAGCGAAACAGATTTTTCGAATCATCCCAACCACTCCATCGAAAGGTAAGAAGACAACACCATTAACAGGATACACAGACGGGGGGGGGGTAAGTCAAGCGAATATTCTCTGTTTTCTTATTTTACACAGATCTGTGCCGCTCAACGCGACAGGAGACTTCGCGGATCGTCGCGGATCGCTTTTCGCTTGACAGGCGGTGGGGTTCGTGAGATGTTCATTTTACCTACCTGTGGGTGCGGCCTGACGCTGCACCGTCTGAAATCTGCCTTTGGCTCCCGTTTCTCTCTACGGAGTCGGTCATGTTAGAACTCGATCTGGGTGCTTCGTCGCGCTATTGTGATGGCCATTCTCGCCGGGATTTTCTGCGACTCGGAGTCGCCGGCATGGGGTCCGTTGGCTTGGCGGGGTTGGCTCAAGCGCGGAGTGCCTCGAAGCCGGTGGCGAAGTCTTCGAAGGGGAACGCGGTCATCCTCTTCTGGCTGGATGGTGGCCCGAGCCACATGGATATGTACGACATGAAGCCGGAAGCCCCGGCGGAGTATCGGGGGATTTGGAAGCCGATTTCAACAAAAGTCCCAGGCTTTGGCATCACCGAACTGTACCCGAAGCAGGCTCAGGTCACGAACCTCTTTTCCGTGGTCCGCTCGTTGCACCACGACACCGGGGACCACTTCGCAGGTGCTCACCGGATGCTGACGGCCAAGGACATGGGCGTCAGTGGGGCCAACACGGCTCCGAAGTTCCCCGGGATCGGGGCGATTGTTAACCGGCAGATTGGAGCGCGGTCCCCAGGGATGCCAGGATACGTGGCCGCACCGAACGCAGCCAGTGTCGGGCTGGCACCGGGCTACTTCGGCGGGCACATGTTGGGCACGCAACATGACCCGTTCCTGACCGGTGACCCGAATGTTGATAAGTACCAAGTCAAGAACCTCAACCTGGCGACAGGGTTGACGCTCGACAAACTCGAAGACCGCAAGACGCTACTCTCGCACTTTGACCAGAAGCGCGCTTCGCTCGATCGCAACCCAACCGCGCTGGCTCTGGATGGCTTCAGCCGGGAAGCCTTCGATTTCGTCACAGGGCCAAAAGCCCGTGACGCCTTCAACATCAGCCAGGAAGACGCCAAACTCCGCGACAAATACGGCCGCAACACCGTCGGCCAATCGGCCCTTCTCGCTCGGCGGCTGGTCGAAGCGGGGACCACGTTCGTCACCATCCACCTCGGCGGCTGGGACCATCACTGGGATCTCAAGTCGGGCTATGACAAGTATCTGCCGAAAGTCGATGCCGCCGTAGCGACGCTCTTCGAAGACCTCGCGGCACGTGGGCTATGGGACTCGACACTCGTGGTGCTCTGCGGCGAGTTTGGTCGCACGCCCAAGATGAACGACGGCGGCAACGGCGGGGCGCCGATGAGCAAAGGCACCCCCGGCCGGGACCACTGGGGCGACGCGATGTTCTGCCTCATGGGCGGCGGCGGCGTCCAAGGCGGTCGCCTCATCGGCTCCACCGACGCCCTCGGCCAACGCCCCAAAACCCGCCCCGTCACGCCCTCCAACATCCACGCCACGATCTACAAAGTCCTGGGCATCGACCCCCATCTCCAATTCCTCGACCCCTCCGGCCGCCCCGTCAACACCCTCGACGACCCCAATGCTATTGATGAGCTGTTTTGAAGTTGACGTCCGTGGCACGGGCTTCCAGCCCGTGCGGGTCCGCATGGCCGAGATGGCCATGCTACGGCGTTTTCGCTCCCTTGTTCGCGGTCTCTTGGCGGGCTAAGAATCCTGTCCGTGGTTTGGATGGGGTTTGATATGGCGTCTTTGGTGCCGAGTCGGTTTTTGGTGCGGATGGTGCATCCGTGTTGGTACGTGCCGAAGATCCCCAAGGATGCGGACGAAGAGAGCCTCTTTGAATTGCCCGATACTTGCCGGATGCAGAACTTCGCGGTCTTGGAGGAGCGGAAAAACTTCGCCGATGTTCGCTTGGCCTGGAACAACTTTGGCTTGGCTTTGCAGGTGACCGTGACGGGGAAGAGTGAAACCCCGGTGGGGGATGCCGACAAGCCACGTAGCTCCGATGGCCTGACCTTCTGGGTCGATACCCGCGATTCACGCACGAGCCACCGGGCCAACCGCTTTTGCCATCAGTTTTACTTCCTGCCTGCGGGGGGAGGCCAAGATAAAACCGAGGCCGCGTGGGGTCAGATGAAGATCAACCGAGCCTTGCAGGATGCCCCGCTTGCCAGCCCCACAGACATTCCCTTTCGTCATCATCGCCGCAAAGGAGGCTACCGCCTGGAAGCTTTCTTCCCCGCGAATGTCCTCTCGGGTTGGGACGCTGAGCAGCATCCCCGGCTTGGTGTATACTACCATCTCCGAGACAATGAACTCGGAGACCAATTTCTCAGTGTGAATCAAGATTTTCCATTTACGGACGATCCTTCACTCTGGGAAATGCTCGAACTGCGAAAGACGAAGTGAACATGCGGAGTCGGACCCTAGCCATCGGCGACATTCACGGCGCCACGACCAACCTCGTTGCGCTCTTGGAAGCCGTCAAGCCGCGGCCCGACGATTGGTTCATCTTTCTGGGGGACTACGTCGATCGTGGGCCAGATTCCAAAGGGACGTTGAACACACTCATCGCCTTCGGCGAGCAGCACCACTGTGTCTTCTTGCGGGGCAATCATGAGCTGATGATGATGCGTGCCCGCAAAGACCTGGACGAGCGCCGAAGCTGGTTCAACGTCGGTGGTCGGCAATGCCTGGCATCGTACGGCCCTTCGCCAGGTGTGCCGGGCAAGTTCGAGGATATCCCGCGTGCTCACTGGGAGTTCCTGACCACGAAACTCGTCGATTGGCTCGAAACGGATACCCACATCTTCGCCCACGCTGGCGTCGACCCCGAACTCGAGATGAAGAACCAAAACGAGGTGAGCATCTTCTGGGACTTTCTCACCGGCCCGATCCACCACAAGAGTGGCAAGACCGTGATCGTCGGGCACACGTCCCAAAAGACGGGCCAAATCCTCAACTACGGCAGCACGATCTGCATCGACACTCACGCCTACGCCGGCAAATACCTCACCTGTCTCGAAGTCTTGAGTGGCCATTACTGGCAAGCCGACGTGATGGGCCGCGTCCACGAGGACGACCTGTAGAATGGCGAAGGAGGTTTGACCCGATGCCGCTCCGTGATCACTTTCGACCCCCAGTCGTCAAGAAGTCTTCGTGGGAAGGTTTTCATGCGATGTGGCCTGCTTCCATCGTCCGGCAACTCCGCTCCGTTTTGCCCGCTGGCTACGTCGCGGAGCCACGAGTGCACCTCGGCACAGCCATGGAGATCGACATTGGGGCGATCGAAACTCATGACTCAGAATCCAGCGAGCCAAGTCGTACCTCGGCAATCCATAGTTCCGATGGGAGTGCGTTGTGGACTGCACCGAGTCCGATGATGGTCGTCGAGACCGACCCGCCTGAAGAGTACGAGTATGAGGTGCGGATTTACGACATCGACCGTGATCGGGAACTGGTGGCTGCTATCGAAATTGTCAGCCCGGCAAACAAGGATCGTCCCGAATCTCGGGAAGCGTTCGTCGCAAAGTGTGCCGCGCTGCTCAAAGCAGGTGTCGCGGTGAGTATCGTGGATTTGGTGACGGTGCGTCGATTCAACCTCTACGCCCAACTGATGACATTCATTCGTCATCCTGACTCCAGCATGTCACTCGATTCCCCGGCGATCTATGTCGCCTCGGTTCACTGGCCGACTTTGGGCTCGCGTGCTCGCCTCACGGCTTGGTCGAGGGAGCTAGTCATCGGGCAGAGCTTGCCCGAACTGCCACTCTGGCTACGCCATGATCTGGCCATTCCGGTGAATCTCGAAGATGGCTACGAGCAGGCTTGCCACGACCTCTGGATCGACTGATACACTGGCTGCGGAAACTCGTACTCGTACACATGGTTAACGAGTTTCCCAAGAAGGGTGATGCAATTCATGAGCTTCCGAACGGTCGTCATTGCTCGCTTTGAAGACTACCTTGCGACGGGCGAGGATTCGCCTGAACAACAAGGCGATCGCCAACAACGGCTGTCACGTTTCCCGTACACCGTCATTTTGAAGTTGTCGTATCCGGAATTGGATTTTGCGAACCGCTGGTGTTGGCAACAGTTCGGGCCACGCGACGGCTACTGCACACAACGAAGCTCTGAATACCCCGCCTGCGATCTTCAAAAACAGCACTCTCACGCTGGCGAATGGACGACACATTTCTTCGTGAAAACGGACTACAACTTCGGCTTCAACGAGTGGTACTTTGCCCGAAGCGAAGATCGTGACCAGTTCCTGGCCAACGTGCCGGACATCCACTGGGGCGAAAAGTACGGGGAGTGATCCGATCGGTTTGTCAGCTCATTCACTCTCAACTCGTCTTCGTAGAAGGAAACGAGTCAGTGTTGCAGTCAGCAGAGCGAGGATGGCGCTGATGGCCGTCACTTTGCAGAGGCGAACCCGAGCCGGAGGGAGATTCCAGATGGTACCCTGTTGGCTCGTGCTGTCTTTGACCATGATGGCCACTATGTCGTCGAAGGTAGCAACCTTGGTGGATGTGCATGTCCAGGGAACTCGTCGGAACTCGTGAAGTTCTCCAGTCTCGCCGTCCCACCAGGTGAAGCGAGTCCACCAGATTGGCCGGTCAAAATGGCTTCGCATGGATTTTGGACCGGCTGGCGTTAAGGCCGACAAACTCGGCTTGCCGGATCGGGGGGAATGTGCCAAAGCTGTCGTTGACCACCAGACGTGACCGCCAATAACTGCGCGTTTCTCGTTGGTGCAGTCTTTTTGCGGTACGGCTCCGCGTCTCGTGTCACTTGGCCAGTGCGAAGATCCCAGGGGAAATACCGAATGTCCTCAGAAACGGTTTGGATTCTGTGCCATAAATCGGAAAATGATGGGGGAGAATACACCCAGTTTCAACATCGACTGCATAAAGCCATTGTTCGAATCGCTTAGGTGATTTCCATTGATCCTCTGGGGCATTCGTGCGAAAAATCGCATATCTCGGATGATTCAGAAACTGTTGGTTCCAGTAACCGTCTTCGTGCGATGTGATCCATTCCGTGCTCACATTGACTGGCAGAGGTATTTGGATCACGAAGCGAGGGCGGGGCCACATCCACCATGTCAGGATGGCTGCGGCTCCGAGGGCCACAAACAGCCCCAGAAGAAAGGGGGATAACATGTTTCGAATCAGCTTCATGGGCGATTCCCGTTTGCAGGATTACTTCGCCACGCCATCGGCTGGGGGAATGGGAGCATCGCCAGGACCTGGGTCGGTGACCACCAACCCGATTTGCTTCAGTCAGGAGTAGCCGCGTGCATGCATCCGGCTCCAGATGTACCCCGCGCCGGCAAGCACCATGACTGCAACCCCACCGGCAATAAACTTCTTCATGCTCGCCCTCCACAGAACCCCGAATGTCCGAACCGGGTTGAACTCAGCGAATCAGCTCACGAAACGACTGATTTCATGTTCCTGGTTTACGTCAGTATTTCTCGGTTAGTTCAGAAGTGCCCACTTCGAGTGGCACACCCGAATGCCCAAGTCCAGTAAACCACCTCATGGTCTTCCGCTCGAGGGACCATCCCACGCCGTGAATACAATTCGTAGGCTAAACAGCGTTAGCTCATCACCTTGAGTTGACAGCTCTCAGTCGAAATCCTCCTGAATTACGGGTGCCTCATGAGAATGCTCTGGTTATGGTCCGTTGTGGCTTTGGTGGTGGGTTCGGTGTCGCTGCGTGCAGACACGGACACAACCAAAGTCCTCACGAAAATTGCCTTCGGCTCCTGTGCGGATCAGGACAAAGACCTCCCCGTCTTTGACACGATCGCGGCCACGAAGCCTGATCTCTACATCACGCTCGGCGACAACATTTACGCCGACCTCGACAAGTCCCGTAAAGTCACGGGCGAAGTCATCAAAGAGAAGTACGACAAGCTCGCCTCACTCGAAGGCTGGAAGAAGATCAAAGCGGCTTGCCCGATCTTGGCCACGTGGGACGACCACGACTTCGGCAAGAACGACGGCGGCGCCGAGTTTGAAGTCAAAGATGAATCGCAGAAGCTCTTCCACGACTTCTTCGGCACCCCCACGGACTCGCCACGCCGGGCACGCAAAGGCGTCTACGATGCCCGTATTTTCGGGCCAGAAGGCAAGCGAGTTCAGGTCATCATGCTCGACACTCGGTACTTCCGTGCGGGCCTGAAAGTCGGCCCAGCCAAGTTCATCGAGCCTTATGGCCGCATCTCGAAGCCTTATGTGCCTTCAGACGAAAAAGATGCCATGTTCCTCGGCGAAGAGCAGTGGACCTGGCTCGCCGACGAACTCAAGAAACCGGCTGACCTCCGTTTGCTTTGTTCCAGCATCCAAGTCATCTCCGAAGACCACCCGTTCGAAAAGTGGGCCAACATCCCCGCAGAGCGGAACCGCCTTTACACCATCCTCCGGGACTCCGGGGCCACGGGTGTTGTGATCCTGTCTGGCGACCGGCATCTGGGTGAGCTTTCGGTTGATAAAAAGCCTCTGAACTACCCACTGTACGACATCACCGCCAGTGGGTTGAACCAGGGTTTCGACCGCTGGCGTGACCAAGAACCAAACCGCTTCCGCGTTTCCAGCATGCCGTTCGGCGATCACTTCGGCATGATCCTGATCGACTGGTCCGACAAACCGAGCGTGAGCCTGCAACTCCGCGATGTGGCTGGGGAAATCGTGCTGAAGCAAACCTTCCCGATCTCGGTGTTGGCCCCGCGCCAGGACAAGAAAGGCGAGCCGAAGAAGGACGAGCCCAAGAAAGAGGAGCCGAAGGAAGACGAAAAGCTCCCCGAGGGTGTATTGACCCCAGCCGAGGCCGCGAAGAAAGTCGGCGAAACCGTGACGGTGCAGTACACGGTCAAGGGTGGCCGGGCGGTCAACGAAGGGAAGCGAGTGTTGCTGAACTCGGACAAGGACTTCAAAGCCAAAGAGAACTTCACCGTGGTCCTGAATGCCAAAGGCATGACTGGCAAATGGGACAAAGCGACCTACGACACGTTCAAAGACAAAGTCATCCGGGCCAAGGGCAAAGTGACGTTATTCAAGGACAGCCCGCAAATCCAAATCGACGAAGAAGCGTCGCTGGAAATCATTGAGAAGAAATAATTTGGAAAATTCTGGGCCAACCCCGACGGAATTTCGTTGACCGATTTCATCGATTTTGCAAACATCTAGCATCGCCGTGTGCTTCTCTCCGAGCACGCACAACCCGCATCGATTTTACTCGCCTGCCGCAAGCCACGCCTTCCTCCGTGAAGACCTCTACCTGCCCAGGTTGGCGCGAAAGAGTTTGAAGAAAAATTCCGAAGAATTCTTCGTGTAATCTTGAACTTTCCGCGCGAACAGAGTATCGAATAGATGTTTAGAATTTGTTCTCGCCATTTTTTTGACCCGAACAGATTCTTCCCAGCCTCGCAACTGGGATGCTCTCATTAGTCTCACCAACCCACTGTGGTTTTGAGATTTTTTGGTTTTTCATTTCGGAGGGGTTTCCATGTCTCTCGTCTCGCGAGCGATGAAGCGTAACGCTTTCACGCTCATTGAATTGTTGGTGGTGATCGCCATCATCGCCATTCTCATCGGGCTGTTGTTGCCTGCCGTCCAGAAGGTCCGCGAAGCGGCCGCTCGGAGCACGTGCCAGAACAACATGAAACAATTGGGGCTGGCCGCCCACAATTACGAAAGCTCGAACATGATGCTGCCTCCAGGGTTCCTGGGTGCACTTCCTACGGCGACACCGTATGGCACGAGTAGCTCGGCGTCTTCAGCAACCAATCAATTCGTTGGTGAGATCGTTCACCTGCTTCCTTCGATGGAGCAAGACAACCTCTTCCGACAATTCATCAACGGCATGCCCGCTGACTATCTGAGCAGCAATGTTGGATATCAAGCTTGGTGGAACTACGCTGGAGCATGGGGCGCACGCACGGCCCAACCGAAAAACCTCCTTTGCCCCTCGGATATCAATCAACAAGGCAATGTCGGTTCCTGGTTCACAACCTTCCAAACATCAGCAACAGGATTCACAGTCTCCATTGGCTGGTTGAGCGGCGGCGGTAGTGGTCCTGGTGGTACCTTCACCGACCTCGGCAAAACCAACTACATTGGCGTGGCTGGTCGGGGTGGTGTCGCGATCGATACCTTCCGAGGGTCATTCTACAATCGCTCGAAGGAGCGATTGGCCACTATGCAGGATGGAACCAGCAACACGTTCCTCTTCGTGGAGTATGCGGCTAAACAAGTCCCGACTGCAACGCCTTTCACACACAACATTTCCTGGATTGGATCGGGTACTTTTCCTACGGCTTGGGGTGCTAACCCTCGCGCTCAGGATCCTGACACGAGCTGGTTCACGACCAGCAGCCGCCACCCTGGCGTGTTCCAAATGGTGATGGCCGATGGTGCAGTCCGTACAGTTCGTTACCCTGGTACGACCGCCAGTACTTCCCTCGACGCCTACAACATTGGGGCCGGTACCAATGATGGCCGAGTGTTCGTCGCAGACAACCTCTAAAAATCCTTCGACCCTGTTTCGCACTAAAGGAAAGTGACTTGATGTTTAAACGACCTCTAGCTCTCGTCCTCGCGGTGGCCATCCTGGCCGTCACATCGGGCTGCGGAGACTCATCCTCAGCAACATCGAAGAGTGGCCCCCCTCCGGGTGGCATGAAGTCTGAAACCGGTGGCTCGGGGAACAAGCTCAGCGTACCAGCTCCCGCTCCTCCCCCGCCGTAATATCCATCAAGAAGCCCTGCTCGCGCAGGGCTTCTTGCTTCTTCCCGGTGACTCCATCATTCCCATCACTAGAGAGCATGAGTTCATTACCCCCGGGTTTTTTGATGAATTCGCAAAGAAACATACACAAAATCTTGAACTATTCGCTCAGCTGGTGTATCTAAATCTGGATAAGTCTCGCCGTGCTTGATTCTCGCCCTGACTTACTTTCAGAATTCGGTTTCGCAGCCGAGTTGTCCTCATCACACTCACAAGCTTTTTTGCTTTGGGGTATATTGGTATCTTTTTCATTTCGGAGGGGTTTCCATGTCTCTCGTCTCGCGAGCGATGAAGCGTAACGCTTTCACGCTCATTGAATTGTTGGTGGTGATCGCCATCATCGCCATTCTCATCGGGCTGTTGTTGCCTGCCGTGCAAAAGGTCCGCGAAGCGGCCGCTCGGAGCACGTGTCAGAACAACATGAAACAATTGGCTCTCGGCGCGCACAACTACGAGAGCGGGGAAGGGACCCTCCCAGCCGGGACATTGGGGCCAATGGCCTCCGATACACCGTTCGGGTTGAACACGAACCTGATCTCGATCGGCTACAACGCTCAGTCATTGGGTGTGATCGCTCTCCTGATGCCGTACTACGAGCAGGATAACCTTTACCGGGCCATGCTGAACGGCGCTCCGGCTGATTTCATGTCGCCTAAAGTTCGCTATGCGGATTACTCCACCTACCCTTCCGTGTGGGCACAACGTGGGGTGAAGGTGAAGAACCTGCTCTGTCCATCGGATAACGCTGAAAGTGCTCCCTGGGATGCAGCGTTCTACACCTACAGCACATCGGCCACAAACTTCAGCATCACTGTGTCCACTTGGGGTGGCACCGCTGGTACTTTCGGACGCACGAACTACCTCGGAGTTGGTGGTCGCTCAGGCCTCACTACGGATGGATTCAAGGGTGTCTTCGGCAACCGCAGCAGCCAACGAATCGCTACCATTCAAGATGGCTCGAGCAACACACTGATGTTCGGTGAATACTCCACCAAAGCCTCGATCGCAGCCGGATGGCAGCCGATTTCGCCGAACTGGATCGAAGCCGGTTTCTTCCCCGCCGCCTGGGGCATCGCTGCTCCTGGGAATCCTGACACAGCATGGTGGATGTTCAATAGCCGTCACACGGGTATTGTCCAATTCGCAATGTGTGATGGTGCTGTCCGCACCATCCGCACGCCTGGAACCAGCGGAACCACATACGACAACTTCATCTACGCAACGGGTGCGAACGATGGTCGTGTGATCGACTTCGGTTCCCTCGGGCAGTAATCACTCCACCTTCGTACAAGGAATTTTCACTTGAAGCTGAAACTCACACTGCTCATCGCTGCAGTCGCCATCTTTGTGGCAGGCTGCTCCAGCGACTCGGCAACATCGAATACTGGTTCTGCCCCTGCTGGTGGCCAGAAGAATAAACCAACCGGCGCCGTGGCTCCTGCACCACCACCGCCACCTAAGTAAGCTTTCACCAGCTCACCCTCCAAGCCCTGCTCACGCAGGGCTTGTTGTTTTTACTCCACGTCGCGCATCAGCACATCGAGTGCTCGGCGGAGGATCCAGGCTTGCTCGGTGACGTCAGTGACTAGGGCGGCGCTTTGGAGCGCCTCGCGGACGACCTCGGCGGCTCGACCTTCGGGCAAGGTGTGCAGAAGCAATCGGCACACGGTGGCGTAGACTTCGTAGCAGCCACGATGGTCGCCGTGGTTGTAGGCGGGGGCGCCGATTTGGATCGCCATTGAGATGAGAAGCTGACGTTCTTGCATCGACACATTCCGAACGATGGTCTTATCTTTCATTCGTAGCACATCATCAAACGCATCCCGCAGAACCCACGCCTGCTGACGCTCCTCGGGGAGCCGTTGGTATTCTTGGAGAGCATAGTTGATGCGTTCCAAGGCCTTCGGCGGAGTTGTAAACGAAGACAGGATCAGGCGAGCCGTGGCGGCATAGACTTCGGTGCAGCCGCGTTTCAGGTTCACGTTGTAGGCCGGGGCGCCAATGGTGATCGCACTAGAAAGGTACCCTTGGATGCGATCCAGGGGTTCGAGTTCATCGTCGTCTTCCTCGTGATGAGGAAGTTCACCGAGTTGCAGTAAGAAGAATTGTTGCAAGAGAGCCGCTCGGGTCTCGGCTTCTGGCTCCAAGTCCGCGCTCTCAATCGCTCCCGCCAAATCGGCTTTGAGGCTATCCAGATGAGGAACGACTTTGAGGATCATCCGTGCTGTGCAAGCGTAGACTTCGTGAGCACCTCGGTAGTCCCCCGTATCGCTCATCGGCATGGCCAACAGGCACGCTGTGGTCATCGGCAGCCTAGCGGCACCGAGTTCGTCGGGGGGTGTTGTATCAGCCAGGGATTCGTCCAAATTATCCACAGCGAGACTGTCTACCTCTTCATGGGAAACGATTCTGTAGCCTCATCGTCCTATTCCTAGTCGGCTTCGCTGACAAAAAGGTAATCCCCGGCCCGAAGCGAGGCCGAAAGTCGAGAAGTGGGTTTTTCCCAGAATGGCCAGCGACGCACCTTGACCGAAAAGGGCGTAGGCCGGACATTATCGTTTGAGGTTTTGGAACTTTCCTTCAGTCAGGCCGACTTACCGGCTCAGGATGAAATGCTATGGCAGAACCGCTATCCGCTCCCGCCGCGATCAACAGCTACGACGAGGTTCCTTACGAGAGCCACCCGTTCGCCCAGACGCACCCCAGCCGGCTGTTCACTCTCGGCACGCTGTTCGGCATGCGCCCCACCCCCGTGCAACGTTGCCGGGTCTTGGAACTGGGCTGTGCTGCTGGTGGGAACCTGCTGCCGATGGCCGATATGCTGCCCGATTCCGAGTTCGTCGGGATCGACCTCTCGGAGCGTCAGATCAAAGACGGCCAAAGCCTCATCAAAGAATTCGGCATCAAAAACCTGACCCTCAAAACCGCGAACATCATGGATGTCAACGACTCCTACGGGATGTTCGATTACATCATCTGCCACGGTGTCTTTAGCTGGATTCCGACGGAAGTCCAAGAGAAGATTTTCGAGATCATCTCCAAGCAACTCACGCCGAACGGCATTGCCTACATCTCGTACAACACGTACCCAGGCTGGCACCTTCGCGGCATGATCCGCGACATGATGCGCTACCACTCGCAGCGCTTCAACACGGCTCAACTCCGGACCCAACAAGCCCGCGCTCTCCTGGACTTCCTCTCCCAGTCCGTTCGCCAGGATGGTTCCGCGTACTCGGTTCTCCTGAAAACGGAACTCGAAACGCTGAAGCACCAAGCCGACCACTACCTCTACCATGAGCACTTGGAAGAGTACAACCAGCCGATGTACTTCCACCAGTTCGCCGAGCGGGCCAAGGCCAAGGGCCTGAAGTACCTCGGCGAAAGCCGCGTCGGCACGATGGTGACTGGCAACTTCGGCCCGGAGATCGAGAAAACCCTCAAGATGCTCGCCACGGACCAAGTCCAAGCCGAGCAGTACATGGACTTCTTGCGGAACCGCATGTTCCGCGAAACGGTGCTCTGCCTCGATCGCGTGAACCCGAACTGGGCCGTGAACCCCGAGAGCCTTCGGGTGCTGCACGTGGCCAGCGGCGCCAAGCCCGTCGATGCGAACCAAGCCCCGATCGCGGATGTGGTCGTCAACACCGAAGACAACATCTCGTACAAGTCCCCAGCCGGGATGAGCATGGGCACCAACCGCCCACTGCTCAAGGCTGCGATGAAGATCATGGGCAACGCCTACCCAGGCACCGTACCTTTCGACATCCTTCGCAAACAAGCCCGCGAAATGCTCGGCGGCGATTCGACCGATCCGAAGCTCATCGCCGAAGACACGCAAGTGATCGCCATCGGCCTCTTGAACTGCTACATGGGTTCGGACTTGATCGAACTGCATGGCATGCCGATCACCTTCGCCCGCCAGCCTGGCCCGATGCCAACGGCTGCCCCTCTCGCTCGCATCCAAGCCAGCCGGGCACCGATGGTCACGAACCGCCGACACGAAGTGGTCCGGTTGAACGATCTCGATCGCCACTTGGTCCCACTCCTCGATGGCAAGAACGACAAAGCTGCAATCGTGGAGAAGCTCGCTGCCGTCGCGCAAACGGGTGCGCTGAACGTTCAGAAAGATGGCGTCACCATCTACGAACCGAAGGAACTGCACACCGCACTGACGTCGATCATCGACCAAGCCATTGCCAACGTCGCCCGCATGGCCCTGTTGGTGGCGTAAGCTCACTTGATTCGTGAACTTCAGGGTTCATCATTGAGAGCGTGGCAGCAATGCCACGCTCTCAATGCGTTATGGGTCTCCAACGCTCCGAACCTATCCACCTCGTGTTTGACTCGTAAACGGTTGAGGACGCCGCCTACACAACGCGATAGTAGAATCCTCGGTAGGTAGCACTCTGACCGCGAAAAAGGATTCGGGTGCATGTAGGCTTTGTTATCCGATCCTGGCCATGCAGCCGGCTTCGACAT
>JBOFPH010000069.1:0-132261 GCA_051659845.1 Fimbriiglobus sp. | reverse complement strand
GGTTTCGCTTTGAGAAACTGGTCAAAAGCAGGTGGCATCATGCCAAAGGCCCAAGTAAGATCATAAACTGTGTCTGGATAACACTGTACGACGACAGCGGGATGTTTAAAGCCCTGCCTCTGTGAGGCCGGTTTCGCTTCCTGACAAAGATGATGCCAACTTTCCCCGTGAGTCGCACCGGCCTCACAGAGGCCAGCTACAGAAAACCCAGTCTTCCATGAGGGAAACTCAACCAAGAACAGTCGCGTTAAGTAAGGAGTCTCCAAATCTTAGCTTACTTCAGAGACACAGCGATCAGGTGCTTATCATCGCGCACATAGACAACACCATCGACGAGGGCTGGGTGCGCCCAGGTGGGTCCGCAGATCTTGGCGGTGGATAGTTCTTGGTATTTCTCGGAGTTCGGTTGGATCAGGCTCAGTTTGCCGGTGTCGTCGAGCATCAGCAGCTTGTCGTCCGCGGTGCGGATCAACGCGGCGTGGTATTTGCCGACCTTCGGCTTCTCCCAACGGACTTTGCCGTTGGCAGGATCGACACATCGCAGGGTGATGGAGGCGTTCGTGAGTGTCGCGGCACCATTGATCATGTACAAGTCTTTGGCCACAGGCACGGGCGTCGAGAAGTAGCAGGTGAGAGCCGGGTTCTTCCACAGAACTTCAGGCTTCTCGCCCGCTTTAGGCCACTTGAGCGCGACACTGCCTGCCGTCACGGAACTCGCCACGACGACATCGCCCATGACGACGGGGGTCGTTGAGCTTTCGTTCAACTTGTCCTTGAAGGCAAACTCCCAAAGCCCGCTACCCGAGGGGGTGAAGGCCCGGACGTGCGAGCCAGTGAGGGTGACGAGTTCGTCTTTGCCATCGCGCGTTACCACCGTTGGCCCAGCGTAGCTGGCGGGGTCGCTGGTCTGCTTCCAGAGCACTTCGCCGGTTTTGGTATCGAAGCCGACGAGGCCCGCGTCTTTGCCACCGACCATCACCGTGACCATGTTGCCAACAACGATCGGCGAAGTGCTCACACCGAAGAAGAGGTTCTTGGCACTGAACTGCTTCAAGCAATCGACTTTCCAGACGATATCACCCGTCTTCGCGTCCCAGGCGGCGAGCACTCCGGTGCCACCGAGGGTGAAGACTTTGCCATCGGCGACGGTCGGAGTGCCACGGGGGCCGTTGCCAAATGGCGGGGAGAACGCGGCTCGTTCGTAGCTCTTGGTCCACATCGGTTCGCCGGTCTTGGCATCGAAAGCAGCGAGAGCGTCTTCGTTCTTCTTGGCCGGTTGAAAGAAAGCGTAAACGACACCATTCGAGACGACCGGGGAACTGTGAGCTTCGCCGACGGGTTGCTTCCAGAGAGTCTTCAACTCGCCCGTCCACGGAGCCACCGTTTCTGTCGAAACGCTGTCACGCTTGGGCCCCAAGAACTGCGGCCAATCGGCAGCGAAGAGTGGCAAACCTGTCAAGCAGATCAACAAACCCAAGGTGAAACGCATGGTGGAGTCCTTCACAGCAAGGAGATTCGGGCCGACTTCGATTCGGGGATATTGTAGGCTTCGGGCCGTTCCAGCGTGTTCAAGAAGTGATGAAGAGGGGCATACTCCCAACCGGTTTCATGCTCATCGGCCAGGGCTTTCAGCTTACGAATCGCATCCTCGGTGATGGCGTTACCAATCTCCGTGTAAGCGGGATCGCAGAAGTAAATCCGACAGCCGAGGGGTCGCGGTTCACGGGCCGTACAGAGATTGTTCACCTGAAACGGGCAGAGTGCTCGGGTGACGGGTTTCTCGTAAGCGGGTGCAGATTCGAGCAGAATCTCCGCTTCAAAACGGCTGAGAAACAAAGTGTGGCCATACTCTTCAAAGCGACAACAGCGCCCGGAAGCATCACACTTCGGCGAAGCCGCCTGCACTGCCGCATCGACTTCGGCATAGATCGCCAGGAGTTTCTCACGCAGCGTCACATCGAAATCCCACGAGTGCGGACGAGGATCTCCTCGACCGGGATGATTTCCCCTTCGCCACTGCCAGGGCAGATCGCCACCGTACGTTCCCAATCCGCGGGGGTTTCCAGGTTGCTATCCCAGAAGGGCCACGTTCGGCACTGGATCGGGCGCACGCTGTAAACGGTACAGCCTTTCTTCGCGTCGTAAAAGACGCAATCGCCGTTGGGCTTTTCACGAAGTGTCACCCGCCCCTTGGCACGCTTGGTATGTAGAGCCAAGAACTCGTTTTCCTTCTCGCCCCGGAACTTCGCCAGTGCCGTGATCTCATCTTCGCTCAGCCAGACATAGCCCGGCTCGCCCGTGCAGCATTTGCCACACTGAGTGCAAGAGAACGGCAAGCCGTCCTTGTACCAGACGTTCTCGGGTGTGCGGTCATCGATCATCGGCAGCTTTGGCATCGAATTCAGACTCCACAGAACACGGGGTTCACGGTGATCGCCAGCTCATCCCCCGGACATCTCCGTAGCCTTTGGTATGGTCACATTCAAAGTCAACCTCATCCCCCCGACCCCCTTCTCCGAAGCGGAGAAGGGGGAGAAAATCCCTTGAAAACAAGCTGTTTTCGCAATTTCTGGCTCCCCTCTCCGCTTCGGAGAGGGGTTGGGGGTGAGGTTGAATTACAAAGCGGCTTCCGTGAGGTTGCTGCTCTAATCCAAATGGTAAGGCGAATTCGGCAGGCTCTCGTGGCGGATTTCATCGACGGGGTCTTGCTTCAACCAGCCGGCGTAGAGACGGTTCGCGCCGTTGAACACCCAGCCATCTTTCTCGCCGACGTTCTTGTACGCATGGACCACCCCCGCTGGCACAATCAGAGCATACGGCGAATCCTCGCCCACATCGCGGACCTGCTTGGCTCCCACGGTCGGGGAGTTGGGCCGGGCGTCCCAGAGGTAGACGCGGAAGGTCGAAGGGCCGATGAAGCAGAAGTAATCGGCTTGGTCGATGTGCTCGTGAGGCCCGCGGGAGATGCCAGGTTTCGTCATCGAGACGTAGGCCATCTGCGGGTGGAATTTGGGGTCAATGAGGTCGTTGCGGAACAGTTCCGCGAGCCAGCCGCGGCTATCGTTGAAGAACTTCAGCGACACCCATTTGATGTCGTGAATCGGGGATGGCTCGATGAATTTGGGCAGATCGACCTTCATGTTTTCATGTCCTGTGCAACAAGTTTCTAATATTGTTCGAGGTTTATCCGAGCTGTCAACTTGGCCGGATGACAGCCGGGGTTTGGCCCATCTTGCGGAGTTCGTCGATGACAACCTCCACCCGGCCTGGTTTTAAGAGTAGCACGCGCTCGGAGAGTCTCCCGAGGATTTCCCCCGCGAGTTTTTTACGAGACAAAACCTCTTCCGAGAGGACAGCATCTTCGGTCAGAATGAGACAGACGCGCCGATGCAACTTGGCTGGCAACCGAGTTTGAGCAGGCTCAGGCATGAACACCTCCACGAAACTACTGGTTTACGAAAGCCTCATACCGTTGTCCGCCGGAAAGAGTCCTACAACTCTCACACCCTTCTCACGAACAGGTGGTAACAATGCCAGTGGTAGAGGTCCGTCACTCCCGGCGGGCCAAATCGTTCACACATGTCGTGAGGGAAATCCATGTTCTCTTTGAAACGCATTTCGTTGGCTCTCGTGCTGCTCGTCGCCGTGACGGGTCTCAGCCTCGCTCAACCTCCACGCCAAGGCGGTGGTGGTGGGATGATGATGGGTGCTGGTCGTGGTGTCACGGGGCTCTTGACCTCGAAGACCGTTCAGACCGACCTCAAGATCACCGAAGAACAAAGCGAAAAGCTCAAGGCCTGGGGCAAAGAGTTCGCCAAGACCACCACGGACACCATGACCAAAGCGATGGAAGGCATCGAAAAGGGCGACTTCAAAGCGATGCAAGAACGCATGCCCAAGGTCATGGCAGAAATCAGCAAGACCGCGTACAAGCAAATCGGCGAAGTGCTCAAGCCTGAGCAAGTCAAGCGATTGAAGCAAGTCGAAGTCCAAGTGGCCGGGACTCGTGCGTTCGGGATGCCAGAAGTCAAGGAAGGCCTGAAGCTCACCGAAGAGCAAGAAGCTAAGATCAAAGACGCCAACGATGTCGCCGCGAAGGACATGCGTGACCTCGGTGAGGAATACGGCCTTCAGCGCGGCTTCGGTCGCCCGATGGATCCTGAAAAGGCCAAGGAATTCGACAAGAAGCGTGCTGTGATCACCAAAGAAAACATGTCGAAGATCAAAGGCGCCCTGACCGAAGACCAGAAGAAAGCCTGGGGCGAAATGGTCGGCGCGGATATTGATGTCAACAAGATTCAGACGGAAATGATGGCAGGCATGACGGGTGGTTTCCGCCCGAAGAAGAAAGACGACTAAGCTTCGTGACCTCGGTCAGCGAAAGACCAGAACCCGAGTGAACTTCACCGTTCACTCGGGTTCTGTCGTTTACCAACCCACTGGGGTGCTGCGATCAATGCCGGTGCGTGGGCCAATGCGGAAATCGTCTTGTGGTAGGCTGTATCGCCCACGGATTCTTTTGCCTTGTTCTTCGGCTGAGAGATTATCGAGATTCGGGCGAGGCTTTTCACGCAAGTCGCGGGGTTTGTCGTAACTGCGACAACCCACTGCGACCAAGCTCGTGAGTATCAACAAAGATAACATCCGTGTCATCGGTTCGACTCCTGAGACAGCTCATTCATCGTCGCGGAAGCCATCTGGACTTCGTCGGCATCCTCACTGGCACAGCGATTCCCAAAAGCACCATCGACACAATCGGCATCACCCAACGAGTCGAGCCTGGCCACGGAGAAACGGAGAGGGTGCAGGAAAGTGTAGAAATGCCTTGTTTTAAGGCATTTTCTACACTTTCTCCGCTTCGGAGAAGGGGGTTGGGGGGATGAGGTCGTCTTTCGAAGACCCTTAGCCCACGTACACGCCGCCTGTGAGGTCTTCGAAGGTGTCGAGTTCGAAGCCAATGAGGAGTTCTTCGGAAGTCGTGATGGTGCGGCCATAGTAGGCGGTCACACGAGAACCTGCCCCGACGCCAGCGCCCAAGACGAGGTCGATCTTGTTGTCGCCATCAAGGTTCGCCGTTGAGACGCGAACCCCACCGCGGTTCGTGGCATCGCCGCCGAAGAAGTTGGCAAGTTGACTTGTCGTTGGCAGGCTGTCGAGCGTCTGGATGCCACGGTTGGCGAGCATCGCCACGCCGCTGCGTGCCGTGACCCGAGGGCCACCACCAGGGCCGCCACCCAGGATCAAGTCCGAAGCGCCGTCGCCATCGAGATCGCCCATCGCCACGAATGTCCCGTTGCGGAGGGTGTTTTCGAAGGCAAAGAAGTTCATGATCTGGGCATTGCGAGGACCGCTCACGACGAGCGAACGGCCATCGTAGACGGACACCCGCGGTCCGCCGCCGAAGCCTGCAGCCACGGTCAGTTCGGCGAAACCATCTTTGTTCATGTCGCCCATCGCCACGCGGGCACCGCCGCGGAAGGCCGGATCGTCGATGCCGAGGAAGTCCGCGAGTTGGGCGAAGGTCGCTCCGCTGAAGACTCGGACCCGGGGCCCACCGCCGACATCGGCACTGATGGCCAAATCCGCGACTCCGTCACCATCCAAATCACCACCGGCCACGTAAACCCCACCCGTGTAGTTCTCTTCGAACGGGTTGATGGAGAAGAGTTCGGTGAAGTCTTTACCGTTCAAAACTCGGACGAGGTTGGTGACGCCTGGACCAGTGCCGACGATGAAGTCCTCGATGCCATCACGGTTGAAGTCCCCCGTAGCGACACGGACACCTTGTGGGGTTTCATCAAAGACAGGTTGCGACGCCACGACCGCGCTCTTGGCATTCACGACCTTGATGGTGTTGCCAACCCCCGAGCCGACCAGAATGCGGTCGAGTGGCGGGTCGTAAACGTTGCTGGCTTTGCCAGACGCAGAGCTAGCGTTGCCAACGTTGTCGAGGGCTGCATCGTCATTGACGCTGACGGTGATCGTGCCTGGGAAGGCCCCATCAATCGAGACGAGGTAATTGGCTCCCGAGCCGGTGACAGTCGCTTTCAATTCTCCTGGACCAGTGACTTTCAAGTCTTCAGCGTCGAAGCCAGTGACTGGTTCTGAGAAGTTGACGGCAAAGACCAGCGGTTTGGACTTCGACGGGTTGGCTTGACCTGCCGCGATGCTGATAGTCGTCGTGGGCCGGGTGGAGTCAAAGGTCACACTCGGCAATGTCGCTGCGGTCGAACCCACGGACAAGCTACTCAAACCGGCTCCCGCAGGGATCGATCCACCGATGTTGCCGTCCGCGATCGGTGTCGCACGGAAGGTGTAAGTCGTGCCGTCGACTTGGATGAAGTTCGTGACCGTCGCGTTGGTCAGACCGATGTCCGCGGCCACAAAGCCCGTGACCGGTTCGGAGAAGGTGACGGTGTAGTCGATCGCTCCGCGTGTCGGGCTGGCGGAAGTCGTGGTGACTTGCATGGTCGGGGCAGGGGGGTCGACTTGCACAGAAAGAGTATTCGAAGGAGCACTCACGTTCCCAGCAGCATCGTTCACTGCCGAGTTGGCAACACGAGTCGAGACCGGGCCAGCGGCCTGGGCTTGAACTTGATACGTGTAGGTGGTGCCATCGACTTTCGTGAGGCCCACCACGCTGCCGTTTGTGACTTGAATGTCACTTGTCGTCAGGCCGGTGGCGGTCTCTGAGAGTGTGACCGTCACTTCGAAAAGCCCTGTGGTGATATTCAGCAATGGGGTCGAAAGGGTGATGACAGGCTGAGTCTTGTCGATGGTGTAGGCCGGCCCGTTGACAGTATCCGTAGCCATGTTCCCAGCCAGGTCGAGGATGCCGTTGAGGTTGACGACCAGTTCGATCGACGTGTTCGCTGTCCCCGTCGTCGCGGTGACGATGTAGGTTGTGCCACTGCCAATGACCTGCGAGAGGTTTTGCCCCGCAGGGATCCCAACGGCGAGAGCGAACTTCGAGAGATCGACCCCCGTCACTGGCTCGCTCAAGACAACGGTCCAGGACACGTTGCCCAGGTTCGTGATGGCGAGGTTGTTGCGAGTGATGCTGACAATCGCCGCCGGAGTCTTGTCAATGTTGTAAGGAGCTCCGGTGGTTTGAGCTGTCGAGATTGGCTCACCGCTGAGGTTAAGAATTCCCATCGAGTTGACGAGTTGCAGCGCGATCGTGCCTTCTCCATCCCCGGTGTTCGCGGTCACTCGCCAAATCCTGCCACCAAAATCACTGGTGATTTCCGAGATGCTTGTTCCAGTTGGACCAGAAACCAGAAGCTGGAAATTGGCTGAGGAAACACCCTGAACCGGCTCTGGGAAAGTCACCAACCACACGACTGAAGGTGCATTCGTCGTGGTTGATCCCAAAGTGAAAATCGTCGTCGTGAGGACTGGTGGGCTGAACTCGAAGGAACCAATGTCGGCCCTGCCATTGAAAACTCTCGGCAGCCCTCGTTGATCGGAAATGAGCATCGACGGATTCGAGCCAGAATCGCGAAGTGGGCTGTTTGTGACAGTTGAATGAGTGAGAGTCGGCCCACCGTTGTCAGCCAGGGGACTGAGCATCGGATTCGCTGGAGCAGAGTTCGTTCCGAGTCCGAGGTTCCCTGCGCCGTTGATCAAAAGCCCCTCGCTCGAACCGATGAATGATTGGTTCGCATCGATCCCCGCTGAGCCTATCGTGGACAGGAAAACATCAGGATTCGCTGTCGATGATCCCACAATCGAGTTGCCAGCGAGAACAGAGCTGACCAGTGAAAATGTGGTTTTGTCATCCGAGCGGGATATGCCACCGCCGCCGTTGTCGATATCGGAAGATTGATTGTTTGTGATAGTCGAGTTCGTGATGAGAACATTCCCAATCACTGACCGGAAACTCAATCCCGCTCCATGTCCCTTGCTGTTTGTTGTTTTGTTGCCAGAGATCGTTGAATTGACGATCGTGAATCCTGCATTGCCGATCTTGCCGATCGAGAGAATGCCGCCACCGCCAAAATCGCCATTTGCCACGTTATCGGCAATCGTTGAGCCATTCGAATTGAAGTTCACAAAAGATCTGAAAAAGATACCACCACCACCCAGTGTACTAGTATTTGAAAGGATAGAGCTATTGTTCAGAATCAAAGTACCGTTGCGCTCGATCTCAATGCCACCGCCTGATACCGAGGAGTTCGACTCAATGGTGCTAGAGTTCAAGGTAAGTATGGAGTTGCCAGAAGTCGAGATTCCGCCACCGCGTTCGGAATTGGATTTGTTGCCAAAAATTCTCACATCGTTGAGTGTCAGCGCCTCGTCATTCACCAATAATCCAGCACCACGAGAGGTCGTGAGTTCTCCACCCGTCATCGACAGCCCGCTGATGGATGATGGTTCGAGGGAGATGTAATTGATATTCATGATTCTCGTGCTGGTGCCAGCAGCAGCGGAATCTTCGCTGATCGTCAGCAGTTTTGATCCTGGGCCGATGATGTGAACAGCATCGAAAATGGACAGTTGACCCTGAATGCTGATGACTTGGGGATTTGCGTGGAAGAGAGGAGCAAAGGTGATTTTGTCAATTCCTAATGCTCTGTTGCTGTCAATAACTGCTTGTCGGAGTGAACCAGGACCTGAGTTGTCGGTGTTTGTGACGACGAACTCTCGAGGCATCGCGACACCGAAATCTCCAGCCAGATAGTTGGGAATGAAGTTCGAGTCGATATCTTTGATTTGATTGGCAACGATATTGATAAAGAATCTGCCATTCGCCGTGAAATCCCACATTCCATCGGGCGGAGTGAATTGGTACGTGGCTGTCAGTGCTTCTGAAGGGCTTGTGCTATCAATGCCGACATAAGTCGCTTTTGTCGTGAAGCCTACGGAACTCGTGATTTCAATAGCGTCGTTGTTGTTGATGATACTCGTGGGGTCGATACCACGATTGGTGCCAGTCACATCCGAATAGAGGATTTTAAATGTGTAGACAGAGCTTGGTGTTTTGACATCGCTTGTGATTCCGAACGCATTTGGTTGCCCAATCGGGAAGATCTCGAAGGAACCGATATCGCTCTGGTTGCCCCATGGGCGAGTGTATCCTGGACCCCGTTGGTCTGAGTGGATATTCGAAAAAGTCGATCCCCGGTTGATGGCTGGGCTATCAGGTCGCAGTGAGTGAGTCTGGGTCGGGCCACCGTTGTCTGCAAGTGGGTTGAGCTTGGCATCGAGTGGTGATGCCAGCGTACCGTTAGGGCTGGAGTTATCTGGGAATGTGATCCCGTCAGCCACCCCGATGAGTGTTGTCGACGCTGTCAATGAGGCATTATCGCTAAAGAAATCTGGGCCTGTTGGAGCACTGTTTTGAGCAATAATGGTGCTGCTCGTGCGTAGATTGCTTGAACTCGATACTCTCGAAATTCCGCCGCCTTTGCTGGCCGAGTTATCCGTGATTGTGGTGGAGTTGATGTTGACGTTTCCAGCGATAGAGGCAAATGCAATCCCGCCACCCATACCTGAAGAATTTGTCGCTTTGTTTCCTGAGATCGTTGAGTTGGTGATCGTAAAACCCAGAGATGTCGCAGTACCAAAGAAGTAGATGCCTCCTCCCGCACCTCGTGTGGAGTTGGATCCAGCCGTGTTCCCACTGAGGGTCGATCTTTCAATTTTCAAGCCACCCGAATCATAGAAGTAAATTCCCCCACCTTGATCGGAAGCCACATTCCCTGAAATTGTAGAATCAAGGATTGTGATGTTAGAAGACCGTTCCGAATTGATCGCACCGCCGTCATCATCGGTTCTGTTGCCTGAGATGATGACTCGGCTCAAAGTGAGATCTTCGTCATACATGTAAATCGCACCACCTCCGGTGGTCGGGTTTCCGCCCGTCAGCTTCATCGAAGAAATGGTGACTTTGCTGTTTGTGGGCACAGCGGCGAGGTTGAAGATCCGGCTCGTGGCACTGCTCGCGGCTCCGTTGGCGATGGTGAGGAGGTTTTCGCCTGGGCCGATCACCCGAGTTTCCTGGCTGATCGCGATCTCGCCCTGGAGCGTGATGGTCTTAGCGGTGGCGAAACTGGCGTCGAAGATGACGTCGTCAGCACCAGCCGCAGCGTTGGCGTCGAGGATGGCTTGACGGAGTGAGCCAGCGCCAGTGTCATTGGTGTTGGTGACGGTGAAGATAGCGGGCGTGGTGCGGTCTTCGAGTTGCACAAACTCCAAAGAACGGCGGGTGGTCATGGGCTTGGTCAACAATTGGCGAGCGATGCGGCGCATGCGGTCTATCCCGATGAGGGGGACGAGAATCAGAAAATACGAGTCGTGCGGATGAAGAGTACCCGCCCCTAGCGAGGTTACGTATTCACAGTTGCCTCGTACAAGGGAAAATGCGGGGTTTAGACCAATTTTGAGACTCAGACGCGGAAAATAGCACCAGAGTTCCGGTCGCAGCGATTTTGCTTCAGTTTCGAATTTGCTACCCTGAGCACAACTTGAGGAGTGCAGCGAGAATGTCACAAGAGGCCCAGGACACTCCTTTTCGTAGCGTTCACACCAATACACTTTCCCAAATCCTGCGTGAGTGTGGCATCAGTCTGGCCATCTCGACTTACCAAGCCGGCATGGTCGTGATCGTCCGGCCCGATGGCGATCTGACCAACACCCACTTCCGGACGATGCCGGAGCCGATGGGCATGGTGTTGCACAACGGGCGGTTCGTGATTGGCACTCGATTGGGGTATACGGAGTACCACAACCAGCCAGCGGTGTCTCAGCGACTGGATGAGACGGGTCGAACGGACGCGGTCTATATGCCACGATATCGGCATACCTCTGGTGATATTGCGGTTCACGAAATTGATATCGATCACCAAGGGGAATTGTGGGCGGTCAACACACGATTCAGTTGCTTGTGTACCTTCGACCGTGCCCATAGCTTCGTGCCTCGGTGGCGGCCTCCGTTCATCACGGGTTACTCACCCGACGACCGTTGCCATCTCAATGGCATGGGCTTCGTCGATGGCCAGCCGAAGTACGTCACGGCTCTGGGAGACACGGATGTCGGCGGAGCCTGGCGGGATAACAAAGCTCGCGGCGGGGTGCTCATGGAGGTGCCCAGTGGCGAGAAACTGCTGACGGGTCTGAGTATGCCGCACTCACCACGGTGGTATCAGGGCCAGCTTTACTACTGCGAATCAGGCGTCGGCACGCTCAACCGGTTGAATCTGTCGACGGGGAAGAGTGAGGTCATCGCTGAAGTGCCGGGCTTCACCCGGGGGCTGGATTTCTTTGGACCGCTGGCTTTTATTGGTCTCTCGCAAGTGCGGGAAACCGCGGTTTTTAGCGGCATTCCCATCACAGAACGGCTCACGGCAGAGGAGCGTTGCTGTGGCATGTGGGTGGTCGATTTGCGGAATGGTCAAGTGGTTGCGTTCCTGCGTTTCGAAGCGGGGGTGCAGGAAGTCTTTGGCGTGACGATCATGCCGCACCGTTGGCCCGATTTGGTGAACGATGAAAGCTCGGATGTTGTGAAGCAGTCCTACGTGCTGCCTGACGAAGCCCTCAAGGAAGTTTCGCCTTCTGGCGCAGAAAAGCGAACCCAGAGGACGTGAAAAACGGTATAATGACGTCCTAATACGTTCTTTCGTCATCTTCGAGTTGCATCATGGTCACACACTCTCCTCCCAGACGTGTCGCGTTCACGTTGATTGAACTGCTGGTGGTGATTGCCATCATTGCTGTCTTGATTGGGTTGCTGTTACCAGCGGTGCAGAAAGTCCGCCTGGCTGCTTCGCGGATCAAGTGTGCCAACAACCTCAAACAAATCGGCTTGGCCCTCAACAACTACACGGGGACGACTTCAGGAAAGTTTCCACGGACGATGCACAGCACCTTCGACCCCACCGAAGCCTGGATTTACCAGCTCGCGCCGTTCACCGAGAACGTGAACAGCATCCGCGCTTGCCCGGCCGACCCACGCCATGATGTCATCATCCAATTCGGCGGAACGAGTTACATCATGAATGAGTACATCTGCGAACCGATTCCCGGTGCCATCCAGAACATCAACAACCTCCCCGCAACGAGCCGCACCATCACGACTTTCACGGGATCCTTCACCAAAGGCATCTCCGTTTACAACGACCACACCCACAGTCAGGGTTGGTTTCTGTACCCCACGAACATCTGGAACCGCATCATCGCAGACATCCAGCCGAATGCCTTCGGTTACTCGGCAAGCGACAAGAACCGCACGAGCGGTGGGGCGAATTACCTCTACGCAGATGGCCATGTGGAGCATCTGCCAGCGTCCCAGATTCGTGAGTGGGCTGATGCAAAATTCAATTTTGCCATACCACCCCAATAAGTGGCGAGACCCCAAGAATCCTTACAATGCCGCGCCCGGGACATTTTCTGCCAACGAGATGGCATTCTGGATCGTCGAACAGTTGCTAACCGACCGTCGGTCGGCTAAACCCTTGTATTAGACTCGTGAGCCTCACCAACAGACATCAGGATGCCCTATGAGCAAGTCACGCTCTTTTCTCCGTTTAGAGGCCAACCTCCTCGAAGATCGAGTTGTTCCGACGTTTTTCACCACGATCTACTCTGAAGATCACATCGATCTGACCGTGAATTACAGCAATTCCCAGTGGAACCTGGGTTACGAAGATGAGACCCTGGGTGCCGTCACGACTGCGCGTGATACGCTCATCTACGCTCCTGCCGTGGCAAAAGCCGCCGTCCCCACGACTGCAGCGTACTCCTTCATCGGTGCCGGAAGTTCCGGCTCGGCCTACATCCTCCCGCAGACGCAAAACCCGGACCTCGTCTTCCTCGGTGTTGGCGCGGAAGACACATTCCCAACTTCACTCGCTTCCTACCGGCCCAATAACGATCCACGTGTCCCGTCGTCACCACAGCCTTGGATCCGTCTGGACCTCATGGAAGTTCGTGGGCCAGGGAAGTTCAGCGTTTACCAGACCAACGCCCAAGGTCAGCCTGTGAACTGGATGGCCACCAACGACGGCATCTCGGCGAAGGATGTCATCTACGTCGCCGCTGGGGGCCATGCTCATTACAACTTTGCGTTCACCGCGCCTGGCATTTACGAAGTGGACATGAAAGCCACGGGCTATCTCGCTGCGAATCAGACCAATCCGACTTCGAGCGAGACCAAGACCTTCTACTTCTCCGTCGATCCGGCTGGCCCCACGAACACAGTTCCTTCTGCAGGAGCGAGCAGCAAGGGGGGAGCGTCGGTCGTCTTTGACCTCAGTAACAAGATTTCGGTCGCTGGACCAACCACGGCCCCGGCTCCCGTCTCAACGACGATCACGTCGAGCAAGAACGGCATCCTCAACCTGGCGACCATCTCTGGGGTCGGTGTCGTCTCGGGTGAGGGGAGCAGCAGTGTCAACGTCATCGGCAGCCTCGATCAGATCAACAAAGCCCTCAACGGGATGAAGTACACTCCTGGTCCAGATTTCAACGGTGTGGATACGATCACCGTGACCAGCAATGATGGCGGCGAATATCGCCCCAGCACCTTGAATGTCCAGACGGACACAGACACCTTCGGCGTCATCGTCTCTGGCAATACCAGCACCAACGGCGGCGGGACGGGTGGCGGCACCGGCGGCGGTAAAACGGGTGGTACCGGTGGCGGCACCAGCCCGACAGTTCCTCCAGCGCCGACTTTCCCACTCGGCTCGCCTCAAGCGGCGCGACGCTGGATGGCCATCGGGGCCTCGACGGGGTCTCCAGCTTCTGTGACCGTCGTTGATACCGAAACCTTGGAGAGCGTCTCCAAGATGACTCCTTACGCTCCTTCCTTCACGGGTGGAGTTCGCACGGCAGTCGCGGACTTCCTGAAAGACGGCACCCCTGAAATCGTCACCGCTCCTGCTCTCGGTGGTGGCCCGCACATCCAAGTCTTTGATCGCTTGGATGCCAACCCACGCCTCAACTTCTTCGCCTTCGATGCCAAGTTCACCGGCGGTGTGACCCTGGCTCTGGGAGACTTCAACGGCGACACGGTTCCTGACATTGTCGTTGGTGCTGGTCCTGGTGGTGGCCCCCACGTCCGTATCTTCGATGGCCGCACCGGTTCGACGATTCGCAACTTATTCGCTTTCGAGTCGACCTTCAAAGGCGGCGTCAACGTCGCTGCGGGTGACATCAACGCGGACGGCATTACCGACCTCGTCGTCGGGGCGGGTCCAGGGGGTGGTCCTGCCGTCGCGGTCTTTGATGGCAAGAACTTTGCTGACGTCCGACGCTTCTTCGCCTACTCGCCGAAGTTTACCGGTGGTGTCAACGTGGCCGTGGGGGATGTGACTGGTCTTGGGGCTTCCGAAATCATCATCGGAGCGGGGGAGGGGGGTGGCCCTCACGTCCAGGTGATGGATGGCAGCTCCTTGGCGAACATCGCCAGCTTCTTCGCGGTCACTCCGAACAACGAAGACAATCGAGGCGTGGAAGTCTCGCTGATGGACTTTAACCGCGACCTGCAACCGCAGATCGTCACCGTGACAAACCGCGGCAACGTTGAAGAATCTCGTTTGCGTTACTTCGACCTTTCGACGACACTCCGCCCACAAGGCCTCGACCTGAAATTCACCGATAGCTTCAATGGCGGCATCTACGTCGAAGGCATGTATCTGTAACAACTCTCGGTGTGCATGGGCTTCTAAGCCCATGCACACCGACCGCACGGCCATCTTGGCCGTACTATGAAACTACTCCGCGAGCATGTCTGCAAGGTTGCCTTCCAGGGTGATGATTTGGTTCGCCATCTCGGCGATCTTCTCCCGAGACTCGACCACCACCTCGGGCGGGGCATTTTTCACGAAACTCTCGTTGCTGAGCTTCGCTTGAATGCCTGCCGATTGCTTCTTCAAATCCGCAATCTGCTTTTCGAGCCGCTTGGCCTCGGTCGCTGGGTCGATCAAGCCTGCTAACAACACCCGAGCCTCGAACTCCGAATGCACAATCGACGCCGACTGTTTCGGCTTCGTCGCCGTCGGGGTGAAGGTCAAGTTCGCCAGCCCGCCGAGGTCGGTGATGAAGGCTTTCAGCTTCTCGAATGGCTTGCCGTGGGCTTCCGTCATCACGGCTTCGAGTTTGGCCTTGGGGTCGATTTGGTAGCGGTTGCGGATCTCTCGAATCGCCCGCACGAAATCTTGCATCCGCCCGATGCTCGTCTCCGTCTCTTGGGCCATCAAGCTCGCCGGATACTCCGGCCAGGGAGCGATACACACATTCTTCGCCGCCGTTTCGAGGGACAGTAAACCCCGCTCGGGGGCCACTTCGCCGAGGGCTTCCCAGAGAGACTCCGTCACGAATGGCATGATCGGGTGAGCCAGCCGCAGGATGCCATCCAACACGCCGAGTAACACCCGCTGGCAGGTAGGGTCCGACCGGCGCGACTTGGACATTTCAATGTACCAATCACAGAACTCGCTCCATGTGAACTCATAAAGCAACCGGCTCGCCTCCGCGAACCGGTAGCCATCCAGAGCCGAGTTCATGGCTTGCGTCGTCGTCGCCAACCGAGACACGATCCAGCGATCCTCCACCGTCAGCGAAGCGAGGTCGATGGTGCCTGGGGTGTAGCCTTCGAGGTTCATCAAAATGAACCGCGTCGCGTTCCAGAGCTTGTTGGCAAAGTTCCGGCCAAGTTCAAACCGATCACTCGCCGCCTTAGCCGTCAGCAGTTCGGTGTCCTCGTCTGTCCATGGCCCGCTCGGTCGGAACGCTTTCCCGCACTCGATGCCGATCGGCTTGTTTCCTGGGCACACGATCTTCTTCGTCTTCCCGCTCTGGTGTTCCTTCTTTTGGGGGATGAGCGTGCCGCAGTGCGGGCACACGTTAGAGATCGGCATCCGGCTGTCTTGCGTCTCGGTAGCAAGCGCCACCATGCCGTACCGCATCGCGTCTGTGCCGTAGATGTCGATGATGTCGAGCGGGTCGGCGCCGTTGCCTTTCGTCTTGCTCATCCCCTCGCCGAACCCGTCCATAATCTTCGGGTGGATGTACACATGGTGGAACGGAATGTCGCCCACGTTGTACAAGCCGGTCAGCACCATTCGGGCCACCCAAAGCGTGATGATGTCCCGCGAAGTGCAGAGCGTGGAAGTCGGGTAATACCTCTTGAAATCCGCCGTCTCACCCGGCCAGCCGAGGGTACTGTGCGGCCAGAGAGCCGAGGAGAACCAAGTGTCGAGAACATCGGAGTCGCGTGTGAAGCCGTCGGCCTCCAGTGCCTTCTCGATGTCCTCATTCCCGGGAGCCACACACACCAGGAAATCGACACTGAAGTCGTCGGCTCGGTCCTCTTTATCACCCCACGAGATTGCGAGCGAGTCCGCTCGTGAGCGGAGGAACGGCAGGAGCGCCTTTGGTGTCGGTGACGACACCATTCGGAATGACTCCGTCGGCTGCGGCTCGGTTTTGTACCAGATAGGGATCTGATGGCCCCACCAGAGTTGGCGGCTAATACACCAGTCGCGTTTTTCGCCGAGCCAGTCGAGATAGGTCTTGGCGTATCGCTCGGGGAAGAATTTGACTTTGTTACTCGTCACCGCTTCCATCGCCATCTGAGCGAGGCCCGGTTTGCCATCTTCGCGGTCGCCCATGCTCACGAACCACTGGTCCGAGAGGAATGGCTCGATCGGAGTCTTGCTACGGTCGCTGTAGGGCAACGGTATGTCTCGATCGGCTTTGTCGATGTACAACCCGAGTTCCTTCATCTTCTCGGCCACGGCCTCACGGGCTTTCGCGCGATCTAGCCCTGAGTATTCGCCGAAGCCCGCCGTGATGGTGCCATCGGGATTCAGGATGTTGATGATGTCAATTTTGCCAGCCTGTCGTTGCCAACAAGCGTAGTCGTTGGGGTCGTGAGCTGGGGTCACTTTCACGCAACCAGTGCCCAGCTCCATTTCAGCAAGTACCCCATCGGCGATGATGGGAATCTTCCGACCCGTGTGGGGTTGAAGCACGAGTTGCCCAATCAGGGCTTTGTAACGCTCATCATCGGGATGCACGCAAAGGGCCGTGTCGCCGAGCATGGTCTCGGGGCGGGTGGTGCTGAACTGGATGAACGTCCCGGGTTGACCCACCACTTCGTATTGGAAGGTCCAGAAGCCGCCTTTGGTCGTTTCTGTGTAGGTTTCGTCGTCGGCCACGCTGGTTTGCAGTTGGGTGTCCCAGTTCACGAGCCGTTTACCGCGATAGATGTAGCCATCTCTGAACATGCGGAAGAAAGTCTCGCGCACGGCCTTGGCACAGGTGTCGTCGAGGGTGAAGCGAGTCCGGGACCAATCGCAGGACGCCCCGAGTTCCCGAAGCTGGCCGAGGATGCGTTTCTCGTACTTCTCTTTCCACTCCCAGATTTTCGCCACCAGGTTATCACGACCATACTCGCGCCGCTTGAAGGATTTGTCCTCGCTGAGGAGTAGCCGTTCCACCACCGCTTGCGTGGCGATGCCAGCATGGTCCGTGCCTGGCATCCACAGGGTGTTGAAGCCCTGCATTCTCTTGCGGCGAATGAGCACATCTTGAAGCGTGTTGTTGAGGGCATGACCCATGTGGAGCGCCCCCGTCACGTTCGGCGGGGGGATGACGATCGTGAAAGGCTCCCCCGGTTTCGTGGGGTCCGCCCGGAAATAGCCCTGGGCTTCCCAATGGGAGAGCCACTTTTCCTGGGCCTGTTTCGCATCAAAACTCTTCGGCAACTCGATCGGCATCACTCGTTCCTTAATGGTTTCCATCCAGACGCGCCTTCAACTCCGCAAGTTCACGCGCGAGGTCATCAGCTCGTTTCGTTTCCGCATCGGCACGCAGTTTCTCGGCCTCGGCTTTTTGCCGCTCGGTCTCAGCTTTTTGCCGCTCGGCTTTCAGGCTTGCCTGCGTGTCAGTTAGCAATTGTGTTTTCGTCTCCAACTCCGCACGGGCTTCGCGCAGAAGCTCATGGACTTCCGTGTTGTCGGGAATGTCCGTGCCGTCTTCGTCAGAGATCATGACTCGGTCGTTGTCCCAGCGAATCCACAGCCGTAAGTTCGGGATCATGTAACCCATGCGTTCATCGAGTCGCATCGTTCGAAACGATCGTCCGTCATGCCTAAAGCCGAGGATTCGCTGACCACCTTCCGGTCCTGCGACGTCGATGATGATGTAATAGGGGATTCCGACTTCTTGGTATTCGAGGTACTTCGTTTCGAAGTCTTTATGGCGAGTCGCGGGGGAGGTGATCTCAAACACCGCGAGTGGCGTCGCTCCGGCTTCGCCCACCATGAACGTGCCGCGGTACGGATCCCAATCGGCGGGGCAATCTTCCATGACGACCAAATCGGGGCCGTGCGGCTCAATGCCTTCGTATTCCCAGTCGATCCGGTGTTCCGAAAACACCTTAGCGTTGGGCAGGTTCTTGACGAGCACATCCATCGCATTGCGAAGGATGAGGTAGTTGATGGTGTGGGCATCCGTGAGCAAGAATCGATCCCCCTCTTGTGGGTGAACGTAGTCCTCTTCCGTCAGTGGCACTTTCTCCAAAACGGGGTGACCCTTGGCATCGAGTTTACCCGTGGGGACGTAGCGATAGCCGATCCGATACGGATCGAGCGAATCGAGAGTTCGAGGGTCTTTGATCAGGTCCGTTGACATCGTCACTGTCCTCCGGGAGCGAGTTTGGCTTGCAGTTCCGCGACCAGCCGAGCGAAATCGTCAGCCCGTTGCTTCTCAGCCTCCGCCCGTTCCGTCGCTGCTTCGGCCCGTTGTTTCTCAGCTTCGGCCCGTTGTTTCTCAGCCTCCGCACGTTCCATCGCGGCTTTGGCTCGTGCTCTCTCGGAGTCGGCCAGGAGCGCTGCCTCGACCGCGGAGGGAATGTCCTTGCCGGACTCATCCGCGATGATGAGTTCGCCATTTTCCAGACGAAAGTAAGCATTCACACCCGGCACAAAGACTCCGAGATCATCATGGTCCTTGAGTGCCAAGTATCCGGATTTTGTCCGACGAAAGCCGAGGACTTTCGCTTCACCGGGATAGGGACAGGCGACATCCACGATGAGGTAGTAGGGGATTCCGGAATCGTAGAACTCCAGGAACTTATCTTCAAAATCCCCTTTGCGAGTCGACTCCGACGTCACCTCAATGACCACGATCGGGCTGGCACCGACATCCTTCACGGGGAGGGTGCCAAGCGAAGGATCCCAGTCCGCGGTGAAGTTTTTGTAAGCGACGACATCCGGGCCGTGAGGTTTGATGCCCTCGACTTGCCAGTCGGTGCGATGTTCAGAAAAGATGCGAATATCGGGTTGCTCTTGGCAGAGATAGTCCAAGGCATATCGGCAATATTGAATGGAGAGGCTATGTCGATCGGTCACCAAGAATCGATCCTCCTCTTGCGGATGGATAAAATCCTCGAAACTGAGTGGGACTTGTGTGGAAACCGTTTTTCCGTTGGCATCTACGGTTTGAACCAAGCGATAGCCAATGTGAAAAGGATACTCTGGGGCTTTTGAGATCGTGGCCTCGGCCAGTTCTGTGGTCATCGGACATCTCCTGACTCTGTCACGGTGTTCGTCATCTTGGCCTTGAGTTCTGCTAACTCGCGGGCCAAGTCATCGGCTCGTTTCTTCTCAACTTCGGCTCTTTGTGCTTCAGTTTCGGCTCGTTTCTTCTCAGTTTCGGCTCGTTTTTTCTCGGCTTCGGCTCGGGCGGTTTCTTCGCGAAGCTTGCGGAAGGCTTCGATTTGCCGGGGAATCTCGACGCCGTCTTCGTCGCTGACGATGACGTTTTCGTTCTCCAAGCGGATGAAGATGTTGACACCCGGGATGAAGTAACCCAGGTTCGGGTCTTTCCTCATGGGGAAGTATTCCCCTGCTTTCCGTCGAAAGCCGAGTATGGACATGCTTCCTTTCGGACCGTGGAAATCCACGATGATATAATACGGTATCCCGGCATCGCAATACTCGAGATATTTCTCTTCAAAATCAATATGCCGAGTGGATTCTGATGTCACTTCAATGATCGCCAAAGGTAACGCTTCCATGGTCTTGACGGGAAGAGTTCCCTCCATGTCGTCCCACGGTTTCAGGAAGCGGTCAAAGACCACAACGTCCGGCCCGTGGGGTAAGATTCCTTCGACTTCCCAATCGATGCGATGATCCGAAAAGACGCGGATCGCTGGCCGATGTTCGTTGGCGAACTCGATGGCCTGGCGAATGTAAGTGACCGTCACCCAGTGCTTATCCACGATCATGAAGCGATCCTCTTCCTGAGGGTGAAGGAAATCTTCTTCTGAGAGTGGAACGTATTCGGACCTTTCTTTCCCCGAGGCGTCAACGGTGCGGACGATGCGCGTGCCAATGTGGAACGGGTATCCGTCCGGGAGTTTGATGGGTGATTCGGTCAAGTCGGTAGCCATGGTATGCCCTCCGTTTCACCCTTGTTGGTTGAGTTTCGCTTGCAGTTCGGCCAGTTGTCTCGCCAAGTCATCCGCCCGTGTTCGCTCGGCTTGCGCCAATGCAGCAGCTTGCTCAGCGCGTTGTCGTTCCGCTTCTGCCCGTTGTCGTTCGGCTTCAGCTCGGTCACGCTCAGCATCAGCTCGCTGTTGCACAGCATCAGCCCGCTGTTGCTCGGCATCAGCCCGCTGTTGCTCGGCGTCAGCCCGCTGTCTTTCGGTTTCGGCGATTTGGATCAACTCCATGGGCGTCGGGATGCGGACCCCGGCGGCGTTCGTGAATGTGACGCCTTCGTCGGTGAGGTTGATGTACATGTCGATGCTGGGGATCATGATGCCCACATCGGGGGCGTATCTCAGAGCCTGGTACTGCCCGCGATGCAGACGAAATCCTTGAATCGAACGTGGGACCCCTTCCGGCGGTGCGATGTCGATGATGACGTAATGAGGAATGCCAAGCTCTTGATATGCGAGGTATTTTTCCTCGAAATCAACATGCCGGGTGGCGTCCGAAGTCACTTCGACGATGACAAGCGGTTTCAGGTTCAGATCGCGGACATAGAGCGTTCGAGCTGAGCGATCATGGTCGGCTGGTACGTTGTCAAAGATGGCAATGTCTGGGCCGTGGACTCCGATGTCGGGGTGTTGCCAGTCGATCCGCATTTCCTGCCAGAGTTCGAGGCTCGGCCGATCTTGGCAGTTGTAATGGAAGGCATGGTTGATCAACCCGGTGATTTCGATGTGCTCAGTGCTCAGCAAGAAACGATCCTCCTCTTCCGGGTGGATGTAGTCTTCCAAGGTCATGGGGACATATTCGAACTTCGTCTTGCCGCTCGCATCTTGGGTGATGAGCGTGCGTGTCCCGATGTGGAAGGGGTATTCCAACGGGAGCTTCTGGGGTTCGAGTGGTACTTCAGTGGACACAATCAACTCCTCCGCGATTCGTCTTCGTCCTTAAAGAGTTTGTATTCAAAGGAATCGGTCAGCGCAAGCCAGGACGCCTCGACGATGTTTTCGCTCACCCCGACCGTGCCCCAGATGTCTTTGTGGTCCCGACTTTCGATGACCACACGCACCCGGGCGGCTGTGCCCGCTTTCGAATTCACAACACGCACTTTGTAATCGACGAGTTGCAGCTCTTGCAATGTCGGAAAGTAAGAATTCAACGCTTTTCGCATAGCCGCGTCGAGGGCGTTCACGGGGCCATCCCCTTCGCTGACGGTGTGTTCGGTTTTATCGCCGATTTTCAGCTTCACGGTGGCTTCGGTGATGATCCCCGAAAGCATCTGCTCGATGTTGACGCGATACCCAACGCGCTCAAACCAGGGCCGGTACAACCCCGCCGCTCGCTTCACCAGGAGATCAAAGGACGCTTCCGCGGCTTCGTACTCGTAGCCTTCGTACTCGCGGTCTTGTACCAGACCCAGGATCTTTTGCATCAAGGCTTTGTCGTGTTGCACGGCATACTTTGTCGTCTTCGCCAGGATGGTGGATTGGCCCGACAGTTCGCTCACGAGCATCCGGCGTTCGTTGCCGACGAGGGCAGGGTCGATGTGCTCGTAGCTGGTCGGGTTCTTGGCCACGGCGTGGGTGTGCATCCCGCCTTTGTGGGCGAAGGCACTCATGCCGACAAACGGCTGGCCATTGCGGAAGTTCATGTTGGCAAGTTCGTAGACGTACCGCGACGCTTCCGTCAGCCGGGCCAGACTGCCGGGTTGTAACACCTCGCGGCGGTACTTGATGGCGAGGTTGGCGATGACGCTAACCAGGTCCACGTTGCCGCAGCGTTCGCCGATGCCGTTGAACGTCCCCTGAACTTGCGACGCTCCCGCGTGGACGGCGGCGAGCGTGTTGGCGACTGCCAAGTCACAGTCGTTATGGCAATGGATGCCCACCTCGACCGTCAGGCGTTGTTTCACCACTTCGACGACCTCGCGGACTTTCTCCGGCATTGTCCCACCGTTGGTGTCGCAGAGAATGACGACACTAGCTCCGGCATTCGCCGCGGCTTCGAGGGTTTCCAGGGCGTAGGTCGGGTTCGCGGCGTAGCCATCGAAGAAGTGCTCGGCATCGTAAAAGACCTCGCGCCCCTGCGATTTGCAGTAGGCGACGCTATCCGCGATCATGCGAACGTTCTCTTCAAGCGTTGCGTTCAGCACCTCAGTGACGTGGAAATCCCAGGTCTTGCCGACAATCGTGACGTGCGAGGTCTTCGAATCGAGAAGCGCTTTCAGGCAGGTGTCGGTTTCCGGAGGAGAGTTCTTGCGGCGAGTCATGCCGAAGGCGATCACCTTGGCGTGTTTCAATTGCAGATCGCGCACGGCTTGGAAGTATTCAAAGTCCTTGGGGTTCGAAAGTGGGTAGCCCCCTTCGATGAAATCAACGCCCAGTTCATCGAGGCGTTTGGTGATGGAGAGCTTGTCTTGAAGGGAAAAATTGACCCCCTCGCCCTGGCTGCCATCACGGAGAGTGGTGTCGTAGATGAAAACGCGGCTCATGTGGATCGACCTAAGTAGAGAGATGAAACGAAAAAACCCCGAAGCAAAGCTCCGGGGCGGTCAGGTTCTCAATTCGAACGCCCCGAAGTTATACACAGACACCCGTCACGACGGTACGCACTCCCTGCGCCGCGCGAATAATAACGATGCTGATGTTCGAGGTTGGCATAGTTTCCCTTTCGATACCCATAGCTTACTCCCGTATCCGGAAATCGTCAAATTGAAGGAGATCGCCTCCCATCTTTTTCAGCTTCACAAAAGTGGCTGGAAATACAACCTCACCCCCAACCCCTCTCCGAAACGGAGAGGGGAGCAAGAAACTGTGGAAAACGTTCTGTTTCAGGTGGTTTTGCTCCCCCTTCTCCGCATCGGAGAAGGGGGTTGGGGGGATGAGGTTGTCTTTCGATGTGATAATACCAAAGCTGCTCTAGAGAGAGGTTGCATTTCGAGTTTGCAAGAAGTGACAGTTCGCTACAAAAAGGAGTTGTGCCCAAGGCCGGAGGCGAAATCATGTCGATTGTCATCCCCGAGTTGGGTACTCCTGGCCATGTCAGCCTCTGGCTGGTGGGATTGGGTGAGCGGGTCGAAGAAGGGGATCGGGTGCTCGAGTTGTTGATTCCTGGGATGGTCGTCGATGTGCATGCTCCGAGTTCGGGGTTCTTGACCGAGCGAATCGTCTTACCGGGTGATCCGGTGACGTCGGGCCAGGTCGCGGGAACCTTATGTGTCGCGAAGGAATCTTGAGATGCCCAAGCCCTTGTTCATCGCCTTCGATGGCATCGACGGTACTGGCAAATCCACCCTTTGCCAATGGCTCACTGCGAAGCTCGAAGCGGCGGCGATCCCCACGACGAAAGTCGTCGATCCCGGTGGCACCGAGTTGGGGGCGAAACTACGGGAGATCCTTTTGCACGGTCGGGCGGATGCCATGTCGATGCGGACGGAGGCTCTGCTGTTCATGGCGAGTCGGGCCGAGCTGGTGGCGAAGAAGATTCGCCCGGCCTTGGAGCGCGACGAAGTCGTGATCTCGGATCGCTACGTACTCGCCAACATCGTCTACCAAGGCTACGGTGGCGGCTTGGATCTCGATTCACTGCGTGCCGTGGGCGAGTTTTCCACCGAAGGCATCCTGCCGAATCTGACCTGCGTTTTTGATATGCCCGTCGATGCTGCCCAAGAGAGAAGGGGGCGCAGTGCCGATCGCATGGAACTCCGGCAACGGGATTTCCACGAACGGGTGAGGGCAGGGTTCCTCACCGAAGCGAACCAAAATCCGGGCACGATTACCATCATTCATGCTGAGCAAAGCCTGGTAGCCGTGCGTCGGCAGGTGCTCGATGCCGTGAACCCCTGGTTGCTCAGCTCGGGCCGTGTGGCACTGGACTTCACGGAGGCTGACGATGCCGTGGAGTGATGTGCTGGGCCACGACACGATCGTCAATCAACTTCGCTCGGCTTATCAACAAGGCCGCTTCGGGCAGGCGTTTCTCTTCGTCGGGCCAACGGGTATCGGCAAGCGGAAATTCGCTTACGAACTCGCGGCCAGTTTGCTTTGTGACGCCCCGGTTGGCCCGATGGACTCTTGCGGGAAATGTGCCAGTTGTGTGCAGGTCCAGGCAGAGTCTCACCCGGATTTTCTGGTCGCTCGCAAACCGGAGGATAAAGCCGAGTTCGTCGTCGAGGAGATGCGCGATTACTGCCGACGCATGGCCTTGAAGCCGACTCGCGGTCAACGGATCGTCGGCTTAATCGAGAACGCCGACGACTTCAACGATGAGTCCGCGAATGCCTTTTTGAAAACGCTCGAAGAACCCGCGCCGGGGAGTGTGCTGATCCTCCTGGCCACGGCGAGTGATCAACAACTGCCGACGATCCTTTCCCGCACGCAACTCCTGCGCTTCCACCCGCTGAATGAAGCGGACCTGACGCAAGTGCTAGCCAAGAACGAAGTCACTGACCCCGAGCAGGTCGCTCGGCTTTTGAAACTCGGTCGCGGTAGCCCCGGCTTGGCGCTCGCGCTGGCGGATGCAGTGATCTGGAACTTCCGCCAGGAACTGCTGACTCGACTGACATCGAATCGGCCCGATTCGGTGGGCCTTGCGGAACTCTGCACGAAGTTTGTCGAATCCGCAGGGAAAGCGGGGAGTTTGCAACGTGAACGTGGGGCGATGGTCTTCTGGTTCCTGCTCGAATTCCTGCGACTGACTCTCCATGCCGTCCATCGCCCGGACGCTTCCCAAAGCCTCGAAGCCCGATTCGCCAGCACGCGGAGTGTCGAGAAACTGCTGACACAGATCGAAGAAGTCCAGAAGTGCGAACCGATGCTCTCGCGCTACGTCCCCCAAGGGCTGATCTTCGAAGCCCTCTTCCCAAAGCTACTGAGCTAACAGCGAATGTTGGCGACTTGGCGTCTTGGCGGTTGCGTAGCAGAAAGAGACGCGACTGCTAAGGAGCGTCGGGACCAAAGAAGTCGCAGACACTTGGCATGCCGAAGATAGGATTCACCGCCAAGACGCAAAGACGCCAAGGAAACCACTCTTTTGTATTCTTGGCGACTTGGCGTTTTGGCGGTTGCGTAGCAGAAAGAGACGCGACTGCTAAGGAGCGTCGGGACCAATGAAGTCGCAGACACTTGACATGCCGAAGAAAGGATTCACCGCCAAGACGCAAAGACGCCAAGGAAACCACTCTTTTGTATTCTTGGCGAGTTGGCGTCTTGGCGGTTGCGTAGCAGAAAGAGACGCGACTGGTAAGGAGCGTCGGGACCAAAGAAGTCGCAGACACTTGGCATGCCGAAGATAGGATTCACCGCCAAGACGCAAAGACGCCAAGGAAACCACTCTGTATGTATTCTTGGCGTCTTCGCGTCTTGGCGGTTGCGTCAGCTCTTCGAGGTCGTCAAAACTCGATTTGGAAATTTCGTCCACTTCTGTTGATTTGAATTCTCTCTCTGCGTACACTGTGTTCAATATTTAACCTTTTGGGGGGTTCATTATGGACGCAAGATCAGTTCGCGTGGCTGCTTACTTCCGCGCACTCGGCCAAAGTTGGGATCAGATTGCCATGGGCATGGGAGTGAATGCCTTCGAGTTGGAGGGTTTGCCAGTCACGAACCCCGTCGCCTGGCAGATGGCCAACGAAGAATTTGAACCCATCATCCTTCGAGATGTGAAGTATCAAGCGGTAGCCGCTGCGAAACTGCAAGTTCGCAGCACGAACGAAGCGATTAGCCAGAAGACCACTTTGGCCCTGTTGAAATACGATGTTGAAGTGAAAAAACTGGCGATGAAGCGCGAAGAGATGAGGCTTCAAGAAGAGAAAGCCAAACAAGCCGAGGCGAAAGCGAAGGCCAAAGCTGCGAAGTCTAACCCGACTCCACCTTCACCTCCAGCCCCCACATCTGAACCCACCAAGAGCGAAGCACCACCCGTCGGAGATGGGCCGACCAAGCCGCCGCAAGCTAAACCATCCCTCGAACCTAATCCCATAGCGAAGCAAAACCCACCCGCGATACCTGTTGTGCCACCTGCATCGCCCCAGAAGTCGCGGTGATCACCATCCCATCCTTCTGACTCCATGTTGAGAGACCTGCTGCGTTGAACCCTGCCAAAAATGCGATTGGCTTGCGTCTCGGTTCGCGGTTAAGGTAAGATGATGCTCTCTCTCCGTTGGGGTTTCAGTATGGTGCGTTTGGTGTTCGTGGGGGCGGGAATCACCTTAGTTCTCGGCTATTTCCTCTGGGCCGGCGAGGCTTCGCCGAAGTGGGTTAACGATCGCCTGGTGGGATCACCGGAAGCGGCACCGCCGTATAAACTCGTCAACGCTTTCCCGAAGTTGCAATTCAAAAACCCCGTGCTGATCACGGCCGAGCCTGGTTCGAAGCGTCTTTACGTCGCCGAGCAAGCTGGGGACATCTACTCGTTCGAAAACAGTCCCGATGCGAAAAAGACGCTCGTCTTCAACCCGTCGAAGGAACTCAAAAACTTCCAACTGACGCCCAAAGCGACTGAGTTTGACACCACGTTTGGCTTCGTCTTTCACCCCGATTTCGCCAAGAATCGCCAGGTCTTCGTCTGCTACACCCTCAAAGGGAAAGACATCCAGAACCTGCCGGATGGCTCACGGATTTCGCGGTTCACCATGACCGCCACCAATCCGCCGAAGATCGATGTGAGCAGTGAAGAAATCTTGCTCTCCTTCCTGCAAGGGGGCCACAACGGCTGCGATCTGCACTTCGGCCCAGACGGGATGCTCTACTTCTCAACGGGCGATGCTGCCTCGCCGAACCCACCGGATGAGTTCAAAACCGGTCAAGACGTCAGCGATTTGCTCGCGAGCATTTTGCGGATCGACGTGAACCGTAAAGACCCTGGCAAGAACTACGCGATCCCCAAAGACAATCCCTTCGTGGACATGACCCACAACGGCAAACCCGTCCGCCCGGAGATCTGGGCTTATGGCTTCCGCAATCCGTGGCGAATGAGCTTTGACATGGCCACGGGGGACTTGTGGGTCGGCGATGTTGGCTGGGAATTGTGGGAAATGATCCACAAGGTGGAGAAGGGCGGCAACTACGGCTGGAGCATTGTCGAAGGCCCGCAAGCCGTGAACACGGGCTGGAAGCCCGGCCCGACGCCGATCAAGCCGGCGGTGATCGAAATTCCACACTCCGAGGGAGCTAGCATCACGGGTGGGTATGTCTATCGCGGCAAGAAGTTCCCGAAGCTCGTGGGCAAATACATCTTCGGAGACTGGGTTTCGAAGCGAGTCTGGGCGGCGGATGTCCGTGGAACGGAGTTGGTGAAACTTCAAGAGATCACATCACCACTGATCCGCATGACCGGCTTCGGCCAGGATCAAGACAATGAGTTGTACCTCGTCGATTACGACAACGGCACCATCCAACAGTTCGCAGAGAACGACCAAGCCCAGTACGACCCGGCCAAGTTCCCCCGTAAGCTCTCCGAATCGGGGCTATTCCAAGATGCCGCCAAGCACCAACTGGCCGCGGGGATTCGCCAGTACGAAATCGCGTCCCACCAATGGCAGGACTATGCCCATGCCGAGCACTACGTCGCACTCCCCCGTGGCGAGCCAGTGCGGGACTATGCCGACAAGAAGCAGATCGCTGGGAATGTGAATTGGAACTGGTACCGCTTCCACTTCCCCAAAGACACGGTCTTGATCAAGACACTTTCCCTGGACAGCGTCCAAGGCGACCCCTCGACCCGCAAACGCATCGAAACCCAACTGCTCATTTTCGATGGCCAATTCTGGACCGGCTACACCTACGCCTGGCGAGATGACCAGAGTGACGCGGACCTCGTGGCCAACGAGGGGATGGAGAAGAAAATCCGTGTCAAAGACCCCATCTTCGGCCACGGCGAACGTCTGCAAACTTGGAACTTCGCCAGCCGTTCGCAATGCATGCAGTGCCATCATGCCTGGGCCGAGCACACGCTCGGTTTCAACATCGAGCAGTTGAATCGCGGCTCGCAATTGCAGGCCCTGGTGAATGACAAAATCATCGAACGCCGGGACCGCAACGGCGAAAATGTGCTCCCCAACTACACTGCGGAAGACCTCAAGAAGACCCGTCGATTGGCTGACCCGCATGCGCAAAGTGAAAAGCTGGCCGATCGAGCCAAGAGCTACCTCCATGCGAACTGCTCCCATTGCCATCGCTTTGGCGGCGGTGGTGGAGTGGATTTTGAACTGCAAGCCTTCAGCGATTCCATTGAGAAGAAGGTTATCAACGCCATGCCCGTGCGGGGGACGTTTGACTTACCGAATCCCAAAGTCATCCAACCGGGCGATCCGCATACGAGTACGCTCTACTACCGTATGGCCAAGTTCGGCAGCGGGCGGATGCCACACATCGGCTCGGAGTTCGTCGATGAAAAGGGCGTCGCCCTCATGCACGAGTGGATCACGTCGCTGGGCAAGAAGCCACCCTCGACTCCCGCTTCCACCAAGCTCACCGAAGCCGAGATCGCCACACGTCTGCAGGGGAATAGCACCGACCTCGCCCGCATGATCGGCTGCAACACCTGCGGCGATGCGAAACCTCTCATCCTGGCCGCGGCGGCGAAACTGCCACCGGGGCCGAAGCGAGACTTGTTCGCCGGGTATTTCCCCAACGATGGCAAAGTGCGCCTGGGCAACAACCCGCGAGCCAAACCGATCCTCGCTTTGAAAGGTGATGCCGCGAACGGCAAAGCGCTGTTCCTGGCTTCACGGAACCAGTGCATCAATTGCCATAAGCTCGAAGGCCAAGGCAAGGAGATCGGCCCGGACCTCAGCCAGATCGGCAAGACCCGCACCCGCGAGCATCTCCTGGAAAGCCTCCTCGAACCGTCGCGCCGGGTTGAACAGCAGTACCAGAACTACCTGATCTCCACGATCAGTGGCCGCAGCCTGACGGGGTTGGTGGTCAAGAAAGACGCGAAGAGCGTGACGATGAGGGATGCCGAGGGGAAGGAGTTCACCTTCGCAGCAGACGACATCGAGAAGCTGGAACCAAGCCGAGAGTCCCTGATGCCCGCTCGCTTACTGGCAGAGTTCACGCCACAAGAAGCCGCGGATCTGTTGGAGTACCTGGCTCAGAAGAAGTGACCCAAAGCGTTGGGCTTCTGGTTTCTTTGATCCCTTCTCCCCTTGTGGGCTTTGGTATGCTCACATCTCCGGTTTCCAAAGGCAACCTCATCCCCCCAACCCCCTTCTCCGAAACGGAGAAGGGGGAGGAAAACCCTTGAAAACAAGCTGTTTTCGCAATTTCTTGCTCCCCTCTCCGTTTCGGAGAGGGGTTGGGGGTGAGGTTGTATTTCAAGCCGAAAACGACTTCAGTGGATACGAAAAAGGCCGCCGATGGGTTTCATCGGCGGCCTTTGAGATTCAGTCAGGACTTAGCCACGGGCGGTGTTAGGCATGGAGGTCGCCTTTTGGACGGCGCGTTGCTTGCGGAGTTGAGCACGACGGCGGAGTTCACAGGGCTTTTCGTAGTACTGGTGAGCACGGAGTTCTTTTTGCATCCCGCTACGCTCGATCAGTTTCTTGAATCGGCGCAGTGCTTGGCCGATTGGTTCTTTCTCATGAACCCGCATCTTCAAACCCATTCTTGCTCCCCAAGGTGCCCGAAGGCATTGATTGTGTAGAACTTGTCCAATATCGCAGCATAACACATGCACACGGACATGCCTAGGCGAGTTTCCCTGTTTTTTCCGCTTCTCAGTTCAAGTCCCAGAGGTCGTCGTTGACGCCAATGTCGAAGACTTCCTCTTTGTTCCGGACCGTCGTCGCCGCGGCTGGCTCCCAGCTCGGCGCGGCGTTCCGTTGCTTGTCCCGTTGGGTTTCCACATGGCCATCGACGAAGAGAACCTGGGCCACAGCCCCCGAGTGCCGGAAGTGGACCGACGGGTATTGCCCACTCGGCGCTTCCAACAGTGGCACTTCGACGAGGATCGGTGTGCCGCTCGGCCAGGGGTCAATGAACGTGCCGGCGCTGTCGGCAAAGGCGATCGTGGCACTCGTGGATTGCACGGCATTGATCTTCACAGGCCGCCACACGGGCAAGTAGGTCGGAGCTGGGTAAGTAAGCGGTGCCAAGTACTTGTAGTTGTAACCGTAGCCGCCGGTGCCGCCTTGGTAGTTCAACTTCAATCGAGTGGGGTCCATGGCCGGGTCACGAAGGACTGCCCGGTTGTTTTCCAGGTACGGCATCAGGTGCCCTCGGCTCGCATCGACAGCCCGAGGGCTGGGTGTCAACGGGTCGGTTTCGCCGAACCACCAGCGGTCTTTGCCATTCTCACGAGTCCGAGCGGGCGGTAGGGTGCCATCGAAGGTGGCGATGTAGTTGTGCATCCCCAGACCAAGTTGCTTGAGGTTGTTGGCATCTTGTGTCCGAGCGGCAGCCGCCCGGACCTTCTGCACCGCGGGCAGCAGTAGCCCGATGAGCACAGCAATGATGGCGATGACCACCAACAATTCAATGAGCGTAAATGCGGGACGACGAGCACCGACAGGTGCTGACAGACGAAGCATGGAAGATCCTTCCGCCGGGTCGGGCGGGGTTCTCCTCGGATGGTCGACGTACGGCCGTGACTGCACATGCAGAGACAAGAAGGTTGCCGCACGGTCGCCTGGTTCCGAGGCACCGAACTCAACCTTGAAGGCAGGTCTTCCGGCTTACGGTTGTTAGCGAAACTCGACCCCGCCTTCCCACGGATCACCCGTAGTGGCATTGTGATGGGTCAAGCCTCTCACCGTTCACGGCAGCGGCCCTGCGTCGGATTTGCACCGACTTCCCTTTTCATCCCGCACCCACGATAAGGGGCGAGAACCTTCAAGGAAATACCAGGCTACGCGAGATCAGAAACCAGACAAGAGCCAATCGTCCGATTCGTCAGCCCTGAGTGCGAATGGGGTAGGATTTGGGGTGAAATTGCTTCGGCAGGACCCTTTGTCCCCGAGCATCAATGATCCCATGTTGTTCAAGAAGCTCATTGTATTGCCGCATCGAGAGCTTCCAGTCTTCCCAGAGAGGCAGAAAGTCCACTGTCGGCATGCGGAAAACAGAGTCGTCTGGATAAAGCTTGTCCATCCCGTCGTACTGATTCCCGAATTCGATCATATCCGATGCATAAGAGTAAATCGCAATCCCTGCCCCACCTCCATTTGACCAACCTTCATAGTGGTTGTTATCTTCTGTTGGAATTAAACCGCTGATGCTCCTCGATACAGCCTGGTCAAGTTCAAGGATATCAGATTCATAATGAACCATAGAAACAAGAGAGAACGATCGCAGTTGTGCAGGAGAATAGGTTCTGCGCAGTTCATCCACACTCATGCCCACTGCAAACGGAGCGACACATGGATCGCCGTGTGGTCTCACAGAGATACGATACCAGGGGTTGGGTGTGGGTTTATTCTCGTTCATATAAATCAGAAACTCACTCGAGAAAATTATTATAAAAAATGTTGAAAACATGATAATTCAAAAATTTTTAAATCTGTAGCTGGACTTAGTGAATACAGTAAACGTAGAGGTGACATAGCTGTATTTGAAATATGGTCAAATTTATAAGAAATCTGGATTGTAATAGTTGGTACATGTCTGACAGGATTTTGCACTAACCAAACGCTTAGTAAACATGAGATCATTCTCTCTCAGAGAAACTATCTTGCATTGTTCTCATGACGATTCTGTTGGTCAAGGGCCAAAATCCCAAAGAACCAGTAACTAGTTTTTGAAGTTTCACAACTTACCCCGTGAGCCGAGTGGAAAAAACTGAAGATTCCGAAAGTTCCCCGTCTTGATTGCACGCGCGGGACTCAGTCAAGACACTATCTGGGTGCAGTTGTGGAGGGCAGTGGGAATGAGACGGCTTTTCGCGTTTCTGCAAAGACAACGACTTCCGATCGGTGAGGCCGATGCGACACTCTTGGAGCGGTTTCGGCTTCATCGGGAGGAGTTGGCGTTTCAAGAGCTGTTGCGTCGGCATGGGCCACTCGTTTGGGGCATCTGTCGGCGTGGGCTCGCGAACCCGCTCGATGCCGAGGATGCCTTTCAAGCCGTGTTCGTCGTGCTGATTCGACGTGCAGGCCGGATCGATGCGGGGACGCCGCTCGGGCCGTGGCTGTGTCGCACGGCGGTGTGGACGGTCAATAACCTGCGTCGGCGGAATCAACATCGTCGCAGCGCGGAGCTTCCCACTGAGCATGCCGCGACGGAAGTCAGTGGACACTACGAGCTGTACGAGATGCTCGCCGAACTGCCGGAGAAGTACCGCTCGGCGATCGTGCTCTGTCATCTGCAGGGCTGGAGTCGCCGTGAAGCGGCTGTCGAACTCGGCATCCCCGAAGGCACACTCTCCGCGAACCTGAACCGTGGCCTCAACCGCTTGAAAGCCCGCTTCACCACCGACCCTGTGCCCCCACTCGCAGTGCTGGCCGTGGCCACTCTGCCAGGCAGCTTGCAGAGCCAAACCTTTCAATCTGTCACCGCTTACCTCATCTCGGCGGGGTTATCGCCGACCATTCTCGAACTGAGCCAAGGAGTCTTACGCATGTTTTGGATCAAGAAAGCGATCGCCGGCCTGATGCTCTCCGCCGGGCTGACCGTTGGCGTCATCGGCTGGTCACTGACCCCCGGCGGTAACGCCGCCATGGCCCAAGCGGATGACAAGAAAGCCGAGAATCGAGACGAAGAGAATCTGAAAATGCTCCGGGACGCCGAACGAGCCGCAGAAGCCAGGCTCAAGGTCACTGAAGCCATCTACGAGAAAGAGAAAGCCGAGGCGAAACGAGCGTCCGAGATTTACCGACTCGCCGTGCAAGCCACGACTGAGCTGCGTGCCCTCGAAGCCGAGCGACAGCAAGCCGCCGATGACCGCATCGAGATCACCGCCGCGGACAACCAAGGCTGGGCCGGGAACTACAGTTATGCCGAGTACAAAAACGGCAAGCGCCAACTCTACGCCGTGCTCGGTTACCCCGAGGATATGACCGTACTCCTCAAACGCTGCCTCGCCGACCCGAATGCCCCGAAGAAGATCGTTGTCAATACGGAAGGCTTACATCCGAAGGGTCCGCCAAAAACCGATGAGATGGATGCCGATCTTGCGTTTATCGAAGCAATTCGCCTTGGAGGGGTGAAAACAGTCTATTTCAACGGATATGTAACGAGTATAGTACAATACCCACATCAGCGCGGAGATGGAAAAGTCAATATGATACCATTTTTTACTCAGCCGGTACTGAAACGTTCCAAGAAGTTCATCGATCTCACTGAATTGTTCCCAGGATGTGAAAAATACTACAATCATAAAGAAAAACCGTTTGAGGATATCTACTCTTACAGCAAACAAGTCAGTATCTTCGTGGCGATCCCGGACAACAAGAACCGAATCCAGATTTCGCATACTGCTGAAGCCAAACTGAAAGTTGGTAATGTTCTCCCCGTCTATTCTCGTGTCATGAAATCCGGCGAACGCACTCTCAAAACTGAAGCCTACCTCAAGATCGTGGAGATCAAAGACGGTACGGCATGGGCGGAAGATGTCACGAAAGAGATCGATTCAAGCATCAAGCAGCCATTCATTCACGAGGCTTTTTGGCTGGGGTTCCCGATGAAGAAGTGAACTGGATCAGAAGCCACGATGCCTCACATTGTTATGATAACTCAAACCTCGACATGGAGTCTTAGGTATGTTTTGGATTAAGAAAGCCATCGCGGGTCTCCTGCTTTCAACCGCGCTGGCCGGCTTGTCGCTATCGTCTGGTGGCAATGCCGCGATGGCCCAGGCCGATGACAAGAAAGCTGAGAGCAGAGTTGACGAGAACCCCTCGAAACTCCGCACTGCTGAGTCCAGGTACAAAGCCGCTGAAGCCAACTTCCAAGCTGCTGAGGCACATTTTCAAGCCACAGAAGCGATTTACAACAAAGAGAAAGCCGAACTCAATCGAGCATCCGAGATTCGCCAACGGGCTGCAGAGGAGATCCGAGAACTCAGAATGCTTGAAGAGCGACAAAAGTTTTTCGCTGCGACAGACCGTTTCGAAGTGATCGTCACGGACGGCAACGGAAAGGCTGGTCTGTATAACTTCTTAGAAAGCAAAAATGGCCAATATCAACTCACAGCCAATATGAAAGATGTCGAATCCCTGGAATTGCTTTTCAAGCGATGCCTCGCTGACCCGAACGCTCCCAAGAAGATCGTGATCGACACCACTGGGCTTCATCACAAAAACGCGCCAAAAATGATCGACATGAGTGAAGATATCAAACTGGTCCAGGTTCTGCGGGCCGCCGGCGTCAACGAGGTTCATTATCAAGGGTACCTTCCGCAGAAATCGATTCCACTCATTGGGGCAGGGGACTTGTTCACACAACGAGAGCAGTTCCAAGTTGTGCTCCTGGATGGCACAACACCCATCAAGCTCTCCCAGTATGTGAATTCAGAAATGATGGAGAGATTTCAGAGAATGGAGGAATATTTCAAGATTCGATCCTTTAGCAAACAGGCATCCATTGTTGACACCAAGGGAACTGATCTGATTCAGATCGGCCACACACCAGAAGCCAAGCTCAAGGTTGGTGATGTGATGCCCGTCTACTATCACGGCCATCAACGGGATGATCTCATCTTAAAGATTCATGCCTACATCAAGATCGTGCGAATCAATGGCGACACAGCCTGGGCGGAGGAAGTCACCAAGAGTATCGACCCCAGCATCAAGAAGCCCGTGGTACTCGAAGCCTACTGGCTCGGGTTCCCGATCAAGAGGTAGGTCCAGCCAATCCAGCATCACTCAGAAGAAGATTCATCCAACTCATAGTAGTCGCCCAAAGCCTGGGCCGCGACTCCGGCGAGTTCCATTTCTTCGGGGTATTCGAAGTCCAGTTGCAGGAAGCCATACGGCTCACGGGGATCGATGCGAACGAGGATATCGATGAGGTGCTGCTCCAACTCAAACGTCAACCAACCGACTTCTTGCCGCTCGACACGGCCTTGCGGTAAGCCGGCCATGACTGTGAACTCAGGCCGCTCTGGAGACACCAGCTTGCACATGGCCCGCAGCGCTGGCTTCAACTCTGGGAAGAGTTCTTCATCGACTTGGGAAAGCTCCCAGTCCCGCCCTTGGGTCCGCTGGTAAACGGTGGCGTCCCCATCGCCGATGCGAATTTCGAGCCGCGAGGACTTATCCCGCAAGCACATCATGATAGCCAAAATCCAGAACCGCCGAGCATCCGGCTCCGTCTTCAATTCCCGCGCCGTGGTGTAAGCAAGCACAAGCAGTCTCCCCTGGGTGAACAGAGACTTTAGCGGGGAGAAGCCGGTTTGGCCGCGGCTTCCGCAGCAAGGACTTCGGCTTTGAGTGCCAGCGAGGTCTCGCAGAGTTGCAGGTAGGCTTTGGTCAGAGCCGCGTTCTTAGGGTCACGCGCGGCTTCGTCCTTCACCTTTTCGAGTGCCTCATCAACAGCCTTGAGGGCCAGACGCTTGCGATTGACATCTTCGTTCGTGACGACAACGGCAGGAGCCGCGGCTGGTTTCGGCTCGACTTTGGCGATGGTTTTGGGTTCAGGAGTCGGGTTGGGCACAGCCACCATCGCGGTCTGGGTGGAGACAGGCTTTAAGGGAAGTGGGAGTGCGGTGGTCTTCTTGGAGACCAGGTCAATGAGACTCAACTCGCCTCGCCAGTCGGTGGCGAGGAGTGCTTTCTTGTCGTGAGTGAAGGCCACTTTGATCGCCGTGTCGGGCAGTTGAGCAAGATTCATGCTCTTGTCGCCGAACTTCTCGGACAGCGACACGACACCATCCCGACCAGCGGTGGCCATGGTGGCGTTCTGGGTCATGGCAACATCCAGGACTCCCGCCTCGTGGGCTGTCCACTTGACGCGCTCTTCACCCGTGTGGAGATCCCAAGTGCGGACTGTGCCATCGTCGCTTGCGGAGACGAGAGATTCGCCATCGGCGGGCCAAGCGATAGCCGTGACACCTTTACCATGGCCACGGAGGGTGAGGAAGTCTTTGCCGGACTTGGTTTCGTAAACGAAAAGGCCACCGAAGCGGTCGCCGATGGCACAGAGCAGGCCATCCGGGCTGAAGCCTGCCGAGAGAACCCAGTCCGTCGGTTTGCGGAAGGCATGCAGAAGTTTGCCATCTGGAAGTGAGACGACCTTGCCCACCCGACCAGGCCCGCCGATGATCAGCTTGGTTCGGTCCGGGGCGAGGTCAACGGCCAGGATCGCTTCGGCGTCGTCGGTGACGGTGAAGGACCGCTTCCACGTCGTGGTGTCGAAGCCGACCGCCGTGCCGGATTGGCCACCGATGCCACCGGCTGCGACGAGCGTTTTGCCATCCGTAGAGAACCGTAGGGCATGGACTTCGCCTTCTGGGAAAGCGAGTGCTCCGAGCATCTTCTTCTCGGCCGTGTCGTAGAGCAAAACTTGACGCTGCCCTGGAACAGCCGCGATTGGGTTGGTCGGCGAGGTAGCGAGAGCCACGAGAGGCGTCTTGCGGTTCAACGGCTTGACGGCGATCAGGCCCGATTCGCTGGAAACAGCAGGAACGGTGCTGACGGTTTGGGTCTTCTCAACCAGGCCGCCATCGATCCAGGCTTTGATGGCGTCCAGTTCGCGTTGGGGGATCTTGGGTTTGTTGGGTGGCATCTTGGGGTCTTCGAGATGCGCTGTCATCGTGTAGAGCGGGCTAGATTCAGGCATCTTCGCCACGACCGATTTGCCGCCAAGTCCGCCGGTCATGACCGCCGTGTAGCTGGTTAAATCCAAATCGCCACGAGGCCGCTCGGCATTGTGGCAAGCCAGGCAGTGCTTCTTGAAGATCGGTTTGATATCGCCTTCAAAGGTGACGACCGGATCAGCGGCTCCAAGAGGGAGCAGCGAAAAGGGAGTCAAGAGAGCGATCACGAGCGAAGCACGGCGGATCATGGTGAATGCCTTACGGTGTAGTGTTAGGTGTTGGGTAAGCGATGATTTCCGATTCGCTCTTTGTTTCAGTCGCCTTTGATCCCTTCGCCCCTTGCGGGAGAAGGTGGATTTGGAAACTCGTTTCACGAGTTTCCAAAGACGGATGAGGGGTCAGCGCTCGCCTTGGAAGGAGTGCCTTTTCTGGGTGAAGTGCGTCACCCCTCATCCGTCCGCTCCGGCTCTATCGAGCCTGGATCGGCCACCTTCTCCCGCAAGGGGAGAAGGGGAAATTCACTCGAAACGAGCATCATTCATGAGTCAGCCAACTCTTACCGAACTAGTGGTTGAACAGGAACTCATTCGAGTTCAGGAGTGCCCAGAAGAGATCTTCGAGGGACTTCTTCGGGTCCGTGGACTTCGCGAGTCTCGCTCGGATCTTCTCCATCTCCAAGTTCGTCGGTTTGCGGCTCAAGCAGCGGAGGTACAGCTCTTCGACCACAAGCTCCGTTTGGACACTCGCAGCGAGCATCCGTTCAACCAGTTTGCCTTCGATGATCTTCGTGTTCGTGTTCTCACCGTTGATGAGGTGCAACGCTTGCGAAAGCGTGGGTGAGGTTTTCACTTCGCAACTGCAAGCGGTCGCGCGGCTCGAACGGCCGAAGGTCATCAGGAAGTAGTTGTTCGATCGGCCATCCGGCAACTGAGTCGCCCGGCCGCCGAGTGGCTGGCCCGAGAACGAGGTGCTCGTCTCAGTAACGGTGTTGATGCTGTCGAGCATCACTTCCGCACGGAGACGGCGAACCGACTGGCGGGCGAAGTTGCGCTCATCGTACTGATTCGAATCGTTGCGTTTCGTGGATTGCTGGTAGGAGCGGCTCAGGCAGATGTCGCGTGCGATCTTCTTCACATCGAACTTGTACTCAACGGCTTTCTTACCCAGCGCTTCGAGGAGTTCGGGGTTACTGGATGGGTTGCTAATGCGGATGTCGTCCACCGGTTCGACAACTCCTCGACCGAAGAAGTGCGCCCAGACCACGTTGCCAAAGTTCTCGGCGAAGGCGGAGTTCTTCGGGCTGGTCAGCCATTCGGCGAGCACGGCCCGGTAATCCACGCCCTTGGCGATTGTCGGCGTATCGCCACCCAGGAACTTCGGCTTCACTTCGCGGTCGCCGAGAGGGTGCCGCACGCTGCCGGTGCCAGAGTTGAAGACGGTCAGTTCACGAGGGTCTTGGGCGTTCTTGTAACCCAACTGGCTGAAGAACGAGGCGAACCCGTAGTAATCATCCATCGTCCAGCGGTCGAACGGGTGGTTGTGGCATTGGGCACATTGGATGCGGGTGCCGAGGAAAACCTGAGCGACGTTCTCAGCCAGGAGTTGTGGCGAGGTTTCGGTCTGGTAGTAGTTGACCGGGGGATTCTCGAAAGTCCCGCCCACGGAAGAGAGCACTTCTTTGACGATCTGGTCGATCGTGGCCCCGGCTTTGACTTTGTCGCGCAGCCATTTCTCGTAGAGTTGCAGGCCTTTGAAGCTAATGCCGTTGACCGTGCGAATCTGCAGCATTTCCGCATACTTCATCGCCCAGATGTCCAGGAACTCTTCGCGCTGCAAAAGCTGATCGACGAGTTTTTCACGCTTGTTCTGAGCAGGGTCGGTGAGGAATTGCAGCCGTTCGGAAGGCGTTGGCGGAAGGCCGATCAGATCGAGGTAAACCCGGCGAACGAACTGCTCATCGGTGCAGACATCCGACGGAGCTACGTGTAAGCGGTTCAACTTGGCGAGCACATGCTTGTCGAGGTCGTTGAGTGGTGTCGTCTTGGGATCGGCAAAAGAAGAACCACTACGAACAATCGCTGCGGTACCGGAGGTGAATTCATCGAAGCGGGCGAGCAAGAATGCTTCACCGGGACCAGTGCTCGTGATCCAGCCATTCTCGGAAACGGTTGCCGACGAATCGTTGTTGCCAACGAAGACCGCGAATCGGGTGACATCACGATCGGTGCCATCCGAGTATTTTGCCCGGACCACGATGCGTTGCTTCTCACCCTTCGTCGAGAACACGGCTTTCGTCGGGTAGACTTCAATGCCCGTCGGCTTCGCAGCATCTGGAGAGTCCTTCTCAGCGCCGCGTTCGAGCCACTGCATCAGCATGGCGTAGTATTCGGAATCGGGTTTGATGCGTTCGCCACCCGTGTGGGGGACTTTCCCGGTCGCTTTGTTGACGAGGAGTGAATCGGCGGGTGTGTCGAGGTTGATCTGCCGACCGCTGCGTTCGCGGGTCAGGCGGAAGTGATCGCCATCCGGATCGAAGCCATAGAGAGAGAGGCGGAAGCCATCTTTCCCCGAGGCCGAGCCGTGGCACTTGCCGGCATTGCAACCGACTTTCGTGAACACTGGGAGAATGTCCTTCCGGAAGCCCAGTGGCTCCGCTTCAGCGGGTTTCTTAACCGTCACGGGGATGACGCTTTTCAAGCTACCGAAGGAGACCGTCAAGCTGGTGGTGCCTTCGGTTTTCGGAGCGACGAAGCCGTCCACTGCCGTGGCGAGTGGGGCATCGAAGCGGAACTCGGCGACATTCGTCACATCGCGGGTGTGCCCATCCGCATACTCGGCTTGCACAACGACGCCTTGGCGATCGCGTGCGCCAGCGAGTTGAATCGTGGTCGGTGCCACGTTCAACTTCACGGGCTTCTCGTCAGCCGCGGAGCACCAACCTGCCGCGAACAGTAAACCCACAAGGCAAAAGGTTCGCATATCAGTCTTTCTCGGTGAGAGTCAGTCGTTATTTCTTCTTTTCGGCTTCACGCAAAGCTTCGAGCGGGCTGAGAGGTTTATCGCTCTTCGATGAAAGTCCAGCACCCTGCGGTACGATCTTCAACTTGCCACCCATGCCCACGCGGTAGACGATGGTTTGGCCGCTGATGGTCCCGGTGAGTTCACAGACCAGTGAGTCATGGCTACCGGGCGGAGTGGTCCCATCGATGTTCACGGTGAACTCAATCGATTTGGCTCCAGGCTTCACGTTCACAGGTTGTGCCGTGGCTCGCGGTGGCAGGCCATCCATCTTCGCCACGAAGGCTTCACCAGGCAGGACACCTGACAGCTCGTACGCGATTTTCGCGGAGCGACCTTGCTCGACGACAACCGGTTTGGCCGTCGCTTGGACTGGGGCTTCTGCGACCGTGATCGTGAGCAACTCGGAGTAGACACTTGGGAACTCAGCGGAAGAACCACGGCGGCGACGACTGCCCATCCCGGCTGCGGGAGGCGGCGTGCCCAGGCCGTTCATACCGACCGAGAGTGGATCGCGGTCACCACGCTGGACGCGGGCCGGACGCAGCTCGGCGTACAGTGGCCAGCGGCCGATGTCGGCAGTGGGTTGGGCCGTGAGACGCACAGTGGCCTCGGATTTGTCACCGGGGATAGTGATCACCGCCGGGGCTTCGACACCGGGCGGCAGGGAAACCATGTGGACATCCAAGGCATCAGTGAAATCCTTGGCGCGTTGGACCTTCATGGTGATGTCAATCGAACCGAATGTGGGCAGTGCGGCTTGAGAGGCTTGCAGCGAGAGCGAGTACGGGACCGCTTCGACGACCACGACCGAGAGCTTCGAGAAATCGACACGGTGGATGGAGGAATCGCCAGGGCCACTGACGAGATTGATCCCATGTTGGAAGTTCCCCATCGTGGTCGATTTGCCATCAGTGCAGCTTCCGGTGAAGGAAACCAACTTGCCCGAGAGCGAGGCATCTGCCGCGGCTTCGAGGACCACGGGCACGAGGTATTCGTCCGCAGGGAGTTCACTGATGGTCGCTTTCACGCCATTCGGCAGGTCGCTCGCGGTGATCTTCACCGGGCCACGGCAACCATCACGACGGACGCCGAGATATGTGCAGATGCGACCACCTTTTGGAATCGCGATCACTTGGCGTTCTTGGCTCTTGCGGAGCGGCCCAGGGGCGAAGATGGTCAACCCCGTGCGGGGTTGCGTCAGTTCGACTCGGTACAAGAAGTTCGGCCCAGCTTGTTTGCGTTTATCGGAGACGCGGACGACGTATTCGCCATCGGCAGGTATCGAAACGCGGAGCTGGCTATCGTGGGTCTCGGCATCGTCGTTCGAAGCCAGTTCGCGGAGTTCGCTATCCAACAGCGTGACGACTGGATCGAGTGGTGAACCGATACGGAAGGCGTAGGCTGTGATGTCGATCGAGTCGCCACGCTTGGCTCGGAAGCGGAAGTCATCCTGCTCGCCGACTTTGGCAATGATGCCATTGAAAGCCACGGGCCAGTTGGAGGCTTCTTTCTTGTCGGATTCGAGAACGTTCGGGAAAGGCGAGACCCGGAAAGGCTGAGCCGTCGGGGCAGCCGCTGCACCATCGCTTGGGTGGAGTTGAAAGCCTTGGGCTTCTTTGGGGAGGGCGAGTGACTTCTTGGCGTTCGCAAAACTTGGGTCCAGGAAGGTGAGGTCGAAGGTCGTGCCAAGTTGACCACCAGCGGGGAACACCGCTGCGGGGCGAGCGAAGTTGCCAAGGTGAAGCAGATACCGGCTCGTCTCTGAGCCACCGTAGTTGCACTCATGAACTTGGACGATGTAAGTCCCATCGACGGGAACCACAATCGAGAGGAAAGGATCCTGGCGGAACAGCGGGGTGTCGTCGGCTCGAGCCAGCTCTTTGCCGTCCGGCCCGAACACTGAAAGGACGGTATCCGTGAGTTCGGCGCCGAGCCGGACACCGACGACCTCTGCTGAGAGCCGCTCGCCCTTTTTGAGTTTGATGGCGAAGTGATCGACACCAGCGGACTCGATCGTCGCCGCGATGGTACTGTTCGACGCAACGAGTTGAGCCTCGGCCACTTTGTCGTTCGGCTCGATCTCGCTCACGACCGGAAACGGGGTGATCTGGAAGCTGCGAACCTCAGAGGCCCCGCCGTTCGTGCGGAGCCGGAATGGGTATTCGCCGAGCCGACAAGTTGGGCTGGCTTCGATCGTGAGTACAGCCTCAGTTTCGCTCTTCGAGGTGAGTTTTTTGACAGTCAACCCGGGGGAATCGATGAGTAATTCTTGGGGTTGACCAAGTCGAGCACCGGTGAGGACCAGGTCAAACGTCGTGCCGCGCTGACCCACAGCCTGCTTGATACTTTCGATGGTCGGGGGTGCTGCCGAAGCATTGCCTGCGACCACGAAAAGTGCCACAAGCATCAAGCCTTGGGCCATTGAGAAACGTGTTCGACCCGTCATGATGATGTCGTCTCCAGTGGTGCGTCAATGGTGTGGGTCGAACTAGGCGAGCAGAGCCTTGATGACGCTCCCGTTCATCACGATCTGCTGCGGGCGATTCCCCGGCGACATCAGGTCTTTGTTGGCGTCGATGCCCAGAAGGTGGTAGAGCGTGTGGGAGTAATCCTCGACACTCAACGCATCCGACTTCGGCTCGGCGGCGAGCTTGTCGCTGCTGCCGTAGACCGAGCCACGTTTGATGCCGCCACCCGCAAGCACCATGCTGAAGACGCGCGGCCAGTGGTCGCGGCCACCGCCAGCGTTGATCTTCGGCGTGCGGCCGAATTCGCTGTTCACCACCACGAGCGTGCTGTCAAGCATGCCACGGGCATCGAGGTCGGCGATCAGGCCGGCGAGCGCGATGTCAAGGACTGGCATTTGGTTCTGGATGCCGGTGTAGTGGTAAGCGTGCGTGTCCCAAGCACCGAAGGTCAGCGTGACAAAGCGGGCACCGGCTTCCACCAGGCGACGAGCGATCAGGAACCGTGCGGCTCCGCCGTTGCGGAATGCGAGTGGGCCACTGAGGCCGCTCAAGCCGTAGAGTTCGCGGGTCTTCTCAGACTCGTTCTTGAGGCTGAAAGCTTCACGCACGGTCTTCGACGACAGCATGCCGTAGGCTCGTTGGTAGAAGCTGTCCATGGCCGCGAGCGAGTCGTCTTTCTCAGTCTTGGCGAAGTGATCGTCGACCAGCTCTTTCCATTCCTTACGGCTGTTGAAGCGAGCATCGTCGATGTCTTTCGGCGAGCTGAGGTCACGCACCGCGAAGCCAGGTCGGCCAGGGTCAGCACCGAGGGCGAATGGGCCGTGAGCATTGCTGAGGTAACCGTTGCCCAGGTACTGGCTGCCGGCTGTTGGCACCACGATGTACGGAGGCATGTCTTGACGTGGCCCCAATTCTTGGGAGACCACGCTACCCATGCTTGGGTAAACCAGGGCCGGGCTGGGGCGATAGCCGGTGAACATGCTGTGTTCGCCACGGCTGTGGTCCACTTCCGTGTGCGTCATGCTGCGGACGACGGTGATCTTGTCCGCGATAGCCGCCGTCTTTTCCATGTATTCGCTGAACTGGACACCCTTCATTTTGGTGTCGATCGCTTTGAGGATCCCGCGATACTCTGCTGGGGCGTCTGGCTTCGGGTCGAAGCTATCCATGTGGGCGAAACCACCTTGGAGGTAGACGTGAATGACGGACTTCGCCTTGGCTTCGAGCTTCTTGCCGGCTGGCTTCGGTTCGGAGGCTTGGAGTTTGAGATAGTCGCCGAGAGTCAGGCCTAAGGCCCCCAGGCAACCGACTTGCAACAGATCACGACGGCTAGGTCGGCGGAAATGGGACGCATCAGACGCCCAACTGCCGGGTTGAATCTTAGACATATCTCAGCCCTATTTCTGTTTGGAGGAAGTTTGCGGAGGCGTGTAGTCGATCACCAACTTGGGTCTCTTCGTCTGGTCGTCGAATTCGCTGGTGTAAAAGTCCCAACCGTTCCCGGCGGTGTTGATAAACACCCAGCCATGGTTCGTGTCGCCGTTCGCCCAAGCCTGGACATCATCCGTCACGGCGAAGTCAATCTCCGAGGTGCTCGCAGCGATCTTACCGAAAGTAAAGCTGCTCTTCTGAGGAGAGGCTTCCAGGCCATCGGCTGTGATCCCAGCGACGAGGCTGTTCCAGGTTGAGCTGCGTTTCCAGGGCACCAGCAATCGGTGGAGGTGAACCGTCGTGCCTTCATCGAACGCACTCACGACAAGCGTGGCGGAGTGGATCATCGAGTTCGGTGGCAACCGGCCTGGCTCGGTCCCAACGATGCCATCAAACCGCATGAGCACCTGGCTCTCACCGCCGTCATTGTCCGAATCGCTGCTGGCGTTGATGTTGGCTTCGAGAATGGTATTGGGCGACACGGCCCAGATTTCGGTATCGACGGTTCCCTTGAACCCGTTGACACCTTGTTGGAACACCAGTCGCTTTTTAGCTGGAGAAGGATTTTGATCCGCTTTAGAGGAGATGGCAAATAGCCCGAGAGTCAAGAAAGTCAGCGTCAGGCTGGTGAAGATGAGTTTCGAGCGCATAGTCACCTCGTGAAAGGCTGCCGAAACAATGTGGCATGCCCATGTGAAGAGAGATGTTAATCCACCTGCGCAAATGCGCCCAGTGACCGCCTGACGAATTCACCGTAACTTCATGACCATTTGCACCTCCATGGATGAAGCCGCTATGAATCACTGGCGTCTAGAACGGGAAGTGTCATCTGCACTTCACAGAGAAGATTCGCTGTGTGGGATTGTATGTCGAAACCATATTCACCTCATAGGCTCTCGATCCTGTGAGGTGAATATGGTCACACAGCGGACGCAACTCATTTCCGTGTGGTGAGGTATTCGATCAGGTCACGCATCTCGCGGGGTGTCAGGGCGCGTTCAGCGGTTGGCATGGCACTCACGGGCTTGGTGCGGGAGTCGATGTCCTCGCTAGCGATGGTTTCGGTTTTGCCATCGGGGCGTTTGAGGATGACCTGTTTGCCGTCGTCTTTCATCAACGTCCCCGCGACCGTGCGGCCATCGGCAAGGTTCAAGGTGATGTCGGCGAAGCCTTCGGCGATGACAGCGCTCGGCTGCACGATGGATTCGAGGAGGTAGTCCCGCAGCTTCTCTGGCTTACGGCTGGCGATCTGCGAGAGGTCTGGCCCAGCGATGCCACCTTGGCCGTCGATCTTGTGGCAACGGATGCACTGGGCTGCTGTGTGGTTGAAGAAGATCTCCCGGCCTGCTGCAGAGTCTCCGCCGGTGAGGCTGATGGCAAACTTGCCAATCGGGTCTTTGGGTCGCTTGGCATCGTAGGCCGTGCGGAGTTGGTCGCGCTTCGCAGCCGGGAAGGCTTGGATCGCCTCGTTGACGTCGATTTGCAACTCCCGCTCCACTTGGCCTGCTTCCAACTTCGTGGCCCAGTCGTCGAGGAGTTTGCCCATCTCGGGGGTGCGGAGTTTCGCTGCCGTGGTGAAAGCTCGTTGCCGTTCGACGAGTGCCGCTTGGGGGTTCTGCAACACCTCTTCAACGAGCTTACCGGCTCGTGTCGGGTTGTTCTCAGCGAGCAGATCACGAACCGCCGCAGAGAGCAGAGGAGGGCCTTGTTTCAGCAACTCTTCGCTGAGTGAAGCGAACTTCGTGGACTTCCGCTGGGCCAGCAGTTTCAACGCCGCAGCTCGCAGACCAGGCGTTCGCTGAGTATCTTTCGCCCAGCCCATGGCTTCTTCCTCGGCGACCACAACGCCAACCACGGCGAGGGTCTCGACGGCACTGACTTGCAACTTGCCTTGCAGTGAACCGAGGAGCTTGGTGACGTGCGTTTGCAAGGCATTCTTGGCGTCAGTTCCAGAGCGCACGGCGAGCGGACGCCAGAACCCGGTGACCCGGTCTCGGGGCGTCGGTTTGGCCCAGTCGCGGAGCATGGCGAGCGCTTCACCACGGATCAACTCCGAGCATTCCGGACTGGAAGCAATCTCCACAATCGCATTCGCCTGTTCGGCCCCGCCGAGGCGGTAGGCGGCGTGCATGGCTCGGCGCAGGAATGGGTCACTGGCCACCGTGCGGCTCGTCAGTTGAGCGGCGAGCTTGGGGTACAACGATTCAATGGGCAAGTCGTGAACCGCCCGTGCCGCTTCGGTGCGAACCTCGGGGCTAGAGTCTCCCAGCAGTTCGGCGAGGCGTTCGTCTTTCCACTGACGCAACACCAGCACCACACCCAGTCGCACGGAGGCTTGTGGATCGCTGATGCGAGCCGAGACCGCGTCACGCTCGCCGATCTTGGCGAGCGCGGTGACATAGGCATGTCGCAGGTAAACGTCTTTGTCCGCGTTCTCGGCCAGTTTCTCGAAGAGGACCGGCGTTGCGGCTTTCACTTGGCGTTTGCCCAGTGCTTCAGCCGAGAAGAACTTCACTCTCGAGTTGGCATCCGTGCTCAAGAGTTTCAGCAGTTCGGCTTCGGCAGACACTTTCACCGGCAATGTTTTGGCGGCTTGAGCCCGAGCCTCGGCCCAGGGGTGGTTCAGTTGTTGCTTCAGAATCTCGGCGGCAGCCGGAATCTGTCCGCTCATCATGCCGAGGCCCCAGATGGCGTGCAGTGCCCCCAAAGATTCGCCTGGCGTTTTCAGTGCTTTTAGGAAGATGGGAATGGCTTCGTAGGGCCGTTTCACCAGGGCAAACTGCGCCTGCTGACGCACACGCTGATCGGTATGATTCAACAGCTCCGCGAGGCGTTCCGTCGTCTGCTTATCAAAGCCTTCGGCGAAGACGGCTTTGGTTTCGAGGACGGTTTTCGATTGAATCTTGGCTTTGTCGTACGCGGTGTAAATCCGCCCGCCAGCGCTGCCGCCGGTCCATTTGAGGTCGACGAAGTCCGCGATGTAGAGCTTGCCATCGGTGCCGAACTCGGCGTCGGTGGCACGGATCGGTTTGAAGAAATCGTGGTAATCGATGATCTCAAAGCCCGCGCCTTGCTCCTTCACCTTGAAGGCTTCTAGCCCACCGTTGCCGGCGTAATTACACATCATGAAGGAGTTCTTGTACCGATCCGGGAGGCTCGTTCCGGACGTAAAGAGGAAGCCTGATGGCCCAGTGCCGATGGCCCCGACGGTGGGCACGATCCAGGCGGGCTGCCCGGCGTGCGCCAGGTGCCACATCCGTTCGGAGTGCCAGGGGCCGGTCAGGTACGGATCGGGGATCGTCTGGTAGGCCATGTTCCAACCGGAGTCTCCGCCTTCGACGATGTAGACGAGCCGGGCATGGTCCCCTTTGTCGCAGTTGTTGTCGTCCGCGAAGAGGTTGCCATGTTCGTCGAAGGCGAGTTCTTGTGGGTTGCGTAAGCCGCGGTGGACGACTTCGAGTTCGCTGCCGTCCATGTTGCAGCGGAATACCGCCCCGGTGCGTGGGCCTTCCAAAAGCTTGCCTTCTTGCGTTGTCACGTGAAATCCACGGTCGCCGATGGAGAAGTAGAGCTTGCCATCTGGCCCCACAATCAGGCCGTGCAAATCGTGCCCCAAGAAGGCACAATTGACGCCGAAGCCTGTGTGCATCGCTTTGCGTTTCTGGGCGACGCCATCTTTCTCGTCGGTCAGTTCCCAGAGGTTGGGGATGCAAGTGAAATAGACTTTGCCACCTGTCGCCATGACCCCGGCAGCCAGGCCATCCAGCGGATGGTTGAAGCCAGTTGCGAAGACGGTCGAGCGATCGGCTTTGCCAGTGCCTTGGGTATCGACGAGTAACCGGACTTGCTCGCTGTGTTTCTTGAACCACTCCATGCCGCCCGCGAACTGGCCTTTGTGCTTCTCGTACATCTTGAGGCGATCATCGAGTGTGCGAATCTGCAAGTCGTCTTCGAGGAAGAAGGCCCGCGTGCGGTTCTCCTCGGTGCCTTGGTTGAAGCGATACTCCTCGGCCACGAAGACGCGGTTCTTCTCGTCCAGGCCAATCGCCACCGGTGAAGCCAACATCGGCTCCGCGGCGAAGAGGTCAATTTGCAGCGGCACCGGCGTGCGGAACTGAGCGATTTGCTGAGTCGCCGCCTTCTTGCCGTCGGGCAGGCTCGCCGCAGGATCCGTTCCGAGCAGCACACCCATAACCAAAAATGCCGACACACCAACGAGAAGGGCAAAACGCATAACAGAAGCTCAAAAGTGCGGGGGGAGGGTTTCAACGACGACAGTGTACCTCACAGGCCGAAGAATGTGAATAGATCGCCAAAAACCCAACGATTTACTGGGGGAAATGCTCGCTGACAAAAAGGGTTTGAAGGTTAGACGAGGCCCGACAGTGCATAGATCCAGCGAGTTCCCAACTCATCATGCTGGCTCCTGTCGGGCATGATTTTTCCATCCTGCAAATCCTGTGCATCCTGTCTCAAAATGATGTATCCATCAGACAGGATGATCAGGATTTACACGATCAGAAAGAAAACTCGGGCTTCTCGTTGAGGCGATAGGCCGACACAAGAAGCGATTGCGGCTGTGTCGGGCCTCGTCGCCAAGCCTCCTCGACCACGACCTACAAGAATGATTTTTTCATCCTGCGAATCCTGATCATCCTGTCACAAAATGATGGATCCATCAGACAGGATGATCAGGATTTACAGGATCCAGGAAGAAAACTCACTGACACAACAAGCGTTTGCGGCTGAGTCGGGCCTCGTCGCAAAGCCTCCTCGACCGCGACCTACAAAAACCCGAAATGGTATTCTCGTGGCTCTTGGTTTGGCTTACTGTGGTGCTGGTCTTGCATTGGTCTCGCGGGGTTTCGGTCATGCGGCGAGATTTCTTGAAGATGTGCGGTTGGGCCGGGCTGGGCTTGGCGATGCCGATCGTGCGGGCTTCGGCACGGCCCGTCGAGGGCTATGCCGGGCCGTATTACGTCGTCTTCAATGCCTCCGGCGGCTGGGATACGACTTACCTCATGGACCCGAAAGGCGTCGGTGGGATCAACCGGCTTTACCAGGCTGGCGAGATCGTCACACGCGGGGCACATGCTTTCGCTCCGACCAAGAAGACCGCTCAAGGGGGCCTCTCGAACGAGGATTTCTACGCCGAGTTTGGCCCAGAACTACTCACCTTCAATGGCCTCGATTACTCGGTGAACAACCATTCGCCGGGGGCACGGTACATGGCCACGGGCAAGCTCGATAGCCTGGCCTACCCGACGTTCGCAGCACTCGTCGCGGCATGCCGGGGGGCCGAGTGCCCGCTCGCGTTCCTGACCTTTGGCAACTACTCCGCGACTGGCAACCTCGTGGCCATGTCTCGGGTGCCGTATCTGCCATCGCTCAAGAAAATCGCCCTCGCGGACCATGTCGAAGGCAACGACCGGGCGGCGTACCACGATCGCTTTGCCCTCGACCGCATCGAAGCGGCTCTCGAGGACGCTCACAAAAGCCGGTCAACCCAACCTCGCTTGCCACGCGCCGAGCGCGCCGAGGGGATGCTCTACGCGGCACAGGTGAACTCCAAAGCCCTGCAACGGGTCACGCAATACATTCCTAACACTGTGCCGAAAGAGCGGCTTTCTCAACAAGCCGAGATCGCGCTGGCGTCCTTCAAAGCGGGCGTCTGTGTTTCTGCAAACCTGGATATCGGCCAGTTCGATAGCCATGCCAACAACGACCGGGACCAGATGAAACTGATCCCTGAGTTCCTCGCGGGAGTGTCGTATCTCATGCGGCGAGCCGGGGAATTGAAAATCCGCGAACAACTGGTGGTGATCTTGCAAAGCGAGATGGGCCGCACGCCAGACTACAACGCCGGGCAAGGCAAGGACCACTGGTCGATTGGCTCGGCCATGTTCCTGGGGCAGGGGATCCGAGGTAACCGCGTGCTGGGCCAGACGAACGAGAAGCAGTTCGCCACGCCATTCGACCCGAAGCAACTCAAGACCGATGCCAAGTCCGGTATCCGCACCCGGCCGGAGCACATCCACGAAGCCCTCCGCGAACACGCTGGCATCGCTGAGCATCCGTTGGCCAAGAAGTTCCCTCTCGGGGTGACGGATCCAGAACGACTCAGCCAATTCTGGAAGTAAGAAGTTCGAAAGAGCCTCATGCTTTTCGCCAAGTTTCTTTTGACAGAGATTGAAGAGGACGTTATCCTCAAATTCTCACAATTTGTGAGCAACCTCATTTCCATAGGTGTTTCATGTCTCTTCCTCTCCGAGACTCGAAGCGGCGCTCCGGGTTTACACTGATCGAACTCTTGGTGGTCATCGCCATCATCGCCATCCTCATCGGGCTTCTTTTGCCCGCTGTGCAGAAGGTCCGCGAAGCGGCAGCACGGGCGAAGTGTTCGAACAACTTCAAGCAGCTTGGTCTCGCCATGCACGGCTACAGCGACTTGAACGGTCGCTTGCCTGCCGGGTGGGTGACGAACAATGCCGGTGGCCCGCTCGTGGCTCCCAGCCCAGGTTGGTCCTGGGGGACGTTGATCCTGCCATTCGTGGAACAGGACAACCTTTTCCGAGTCTTGAATCCCAACCTCACCACACCCGGCGCTCCGACGGTGAATGCCAACACGCAAACCGTGTTGACCGTGTATCTTTGCCCTTCGGATAACTCTCGTGGGCCGAACAACACGGTCTTGCAGAACTATGGTCGTAGCAACTACGTCGTCAACCGAGCCGTTTGCGGCCCAGACCCGACGAGCGTGCCGATGAGGATGAGCATTCAGCTGATTGCGGACGGCTCCAGTAACACGGTCTTGGTCGGCGAGCGGGATTCGTTCAAGAACATTGGGGCCATCTGGGCCGCTCGTGCCGGGAACACAACCGCAAGCTTTGAAGGCCGTGCTGGGCGGAGATTGAACGTCTCCTACGCTCCCAACCCGCTGCCCGCGAACACCGTCGGCTGGGCACCCACCGATGATTGCCGCCGCTTGGGCTTTGGCAGCATGCACACAGGCGGAGCCAACTTCCTGTTCGGTGATGGCTCGATCCGCTTCGTCCGCGATAGCATCGAATCCAACCCGAACGACAACTTCTGCAACTTCCCCCTCACGCCGATCACCGCGACCTCGAACAACTTCACGTACCAGAAGCTCATGAACCCCGCTGACGGTCTACCCCTTGGCGGCGACTTCTAAGCTCGATTCCTGTCCTCCCTCTGGCCCGAGAGTTTCTCGGGCCTTTTCCTTTCAGGAGCCTCTCCCATGACATTTCCACGAAGCCTCACCCACTTGGGCGTTTTTGTTCTCTGCATGAGCCTGTTCGGTTGCGGTTCCAGCCCGGCCAAGGTCGAAGGGAAGGTCACCTTCGATGGCAAAGTGATCGACTCTGGCGCGATTGTCTTCATCCCGATGGACGAGACCCAAGGCAAAGCCAAGATCGGCACGCAGATCGTCGATGGCGTCTACACTCTCGAAGTCAGCGAAGGCCTACTCCCTGGCAAGTACAAAGTGATGTTCAACTGGAATAAGAAGACCGGCAAGAAAGTCCCCATTGGCGACGGTGCCGGAGTGCGTGACGAGACGGCTGAGGGTCTGCCCGCGAAGTACAGCACCGCTCCCGAAACCACGACCGAAGTCAAGAGCGGCACCAACACCCTCAATTTCGACCTCACCTCGAAGTAAGGTGGAATCTTCCGATCCGCGAAATCAGAGCCTGTGACAGGCGTTTCAGGTATGATACCGGAGTGATTGTCGCGGAGAGGTTTCGGATGCGAACGCTGTTTCCCATCGGGGTTGTGTTACTGATCCTGCTTGCCATTCCGGGGGTGGTCGTCTTTGCCGCGGATTTGTTCGGTTACAACGCCGAGATCAACGGCTTCCTCGAATCACAATTCCAAATCAGCCATCGCTTAGCTCTCGGCTTACCGGCGGCCTTTGCAATGTTCTGCATCCCGCCGCTGATCGTGCTCCTGTATTTCCTGCGGTTGAAGCGAAAGCCACTCGAAGTGCCTTCGACATTCCTCTGGAAGAAGTCGGTGGAGGATTTGCACGTCAATCGGTTGATGCAGTGGATTCGTAAAAACATCCTGCTTCTCCTGCAAGTCTTCGCGGCCCTCGTGATGATTTACGGTGTCCTGGGTCCGCGATTGCATGGGGCGATCTTGGGTGGCAAGCATTTCATCCTGATCATCGATAACTCCGCGTCGATGAGTGCCACGGATGTCCCCGATGGGAGATTGGCGTGGGCCAAGGCCGAGGCCATCAAGGAGATCGATGCCGCGACCGATCAGGACTCAGGGATGGTGATCTCCTTCTCAGACACGGCCGAGATTCGGCAATCGTACACGACCAACCGGGCTGAACTCAAAGCGGCCGTGAATGCCATCACCACCACACAACGGCCGACGAAGATCGATGAAGCCCTGAGCCTCGCCGCGAGTTTGGCGAACCCCCTACGCAGCACCGAGAATGAAGCCGCGGCCCCAGCGAACCCGGAACCGGGCAAAGAGCGCACTTATGTCGCCCCCGAGGGGATGCAGGCCGATGTGCACCTTTACTCGGATGGCAAATTCCCGCCTGTGCCCGAGTTCGCCCTCGCGAACTTGAACCTCACCTATCACGTTCCCCCCGCTCCCGAAGACCCCGGTAACCCTGGTACTTCTGATAACGTTGGTATCGTCCGGTTCGATGCCGAGCGAGACAGCGAAGACCCCACGAAGGTCTACGCCCGGGCCATCCTGCGGAACTACCGCAACAAAGAAACCGACCCCAAACCTCGGCTCGAAGTGCTGCAAGGCGGCAACAAGCTGATCGCCAGTTACGATGACGACGAAAGCCGTTTGGCCAAGAAACGCAAACCCCTCGCGGCGAAGAGCGAGAAGCCGGACCTCGTCTTCACCATCCCCGATGTCCCCGAAAATGCGGACTACGTCCTCCGGCTGAAGCTCGAAAGCGCTAACGACTCCTTCCCGCTCGACGACGAAGCCTGGGTGGTCCTGGGGGTCATCCGCAAAGCTCGTGTGTTGATCATTGGCCCAGAGAATCGCCCGCTGCGGTTCTTCTTTGACTCGAAAGAAACCAAGAAGATCGCCGAGACTGCGTACCTCGATGCCAAAGTGCTGACGAGCCAAGACCCCACCGATTACCTCAACCCGAGCCGGGAAGGGAAGTATGACCTGATCGTCTTTGACCGCTGTGCTCCGGATTCCGAAGACAAGATGCCGAAGAGCAACACCCTTTTCATTGGCCAGGTGCCACCGCCTTGGAGCCTCGGCGTGAAAGGTGCCCCCAAAGCGGCGAACGTCGCGGAGCCAGTGCAGGGGCCGAGTGTCCGCGGTTGGAACTCCCGGCACCCCGTGATGCGAAACTTGCAAGCACTCGACGAAATCGACTTAGGCATGGCCTACAAACTCCCCGAACTGCCAGCCCGCACCCAACGACTGATCGAAGGGACCGAGAATCTCGTTCTGCTCGCGGCCATGAATCGCCTCGCTTACACCGACCTCGTCATGGCATTCCCGATCATGACAACTGACGACAAATGGAACACCAACTGGCCGTTGAAACTCAGTTTCCCGCTGTTCTGGCGAAACGTGGTCATGAGCCTTGGCAACGTTCGTGACGCTGGAACTGAAGACGCCATCAAACCTGGCCAGACCAAGATCATCCGCATCGGCAGTGTGCCGGAGTTGCAACTGAAACGCCCCCTCGGCGAAAGCATGACCATCGCTCGTGGCACCCGCGCGGACTTTCTGCTAACGCAAACCGACTTACTGGGTCAGTACAGCGTCCGCTGGACCGACCTGGCCGGGAAGGGCGAGCAGACCCGTCGCTTTGCGGTGAATCTCTACGACCCGTTGGAGAGTGACTTGTCCGTCTTGAAGGAAATCAAGATTGGCAATGCGACGATCCAAGCCGACTCCCCGCGTAAGCAACCCCGCGACCTATGGAAGTGGCCCGTGTTGGTCGGGTTGTTGGCTCTGGTCGTCGAGTGGTGGGTCTACAACCGACGGGTTCAGATTTGAGGTCTGCAAAAGAAGTTTAACCACGAATAACACGAATAACACCAATCGAAAACCATGGATCAAAGCAGAAATTACTGAGATTTACGGGAGTCTGATGGGCCATTTTTTTGGATTTGGTCTGTTTGATCTTTGCTTTTCGATTCGTGTGATTCGTGTGATTCGTGGTTCCGAACTCTTCTTCAACGAAGCCCACTCGCGTAGGATGAAATGTTCTGAAAGTGGAAATCCGATATTTCGCTCGGCTTATACTCGTTCAGATTCTGTTTCCGCGAGTACACCCATGACCCCAACCTGCGACATCGAAGACGATACCCCCTTGGACATCCTCCCCGAAGAAAGCGCGAAGAACGCTGGCCCCGTTGACCTCGAACGCATCCAGCGAGCTGTCCGGGAAATCCTCATCGCCGTCGGCGAAGACCCGGACCGTGAAGGCCTGCTGGAAACCCCCGCCCGCGTGGCCCGGATGTATGCTGAGATCTTCGGCGGCCTGCACATCGACCCCGCGATTTACCTGAAAAAGACCTTCACTCAGAAGCACGATGAAATGGTGCTGGTGAAGGACATTACCTTCAGCAGTTGCTGTGAGCACCACCTGTTGCCATTCACGGGCAAAGCCCACATCGCGTACCTGCCGGATGGCCAAGTCATTGGCCTCTCGAAACTCGCTCGCATTACCGAGACGATCGCTCGCCGGCCGCAAGTCCAGGAACGCATGACCGAAGACCTCGCGGACTTGATCATGCGCGAACTGAAGCCACGCGGCGTCGGCGTCATCATCGAAGCAGCACACTCCTGCATGACCATCCGCGGCGTCAAGAAACCCGGTGCGATGACCATCACCAGTGCAATGCGTGGCCTCTTCAAAACCAACCCCATGACCCGCAACGAACTCATGTCGCTGATCTTCAGCAAGAGTTGAGGTTTACTTCGCCTTGGCCGATCCTGTGCCTCGCAGGGCGGCATTCGCGAGGTGAGCGGCGTTGGCGCCGGCGAGGCCGGCTGCGATTGGAGCGACCGGTTCCTTGCGGCTGCGGATGCAATCAATCCAGTTGGTGAGGTGCAGAAGTTCGCCATCGGGCTTGTCGTAGAAGTCCGCTCCGGGAGGGCCGTTGCCGAGGATCAGGCTCTTCGGCTCGAATTTTTTGCTTTTCTCCGGGATCAACTCGTAGCGGCCGCGGTCAATGTAAATGGTTCCGTCGGTACCGTGGAACTCGATGCGGGCGGCATTGCGAGCGTTGGAAAAAGTCCCTTCGAAGTGCATCTGCACACCACCGGGGTAAGTGAGCAGTGTTTGCACGGTGTCCGGTGTTTCCCAGACACCCTCGCTGACGATGTGCTGACCGATGCTCACCGCCTGGGTGGGTTGATCGACTTTCAAAATCCAATGGGCGACATCGATCCAGTGGACCATGAGGTCGGTGAAGATGCCACCGCCGAAGTCCCAGAACCAGCGCCAATTGCGGAAGCGGTATTCGTCGAATGGCTGATCCTTGGCACTGCCTAGAAAGGCTTTCCAATCGACGGTCTTGGGATCGACGCCGAGTGGGAAGCGTTTGACACGTTCCGAGTTACGATTCCAACTCATTTTGACTTTGAAGACTTTGCCAATCTTGCCGCCTTGAATCAGCTCTCGGGCTTCCGCGATGTGCGGCATACTCCGCTGTTGCGTGCCGACCTGGACGATGCGTTTGGCTTTGGCCTGCGTGGCGAGCAGTTTGTCGGCTTCGCCGGGTTGATGGCTGAGCGGCTTCTCGACATAGACATCCTTGCCCGCTTCGAGAGCGGCGATCGTCACCGGGACATGTTGATGATCTGGTGTCCCGATCAGCACTGCCTGGATGGATTTGTCCGCGAGTAACTCGGAATAGGATTTCGTGCCCGTGGCCTTTTCATCCGCCAGTGGTGCGGCTTGGCTGAGGGCGTTGTCCCAGACGTCGCAGAGGGCCATGATCTGCACGCCAGGGATTGTGGATAACGATTTCATCAGATGCCGGGCACGACCGCCGGTGCCGATGATGCCAACGCGGATGGCTTCGTTCGCGGCAAAGCCGCGAGCGCTATCGCCCAGTATGAGAGCGGCACTCGCGGTCGTCGCATTGAGTAGAAAGCTGCGTCGATTCATGAATCACCTATTGGGGAGAGACTTTGAGGATTCGACCCGTGTCGCTGTCAGCGATGATGTAGGCTCCGGTCTTGGGATCGACGAGAACTCCGTGGGGTCGCTTCATCTGAGCGAGCTTGGCGTCGCCACCGATGCCTGCATTCCCCGCTTTGCCACTGCCTGCGATGAGGGTCATGGTCTCTTTGCCGGGAGTGTAGCGGCGGAGCTGGTGGTTTTCGGTGTCCACGATCAGCACGGTGTCATCCCGATCACAGGCAATGAACTTCGGCCCGTTCATCGGGGCTTTCAGCGCTGGGCCACCATCACCACCTTGGCCCGCCTTCCCAGTCCCCGCGACAGTCCGAATTTTACCATCCTTCACCGCGTAGAGTTTGTGCCCGCCACGTTCGAGGATGTAGAGCGTCCCTTTAGAATCCACACACACGGCACGGGGATCAGTGAGTGGCTGCGTCAGTGCGGCTTCGCCATCTTGGGGGCTGCCCTTGCTGCCGGTGCCCGCTACGGTGCTGAGTTTCTTGGTCGCCATGTCGATGGCCCGCACTCGGCGGTTGCCGATGTCCACGATGTACATGGTCTTCTCGTCGGCATCGAAGGCGATGTTGATCATCTGGGAGAACTGGGCTTTGGTGAGGTCCGAGGTGCCATCGCCTGCGAAGCCGGATTTGCCATTGCCCGCGAAGAGGCTGACCATCTTGGTTTTCGGGTCATACTTCCGGATGACGAAGTTGAAGGTATCCGCCAAGTAGACATCGCCAGACTTGGAAACTAAGAGCGCGTGCATCCCGTTGAACTCGGCTTCGGAACCGGGTACTTCGCCGAGTTGCAGTCCCTTCTTCCCTGTTCCGGCGAGGGTCTCGATTTTGCCATCCTGGCTCAACCGGCGGAGCTTTTCGCCTCCGACCATTTCCACGAACAACATCCCACCTTCTTTGTCCCATGCACATGCGAAGGGCTGGGTGATCTTGGTATCACCAGAGCTTTCGGCGAGCACGGTGATTTCACCTGCTTGGGTAGCAGAGAAAGGAAAGAGACAGGCCAAGAGCAAAAACAGAACGCGAGTCATAGGAGGACATCTCCGAGGTTGGTGACACTGCTACTGTTCGAGGTTAGTAGAAGCAGCGAGCACGAACAAGCAGAGCTTCACGATCCGCGGCTCCGGAAATGAAAATCGAGACGCTGGTGGTCCGTGATGCGTATGCTTCACTGAGGTTCGTTTCTCTCCTTGGAAAGGGTCACACATGTTGCGTTTTTGGCGGTATGGTGCGGTGGCGATGGCCATGGGCCTCGGTGTCAGCGCGGGGTATGCGATTCTGGCGGGTGAGTACAAGAGCGGTATCATCTGGCCCGAACCAAAGGTCGTGACGCCGGGTGATGTGCCTTCCGCGCCGCCTTCGGATGCGATCGTGCTGTTCGACGGCAAAGACCTCTCGAAGTGGAGTCGTGGCGAGAACTGGGAAATCGTCGACGGCTACGCGATCACCCGGAAGTCGGACATCACCACCAAAGATGGCTTTGGCGATTGCCAGTTCCACATCGAGTTCGCCACCCCGGCCAAAGTCTCGGGCCAAGGGCAAGGGCGCGGCAATAGCGGCGTCTACTTCATGGGGCGATACGAAGTCCAGATCCTCGATTCCTTCGAGAACAAAACCTACTTCGATGGCCAGTGCGGTTCGATCTACAAACAAACTCCCCCCATGGTGAATGCCTGCAAGAAGCCAGGCGAATGGCAGACCTACGATATCGTCTTCGAAGCTCCTCGCTTCGGGGAAGATGGCAAAGTCACGAAGCCAGCGTACCTGACTGTCTTCCATAATGGCGTCTTGGTTCAGAACCATTATGAGCTGCAAGGCGGCACCTACTTTGATCGCCCGGCATCCTACTCCAAGCATCCAGCCAAGTTACCCATCACACTGCAGTTTCATGGCAATGAGGTGAAGTATCGCAACATCTGGTTGCGTGAAATCACACCGATTGTCGGCGAACAACCGAAAAAGTGATTTGAGGCATCCGTGTGAAAACTATGCTGAATATTGCTCTGGCATGAGCGATATTCAGTCCTATGACGATTGTCGAAATTGGGAATCCACTGTCATATTCAGGCTAAAAAACGAGATTCGTATAAATTCTTAGCAAATCAACGTAGGCGGGAAGTTTACGTCTGAGCGTGAAAAAGGGCGGCACTTTTTGATACGCAGAACCACATTTTTTCGCCGAACTGAACTAAAACAGTGTTGTGCAGACTGATCAGCCCTGTGAGTCATTGCCCATGGAAAAGACCACTTCCTCACCCTTAAGCACCCTGCGTGTTGTGTTCTTGGAAAATGGAATTCAGCCCAAGGACGTCCACGAATGGTGGGAACGTGAAGCCCACCTCCAAGAAGATTTGATTCAATTCTTGGTCCGGAAACGAGTGTTGATCACCCATGCCGTGGCAACGATGCGTGTCATGAAGAAAGGATATGCGCACCTCGAACCAAAGATGTTATTCACGCGAGAAGCCTTTACCATCATCAACACGCATCTCGGTCATCGCTCGGCTACGAAAATCACGTTGTCGAAGATCATAGAAGATACCGTGATGATGCCCATTCCGCGGCCTGCTGTAGGCAAGGTCGTGGGTCGCTGTCGCTTGACACGTCTGATTGGCTGTGGTGGTGGTGGCACCGTTTTTGAAGCCTTGCATATGGGTCTCGGGATCACCGTCGCGGTGAAGATGCTCAACGACACGAGCGGCGATGAAGAGCTTCGCTCGGGGCTGCGAGCCGAGGCCCGATTGCTGGCCCAACTCAATCACCCGAACATTGTCCGCGTTTACGACTTCTGCGATGATGGCCCAGAGCCGTATCTGGTGATGGAGTATGTGAAGGGTTCCAGCTTGGAAGGGATCATCTCCCAGTGTGGGAACCTTCGCCAGGAGCGTGCCGCTGGGTTACTTGTCCAGACCGTGGCAGGTTTGGGCGCGGCCTGGCAAGCGGGGATTGTTCACCGCGATGTGAAACCTGGCAATATCCTGATCAATCAAGAGGGCCAGGTCAAGATCGCGGACTTGGGATTGGCTTGGTACCAGAACCGCATTTCAGGAACCGGTAGCGGCCATAACTACGGTGGCACTCTCGCTTACATGGCCCCCGAACGGTTCGGCGCGGTCCACACGCCGGACATCCGTTCGGACATGTACTCTCTGGGGGTCTTGTTCTACGAGATGCTGACTGGGGAACTGCCATTCCGGTCCAAAAACAGCATGGAATTGATGATCCAGCACATTGATGACCCGATCCCAGACCTGACTCGCGTGAACCCGAATATCTGCGAAAAACTAGTCGCGATTCAACAGCGATTGATGGCCAAGAACCCATCAATCCGCTACGGGAATTACTACGAGGTCATGGAAGAACTCGCAGAATACTTCCGCCAGTTGCCGAACCAAGAACAGCACGCGACTTGGAACCCGTTCTTGGCTCAGAACACCCTCTCAGGCAACTCGATCAGTTCGCTCAGCTTAGGCACCGCGAGCTACTGATCGACCGCGGCCTGTGTAGAACTGGGTCTCAGTCAGGACATGGTCCATGAAGACATCGTGCGATGCCACCGGGATTTCTGGGAAGATCTGGCAATCGAAAGCGAGCGCCACCAGCTTCGCCTCAGCACGGACGTTTTCCAACAAGCGGTCGTAGTAGCCTTTTCCTTGACCCATTCGGCCCCCTTGGGGGTCAAACGCTGTTCCGGGGACCATGACGAGGTCAAGTTCTTTCGGATCGATCCGTTTGTGAGGCAAGCTACGCAACTCGACTTTGGGTTCGAGAATCTTGTAAGCCCCTTCCACCAACTCGGACATCTCTTCCAGCCAGAACAGTTCCAGTTCGTTCGTCTCGATAATGCAATAAGGCACGACGATTTTCTTACCGTGGCTGAGCGCCAGGGGAAGCATGTGCCGGGTGCGGACTTCGCTTCCCGCATCGACGTAGAACATCACGGCTTTCGCGGCGTGGTACTCAGGTAGAGCCATGAAATCGGTGACGATCTTGGTGCTGATCGGCTCTTTGTTTTGCTGAGCGACGCGGTTCTTGCGGGCTTGCTCGCGGAGTGCTGTTTTCTTGGCGTGAAAATCCGCATCGGGGATCGACATCGTGGTGTGGCCTCAAGGGTGAAAACGTTATCTTATCCCCCAAGGCCGAACTGAAAACGGTTACTTCGCTTTCTCGAAACCGGCTTTGATGAGGTCCGAGTATCCCTCTTTCAAGGCGCGGACTTCATAGCCGAGTTTCTTCAATTCATCCGCTGCGATCAGGCAACGTCCGCCAGATTTGCAATGGACGTAAACGACTTTGCCCTTCGGCATCAGCTTTTCGAGATCGTCCTTGGGCACACCTTTTTGGATCTTCGAGAGTTCGAGGAGTTTGGCATCCTGGAGGTGGCCGTCGTTCCATTCCTTCAACTCACGGACATCCAAGATCACAGCCTTCTTGTCCGCGATGGATTTCTTGACTTCTTCGGGAGTGTCCTTGGTGTGTTCCGCGGCCAGTGTCAGTCCGACGAACAGAATCATGGCAACGGTAGAGAGAAGAACAGGACGCATCAGGTAGTTCCTTATCAAGTGGTGGCTGGGGTCTTGGCCCAAAAGGTCTCGCGGATTCGACGGAGTAGCTGTTTAAAACTCGCGGTCAGCGAGCCGTCGATGATTTTATCCACGCCCAGCTTCTGGGCGAGTTCCTGCTCACGGCCTGTGTACTTCGGCGAGAAGCGGACCAACGATCGTTTCTCTTCACCCACCAAGAGGCCAGGGTTCAAGATGCCGATACCTATCGCAAGCCCCTCGCTCGGTAGCGGAACGCGACGTGTCCAGGCCAGGAACAACCGCTTGTAGACAAACTCCCAGCCAGCTTCAGTCCGCTCGACACGGCCGTAGGTCAGCATCCGCACGCCCGGCAAATGCCAAGAGGCGAAGCCACGTGTCGGCCCACTGAGGTCAGGGGCAACGAAGAGTCGCATCAGCCCGTCCCGTGAGTAGACCCAGCCGAGAATGGTAAGCCGCAGAGCTGTGGGGATTAAGATGATGCAGCCGAGGATGATCGGGGCCGCGAGAAGGAAACCCAGGATCGGGTGAATCTCCGCGGCGCCTGTGATCGCACCGATGACAGCCGTTCGACCGGCTTTGAGGAGCGTATCGACGAACGGGAAGGGGTTCAAAATGATGGCGACTTCGACCGAGTTAAAGACGATCCAAACGGCTAGGTGAATGCAGCTCATCATCAAGAAGACGAGAGTCGCGTAGACGTTGCTGCCCGATGGTGGAGGGCTGGCGTCCGAGATGGTGTTATCAGCCAGGCGGGCGAACTCAGCGCCAGCGCTTGGTCCCGCGAACTCAGACGCGAGTTCGCCCAGGTACAAAAATGCCAGCCCGCCGCCGGCCATGTGCATGAACTCCGCCAGAGCGTTTAGAGGGGCTTTCAAGACACTCGCCCACGTCAGCAGCGTGTCCTTGAAGATCACCAACAGCACCAGCAAGAGTATCGGCCCAAAGACGTAGGGTTGCGCGAAGTAGCCGAGTTGCGAGCGATCTGCTTCGTTCGTTTTGAAGTATTGGATGGCTCCACCCGCGCCCATGACGAGCCAGGGCGACTTCCCCGTCAAGGACGAAGTGCAGAGTTTATCGAGCGTCCGCGTGGCTTTGTCGCCATCCTTGTAGATGCTGCGGACTTCTTTCTTCGTCGGTGCAGCGGCAGAGGCTGGCACAGCCAACAGGAAGGTGCAACCGATGAGCAGGGCGATTCGGATCAACGGTCTCTCCAAGTTGGGACGCGGAATGTGGCTTTCGTCTCAAATGCTGTTTTTAGGGCCGCTTTGGGATTGTCCCAAGTCAGAGTAAAACGCGGTGATTTGGAATCCTGTCCACGGAGTGTCATCGGAGGCAACGTGTGCAGCCAGTGTGAGAACTGCATCGGCAAGAGACCAGTGTCAGGATTCTCGTCTGGCTGATCATCGAGGACGATCAGCCCATCGTTGAGGCCATTGATGGCCGGAATGGCTTGTGCTGGAATTGGTACAGCGCGTGGCCTAATGGGGACTGGCACTTCATTCGGAATCGCTGCGAACTCTGGGAACCAGGGTGCCCAGGAGAACTGGCCGAAGAGCGGGGCATCAGGAGTTCCTTCAAACGCCACGGGCTTCAGTAGCGGCCCAGTCACTTGGGCGATTTCGATCGAAGTCGGGTTCAGAGTGACTTCCCACGCCACACCTCCCTCACGGACTTTGAAAAGCCGGCCGGTGGCTGTCGCTTCGGAAGAGATGGCACCAGCTTCGGGTGCGAAGGCTTTCAACACCTTCGGTAACACGGCTCCCCAAGTGCGAGTGGTTTCATCGCTCTTGAAATGCAAAGTACATTGCGGCCGAGCCGGGAAACCCGAGATACTGACACTGTCGATACGTTCCAACAACTTGGGGTCAACCGTCTTGGCAAGGCTCTCCGAGGGGAGTTCCCCGAGTTGACCAGCGCTCTTCGCCAAGGCATCGAAGGTCGTCGCCAACCATTTCGCACGGTCCGTGGCAGGTAGACTCCAAGCGAAGTGATTCTCGGCATTTTTCAGTGTTTTCAAGTGGTCCCCAGACAGGTTCGATCCAGAAACAATGGCTCGAAGCGGGTGACGCTCGGGCAGATTCGGGAAGTCGAGTTGCCAGCCAAGTCGGTCACTGGCAACCAATAGCGATCCATGCATCTCGGGGACATCTTGCAGTCGCAACAGAAGTTGCATCCACGCCGGGACGTGAAACTGTCCACCTGCTTTGGCGGCCCGAGTCGCATCGGCGAGAAGTTCCCGCGGCCGCACGAAGACCTTCACTGGGCTTGGCCAAGATTGCCGTGAGTTGGCGAAGGCCTGATTCCCAGCGAGTGTTTCGGCTTGGTTTTCCGGAAGGGGTGCGAGCATCATCTTGATGGCGTCGAGATCCGAGCCGAAGACGAGCTTGTCTTCGGTGAACGCGATGGTGAGTTCGTTTTCCCCAATAGGCCAAGGCTTTGGGGCTTTTTCAGCCGGAGGCGGTTGGTCTTCGGCTTCTGGGTGGAAGTCGAGGTTGGTGCGAAGTTGATAGACCGAGACCTCGCCAAGCTTCGTCATCTCATGCACCTGGGTCGTATCGAGCAGAGCTTTGCGAACCGCCAAGGGGATGAGGATGCTTCTGTTGAAATGCACAATCCCGCCATACCGAGGTTGATGTTTGGCGTTGAAACCTAAGAAGCCGACTCCGGCGCTACATCGGCCGACGTCACGGAGCATCTCAGGAGCCACCATCGTGGCCAGCATCTGAGTGACTTCATGCAGAGGCTTCTTGCTTTTGTGCGCGGCTTTGAGACTATCCGCCCAAGGGGTGTCACGGAGCAGGGAGTTCAAACTCTCCCGAAGTCGCTCGCCATCGCGGATTTCAGCGTAAGCGAGCGTGCCTTTGGGGAACGAGCGAGCGGGGTCAGGAGCTGGGATTCTGACGTCCGGCTCAAAAACCAATGCGAAGAGAATCAAGTACATGATTTGCTCCGATTAGGGCTTCTTCGGCAGAGAGGGTTCTACCCAATGTAAGGCATTCGTCATCAATTTCAGAAACTTCTCGTTCTCGAAATCCGCCTGATGGCCCAGTGAGGTGTAGAAGACGCGTTGAGCCTTCTTCTCAATCATCCGCTCACGCACCCAAGCCACGGGGTACTGCTCGGTGGGCACACGGCCTGTCAGTAAGACGGTGGTGTCCTCAGCGATCTTGGCATTCTTGTAGAGCGTGCCTGGAGTTGAGAAAGGCTCGATGCCTGCAACAATCGGGTGCTTGATGGCCTTCTCTTCGAGTGCGACTTGGCAAGCGGGGCCAGGTTTGGTGTGGCCTTTGTAATCGCCACCGAAGACCAGTTGGTCCATTTCGAGGTAGTTTTGAAACCCATGGCTCGAGGTGCGAATGCCGATCACAGGCTTACCGGAAGCCAGATACTTTTTCACGCCTTCGAGTTGGGCTTCGCTGGGTTTCAAGCGACGAGTGAAAAAGACCGCGACATCGCATTCAGCGAGCTTTTCCAACCCGGGTAGATCGGTGTCCGTCTTGCGAAAGATCCGCACAAACTCAGCGTTGTATCGCTTCTTCCACTCGGTTTCTAGCTTCACGAGTGAAGCATCCGAGGCATATTCGAGCGATCCCGAAATGAGAGCGACACGCCAGGTTTTCTCCTGGGCCGTGAGTGAACCACCAGCCAATATGACCAGCATGCATATCAGTCGAAACATCACCGCCCCCTCGACAACCCTTCATCGTGGTTATTGTACCCAGGGGCGAGGTGCTGGAGCGAGTTCTGTGGGAAGGGAAGCGCGAAGTTTTTGGGCTGTCACTCGATCCTGTATGGTTTCGTAGTAGCGGATCATGACGAGCTTAGCGTCTTGCTGTGTCCGAGTAGGGAGCTTGGTAGCATGTTGGATGAGGATCTGGTGATTCGGTACTAGGAGCGTGCCAGCCTCTTTCACGTCGCCCAATTGGAGGCAGGCTTCGCCGAGTTTAAACCGTATCTCGGCTAACTGCCAAGCAGGTGATTTGCTGCTCAAGGCGAGGTTCTCTGCTTCCTTCAATTGCACTATCGCTCGCTTCGAGTTGCGCAGCTTTAACTCGTCTTTACCGAGGTTGACGAGTTCGGAGATCAGTGAAGCAGGATCTGTCTTCGGCCGAGACTTTAACTCGGTGAGCCATTTCTGTCGAACACCGACGGCTTCTTGGTACTTCCCACGAGTTTCAAGGCACTCCGCGTAGTTGGTCATGCTTGGCCCCGCGTTCGGCGCTTTGAAACCCTGTTTTTCAACGACTTCTGCGATTCGCCGGAAGAGCTTCTCCGCTTGGTCCCAGTCGCCAAGTTTACGAGCCGAGTTTGCGACGTTCTTGACAGAGGCAAGCGTTTCTGGGTGTTCTGCTCCCATGAGCTTCTCGCGGCAAATCAGCGAATCCGTGAAAAGCTTCAGGGCTTTTTTGTAGTCTTTGGTCTCGTAAGCGATCCCACCGAGGTTGTTGATACTCAACACCGTGTCGGGATGGTCAGGACCTAAGACACGCAGACGTGCTTCGTAAACACGTTCATGCATGACTTGGGCCTCTGCCAATTGGCCAAGGCTCATCATGAGCCCACCGAGGTTGCTGACGCTCGTGATCGTGTCGGGATGGTCTTGGCCCAGAGATTTTTCCCGCCGTGCGAGAACGTCTCGAAGCAGCGCTTCGGCTTGCTTTGGCTTTTGCAGAAACTGTTTCAACCCTGCCATGTTGTTCAGGGCCATCAGAGTGTAAGGGTGGTCTTGCCCCAAACTGTCTTCTCGCCCCGCGATGACCGAAGCATAAAGCGGTTCGGCAAGATCGTATCGCTTGGTGTTGAAGTAGAGTAAGCCCAGGTTGCTCTTGGCTGTGAGGGTATCGGCGTGGGTTTCGCCATGTCGCTCGACAAGGAGCTTGAGGACGTCCCGATACTCACTCTCCGCGGCTTCGTACTGACCTTGGCCACACAGCGCACTGGCTAAACGGAGGCGCGTCCGCAGGGTTTTGAGGTGCTCGTCACCCCACGTTGTTCTTTGGATGCCAAGAGCGTCTCGGGCGTACTTCTCCGAATCCGCGTATCGGCCCATCGACCAATACAAGGAGCATAAATGCACGACTGTGTCCGCGGTCTCGCTATGGGTGGGACCGAGGTGAACTTGGCGAAGTTCAAGTGCTTTCTGCAGTTGTTTCAGGGCTTGCGGATGCTGCTTAAGTTGGGAGTATGCGATGCCAATGGTGGTGCGGAGATCTGCTTCGGTAAGCGGTGATTGCAGGTCTCGTGTCTCCAGTTCGAGTGCTGCAAAGTCGAGAGCTTCTTTCAACGTCAGGTTTGGGTTCGCGACTCGCTTTTTGCAGGCTTGTCCCTCGGCACTGGTTTGCCGCAGGATCGATTGTAGGAACTCTTTTGTCTTGGTAGCGATTTGCTCTTTCTGCGAGGCGTCGTGCCGAGATGCGATCTCAGTCTGTTCGCGTTGGATCGCTACATCTCGTTCAGCGGCGGCTTGTCCTTCGGCTTGACGGGCGCGGACCATTAACGACGTCGTCAGGATCAAACCGATGATCAGAACAAGAGCCAAGATCGCACTGAATCTGACTAAGAGTCTGTGATGCTTGTGTCGTTCGACCTCCCGAGTCATGGTGGCGACTTTGGCCAACTCCATATCACGAAGCTGGCTCTCCCGTGCGAACTCGAGACGCTCCAATTCGAGGATCACTTCGGAAGCATTTTGCGGGCGATCTGACGGCGAACGCGACAAACACCGCATCGCCAGGATGGCGAGATCAGGGTCGGTCGTATGGTCAATCAGGGCATTGTAGGCATCCTGCAAATCGGCTGCCTTGACCTTCGCTCGCAGTTCGGGGATCGTCGTAGCCACGTACGGCGCGCGGCCAGTCAGCATGAAGAGCAGAATACCACCCAGTCCAAAGACATCAGACCACGGCCCAACTTCTCCGTGGTGGCACTCCGCTTGCTCGGGTGGCATGTAGGCCAGCGTTCCGACCATCGTCCCCCAGGTCGTGTTGACGTCGCGCTCCGAATCGACTGTGCTCGGGTGTTCCGCGTGGCTCACCTGGCCATCAACGCGCTTGGCGATGCCCCAGTCCATGACTTGGACTTCACCGAAGCGACCGATCATGATGTTCTGCGGTTTCAGATCTCTATGGATGACGCCATGCGTGTGTGCATATGCCATCGTGTGGCAGATGCCATCGAACAGTTGCCACCTGTTGATTTTGCCAGGCAGCTTGCAAAGATCTTCCAGGGTGCGACCCTGCACGAGTTTCATCACCAGATAAGGCCGACCATCCTCTGAAGTACCGATCGCGTGAACAGGTGGGATGCCGGGGTGTTGCAGTTGAGCTGTGATTTGCTCTTCTCGGAAGAAACGGAACGAGTCTTCAGGGTTGGTGGTTGGCTTCTGGAGAAGCACTTTGATCGCAACGTCTCGATCCAAGCGAAGATCGCGTGCTCGGAACACAGCTCCCATGCCACCGCGACCGATCTCCTCAATAAACTGGTAACCGCTTGGTGAAGCGATCACTCCGCCATTTTCCGCAAGAAAATGTCGAGGCGTGACGTCTTCACGAGCAGTGCCTTCTTGGCTAAGCACAACAGGCTCAAGAATAGTGTTAATTGTGTGTTCTGCAGATGCCAAAGGGGGCGTCCCATCGGGTCCATTGCGAAAAACCGCACCGATCTATAGTCCCTGTTGTGAGGATTTCAAGTATTTTGGCTCTTTCTCTGGCTCTTAATCGTCAATTTCGATGCTGATCGTGGCAGCGTTGACAATGGGCTTGGGAATTTCTGACTTCATCACGTGTCGGCTTGGCCTCCAGTCGCTTCGCGGCAGCTTCTGCGGCTGCGAATAACTCCAGGAATTCTGTGCCACGATCACGAACTGAGGGGAGCCGCTGGGCTTCTCGAAAATGCTCTTGGAGCAAAACAGCGTTCCTTCGAAGCGATTCGTCTGTTGCCTCTGGAGATCGGATCTGATCCCAGATGGAATCCACTTGCACCATTTGCTTCGTGAGATCCCCAGTCTGAGCGATGGCTGGGAAGACCGCTTTGGTCTGATGAAGTTCGAAGCTGGCCATTTTGCGTACCGTCTTGGGCAACGCATATAGCCCTTGATAGCGTCGGTCGGTACCGGCTTGGTGCATCCAAGCGAGGGCATCCTCGGGAGTCATCTCGCCCAGGCAGACGAGTGCCGTGACCGCGGCGGTGGGGCCACGATGTTTACCGTGATGGCAGTGCAGGTAAATCGGGCCAGGCAGTTCGGCGATCGCTTTGCTGAGTTGGGTCTGAGTCGTAAGGGGAATGCCATCGTAGCCAATGGGCAAGTGGACGTAACGCAGTCCATGTTTCGCGGCGAGTTGGATGTGCGGATTGGCCCCATCGACGGAGATGATCGTCTTCACCCCCATTTGCCGCAGGGCGAGGAATGCGGCTTCGGTGTCTGGTGAACTGCCACTCCAAATGCGGGCATGGATGCGGTAGAGGTTGTGCAGCTCGTGGGTGTTGGCGGGTCGTGTGGGCTTCGGCGACGGGGGCCAAGCGAGTGCCAGGCCGCCGCCGAGGGTGAGGATCACGAGCCGCAGGGTGTTGGTCATCGCTGGATGTTGTTGAGATGCTCCAGAGCCATCAGCAAGGCATGAGTTCCTTTACGCCCGTAGCCCTGAGCACGCACCGCTTCGTAAAGTTGCTTGGCAAGGGCCAAGCCGGGCAGGGAGAGGTTCATCTTCTCGCACTCGGCGAGGGCGATGCCCATGTCTTTGATGAAGTGCTCGACATAGAAGCCTGGTTCGAAGTTCCGGGCGAGCATCCGTGGCCCGAGGACTTCCAGAGCCTTGCTCCCCGCGGCGCCGACGCTCACACTTCGCATGACGGCTTCGAGATTCAGCCCCGCTTTGTAACCGTAAAGTAAGCCTTCGCAGACGGCGATCATGTTGGAGGCGATCAGGATTTGATTCACCATCTTGGCATGTTGGCCATTGCCAGGCCCACCGTGGTGGACGATGGTTTTTCCCATCGCGTTCAAGATTGGCGTCACCGCTTCACAGACCTCGGGGTCACCGCCGAGCATGATGCTCAAAGTCGCGTTCTTGGCCCCGACATCACCGCCCGTCACTGGGGCATCGAGGCTATGCACGCCTTTGGCTTTGGCTTCCGTGGCAATCTGAATCGCCAGGCTCGGTTCGCTCGTCGTCATGTCCACGAGGATCGTGCCCGGCTTGCTGCCCGCGAGAGCACCGTTCTCTCCGAGGAACACTTCGCGGACATCCCTAGGCAATCCGACAATGGCAAAGACGACATCCGAGTTCTCGGCCACGGCCTTGGGCGAGGCCGCCAACTTGGCCCCCAACTCGACGAGTGGCTGGGCCTTCTCCGGACTACGGTTGAAGACCGTGGCTTGGTAACCCAGAGCCATGGCATGTTGGCACATCCACCGGCCCATGACCCCCGTCCCGATCCAGCCGATTCGTGTCGTCTTCGGGTCCGCCACTTTCACACTCATCGCATCACTCCGAGAGAACCACTGTCCTACTGGAGTTCAAGATAGGTACCCCATCAAGCTCCTCAAGTGAGACGCCAGCGGGGTAGGGCGATTCCGGGGAAAACGGGGTTACTTCTTTTGATTTTGCATACGCTGGCGTAGATTTCGGTCATGCAGTTCACGAAGACCAGCATCCAGTTCAGAATCGGGACGTGCGGTAGGGTTGAGTAAGGAATCGTATTCAGCGATTCGACTTCGAATCACCACAACATTCCTTTCCAATTTTTGGATCCGATCATTTGGAGACTCCGCTTCGACGCTGATCTGCTTCAACAGTTTATCTCGCTTCTGTACCAAATAATCCTGGTGCTTTTGTTCTGCAACGATTTGTAGCTCGAATCGAATCATTTGTTCGGATCTGCTGTTTTTCGGAAAAGTCATCTCAACTCGTACGACTTTTTCTTCTTCAAGTTTCGCATTTAGTCTCCGCAGTTCGACTTCCGATTTGAAGATGGCAAGTTCGACCTGTTGGAACAGCTCTTCCCGGGATTTTTTGAGGATGAGGTACGTCCGTGCTCGTTCCTGTTCTTCAACGAGTTCCTTCTCCAACTTCGGCAACTGCTCCTGCATCTCTTTCAGTCGTTTCCGTACCGCGCGGATGCCGGGGCTTTCCTCGGGGGTGGCTTTCTCATCAGCCTTGGGAGGCGCGGCGGGGGCGGGCTTCTCGGTGGCTTTGACGGGTTCGGGTTTCGGGGCTTGGGCGAGGATGCCGAGGCCGCTGGCGGAAAAGCCGGTGACGGTGATGATCCCGGCCAAGAGTAGGATTTGTTGACGCAACGCCATTTTGAAAACTCCTTGGGCTAGCAAAAGGACAACAGGGTTGGTGGGGTGTAACGCCGCCTGGATTTGCTCCGGGCGGAGGGTGGGCAGTGCCAAGATCGCGGGCAAGGTCAGCTTCGTCGCCAATCGGCTTCGAGCTGTCGAGAGCCGTGAAAGCACAGTGCCGCGTGGGATGCCAAGCATCGTCGCTGCCTCTTCGGTCGTGCGGCCTTCGAGGTAACAGAGGATCACGACTCGCCGATGCCGCTCAGCCAGGCCAGCAATGGCATGATCGAGTTTGTCGAGTTCATCCGGTTCGGTGGGTGAACTCGTCGCTTGGGCGACGTCAACGTTGAGTGGCTCCCAAGCTCGAGGCCGCTGGCGGCTGACCACCCGACGAACCGTGCGGTGCAACCACCCAGCCAAGCTCTCCGGGTGCCGGATTTTGTGGGCTTGCCGGGCGAAGATCAGGAACGTCGCTTGGAAAGCATCCTCAGCATCTTGGGCATGACGAGTCAACCGCTCCGCGACACTCAACACCATCGGGCCATGCCGTTCGATCAAATCTTGAAAGGCGACTTCGTCCCGCTGTTGCACGAACCGGCGCAGCAGTTCCCCATCATCGGACCCGCAGAGCGACCGGCGATGAAAGCTAGCCAACAGTCCCAGCAGCGAAGAACGTGCCATGCTACCTACCTAGAGCCATGAACAGCCCGCGCGATTCATTTTTTGATGTCGGATTCAGCGAAAACCTTTTTCACCACTGAGCACATAGAGAGCACGGAGAGCACGGAGAAAGACAGAGAAAACTATTTTTTCACTCTACTTCTTGGTTTTCCTCTGTGCTCTCCGTGTTCTCTGTGGTGAATACTCTTTTTCGAAACGACTCAATCCTTCTTCTTCCGGCGGGCTTCGATCTCGGCCATGCGGGCTTGGATGGTGGCTTCGAAGCCGCGGTCGGTGGGGGTGTAGTACGTCACGTCGGTGGGGATGTATTCTTGGTCGACCGAGCCACCTTCGTAGTTGTGGGCGTATTGGTACTCCGTCCCATGGCCGAACTGCTTGGCTCCTTGGTAGTGAGCATCGCGGAGATGTTTCGGCACCGGCAAAGTCCGGCCTTCGCGGACATCTTTGACTGCTGCGCCGATGGCCACCGTGCAGGCATTCGACTTGGGTGCGGTGGCCAGGTAGGCCACGGCTTGGGAGAGGTTCAACTGGCATTCGGGTAACCCCACACGCTCAACGGCATCCCAGGCGGCATTCGCAATCAGGAGGGCTTGTGGGTCGGCATTGCCGATATCTTCGGAGGCGAAGATGACGAGCCGTCGGACGATGAACCTTGGGTCTTCGCCGCTTTCGAGCATCCGGGCGAGCCAGTAAATCCCCGCTTGCGGATCGCTGCCCCGCAGCGACTTGATGAAGGCACTGGCGAGGTCGTAGTGCGTGTCGCCGGTGGGGTCGAAGTCCATCATCTTGCGTTGGATGGTCTCTTGAGCCAGGGCCAAATCCAGCGTGACGGGCTTGGTGATGTCGTAACCTGTTTCGACGGTCACAGACTTGACACCGATTTCAATCGCCGTGAGTGCTCGCCGGGCATCGCCATCGCACAGTTCGCACAAGAACGCCATGGCCTCATCCGTGACCGTGATCTTCCAACGGCCAAAGCCGCGCACGGGGTCCGTGATGGCTCGGACGATCAGCGTGCGGATGTGCTCGCGGGTCAGGCTCTCGAAGGTAAAGATTTGGCTGCGGCTGAGAAGTGGCGTGTTGATGCTGAAGAACGGGTTCTGAGTCGTCGCCCCGATGAGGATAATGACGCCATCCTCGACATCCGGCAACAGAGTGTCCTGCTGGGCTTTGTTGAAGCGGTGAATCTCGTCCAAGAAGAGGATCGTCCGCATCCCGTCGTCTTCGAGTTTCGCTCGCGCCTCGGCGAGGATCTCACGCACATCCTTCGTGTTCGCGTTGACGGCATTCAACGGCTTGAAGTGGCTCTTTGTCTGGTTGGCAATCACGTGAGCCAGAGCCGTTTTGCCACACCCCGGCGGGCCATAAAAGATCAGCGAATTCAAGCGATCCGCGAGCAACATCCGCCGCAGCATCTTCCCCGGCCCAAGGAAATGCTCCTGCCCGACGTACTCGTCCAACGTCCGAGGCCGCATCCGTGCTGCGAGTGGCCGAGCCGCGTCCCGATTCGCATCCCGATGAGCCGAAAAGAGGTCCATGATGATTGACCCTGAACTCCGTGCCAAGTCCAGCCTCTGTGTGGGAAGGACTTGTTCCAATAGTTTACTATTTCGATCACTTGGTAAGGATGATTGGCTCATGACGACGATTCGGACGCGGTTTGCCCCCAGCCCGACAGGCTATTTGCATATCGGTGGCGTACGCACAGCCCTCTTCAACTGGCTCGTGGCCAAGCGGCACGGCGGGCAGTTCATCCTGCGGATCGACGACACCGACCTCGGCCGCAATCGACCGGAAGCGGTGCAGCCGATCATTGACGGTTTTCACTGGTTGGGGATCACTTGGGACGAAGGCCCGACCGACGACGCCCAAGGGGACTTCGGCCCGTACTCGCCGTATTTCCAAAGCCGGCGAAATGATGGCTACGTCGCCGCGGCGAAGCAGTTGATCGCCTCGGGCCATGCCTACCCAGACTACATGACCAAAGAAGAGCAGACGCAAGACCGCGTGGATAAGGCGTTGAAAGCGTTCTTGGCTGCGAACCCTGGGGCCTCGGCGGGGCAGATTGAAAAGGAAAAAGATGCCGCCGCGAAGGGTCAACGGCCGTACCAGTTCCGCGGCGCTTTGCGGGATGCTAGCCCAGCAGACAACCTGGCCCGCTACGAAGCCGAGCCTGCGCCGATCCGCTTCAAAGTGCCGGTGAACGACAAGGTCATCGTGCGTGACCTCATCCGCTCGCGCGGCAAAGACAATGCCCCAGGCGAAGTCGAGTTCGAGACGAACGGCATCGGCGACCCCGTCATCTTGCGCGGCCCGGACCCGACCGACGGTGTCTGCCGGCCACTGTATAACTTCGCGACCGTTGTGGACGAAATCGCCATGAAGGTCACCCACGTGGTGCGGGCAGCCGAGCATTTTTCCAACACCCCAACGCAAGTGCTCTTCTACCAAGCTCTCTTCTACGAAGCTCTTGGGGGGACGGTGCCGACGTTCGCTCACGTGCCAGTCGTGAATGCACCGAAGTCCAAAGAAAAACTCTCGAAGCGGAAAATGGCTCAGTTCATGACGCCGGAGATCATCGCCAAGCTCCGGGCTGTCCATGCCGTGCCTGCGGATTGGACCGATGAGCAAATCAAAGCCCACGAGATGCTGAACCCAGCCACGGTCGAGTTTTACCGCGTCATGGGCTACCTGCCCGAAGCGGTGTTAAACTATCTTGGCAAACTTGGCTGGTCACTGGACGACAAGACCGAAGTCATCCCGCTGCCGGATATGATCGCCAACTTCAGCCTGGAGTCGGTCAATGAATCGCCCGCGAGTTTTGACCCGGACAAACTCTACTGGCTCGCTGGCGAGTACATGGGCAAGCTGCCGTTGAAAGAGAAAGTCGATGGCTGCTTGCCGTTCCTCGTGCGGGCCGGTTTGATCCCCTCCGAGGCCATCGAACCTGCCGTGCGTGTCAAGCTCGAGGCCGTGGCTCAACTGGCCGGGGACCGCATCAAGCTCTTCACGGACATGATCCAATACGCTGGGCCAATCCTCCGCCAAGACCCGGACTACGACATGAAAGCCGTCGCCGACAAGCTCAAGAAACCTGGCATCGCCGAACGCCTCGCGGCCTACGCCGAGACTTTGAAGTCACTGCCCTTCGATGGCGAAAGCATCAAAGCCTCGTTCGGAAACTTCGCCAGCGCCCACAACATCAAGCCGAAAGACCTCGATTCCCCACTGCGCGTGGCGATTACGGGTGTCACGGTGGGCTTCGGGTTGCAAGATACGATGATGCTCCTGGGCCGCGATGAAGTCCTACGCCGACTCGAATTGGCTCAGAAACTGGCTGCTTAAATCACCACAGTGGATCAAATAGAGATGCCAAAAGAATTTCAGGTTTGCGGGCTGGGGAATGCCATCGTCGATATCTTCGTGGAACTGAACGACGAGCAGTTCGCCACGACGGGCTTCGAGCGCGGCACCATGCGCCTCGTCGAGAAGGCTGAGCAAGATACGATGCTCAAAACCTTTCAAAGTCAAGACCCACGCCTCGCCAGCGGCGGCTCGGTGGCGAACTCGCTGATTGGCTTCTCGCAACTCGGTGGCAAAGCGGCCTTCATCGGCTGCACGGGGGATGATCGCTACGGCCTGTTTTACCAGACCGAGTTCGAGCAGCTGGGAATCGAGTTAGGCAACTCCGCGATCTTCAACGAGACGACGGGCACGAGCGTCTGCATGATTACGCCCGATGCCGAGCGGACGATGCGGACCTGCTTAGCCGTGTCGAGCCATCTCGCCGCGAAGCATGTTGAGGAAGCCCGTATCGCGGCCTCGGAATGGCTCTTCATCGAAGGCTACGTCTTCGCCAACCCAGAGACTGGCCAAGGGGCGATCACGAGAGCCATCGAACTGGCCGTGAAGCACAATGTGAAAATCGCCGTGACCTGCTCGGATGGCTTCATCCCTGAAGTCTTCGGCGGTCCACTCCGCGAAGCCTTGAAACACACGGAACTCCTCTTCTGCAACGCCAGCGAAGCGAAATCGCTGACGGGGACGACGACGGTACCGGCGGCCTTCGAAGCTTTGAAGACGCTGGTGCCGAATGCCGTCGTGACCGATGGGCCACACGGTGCCCATATCCGCTACCACGGCGAAGAGAGCCACGCTGCTGCGTTTGCCTGCGAACCCAAAGACCTCACGGGTGCCGGGGACATGTTTGCGGGGGCATTCTTGTACGGCATCACTCACGGCATCCCGGCCAATAAAGCGGCCTATGCCGCGAACTTTTTGTGCATGAAGGTCATCACTCAAGTCGGGGCGCGGTTGCACCACGGCACACGAGACTTCTGGAATCAAACCCTCGCGTCACTCTGAGTTCCCATGGCCCGACTACGTACATTTATCGCCGTCGAAATCGACACCAGCACCCGGCAAAAAGTCGCTACGCTGCAGCGCATCCTGGCGACACTGACCGACTCCGTCAACTGGGTGGAGCCGCAGAACATCCACGTGACGCTGCTGTTTCTTGGCGAAGTGGACGACCGGGACATCCCCGGCATCCACAAGATTCTCAAAAATGCCGCGCGCAAAGCCGAGCCGTTCAACCTCGAATGCCGTGGACTGGGTGCCTTCCCAACGCCACGCCGACCGAAGGTCTTGTGGGCTGGTATCGAGAGCGGCGCCGAGGAGTTGGTGGCCCTTCACACGGCCATGGAAACGCCGCTACTGGAACTCGGCGGATACCGCCAAGAAGAGCGAGCCTACACCCCACACCTGACCCTGGGTCGGATTACCAGTGACGAAGATGCGGCAAAACTCGCACTCGAAATCCCCAAGCAAGCGACTTGGTCGAGTGGCCAGACCACCATCGAAGAGCTGTTGCTCTTCAGCAGCGAACTGAGACGCAGCGGCCCCGAATACACCGTCCTCGCTCGCGCCCCCCTTGGCAGCTGAGGCGAAATCGAAGATAATCAGAACACAAGGACTCGTAGCTCAACTGGATAGAGCAGTCGCCTTCTAAGCGACCGGTTAACGGTTCAAGTCCGTTCGAGTCTAGTGAAAAAGCGAGCCACCCGAACGGGTGGCTCGCTTCGTTGATACCCAACTCGATCACATCAAACGCCGACGCCGAGCGCCATAACCCAAGCCCGCAACCAAGAGGCTCACGCTGAAGATGGTGCCAGGTTCAGGCACGGGGTTGAAGTTCAAGTAAAGGGCGTGTGGTGACGATGCCGTGTCGATGCTCAGGTAGTAGCTGGCATTCGGGCCAACCGTGGTGAACTCGGACCCGCTGATCGAGCCACGCACTGGTGCCCCAGTGATGGCTGTCGCAGTCAGGATCCGCCAGCTATACGGTAGGTTGAAGTCAAACCCCGTTGTGCCAAGAGATGCAATGTTGACGGTCATCCCGTTGAGGTCCGCAGTGCCGTTGATGACGATGACATCGTGGTTCGTGTGTGGCAATGCGACCGAACTGCCCCCGGTTTCGAGTGTCGCAGACGATCCAGACGTCGAAAGCTCGAAGTTGTAATTACCAGCGATGACTACGTTGGCGTTGATGGTGATGGTGCCAGAGCTGGTGCCAGGAGCGACGGTGCGACCCGATGGAACACTGAGGCCGTTCGTTGAAGTCACAGTACCGTGACCAGCGAGAGTCTGGCCACTGGCGAGAGTGAAGCTGCCGCCCGCGAAGTTAGCCCCGCTCGTCAGGCCCGAGGCATTCAACACCGCGGTGCTGCCTGCACTCGTGCCGACCGTGATCAGAGGGCTCGTGGCGAAACTGCCCGAGCCAGAGAGGGCCAGTGTCCCAGCACTCACGATCGTGTTCCCAGTGTAGGTGTTGACGCCGGTCAAGGTCGCGGTTCCAGAACCGGCTTTTGTCAGTGTACCGACCCCGTTCCCTACGCCCGCGAGAGTGAGGTTTGTCGCCGCGGTCGAGACATCCCAAGTGCCGCCGCCAGCGTTGAGGGTGAAGTTGCGATCCGTCGAGACGTTGCCGCCGGTGTAGCGTAACGTCCCGCCACCGAAGACGAGGTTCGTGGCTGCGTTCGTCGAGGCCCCGATCGAGCTATTCAGTCCACCGTTCGCCAGCGTGCCGACCGAGAGTACGCCATCGTTGATCGTCGTCGAACCGATGTAGGAGTTGTTACCCGAACCGAGGGTTTGGGTACCGACGGCAGTCTTGAGGATGTTCACCGTGCGGTCGATGGTGCCGTTGTAGGTGGTGTCGGTCGAGTTGTTGATGTTGAGCGTCTTGAAGTCATAGGCACTGTTCAAGATTTGTCCGGAGGCATTGAGGAAGCCCATGCCCGAGGGTGCAGTCACTCCGATGTAGCCGAGGCCACCGATGGTTTGGTCGTTGCCGAAGAGGTCAAAGACGCCCGCGAGTTTTGGTGCTAGCAAGCCTGAGGTGGGAAGGGCGTTGTTGCGGTTGATCCGAAGCATCCCACCTTCGATGATCGTGTTGCGGTAGGTGTTCGCCGGGCTTCCGGCGGCCCCGAGCACAACCGTGTCGAAACCCGTCTTGGTGATGTCAAAGCTGCTCGCTGTGATCGCCCCTTCGATGCGAAGTGTCGCTCCGGTGATCCCTTGGTTCACGTTGAAAGGCTGGAACACCGTGGGACCACGACCCGTGTCGTAGTTTGGCCCCAGAAGAGCGTTTTGCCCGACGAGGGAGTGGTTGAGCAAGTTCACCGTGACGGTGGACACCATGACGCGATCAACCACTTGAGCCGGGTGGTCCGAGTAAAGGAAGCCTTCGATCGTGCCACCGTTCAATCCGATGGTTTGCGTGTTTGCCAAGTTCGTGTTCAGTTGCAGGTTGACACCTGCTGGCAGGTTGTAGGTCCCCGTGCCACGGGCATCCTGGACGTTCCAGCGTTCCGAGGAGCCGTTGAGCTGGGTGATCGTGGCCGTGGGAGCAAAGTTGCTCGTGGCGATTTCTAACGCTGCCAAGGGGTTGATGGTCACTGCAGTGGTGCTACTGCCCAGTGCCCCGTTATGACGCACACGCACGGTGCCTTGGTTGACGTTGATCGCGCCGCCCGTGAAGGTGGTGGCGTTATCGGTGCCAAGCTCCAAGGTCCGGTTGCCAATCTTCGTGAGTGTACGATTCGAACCAACGAGGCTATCCACACTGAGTGCTGCGATTCGACCGTAATCGGCAGTCGAACCGGCATCGACGACCCGCAAAGTTGTGTCGTTGTTCAGAGTCAAACTTGGTGTCGTGGCCCGGACACGGAAGTTCGGGACATCGAAGGTCAAAGCTGCAGAACTCAATGTGCTTGTGCTTGTTGTGGCGATTCCAGGAATCACATACTGCCGGTCGTTGGCACCACCTTGGTTAACACGAATTGTTCCTTCATTCACGATCGAAATGGTGCCGCCTTGGAAGGTTTGCAAATCGGTGCTACCAATGTCACGGTTATAGACCAAACGAGAGCCGTTGAGCGTTTGAGCTGCGTTCCCACCGGTCGTCTGGGTAGCATTCAGCGTCACGGTTCCTGAGCCGAGAGCGTTGAAGTCGTTGATGAACAGTTCCCCGCTGTTGACCACCCACGGAGCTGTGAGGTTCGGCTGAGCGTTGACGATGGTCAGTGGGCCGTTCCCGAACTTTGTGATTGCGCTCGCTGTGATCTGGCCCTGGAGAGTCATGTTTGCGTTGGTTCCGACGTAGATTCTGCCTTCGATATTGGAAGTCCCGTCGTCGAAGACGATGTTCGGCTGGAGGTTAACGGTGTTGAAGAAGTTCGCCAACCCGCCACCGCGAAGGGTGATCGTGTTAAACGGACCACCGTTGTTGACAGAGACGTTGGCACGGAGCACGTAAGCCGTCAGATTGTCGCCAAGAATCACAGGGCTGAATGGGCTGGTACCAGTTGATTGAAAGTTGACCTTGTTGGTCGGCACATTGCCCAGCAATGTGGTGACAGGGCCACCCACAGTGTCGATGATGTTGTCATTAACGACATCCACGAAACCATTCGTTGCCGAGTAAGTGACGAACTGACCAGAAGTCGCATTCACGATCCGCGGGTCGACCATTCCGTTCGTGACTGTTGGAGCGGTCCCAGCCACCACGATGCGGTCATAGCTGGATGCTACCCCCAGGGAGTTGTTGGCGGAGGGCTGCAACATCAGGCTGTTGCCAACCGTGTTCAAGCCGTTGAGGTTGGCCATCGTAAGCTGGAGATTATTCGCGGCGTTTCCATTGTTACGAACGACTCGAATTCGAGCGCCGCGGCTGATGGTCACATCGCCGATGGCTTCGACGCTCGTGGCGCTGTTGTTGTTGCCCAAAAGATCCAGAAGGGCACCGTTCAGCGCCAAAGCAGTCGTGTTACTGATGCGGTCTTGGAAGCTCGCTCCCAGCGGAGTGGTGATGCCGTTGGAGTTATCCAAGAGGAGCGACGAACCCGGATGCAGGGTCAAGGCATTCGTGGGTATCTGTGTCGCGGCTTGACGAAGCGTCCCACCGGATATCAATTGCAAGCTGCCAAAGACGTCAATCGAACCCTGCCCAAGGCTAGAGTGAGTCGCCAAGCCAGCCGAAGCGAGGCGAACTGCCATGCCACGATGGATGACGTTGGTGGTCGAGCCGGATCCGAAATCGTTGGTCCCGCCGATCGTGACCGCGAAAGTCGTGGCCGTGGAAGGAAGAATGTTGCCCGAATCAAAGCCGAACTGGGCATTGCTGGTGGCTCCAGAGAGGACATTATTGATCGCGGCCCCACTGTTATCCATGGCGATTTGAAGTTGTCCGCCGCCTCCACCAAAACGATAGGTGTTACCAGCTCCCACTCCGAGCGATGTTGCGGAGTATCGGCCATCGTATGATGCTGAACTCATGGCCCCGAGATACCAGTTGCCACCGTAGAGCGATCCCATGTTGATCGTCGTGTTGTAGTTGGTTGCGATGCCGAGGTTGCTCAAGCCGATGATGCCAACGGAGGCATGGGTCGTGTCGACGTTCGCGGTGGGGTGAGCGAAGTTTTGGTTCATGCTGATCATCGACAAGAACGCAGGCGTACTCCGGACGTTCAACGGCTGAGCTGCGGTGAAAGTGTAAGCCCGGTCGAAGTCGATGGTCGCCCCCGCACCGAGGACAACAGAACCTGTGCCAAGCGCGTTACCGGTCCGAACTCGGGTGATTCCTCCGAGCATGTACGTACCGCCGTCGTAGGTGTAGCTGCCTGCGGTCGAACTGTTGAAGTGCAAGTGCCCAGGCCCGACTCGGATGAGAGCACCCCCTGTCACAGCATTGGAAAGCCGAACCGCTGTCTCGCGGTCGCCAGGGCCCATCGTTGGGTTCAAGATCGGTGAGCCATTCAAGATGAGGCTTGGAATGGTAGCGTTAAACCCGTTTCCAGAACTCACGGTTAATGTCGGGGCACCGTTGACTGTAAGACTTGGAATCGTGAGGGCCACATTGGTGTTGGCCCCGATTTGATTCACACTGATCGTGGAGTTGCCGTTCACGACCACCGGAAGAAACGTCGCGGCGGCATCTCGACGAAGGTTGAGCGTGCCCGCGTTCATCGTGATGGTTGAGGCCGTCGAGGTGCCGAAGGCTTGTGGGTTGTTGAGTTGAAGAGTGCCGTTGTTGACAACCACGTTCGTCACGAATGAAGTTGTCGGAGTGGTGTTCGTGGCGAGTGTCAACTGCCCGCCACCAGACTTGGTGAGAGTGAAGCCGTTCGCTGTTGGGGCGAGACCGTTATTCAGTGTCACTGTCACGGCAGTATTGATGGTGAGATTTGAAGCAAAAGAGTTCTGAGCGTTGTTGCCAAACTGTAATCCGTAGGTTCCCCCGGACACGTTCAGGGTCTGTCCTTGGACGCCCGGCGAACCCTGAAGTACAAGACCTGGTCCCGAGGCTGTCGGATTGAAAATGAAGGTTCCCGTCGATGCAGAATCAGCACCCGAGCGGTTGACGTCGATTGTGGCGAAGGGGATATCTTGTCCGAGAGTGATACTGTTCGCCATCGTCGTGTTGATGGTGCCTGTGACCGCAGAGTTGTTCGACCGGAGGCTGAGTTGCCCACCCTGGAGCAGGATGTTTCCGCTGCCCAAGAGGTTCAGTGAGGAGCTTGATGTGGCACCGAAGGCTAGCACGGTCCCCTGATTGATCGCAAAAGTCCCTGGGATGCTCGAGGCAATGTTACCTCCTGCTGCCGTGTTGAAATGCAAGTTTCCAGTACCAGCCTTGGTAAAGCTGCCGGCTGTCACGGAACCCGTCAGATTTGTGGTGAATGCGTTGCGAACGAAAACAACACCTTCGATATCGGCACTGCCATCGTTGAAAACGAGATTGGGTTGGAGGTTGACTGTCCGCGTTCCATCGTTACTGAAGCCGCCGCCGTGCCCAGATACAATCATGTGCCCCGAGCGAATCGTAATGGTATCATTCGCTCCCGAAGTTGCGATCGTTGTCGCCCCTGTTCCGCCACCGATTTTAATGGCCTGCAAGATCGGATCGTCACCGAGAGTCAAGGTCGTGTTGGCCGCGGCAAAATCCACGCGGACTTGAGCCGTCCCTGCTGTCAGACCCGTGTCGAAGGTACCTGGGGTGGAACCTGTCGTGATCGTGTTCGAGAAGACTTGTGGGACGATGCCTGAGGCGTTGTAGTTTGCAAAGAGTGTGAAGTTCGTAGCATCCTGGAGGAACAGACCAGGAACGACACCATTCACAAGTGTTGGGGCTGTACTAAAAACATATTTCGTCGTGCCACCGAAGCCTGAGTTCCCAGCACGTTGGACCTCGAGAGTCCCCTGACCTACGCGGGTGAGGCTTGTCCCGGTGAGTTGAATCTCGGCTGTCGCCACGTTGTTGACTCGGTTGACAAAAATCGTGCTACCACCGCTAAAACTGATCGGTCCAACCTGTTCGGTGGTGTTCGTGTTGTTGTTTCGATTCGTCAGCTCCAAGCCCGAGTTCTTGAGAGCGATAGCCGTTGAGTTGTCCCAGCGATTGATATCGACTGCTGTGGTTAATGAAGAGTTGTCGAGGCGGATCGTCGAGCCACCGTAGCTGTTGATGGTGTACATGTTCGTCGCGTCGCGGAAGAAGGTGCCGTTGGCTCCCTCGGCGGTCAGTGTGCCGAAGTTGTCGATCACTCCAGTGCCGAGTGCGGCGTTGGTGCCGCCGACTTGAAGGCGGATCGTGCTTCCTCGGTTCACGGTCGTGCCACCGGAGTAGTTGTTACTGGCACTGAAGAGAGCCGTGGCGACGCGGCCCAGGCCGTTGGTCGTCAGCACGGCTCCGTTGACGAGTGGCTCGCCGACGGAAAGAGCAGCGGTGCTTCCAGCACCACCGATGACGTTCGCCGTGTTGAAAGTGAGCGTGCCCCCGTTGACGTAGCCGAGCCTAACGGTGTTCCCAGCTCCTGGCAGGATGTTGCCGCTGAAGGTTGCGCTGCCTGCTCCTGACACGGAAGGAGCTGCATTGGTGCCGAGAGTAAACGTCCCTTCGCCCAAGCGAGCGAAGTCGATCGGGAGGTTGTAAGTGCCCCCGGCCATGGATAACGTACCGCCACCCAAGGCTCGGAAACCCGCTGGTATCGCTGGCGCGGTCCCACGGTTCTCCAGTTGCAATACAGGCGGGTTGATATTGTTCGAACGCAGTTCAATCGTTTGATTCGTGGCGAAGCTGGTCGTCGATCGGAAAGAAGCGATGCTGTTTGCTCCGAGAATGATTGGCCCGGTCCCAGCGGTGACTGTGGTGCTGGTCAATCCTGTTCCGAACATCTGCCCGACCGCGAGATTCCCACCAAGGTGGTAGAGGGAGTTGAAGCTATGCGTACCACCCACGAAACCAATCGAGTTCACACCGATCTTGACCAACGAAAAACCACCCGTGACCCCACCAGAAGCCGTTGCGGCTCCTGCTGCGTCCGTCAAGGTAAAATCCCCGACGTTGAAGACCGTGTCTCCGGACATCGTGAAGCCACCGAGCTGAGTGCGGTAGCCGTTGTTCTGGACCATGGTCAGTTGTTGTTGACCAATCGAAAAGCCGTTCGCAGCACTTGGCGGAGCGAAGACGAGTTGCGTGTTGCTGAAAAAGACGTTCTTGTCCGTCCCTGTTCCCGAAACACGATCCAGATTGATCGTGTTCGCGGCTCGGTCCAGAGTGAGCACTTTACTGATGCTCGCAACTTGGTTTGTGGTGTTGCTTTGCCCATCGAAGCGTAGAAGCAAAGCGCCTCCACTGAGTCTCATGTCCGGAGCTGTTCCCAGCGGCGTGCCTGTCAGGTTCTGGGGCGTTAGGCCGGTGGGAAGTGCTGTCGTGTAGGTGCCTTGAATGGAGCCTTGGTAGACGTTCAAAGGTTGCGTGAAGCTGTTGGCTTGGTTGTTGAGAGCGATGATCCCACCACCACGCTTGGCGATTTCCACACCTGCGGTCCCACCAGAACTCAGCAGACCAGAGATCGTCGTCGTATTCGCATTTCCCCAGAGAGTGGGGTTGAAACCACCCCCTGCGCCAATCGTAACGTTCGCAGGAATCGTCTGGCTGGCACTCGAGCCGAAATCTCCGAGGATTCCGCCGTTGAGAACCACGTTTTTCGAGTTGGTTCCGGTGAAGCCCCAGAAGCTCAGAATGGCATTCGGGTTGACGGTGATGGTACCCGATGTTGGCGTGTCGAAGGTCGTTCCGAGTTCGATGCTTGCCATGCCGTTGTTGACAACAATATTTCCAGCCCCGTTGATGTTGGCGTTCACAAAGCCGAAGTAGCCCCCAGCGGTGGAAGTGCCGATGGTCAGGGTGTTACCGCCGAGGTTGACGATGTTAGCGGTCGCAGAATAGGTGGCAATGCGGCTGTCGATTCGAGAGAGCTGGGCGTTGATCAGTGGATTCAGACGAGTACCAGGGACCAGACCATGCCCCACGGCCAGTGTTGCATCCGCTGTCAGGTTGAAGCCTTGGAGGGCAAGCTGGTTGAAGGCTCCTGTATTGATAATCGCTCCGATACCACCCACACCCGTGCCCGCGATGTTGATGATCTTCCCAGCGACGGCGGACTGGCCGCCAACGTTCAGTGTTCCTCCCGAGTTCACGATGATTTCATTCCCAACCCCGATCGCTCCGAACGCAGACGTGCTGCCCGCAACAGCAAGGGCACCACTGCTGATGATCGTCTGGCCTGTGTAAGTGTTGACGTTGCTTAGAAAAGCAGTGCCGCCGTTGATGTTGAGTCCACCCGCTCCGCTAATACTCGCACCTACGCCTCCGAGGGCAACCGTGCCACTGGAACCTTGGTTGAGGGTCAAGGCATTCCCACCCAGACCGATGTTTCCGGAGACGAGTAATCTCTGGCCCGAGTTCACGTTCCACTGCTGGGCCGCCGCGAGCGTTACTGGAGAACTGATCGTCAGGCCTCGGCTCGCCGTCGACATGTCGATGCCAACTCCAGCGACACCAGAAAGGACCAGCGAACCACCAGTCCCGGCGCCGATGGTGACGAGTGTTGTGCCACTCGTGATCTGCACTTGGCCGAGGTTGAGTGCAGCCGTTCCGAGGTCAGTGGTGATCGGTGTTGTGCCAGCCAAGTTGAAGAGGGCAGTGTCGAGGCTCAGAAATGGCGGAGCGAGTACTGGACCCCAGTTGGCTGTGTTGGCCCACGTGTTATCGACCGATCCATTCCAAGTATACGTGGTTTGCGCATAACTGCTTCGGTTGAAACCGAACATTACGGCGCAGAAAATGAGCGCGCAAAAGCGCAGAAATCTCGAGGATGCCATGGGAGAGAAGGCTCCAGAAAGATAATCGCGGGTCAGATTCAAGTCCGAAAAAGCGCCTAGCTTTCCCAAAACTTCGAATCCGCAGATTGAGTTAACGAACTATTTACCAGAAACGGGATTTCGACGGCAAGCTAAATAAATAGGTTCCCAGAGATTTTTGAGAAAATACAAAGAAAAAGCCAGGTAGATTTTGAAATCCATCTGGCAGAAGAAAATGGGATGTGGCTTACTGATTGAATAGGAAAGCCTTGCTGTTGATCAAGGCCCAGAGGATGTTCTCGTAAGCGATTCGCTTGTTTTTCTCGTGTTTCGTGATGTGTTCGAGTGCAAGTTTCTTTTGTTCGGCGCTTGGAGTTTTGCCAACCGCGAGTAAGAAGAGATCATCCAGTTTCTCACTATCGGGACGCGGGTCGCGTGCCAGGCGTTCGGCCCGGCCGTTGCCAGCAGAAAGCTTGTCTTGGACCTCTTGACTGTTGAGTAAGTGGAGCGTCATGGCCAGGCTCGCTTCGTTGACCCGTTCGCACTCGCAAGCACTGATGCGTTGAGGTCGGCCCAAAACGTCCAAGAAGTACGAATTGAACGATTCGTCTGGCAGCATGATCGCGCGGCTCGGAGCGTGGCGATCACGGGGTACACCGTTGAAGTTAGCACTTGTTTCCGTCACCTTGGTCACAGCATCGAACAGCACCTCGGCTCCCAGGCGTTTGGGGTAGTAGCGAGCGTAGCTTTGTTTGTCGCCGGTGTTCGTCTCGTTGGGCGTGGAACTGAGTTGGTAAGTCCGCGATTTGCAGATCGTGCGGATCAGCTCTTTGAAGCTGTACTTCTTGGCTACAAACTCTTGAGCCAGGGCTTCCAGAAGTTCCGGGTTCGATGGCGGGTTCGTGACACGCATATCATCCAGCGGGTCAACGATGCCACGACCAAAGAAGTGGGCCCAGTAACGGTTGGCCACGGCTTTGGCGAAGAACGGGTTCTTCGGGCTGGTCATCCAGTCCGCCAGCAATTCCCGGGGATCATCATCCCCACTGACTTCCGCGGGTTCGGCATCAAGCGGCTTCATTGGCGCGGGTTTGTTGGTTCGTTTGTTGGTCACCGTGCCGCTGGACTTCGTGTAGATCACGAGCGGTGGCGATTGCTGGTTGTTGATCTGCCGACCAGGTGTGGCGATTTGCTTTTTGCCCACCCGGCCAAAGAACGAGGCCAGGCCCCAGTAGTCGTCCTGCGACCATTTTTCATAGGGGTGATGGTGGCACTGAGCACACGCCAGACGCTGGCCGAGGAAGACCTGACTGACGTCGTCGACGAATTGCTCAGGGGTTGTGACTTCTTTGTACCAAACAGTGGGCGGAGTCTTGGCTTCATCGCCGATGGCACAGAGCACCTCACGAACGAAGTCGTTATAAGGCTTGTCCGAGGCGATCGCTTCCCGAATCCAGGTGTGGAAGCTGAATGTCCCTGAAGCACGCTCGGCTTGCGCGCGACGTTTGACTCGGAGCACATCGGCCCATTTGTTGGCAAAGAAGTAGGCATATTCGGGGGTTTCGAGCAGCTTGTCGACGAGCTTATCGCGCTTGGCTGGATCTTTGTCCGCGACGAAAGCCCGGACCTGTTCGGCGTTCGGTAACGTGGCAGCAATGTCGAGCGAAACCCGCCGAATGAATTGCTCATCCGAGCAGAGTTCAGATGGGGCAATGTTCAACTCGCGCCACTTTTTGGCGGTGTGCTGGTCCACGAGAGTCTTGGCAGGGAAGTCAAAAGCGGCAGCATTCCCTGGGCGAGGGATCGCGGTTTGGAACACGGTCACGAGACCTGAAAAGCGGACCATGACGGCCGCTTGACCGGTAGTACCGAGGGTCGAGACGATGCCCGTTTCGTTCACCGTGGCGACTTCGGTTTCGTTGCTTTCGTACTGAGCACGACGGGTCACATCTTCAACGCGCCCATCGGTGTAGTGGGCATGGACGACGAGTTGCTGACGGCTATTGCGGTCCAGCACCCGGCTTTCCGGAGAGACGACGACTTTGGTGATCTTAGGATCGGTCGGTTGGCCATAGGGCATGCCTGAGGCGATCCATCGGCGCAAAACCTTGTATTCCTCGGAGCCGACTTCGGTTTTCTTACCACCGCCGTGAGGCACTTGGCCGGTTGTTTTCAGCAAGAAGAGAGACTGATCTGGTGCTGAGGGAAGCATCCGCCGGCCACGTGACTCCTTGACCAAAGTCATGTAGTCAAACTCGGAATCAAACCCAAGTAGTGACAGCCGGAAGCCATTTTGCCCAGCAATCTTGCCGTGACAGCCACCGCTGTTGCAGCTTAGTTTGGTCAGGATCGGTTCGATGGTGTTGTGGAAGTTGATTGGTTGTGCGGTATCCATCCTTTTGACAGTCACGCTCAGTTGGGCCGATTTGCCTTGAAAGAGTGCGGTGATGACAGTCGAGCCGTTGGCTTTCGGAGTGATCCGGCCGGCTTGGTCGATCGTGGCGACTTTGGCATCGGTCACGGTGTAGTTGGTCGTGGAGGTCAGGTCGATTTGGCGAGCGCCCTGGTCGCCAGTCACGTGAATTTGGGGAGCGTCATCAGACCCGAAGATTTCGATTTTGCTCGGGAAAACACGGATAGCCGTCGTTTCCGCAGCGAACGAAATGTAGGTCAGTACCAGGAGCATCACGCCCACGAGGGAGAATCGTCGCATGTCTTCAATCCCCAGAAGAGAAGGGGTTAGGCAGGTTTAGTTGACTGAATATTAATCCAAAGTTCACTCCGTGTCGAAATCAATTTCCACGGGGAGGCAAAGTTTTAGCCGAGAAGCTCAGTTGGCTGTTTCCTTGGGCATCGGGATCGGCCAAGTGGGATCGTACGGCAGCGAGAAAAGCTCCTGGATGCTTTGAGCGCGGGCAAGAGGTTGCGTTTGTAAGATCGCGAGAGCCGTGGCAATCTTGGCGAGCCGGGGATCGTTTTGGACGGACTCGGGTGATGATCCTCGCTGGATGCGGTCCAGGATCGCCGCGAGATCGAGCAGCTTGCAGCGAGCTTCGAGGAAGTACGCATCCAAAGCGGTACTGGCGGGGAGTGGGTTCATGATCGGCTCCCGGGTGTCGGGGTGGGTGGGGTTTGGTATTTGCTGCGGAGTTCAAGAGAGACAAGTGTGTTTAAGTTCCCGCTGCGGAAGCCTTCGAGATCCAGCGTGATGTACTTGAATCCCAGTTCACGGAGCCGGATGGTGAGTTGGGTGCGAATCGGTTCACTCGCAAAGCGGCTGACTTCGTGAATCGGGACTTCGATCCGGGCCAAGTCGCCTTCGTGATACCGCACGCGGCATTCACGCAGACCCAACTCCTGCAGAAGTGCCTCGGCCAATTCGATTCGCAGTGTCCGTTCCGGGGTCACGGCCAAGCCCGGAGCCAATCGGCTCGACAAGCATGGCGACGCCGGTTTATCCCACACCGCCAGGCCCCAGTGGGCTGCGAGTGCTCGCACATCGGCTTTCGTAAAACCGGCCTCTTGCAACGGATGCCGGATGCCATGTTCGGACGCAGCCGTCAGGCCGGGTCGATAGTCGCCAAGGTCATCCAGGTTGGCGCCACTGCAGACGGTGTTGATTTGCAGGCTTGGAAGAAGCCGTTCAATTCGCCCGTACAGTTCGGACTTACAGAAGTAACAGCGTGCGCCGTCGTTCTTCAAGTAATCGGGATTCGAGAACTCTTCGGTGCCAACGACGATATGGCGGATGCCAATCTCTTGGGCCAGTCGGCTGGCACTCGCTAACTCTGCACGCGGAACGCTCGGGCTATCCGCCGTGACGGCGATGGCCAATTCGCTGATTGCCTCGAAGGCCGCCCGCGCGACGACAGCGCTATCGACGCCTCCACTGAACGCCACCACCACACCCGGTAACTCACGTAGTAGGTGGAGCAGTTTGTCGCGCTTATCAATCAGATCAGGACTGAGTGTCATCATTCTGGAATTGTAGCAGCTTCGCCCGCAGAGATTGCACGACTGGGCCAATGACTCCACCCCCCACAGCTCGGGCATCCAGGTGAGTGATCGGCACGAGCCCTCCGATCGACCCTGCGAGAGCCAGTTCCTCCGCTGATAAGAGGTCGTTGACAGTTAACTCGGTGGGCTGAATCTCTGCGAAAGTCATCAGATGCTGCACGTAAACAGCATCTGGAGAGACTTCCAAAGGTGGCGTCAGAATCTGGCCACCTCGCACCACGAGCAAGGCGGCATCCACAGTACCCGTCACGGAGCCGCGATCATCGAGAATGATGGCATCCAGGCAACCCACATCGAGGGCTTCTTGTTTGGCTCTTACGGCTTTGCCGGCGTGAAGGGTGCGGGAATCTTGGGTCGCGTCTCGGTGGTCGCGGCTGGTCTTGGCGGTGATGACTTGTAAGCCGCTTTCGAGCAAGTCGAACGGATACGGAACCACGTCATCACAAATCACGATGACCGCCGGGGTGCACTTACGAGGATCGTGCGCGAGCATCCCAGCCCCGCGGGTGACGATGATTTTCAGGTAACCTTGTCGGCGTGCATCCTGAGCAATCAAATCCCGCAGGATTGCCATGAATTCGTCGGAGGTGTAGGGACAGTTGATGTTCAACTGCTTGCAGGTCGCAAGGAGTTGCGAGAGGTACCCGCTCGCCAAAAATGGCTCGCCTCGTCGTATCCGCAGGCTGACGGTCGCTCCATCGCCGTAGAGTAGGCCGTGATCATAGACGCTGATGTTCGCCGAGTACTTGTCAAACACCCGACCATCGACAAAGACCCGGCCCATCGGCGGCATCCTTTCCTAACAAGATCACGCCGTGGCGAGGAGATCATCCCAGGTCGTGGCATCGAAGAGGCGATCGGCAATGCGTTGCAAGCGATCGTAATCCGAGATGTTGCGAATCGTGGACTCGATTTCCGCGGTGGCAACCCCAAATCTCTTGCCACCTAGTTTGAGGAGAAGTGACTGAGCCTCACGAGTAAGACCACGTGCTAAGCCGCGGGCGAGGATGTGTTGGTAGGTTGTTGAGTCTTCGAGAAGCATACTGAGTCTCCGGTAGAGGGTTTCCACTTTCTCCCATGGATGTCGTAAGCCACATAGAAAATATAGCGAACTGAGAATACTTTGCTCCACGCTTCGGGGCAGTCCATCAACTTTGAGCTGCTCCACGTATCGGTCAAATGCAGAGTCCAAATTCTGCGTGGCTTCGTTGGTGAGAAGCGCTAACGGGGCGATCCCTGGCCCGGATTTCAAGAGTCCTTCGACCGACTCCTCCCAAACGCGAATCACTTTGTAGCGGAAGTTCAAGTACTCTGCGCCATCGGCACCGGTGATACTCAGCGTCCCCGTTTGATCACTCGCATGAGCCTTGGGCCGAAGTAGCATCAAAACGGAATGTACCGGTAATTCGGTCTGGTGGTGAGTGAAGGCATTATACCGCAACAAGTCGCGTGGGATACCCAGTCGGCTCCCGGATTCGAGTTCGAGATGCACAACACAAGGGGAGGGGCCGTCGATCTGGAAGAGTCGATCAGCTTGCAGAGTAGCCGAAAGGTCCGTGTCAAGCGCCTGAACAGACTGCGCGGTGACGCCGATCCGCGCGGCGAGGAAGTTGGCCCAATCCATGAGCCTCTCATCGATCAGGCAATTCAACGTCGCATCGAATGGCTTCGCCATCGCTGGCTCCCTTCTGGTGTCAGTGGAGCATACCAAAAAAATCGTCCTGCTGAACCATCTGGTTCAGCAGGACGAAGTGAGTCTTCGAGGATGTTACCAGCGGTAAGTCATCTGGAAGAAGAGGAAGCTAGAGTCCACGGCACCGTTGCGGCCCGCGGTGTTGCGGAGGAAGTCGCCACCGAAAAGGTAGCTGTAGCCCATGAGGAAGTCGGAGTGATTCGACAGGTGGAAGTTCATGACCAAGTCGAGTTCTTCGCCCACGTGGCTACCAGACCGACCGGTCGCGTCACGGCGGATCGCGTTGCCAGCAGCGTTGTAGAGTGCGTCTTGGTTGTTCGCGAGCCAGAAGCTGTGGAACTGCACCCAAGTCGTGATCCAAGGCGTTGGGTAGAAGTACATCTGCACGTTGAAGTCGTGGATGTTCTGGCGGCCCACTTGATCAATCCAGCCCAAGTAAAAGTGACCGAACGGGAAGAGCTGGTTGAAGGTATGGTTGTTACCACCGCGGGTGTTGCCGCCACTGGCGAAGTCGTAGTAAGCCCACAAGGTGGGGTTCATCGGCATGTTCTTGAAGTTGTAACCCAAACCTGCGGTCGCCATCCCAGCGGTGATATCTTGGCCGCCGGCGTTGCCGAACTGAACAGCCCCTTCCAAGTCCCAGAGCCAGTTACCCTCGTTGCCCGAGTATCGGCTGCCAAGGGTGTAGCGAGTGAACGGTGCGCGTTGAACGCCTTGCTGTGTCACGCGGTTGGTGTTGTCGTGGACCAGGTAGTAGGCGTCGATCGCATGGCCTTTTTTCGGCTTATATGTCGCCCAGCCACCGACAATGTTTTGATTGCTATCGATGGAGTCAAATTCATTCACATTCGGGATGACAGGATTCACCCAGAAGGCATCAAAGTCCCACTGTTCGGTGGAGTGCATCGCCCGCACACCTTGGAAGGTCCGGCGTGTGTTGGCCCATTCCAGTGGCGAGAGCAAACGTTGTGAGCCGAAAAGCAGTTCTTGACGACCGCCACGAACATAAACGGGTTTATCGTTGAGTTCGAGGACTTTGACATCCACGAACAGGTTCAGCAAATCCCCGTGGTTGCGGTCAATGGGGAGCGGTGCCAAGTCCTGATTCGCAGACCAAGCCCCGATGAACTCGGCGTAAACGCGGAAATAATCCTTATACCACAAATCGGTATAAATCCGCATGCGGGTGAGGTCGTAGTTGTTATCGTTTTGTGTGAGGCGGTTGTTGTAGTTCGACTCATGGCGGTAGCGCAGATCGCCCCCAGTGCTGAAGAGCCAGTTCTCACCGATGTGGACTCGCTTCAGGGGATCGAAGAAGTCTTTTTCCGTGTTCTTCGGGTCATCGAGGTAAGCGAAGTTCATGTCGAAGAACGACGGCTGCATCAGGCCGAAGCGTGGGTACGGATACTTCGGTGGTGCCTTGAGGCATTCGCCGCGCAGTTGGTCGAGGGCCGAGTAGTAGCCAGGGCCGGTCGCGGGAACCGGGAAATTCCCTGGGCGCGGGAAGGCCCGCACGCGTGGGACGTTTTTCCAATCGAACTTCGACTTGCTGACGCAATCCGAGCACTCTCCCAGAATCGGAGCCGCCGACCCAGGCAGCTTCACAGCACCCGAAGCGGGTTCGATGCCTTCGCTCAGCATGGGTTCGTTCAGTGGAACCACTGGAGCCGGTCCAGCGGCTGGAAGTTCGACGGGCGTTTGGGCCGTACCGCTCTGGTTCCAGAGCGCGAGTGTAAATAGCGTTGCCGCGGCAACGCGAGATCGGGGGAATCGCATCCGTGCATCCTCGTGAAAAAGTCCGCCCAGGCGTCATGCCCGGTTGAGCTGTCACGATCAGAATCGAGTTTTCTGTAAGACTCGGAAAACAGAAATGTCGGTTTTCAACTTCAGAGCCAGAATCGAACGCTGCACAACCGGTACAACCCGACCCGGAAATCCTCACGAACCGATTCGCAGTCAATCCTCGCCTTTTTTAGCCAATTTCCCGCTTCGAATGGACTCCGAAAAGTGCTTCCGGCACAGCGAAACGTAGCGTTCATTGCCGCCAATTTCGATCTGTGCCCCTTCGCCCTCGACGTGACCTTCGGCCGAAACCCGCACCACCATCGTGGCTTTTCGCCCGCACCAACAGATGGTCTTCAGCTCCGAAAGCGTTTCAGCCCAGGCTAAGAGTGCCTCGCTTCCGGGGAAAAGCTCCCCGCGAAAGTCTGTCCGCAAGCCGTAACACATCACGGGGATATTGCGCTCGTCGACGATCCGCGCGAGTTGGCGAACTTGAGCTTTTGTTAAGAATTGGGCTTCGTCGACCAGAATGCAATCGACAACCTCAGCACACTTTTCCCAGAGGTCGAGACTCTCATCGAACAGCTCCGCCGGGGCACTCAGACCGATCCTTGAAGCCACGGTCGCCCCAGATCGATGGTCAAAACGGTAGGTCAGGATTTGCGTCCGCATGCCTCGCTCACCATAGTTATGAGCGGCTTGCAGGAGGTGCGTCGACTTCCCTGCATTCATCGTGGAGTAGTAGAAGAAGAGCTTCGCCATATCTGCTGATTTACATCCAGAAAGCAGGTTGGTCTAGAGGTTGCCAATCCTGTCACTTCAGAACCTGTCGGATCGACGGATCGGTAATTTTTACCTGTTCGTCGATTTTTCGTAGTCTGTGTTGGGTAGTTTAGGTAAGATAGCTTAACACCATGATGCACACATACGAAGCGGATGCGTTTTTACGCTCCATCCTGAATGACCCTTCGGACGCCCTGCGGCGGCTGGTCTTCGCGGACTGGCTCGAAGAAACCCAAGCTCGTTCGAACTTCATCTGGGCCAAGTATTTACGGCTCGCTGAGGATCTCGCATCGAATGCAATTTTGCCTCACGAGCGGACCAAGAAAGCCCGTCTGCTCGCTCGCATTGGTAACCTCGTACAAGCCAAATTACGCTACAAAGCCGAAGTCTTCGTTGAGCACCCCGAGGCCATGCGCCGGTTGCTCCCGACTCGCTGTATGATCCTGGACCTCGACTCAGTGAGTGTTCCTCGAGAAGTCCGGGATTTCGTTCCTTATAGCCTGGTGCAAGAGTTTTCGATCATCCCATTGACCCTGACCGAGACTGTCCTGACGGTGAGCAGTGTCGATCTTTCGGATGAAGCTCGGGAGACCATTGAGTTCCTCGTCAATCGTCGGCTGGAATGGATCGCCACGGCACCCGAAAGCTTCCAAACAGCTATCGAGAAACTGTACGCGGAACCTGACTTCGAAGAAGAACCGGAAGCCCAGTCGTTCAACCTTGCCGCTTCAACAGAGCCAGAATCCGATCGGTTGACGATTGCTTCGCCTGTGGAACGAATCGCCAACATGCTACTTCACGATGCCAGCGTCGACGGCATCCGCGATATCACCATCCGCCGCGCTGGCCCACGAGTCGAAGTCCGCTTCCAACGCAACGGTGGCACACCACTTTGGGGTGGCTTCCCGAGTGCGATTCATTTGCCACTCGTCAACCACTTCCGTCGGCTGGCCCGGCTTTCGATCGATGGCGCTGAAGAGCAATCGGGAATCTTCCGCTTCCACCTCGGAACGCAGTTCGTCGATGTGGCGATGCGGATCGCTCTGGGCGTCTCTGGCCCCCAACTTCACCTCACGATCCTGCCATTCCTCACTGAACCGCCCGTGGCCGCGAAAAGTGTCGCCTGCTGAAGTTCGTGTAGAATGTTGACATGCACGAACTCTTCGAACACACCGCCGATTTGGGCTTACGAGCCGAGGCCCAGGACCTCCCTGAACTCTTCCAAGAGATCGGTCGGGCACTGCTTTCTGCGATGCTCGACAATCCAGAGTCCGTCAAGCCGCTCACCCTTCACAGCTTTTCTATCACAGGTTCCGAGCGGGAATATCTCCTCTTTGACTGGCTTCGAGAACTCTTGAAACTCTTTGAATCTGAAGAGTTCCTCGGCTCAGATTTCAATGTCGAATTCCATCCTGCTGGGTTCACCGCGACGATTCGGGGTGAACCTCTTGACCGTTCTCGGCATCAGTTGAGCCGGGAAGTGAAAGCCATCACTTACCATGCCTTAAAAGTCGAGTCGATCGCCGCAGGTTGGCGAGCCGAAGCGATTGTGGACATCTGATTCTGAAAGAGAAACATGGGCAAAGAGAGTTTTGCGGGTCCGCTAGAACAGGTCGATTCTTGCTGTTACCGCATCCCCAAGAGCTATCGCGCGGACATGCGTGTCGATGGCCTCATCTTTGCCAACGCTGCGTTGATGCAAACGATCCGCAACGACCAAGCCCCCGAACAAGTCGCCAACGTTGCCACTCTCCCCGGCATCCAAGTCGCCAGCCTCGCCATGCCGGACATCCACTGGGGCTACGGCTTCACCATCGGCGGAGTTGCCGCCACGGACCCCGCCGAGGGTGGCGTCATCTCACCTGGAGGGGTAGGTTACGACATCAACTGCGGGGTGAGATTATTAAAGACAAATCTCTTCTTGGATGACATTAAACCCCATACACGCAAGTTGGTGAAGGAGCTATTTGAGACGGTGCCAACGGGCGTCGGACGGACGGGGCGTTACAAGTTTAACCCGAAGGAAACACGCCGACTCATGGGCGAAGGTGTGCGGTTTGTCGTCGATCGGGAATTGGGCACGCTGGCAGATATTGAGCACACCGAGGCCGAGGGCTTTATTCGGGATGGCGATCCGGACCAGGTGTCTGATCATGCCATCAAGCGTGGGGCCGAGCAGTGCGGCACACTCGGGAGTGGGAACCACTTCTTGGAACTGCAAGTCGTTGATCGAATTTGTGATGAAGAGGTGGCCAAGGTCTTTGGGTTGGAGTTGAACCAAGTCTGCGTCATGATCCACTCCGGTAGCCGGGGGTTGGGTTACCAAGTCTGTGATGACGCCCTCGCGGCATTTCGCAATGTGCCCGCCAAATATGGAATCGTCTTACCCGATCGTCAGTTGGCCTGTGCACCGGTCGATTCGCCGGAAGGCAAGAAGTACATCGAAGCCATGCGAGCCGCGGCCAACTACGGTTTCTGCAACCGCCAACTGCTGATGCAACAAACCCGCGATGTCTTCGCAGAGTTCTTTGGCCGGAGTGCCGAAGATCTGGGGATGGAACTCCTCTATGACGTCGCGCACAACATCGCCAAGTTCGAAGAGCACACGGTTTACGGCCAGAAAAAGATGGTCTGGGTCCATCGCAAAGGAGCGACACGAGCCTTCCCAGCGGGGCACCCGGAGGTGCCGGAGATGTACCGTCATGTCGGGCAGCCGGTGATCATCCCTGGGGACATGGGCCGTGCGAGCTGGGTGCTCGTGGGGATGCCGGGAAGCATGGAACGCACCTTTGGCACCACCTGCCACGGGGCCGGGCGAGCGATGAGCCGTACGGCGTCGGTGAAAGATGCCGCCGGGCGACGGATTGACAAGGAACTCGAATCCCGCGGTGTGATCGCCATGTCGAGTTCACGACTGGGCTTAGCAGAGGAGCAGCCGAAGGCTTACAAGAACGTCGACGACGTGGTCCAGGTCGTCGACTCCGCCAACCTCTCCCGCCGCGTGGCCCGCATGCGGCCCATCGGCGTGATCAAAGGCTGAGTTCCAGTTGAGTTACGTAATTCAGAGCCACGAAGGCAGGTTCATCGAAGAACGGTGTCTCTGGTTTTTTGCGAAGACCTATGAAAAGCATTTTCTGGCCAACAATCACCATATCTGGTCTGTCGATGAGGTATTCAACCTCACCAACGACATGAATTCTGAATGGGACGAAGGGCTCACTTTTCAAAATCGTCCTCACTTCATCAGCAGTCATCGCTTACAAGTCCCCAGAAGTACGGGTTTCGAAGAAGTAGTCGAGTTTGGAAACGTCGCCGGTTTCGAAGCCGGCTTTGAACCACTTCATGCGTTGTTCGCTGGTGCCGTGGGTGTAGGATTCGGGCGAGGTCCAGCCTTTGGAGCGCTTTTGCAGCCGGTCGTCGCCGATGGAGTTGGCACTTTTCAAGGCACTTTCGAGGTCACCACGTTCGAGCGTGATGCGGCGCTTCTGGCTGGCGTGGTAGGCCCAGCAACCGGCCAAGTAATCGGCTTGGAGTTCTAGCCGAACACTGTAATCGTTCTCCATCTTGGTACCACGTTTCGAGTCGACGCGGGCACTGTATCCAAGCAGGTTCTGAATATGATGCCCCACTTCGTGGGCGATCACGTAGGCTTGCGAGAACTCGGCCTTCGAACCACCGAGCTTGGTTTCGAGTTCATCAAAAAAGCCAGGGTCGAAGTAAACCGTGCGATCGGCTGGGCAGTAGAACGGACCGACGGAGGAGGGGGCATTGCCACAGCCTTTGGTCTGCACGCCACCTTCGAAGATCACGACTTTGGGCTTCTCGTAGCGTTTACCCATCTGGCGGAATTGATCCATCCAGACTTCTTCCGTGGACGCCACGATGGCTTTGGTGAACTTGTTGATCGCATCCGGCGGACGATTCGAGTCAACCTTACCGCGCTGTTGTGCGGCACCGCCGCCCGCGAGGCCACCGGCTTGTTTGGCGAGGTTTTGTGCTTGTTGAGGGTTTAACCCCAGAACGAAGTAACCGACCAACATGACGATCACACCGAGTGCACCGCCCCCGGCGGCGAGTGGCCCGGCTTTCATGCCACGGCGGTCTTCGACACTGTCGCTTGTCAGGCTTTCATCGTACTTCATCGCAAGGCACCTAGGCGAGTTCAAGAATCTGTTCTGAGTTCATGATACACTGTCATGGTTCCGATGGAGATTGCAGATGGCTTCGAAAAAGGATGGCGGCTCGATCATCGACTTCGTCGCCATCGCGGTCAGCCCCGCGCTGATCATGATGATGCTCGGCAGCCTGGTGTTTTTCCTGATCGAAGTCATCTACCGTGGAGCCTATCCCAGCAAGTTGGTTTACACCTTTTTCTTCTACACCATCGGCATCGTGCTCGTCGCACGAATCACGATTGAACAAGGGCGTTCGAAATCTCTTCTCTACGCAGCCGGGCTGAGTGTTGCCTGCATGATTGCGATGATGTCGTTCATCGAGTACCCCGATGGCATCATGAAGATCCTGGGGCCGCTTCTGAACATCGGACTCATGGCCATGCTTTGGTGGATTGCCGATGTCCTGACCTGGGATTGCACGCATTTCGACGATGCCCGCAAAGCCAGCGGCAAAGGTGTCCTCGCAGCCGTGGGTTTGGACGACATGGCAACGAAGCAGCCAGACGCTGACGATGAAGAAGAAGCCACCCTTACCACCAAACAGCAAAAACTCGGCTGGCTCGAACGGCTCAATGCCTACCGCGAAGCTCGCAAGAAACTTCCCCACACGCCCGGCACCCGTGTCTTGTACTTCGCTCTGGGGGCATTGCCGTTATTTGCCTTGGGCCAGTCGCTGATTCCTGCTGAGGATGCGGCTCGTCGCTCGGCGACGTTTTACCAGATGGCCATGTACATCGGCAGTTCGCTCGCTTTGCTCGTGACCACGAACTTGATGGGCTTACGCCGGTATCTCGCAGATCGCGGAGCCAAGATTTCACCGGTGCAGACGACGGCCTGGTTTGTCTTGGGTGGTGGTTTGATTTTGCTCTTCCTCGTGGCGGGGGCCATCCTGCCAAGACCACACAGCGAAACGCCACTCGTGGACCTCGGCAAGAACCGCTCGAGCAATCGGAACGCCTCGGATTTTGCCCCCGTAAAGGACTCTTCAGCCGGGAAGGGCGAGGGTGCGGCGGGCAAGAAAACCGAAGCCGGGGCTGGCAAGAACTCAGCCAAAGGTGGCGAGCAAAAGGGTGGCAACTCCGGGGAAAAAGGCTCTGGCGGTGGTAAAGGCGAATCCTCGGGTGGGAACCAATCGTCCCAAGGCGACAAGTCGAGTTCAGGCGATAAGCCCAATCCGGGGGAATCCTCGAAGAGTAAAGATCAGCAGAAATCCCAGTCGAAAGGTGGCCCGAATAACGCCAAATCTGGGGAGAAGAATGGCCAGAAAGGCAAAGCCGAGCAGAAGGACGAATCGGGGCAGGGGGAAGGCGAGAAGAGCGAAGACGCCGAGAATAAAGACGAGAACGATTCCAGTTCGTCTTCGTCCGAGAAGTCTTCGCCCACTACCATCTCGAAGCTGTTCGAGACGCTCGGGAGTTTCCTCGAGTGGGTCATCTGGATCATCATCGCCATCGCGTTCATCGTGGGGCTGATTTACTTCTTTGTGAAATGGCTTGCTCCCTTCACGAATTGGGCCAAGGGCCTTCTCGATTGGTGGCACAACCTCTGGAAGCGAAAAGCGGGCGAAACGACCAGCGAAACCACCGCAGAAGCCCAAGCCGAGGAAGCGTATAGCGTGCCGTTTTCGGCGTTCTCGAATCCGTTCGCCGGTAGTGCGAAGAAGCGGACGGCGAGCGAGGTCGTGGAGTACAGCTTCGCGGCTCTCGAAGCCTGGGCACGCGAACACAAGCTCGCCCGCCAACCGCACGAAACCCCGACTGAGTTCGCCACACGGCTCGGCCATGCTCACGAAGACCTCGATGAGCCCGCCTTTGGTCTCGCTCAGCTTTACCTCCGGGCCGCTTATAGCCCCAAACCGATCGCCAAGAATGAACTCGCCATTGTCGTCACTCTCTGGGACGAACTCCAAGCCAACCAACCAAGCCGGAGGTAAGTCGACTGGCTCCTTGCCTTTTGGTGGTGGGGTTTCTAACAGTAGTTCCGTACTAACGTGAACCTCTCTCCGGAGAAGAAACATGGCGATGATGATTGGTGAAGGACTCGTCGGTGAAGGCAACGAAATTGCACACATCGACCTCTTGATCGGCGACAAGAATGGCCCTGTCGGCACGGCATTCGCCAACGCCCTGGCCAATCAATCGGCTGGCCACACGAGCTTGCTCGCCGTCGTCACCCCGAACCTGATCTGCAAGCCAGCCACCGTGATGATCACCAAAGTGACCATCAAAGGCATGAAGCAAGCCGTGCAAATGTTCGGGCCAGCTCAAGCGGCTGTGGCTCGCGCTGTTGTGGACTCGGTCGCCGAAGGGATCATCCCGAAGGACAAGGCCGACGACTACGTCATCGTCTGCGGCGTGTTCATTCACCCAGCCGCGTCGGACGACGTCAAGATTTACGAATACAACTACGCCGCGACCAAGCTCTCGATCAAGCACGCCATGGGTGGCCTGCCTAAGATCGACGATATCCTGGCGAAGAAGGACGAAAAGCACCCGTTCAGCCCCAAGTAAATTGATTTCGGAATGCGGATTTCGGAATGCGGAAAGGCAAGCCATTTCGCACTCTCAGATCCGCATTTTTCATTTCGCTAACTCACTTTCGAACTCAAACCATGCACTCCATTCTCGTTCAACTCGACACCGATCCCCTTCCGAGTGTTTTCGACCGGGTTGTCGCGGTCGATGCAGGCGCTCAACACATCTTCAGTTATGGTGGAGTCACACCTCAAAACGTCATGTCTCTCGTACACGGCTGCATTTTCACCCGTGGCCCCAAAGACCTCAAGCAGACAGCAATCTTCATTGGCGGCTCGGACGTGGACGCAGGTGATGCGCTACTCACCGAAGTCAAAAAACACCTCATCCCTGCTTATGGCCTCTCGGTTTCGCTCATGCTCGATAGCAACGGGGCCAACACGACTGCTGCCGCAGCGGTTTACGCGGCTTCAAAACACCTCGAGCTTCCCAAAACCTCCGCACTTGTGCTCGGCGGCACTGGCCCAGTCGGGCGACGAGTGGCGCACTTGCTGGCGATGCTCGGTGCCCGGGTGGCCATCGGGAGCCGGCAAGTTGAGCGAGCCGAAGTCGTTGCTCGACACTTGCGAACCCTGTTCCCACAAGCTCGCATCGAAGCCGTTGCGGTCTCATCGAGTGCCGATGCTCCGAAAGCTCTTGATGGTCGTCAGCTCGTCTTCGCCGCCGGAGCACCGGGAATCGTTTTGTTGCCGAAGAAAGTTCGGGATACTTCCAAGAGCCTCAAAGTGGCGATCGACCTGAACGGTGTGCCACCGACCGGGATTGAAGGGATCGACTTGATGGACAAAGCCACGGACCGCGAGGGAGTTGTCTGTTATGGTGCTCTCGGCGTCGGTGGCACCAAGATGAAACTGCACAAAGCAGCGCTTCGAGAACTATTCACCGCGAATAATCTGGTCCTGGATATCGAATCCATCTACCCGCTTGCCGCGACACTGGCGTAAAAAATCCCAGGGCAAAACCCTGGGATTTTTTACTTCTTGTACTTCTTGAGTTGAGAGTTACTTCTTCTTCTTGACCAGCTTCGCGCTGTGGAGGTAGAAGTTCAGGTCGTATTCACCTTCCTTGTAGAGGTCGTTCAGGAACTCAAAGCTGAGCTTGTTTTCGCCCTTTGTGAGCTTCACATCGATCTTGTATTCCTTCTTGTCGCCCTGGGTCAGGGAGAATTCCTTCTTCACTTCCTTGTCGCCAATCATGATCTTGATCTTGGCGAGTTCTTTGTTGGCTTCGTCGCAGGACGCCTCGAAAACGAGTTCGTATTCGCCTTCGTCTTCCGCTTTGACTTCCGCCTTGGCGATGCCATGGCTGTACATGAAGATCTTCTCGTCGGCTTCGTTGAAGCCAAGATTTTCGTTCTCTTTGCCTTCTTTGTCCGTGACTTTGAAGTCTTTCAAAGCGACTTTGATTTCGTCCGCGGCAGAGCTAAAGCCCGCCATCAGCCCAACCGACAGAAACGCCACCAGCATGAACCGGAACATGGGAGAGCCTTTCAAGTGTTTCGACAGATATGGAACGTACCACCTGTGATACGTCATAATCATCATAGACCGCCGAACTCGCTGGAACAACCGCTCCTGCCCACTTCAAGCGAGCGTTCTGAGAATTCAGAAAAAGATGAAGACAACAGTCGGTTTTTCGGGAACTCTTCAGCAAGTTCGGGGTCCAAGTGTTAGATTGACTGAAACAATGCCATAAACACTGAGGCTTGCCATGTTTGGAATCACCGATCGCCGCCACTTCATGAAACATGCCGCTGGTGCGGCTGCCGTCACTCTGCCTGCCCTCAACTTCATGTCCGGTCTCTCGGCCAATGCCGCGGAAATGAAGAAAAACAAGAAAAGCCTGATCATCCTCTGGATGGGTGGCGGCCCTTCGACGATCGACCTCTGGGACATGAAGCCCGGCTCCGCGAACGGTGGCGATCACAAGCCCAAATCGACCTCGGCGAGCGGTGTTCAAATCACCGAAAAGATGACCAAAGTCGCTGAGCAATTCAAACACCTTTCGATCGTTCGCTCGCTGACGACCTCCGAAGGCGACCACAACCGTGGCTCCTACCTGATGGGCACCGGCCGCGTGCTCAACCCACTTTCTGACTTCCCACACATCGGCTCGGCTCTTGCTTACCAATACTCCCAAGATGCCGAAGCCATGAAAAACATGGATCTGCCACTGTTCATGACCGTCGGCAATGGTGGTCTTCCTGGTGGGGCAGGGGCTGGCTTCTTGGGTATGAAGTACGCGAACTTCGCCGTGCAAAACCCTGGCTTAGCACCTGAAAACGTCAGCCCTCCACAAGACGTCGCCAACCGCATGGAACGCCGTAAGGTGATGTTCGATGCCCTGGAAAATGGTCTTAAGACCAACGTCCCAACGGATGCAGCACAAGCACACAAAGATGTCTATGGCAAAGCTCTGCAACTCGTGACCTCCAGCCGTAAGGAAGTCTTCGAGTTCAAGAGCGCCCAAGACCAAGCCGATCTTCGCCGCTACGCCCCTACTAACGATGGCTTCGGTCGTGGCTGTTTGCTCGCCCGTAAGCTCGTCGAAGCGGGCGTCGCGTGCGTCGAAGTTCAACTCGGTGGCTGGGACATGCACAACGGCATCTTCGGTGCCCTCGACCGTCGCCTCCCAGCCCTCGACGCAGGTATGGGTTCTTTGGTCGAAGACCTCGCCAAGACCGGCAAGCTCAAAGACACCGTCATCGTCTGGATGGGTGAATTCGGTCGCACCCCGAAGATCAACGCCCAAGCAGGCCGCGATCACTGGCCACGCTGCTGGTCGGTCGTTGTCGGTGGTGGCAACATCAAGGGCGGTATCGCTTACGGCTCCACGAACGCCGATGGTACCGAAGTGAAAGACAACCCTGTCAAGATCGGCAACCTGTACCAAACCATCTACGCTGGTCTCGGCATCAACGAAGGCCACGGCGACATCCGCGACAACCTTGGCCGCCCACGTACCTTTGCCGCCAACCCAGTTTCGGGTGGTGGTGAAGAAAAGGCCTCCGCCATCAAAGACCTGGTTGGCTAAGGAAGCGATAGCCACCGAGTTCGCCCAGAAATCCCCACCTCTCGGTAGGGATTTTTTCGTTCGATACAATGTTTCCGAAACTCAGTGAGATACCGTCTATGAAATGGCTCGCAACTCTGCTCCTGGCTCTCGCCGCGACGATGGCTCCAGCGCAGGACAAGAAAGCAGAGACGATCAAGTACATCCTCGCTCTGCAAGATCCGGAGACGGGGGCTTTCAAAGTGATCGCCGATGCGAAGCCAAGCGTACGGGCTTGTAACGGCGGTGTGAAGCTCCTCAAGGTGTTGGGCGAAAAGATCCCTCAGGAAGCCAAACTGACAGAGTTCGTGAAAAGCCGCTTCAACGCTGACGAGGGCCAATTCCAAGAACTCGATGGAACATCCGATCTTGCCACCACAGCCGTTGGCGTCATGGTCGTTGCGGAACTCACTATCGACAAGAAACCATTCGCTCCGGCGATGTTCAACCTCCAGAAACGTGTCAAGACCTTCGAAGAGGCTCGGATTGCTGCAGCTTCTGCAGAGGCTTGGGGTATCTCGGACCCGCTTTTCAGTTACGACCCGTGGTTTGCGATCGCGGCCAAAGAGTACGAGAGTCAGAAAGGGATCGATGCGAAAGAAGGCGGCGCTCGTCTCACGGCTTCCTACATGGCCATGCTGCTTCGGCTGAAACGGACCTTTGAGAAGCTCCCCGAGATGCGGCAAGCCATTCTCACCGGCCAGAAAGATGATGGCGGCTGGGGCAAAGCGGGAGCGAAAACCTCAGACCTGGAGACCTGTTACCGAGTTTTACGGGCACTGAAACTCGACAAGACTGACAAAGCCGTTGCTGTTAAACTCTCTCCCGCGTTGACGAAGTTCATCGACAGTTGTCGCAACGCTGATGGTGGCTACTCCGTGGAGCCGAGTCAATCCTCCACGCTCAGCGGCACTTACTATGCCGTGATGGTGGAGACCTTTCTGGCCGAGCTAACGAAGTGATTAGAGTGAATTCGAGTCAAGTGATTTGAACGAGCACGAAGCGTAAGCGAGTGTCTTAGTGTTCTAGGTCAATACTTGGTGCTCATCGGATGTACCTTCACTTTGGATACTCTAATACCCAAGGCACTCGCTTACGCTTCGTGCTCGTTTAATACCATTTCGCTACACTTTGATCGAATGTATCCTAGCTGCTTCGCGTCGTTTTCTTTGGCTTCGGGGTCTTGCTCTCCTGTTGGCCATCGATGAAGGTCTTGCAACTGGGTAGAGCTTCGAGGAAGGTTTTGCCGTAGTTTTTGGTCAGGATACGGGGATCGAAGATGACCACGAGACCATGGTCGCTCGACGTGCGGATGAGCCGACCGAAGCCTTGCTTGAGTTTGATCGCGGCTTGGGGTACGGAGTAGTCATTGAATGGACTACCGCCGGCGGCCTCGATGGCTTCCATGCGAGCTTCGATGATCGGGCGATCGGGCACAGCGAATGGCAGTTTGGTGATGATCACGTTCCCCAGGGCATCCCCTCGCACATCGACACCTTGCCAGAAGGAATCGACGCCAAAGAGCACGGCCCGTTCGGTCGTGCGGAACTCGGAGATCATCTGCGAGACTCCTGGCCCCTCGCCTTGCACAAAGAGCGTGTACCCCTCTTTGTCGAGCCACTGGCGAAGCCGTTCGGCAGCACGCTTCAAGAAGGCGTAACTCGTGAAGAGCACGAAGGCTCGGCCTTCGGTTTTGTCGAGGTATTCAGGCAGTTTCTTGAGCACGGCTTCTTCGTAGGCCGCCGCTTGCTGGCTGGGGTCGGGCATGTTCCGGAAGAGGTGCAATTCGACTTGGTTTTCGTAGTCGAACGGGCTGCCGAGTTGTCGCGTCTCGGCGTCGTTGAGGCCCAGCCGGCGTTGATAGAGGCTAAAACCATTGACGCCGCCGGTGCTGAGCGTGGCACTGGTCATGATCGTCGTGGGGGTCCGCGAGTAGAGTTGTCGTTGCAACTCCGGGCCAACATCGACGGGAGCACTCACGAGCGAAATCTTCGCCACTCGCCCCATCCGCACTTCGGTCCAATAGACATGGCCCGAGCACTGCTGCTTCATCCACGTCTGGATGTTGGCGACGATGCCTTGCAAACGGCCCGCTCGACTCGTCAACTCAATCTTCTCTTCTTCGCGCGAAAGGCTTTGAGCGATACGACCGATATGCCCCACGACTTTGCTGAGTTCGTCCGAGAGAATGTCCGGGATTTTCAACGGCTCTCGAACCCGCGCGGATTGGCGGTTTTGCCCTGGCAAACCCGTCATCCAAAAGTGGATGCTCTCAAAGAACCGCTCACAGGCTTGTCGTGCCCCGGACACAGCATGGAAACATTCACCATCCCCTTGACTGGCGAGGATTCCTTTGGTGCCATTTGTGGAGAGCAGTTGATTCAGCAGATACTCGATGCCACTTTGTGTCACGGATAGGCCGAGGAAGTCCGCAGCGACTTCCTCGAGCGTGTGGGCTTCGTCAAAGATCACGGCATCGTAATCCGGAAGCAACCCTGGCCCCTGTTGGCGGAGGGCTAAGTCGCTGAAAAAGAGAGCATGATTGACGATGAACAGATTGGAATTCGAAATACCTCGGCGGGCTTTGTAGTAGAAGCACTCCGCATGATTCGGGCAGGCTCGGCCCAGGCAATTGCCGCTATCGGATTCGACCAAATCCCAAACGCTCGCGGTTGGCACGAAGTTCAAATCCCCTCTGCTACCCTCGACGCTACCGTTGGCCCACTTACCAATCTGCACCAGTTGCGAGGCCGCGACAGGGTCTGTGACGAGGCTTCCGGCGCGTTGCTGGGCGACTCGTAATCGCCGTTTGCTGAGGTAGTTTCCACGGCCTTTCACCAAGACTGGGGCAAACTCGAAGGGTAGGGTGTTCTTCAGAAAGGGGATGTCTTTGGTCAGCAGTTGTTCTTGCAGAGCGATCGTGTGAGTGGAGATGACGACCTTGTAGTTCTCCCGGTTCGAAATGGCCTGAATCGCAGGTACGAGATACGCAAATGATTTCCCGACACCCGTCCCCGCCTCAACCATTAACGGCTCGCCGTCTCGCAGAGCATTGGCCACGGCCTTCGCCATCGAGACTTGCTCGGGCCGAGATTCGAAGCTCTTCCATTTGCTCGAAACAAGACCGCCGGGGCCAAGAATACTGTCCATCGTTTTCATAGATGGATTGTCCGCGTTACCCCAAAAGGGTCAAGGTCGGTTAAATGCCACTGTCATCAAGGCGTTCGCCAGAAGCCGTACTGGCAGTAAAAAGTGCTGTATTCTACCCTTCTCCCCTTGCGGGAGAAGGTGTCCGATCCAGGCTCGATAGAGCCAGATCGGACGGATGAGGGGTAACACGCCTCATCCAGAAAAGGGTCTTTTCCTACTTCAAGCGCTGACCCCTCAACCGTCTTTGGAAACCCCAAAACGGGGTTTCCAAATCCACCTTCTCCCGCAAGGGGAGAAGGGATCAAAAATGCTCTAAATCACAATCAGATTGGTTGAATCTCCACCTGGCCAAGGCCCAAACGACTTCACCACAGAGTGGATGCTCTGTGGTGAATCTCGTTTTTTAACTGACTACTTCTGGCTTACCAGAAGCGGACACGCCAGTAGTCTTGTGGCGTCGAGGTCCGGCCGTACCACCAGTGGCCGTCTTCCCAGGTCAGGTTGACCGAGCGCCAGCCGAGTGGCACTTTCGGGAATGGGTAGAATGGCCCGATGAATGGGAAGGCGTTGTGGGGGTAAGCGGTCGGATAACCGACGCGGCTCACGTTGTTGTAAGGAGCGTAGGTGGGCCAGGAGTGAGGAGGCATTGGTGGGGCGAAGCCGTCACCCATCGCTTGGCCAGGAGCACCGAGAGGAGCTGGCTCGACGAGTGGGCCACCCATGCCCATTGGCATTCCACCCATTGGAGGCATGCCCATTGGAGGCATCCCGGGGGCGACGGCTTGGGCTTGCATCAGGTTCGAGCCGACCGTGAGGCCATCTCGGACCATCTTCACGCCGACCACCACGCGGACTTCTTGCAGAATCGCGTTCTTTTGAGCGGCGCTCTTGCAAGGCCCGGTCACGGTGACGGTGCCAGCTTCGGTGACGATGCTGATGTCGGCCCCTTCGGCGACATTCGAGCTGGTCAGGCGGGTCGCAATCGACTCGGCCAACTTTTGGTTCATCTGGATCGAGCTTTCGGCGACAGGAGTCGTGGCGCTCGTTTGCTTGATTTCCGTCTTTTCGACAGTCTTCTCAACAGCCTTCGTGACTGGCTTGGCCAGGTTCGAAGGCTTGGGCAGAGCGGACATCGCTGGGCTAGACTTCGTGTCTTTAGCCAAGCTGATGCCGCCCATCATCCCCAGGGCGACAGCGCTCAGTGCGAGGTTTCGCAAGTTCATCGTTCATCCTCCAATGTTCGGGTTCCACCCGTGAGGTGATTCACGCATCGTGGTAGGGGTCAAATCGACTTTTACCCCGCACCATACGAACGGAATAACCGCTCAAGCTGAATCCCCAGTCTCTGGACGCCCCACCAACCCCCACAGCCCGCAAGCTTTGCCTAGATTACCAAATCGACTACAAAACCTCTGCCCTCCTGTGATGTGGCTTGACAGCTTCGCGGGAAATGTCGTAGTCATGGTGTGAAATCAGGGAGTTGACGATGGCTGCGAGTTCTACGACGGGTGTGCCCCTTTGCGACATTGGCCTGCAATACCGCAATCTTCAGGAAGAGATCGATGCGGCAGTGATTGGCGTGTTGCGGTCAGGCCAGGCGATCCTTGGCCCAGAAGTCTCGGGGCTGGAGAAGGAAGCCGCCGAGTATTGCCGGGCGAAGTACGCCCTCGGCTGCGGCTCGGGGACTGACGCGTTGCTCCTGGCTCTTCATGCTCTCGACATCGGGCCGGGCGATGAGGTCATCCTGCCACCGTTTACGTTCTTTGCAACCGTGGGTTCGGTGCTTCGCGTTGGGGCCAAGCCGGTCTTCGTGGATGTTGACCCGCTGACTTACAACATCGATCCACGCCTCATCGAAGCAGCGATCACGCCGCGAACGCGGGTCATTATGCCAGTGCATCTCTTTGGTCAATGTGCCGAGATGAACGCGATCTGGGACATCGCCAAACGGCACAATTTGCACGTCATCGAAGATGCGGCCCAGTCCTTCGGGGCTGAGTATCACGGCCAACGCTGCGGGACTTTGGGTGTCATCAGTTGCTTCAGCTTCTACCCGAGTAAGAACCTTGGCACTCTCGGCGACGCGGGGATGGTCAGCACCAACGACGAAGCTCTGCACAAGAAGATGATGGCCCTGCGGAACCACGGCAGCGAGGTCAAGTATTACCACAAATACCTGGGCTGGAATGCTCGCATTGATGCCATCCATGCCGCGATTCTGCGGGTGAAATTGCCGCACGTGGATACTTGGATTGCCGGTCGAAGAGCCGCCGCCGGGCGCTATGATCACATGATCGAAGCGGCGGGACTGAATGGTTTCTTATCGCGCCCAGTCGTCATGCCGACGGGCTTCCACACCTTCAACCAGTACGTCTTGCGCGTCGCCGGTGGCCATCGGGATGGGCTGTTGAAGTACTTGAAGAGCGAAAACATCGGCTGCGAAGTCTATTACCCACTCTCACTCCACGAGCAGCAATGTGTGCTCGCCGCGGGCATCGAGCGGGGCAGTTACCCGGTCAGCGAGGAAGCGGCGAGAAGCGTCATTGCCTTGCCAATCTTCCCCGAAATCACGGTCGCTCAGCAAACCCAAGTCATCGAAGTGGTGCAGACTTACGCCCGGCAACAGCTCCGCAACGTCGCCTGATTCGTAACCCCACAATACCCAAGCCGAGAGCCGCGAGACACAAGGTCCCCGGCTCAGGAACCGGACCAGGCGGATCGGGTTCACCGGTCTTACTCACCGGTTCGCGCGGCACGCGAGGAATTCGTTCTTCGGTATCAATGCTCGTCTGAACCGATCGAGCCTGCGGCCCGAGAAGCTTTGGTGGCTCGATGATGCCACTACCAGGCCAGCCGGCAAAGTAGAAAGCTTGCCCCGAACTTGCTGAGCCGACCACCACCAATAACACCAGCCCCCATAAGGCTCGCGTCGTTTTGTTTTTCATGATCATTTACTCCCCCCGCATGACTCTGTTCCCCCGAACCGAGCCATGCAGTTTCTCCTGGTGAATCGTCCATGTGCCAGAATCGCGCCCCGGTGTCAACCGCAGCTGGGTGTAAAGAGAGGTGAACCTTGCGGGTTGTTCCTCAGAAAAAGGCTGGGGAAACCTTAACGTTTGTTGGGCCGGAATGCCGATGAGATCGGATAACGGGGAGTTTTTCGTTTCAGACCAAGGAGGCCGCCATGACGTCGCTGAGAGCCAAAGTGCTCATCCTGGCGACTCTCGCGTTGCCTGCTTGGGCCGTGGGAGAAGAGCCAATCTGGCGCGATCGTGGCCCAGAGCCGTTGCCCGTCAAACCAGTGACGCCTCCGCCTGCTCCCGTACTACCTGTTGCGACACCCGCGCCTGTGCCGCCAGCACCACTGGCCCCGAGTTGGGAGCCGAAGCCAGAAGCTGGCCCCAAATGGCAGCCCGTAGCACCACCCGCACCGGTTGCTCCACCAATGCCCGAGACGGTGCCCGTCACACCTGTTGAAGCTCCGTTCCGCCCGGAAGATGCTCCGAAACCGCGTGAAACGACCCAACCACTACCGGCTCCGAAAGAGCTGCCGAAACTCCCGACCGAGCCGACCGCACCAGCACCGGCTCCTCCGACGACCACCACCTTGCCCATGCTGCTGACGCCGCCTGGCCCGACGCCGCAGGAAGTCTGGGGTGGGCTTGGCGCTGGGGAGCGTGAACTGGAGCCATGGCCTGGGGCAGTGAAAACGGCGGGGCATCATGGTGTCTTTGGTTCGCCGAACATTACTCTGTCTCGGGATCACTCGATCTTCGACCTCTTCGGCACGGGCCTCTTCAGCGAAGACAACAACACCATCCTGCCAGGTGAAAGTCCACTCGCCGAAGGAGCTTACATCCGGGCTGAGTATCTCCTCTGGTGGGTACAGGCGGGCAAGATTCCGGTGCTCGCCACGACGGCCCGCGACCAGACCTTCGGCTACCTCGGCACCCCGGGTACGCAAATCCTGCTTGGCCCTGGCAACTTTGGCAACACCGCTCGCAACGGCTTCCGCTTACGTGGCGGCTTGTGGTGCGATCCGTGCCAACCTTGCACCGGTGTCGATGGCTCGTTCTTCTTCTTGGGTCGCCAAACCACGGCGTTTCAAATTGACTCGAACCAATTCCCAACGATTGCTCGCCCGATCTTTGCTCCCAACTTCAACTCCGAGTTCGGCGAACTGGTCGCGTTCCCTGGTCTCTCGACGGGAGCACTTCGCGTCGAGACCACGAGCTTCCTCTGGGGAGCCGACTTGAATCATCGTTGGGCACTCTGTCAACGTTGTGATTCACGCTCCGAGATCTTTGCAGGCTACCGCCATGTGAATCTGAGCGAAGGGTTAACGATCACGGAGTTCATCAACGCTGGACCAAATGCCCCCGATCCCGCGGGAACGAGCATCGTTGTGCAAGACGACTTCCAGACCCGCAACCGTTTCCACGGTGCCCAAGTCGGCTACGCCTTCACCCGCAGGGCAGGGCGGTTCGAGTGGGATAGCCGTATTTCAGTGGCACTCGGGGTCAACTCCCAGCAAGTGAATATCAATGGCTTTCAAAATCGCAATCGCCCTGGTCAACCGGCTGAGGTGTTCTCAGGTGGTCTGCTCGCCGCGGGGCCAAACCTGGGGTCATTCTCCCGCGAACGATTCAGCGTCGTCCCCGAGGCGATGTTCAACATCGGTTACCTGATTGGCCCACGTTTCAAAGCAACGGTCGGGTACAATTTCTTATTCTGGTCGAATGTCATCCGCCCCGGGGAACAAATCGACCGCGTCGTCGATCTGACTTTTGTGCCGAACGCACCACGTGTGCCCTTCGGCCAAAACCGCCCACTGCCAACCTTTGACCAAAGCAACATGTGGGTCCAAGGCTTGCAGTTTGGCCTCGAATACCGTTGGTGATGAGAATGAAACTCTGCTGAACGAAACTGTTGGTGTTGTGGTGGGAACAGGTTCCGGGTAGAAGCCGGTGAAACTTGAGCCGAATTACCTCGGTTGCGCAAGTTTCGCCGTTTTCGGCATTGTGGATTGGCCGACGGGAGGTTCCGCCGACTGTCCACGGGTGGGGGTAAGGTTGCCATGAAAGTTGTAAGTCGTGTTTTGCTCTGGGGTTGGCTCGGCGGGCTGGGTGTTCTCACCTCATTCCCGGCACCAGTCGTCGCACAAGAGCGGGAACGGGAAGGCGTCGAGGTGCTGGCTCGCGGGCCAGTTCACGAAGCGTTCGCCACGACCGCCGAGATGCCAATCGCTGGCCCACTCGTCACCAAACTCCCACCGAGTCCGGTTGAGGAATTGCCACCGGATCAAAAGCCCGCTGGCGACAACGTCCAGTGGATTCCCGGTTACTGGCACTTCGATGAAGAAGGCAAAGACTTTATCTGGATCAGCGGCTTCTGGCGTGTGCCACCCCCAGGGCGAATGTGGATTCCCGGTAGCTGGCGTGAAGTTCCCGGTGGTCGGCAATGGGTCCACGGTTTCTGGCAAGAGGTCGTGACACAGGCTCAACAACAACTCGAGTACCTCCCACCCCCGCCGCAACCGCTCGAATTCTCACCGAGTGTCCCGGCCCCGACGCAATCAAGCTTCTACGTCCCTGGCTCATGGGTCTACCGTGGGCGCTACGTTTGGCGGCCTGGGTTCTGGATCGAAAACCGGCCAGGTTGGGTCTGGGTGCCCGCACACTATCGTTACACCCCGGGTGGTTACATCTACATCGAAGGATATTGGGATTACCCCATCGCCGATCGTGGTGTGTTGTTTGCACCCGTGCAGTTCGCACCTGTGGTGATCAATCAACCAACCTTTGTGTACACTCCCGTGTATGCCGTCCCGCATCAAGCGATGTTTAGTGCGATGTTTGTTCGCAGGGGTTGGAGCTGTTACTACTTCGGCGATTATTTCGAACCTCGTTACACGAGCGTCGGTTTCTCCGCCTGGTGTGGTAACCCGCGTGGCACGAGCTTTGCGATCTCGGTGGGTGTGAGCCGGCCCGTTTCTTACGACCCACTTTGGGCCTATTACCAGGTTAACCACCGCAATGATGTGTTCGTGACGCAAATTCAGGACGTCTACGTGGGCCGCTTCCGTGGCGATATCCCACGTCCACCACGAACTCTGGTTCAGCAAAACACGATCGTGAACAATAACATCACCAAAGTGACCAATGTCACGAACGTGACCAACGTGACGAATGTCACCAATAACAACACAAACATCGTCAACAATATCAACAACACCACAAACAGCAATAACTCGATGGTGATGGTGCAGCCGCTCAAGACCATCCAGCAGACAAATAACAACGTGGTGTTGAAGCCCGTCGTTCGGGATGAGCAAGTCCGTGAGCAACAGCTTGCCAAGCAAATGCGGGATGTGGGCGTTCAACGAAGCCGTGCAGAAACGCAGATCGCAGAACGTCAACAATCGCCGATGCAGGCCAACGATAAGCCAAGACAAGTTCGGCTCGATGTGCCACAGAACGTCGTCGCTCGTGCTCAGGCCCCAGAAAAGGTCGTGAAGCAACTTCCACCGAAGCCGACTCAGCAACAAGCCGAGATGGCTGCGAAGACTCCTTCGACGATTCCTGCCGCCACGGACACCCCAAAACCAACGGCCCCACGCCCGATGAACCCCATGGGCGGCGTGACCTCTTCGCCAGAAACGAAGCCGAACCCGATGGGTGGGACGAAATCGACCCTGTCGCCATCGCCGATGGGTGGCACGAAGCCCTTGCCAACACCGACACAAACTCAGCCACCAACACCAGCACCGATGGGTGGGACGAAATCGACCCCGTCGCCATCGCCGATGGGTGGAGTGAAGCCACTGCCAACTCCTACGCCTGGAGCAACTCCGGCCCCGTCGCCATCGCCGATGGGTGGAGTGAAGACTCTGCCGACTCCTACGCCTGGACCAACTCCAGGGCCAATGGGTGGAAACACGAAACCGTTGCCAACACCGACGCCAACGCCAGCTCCACAACCACCGAAGATTGGCTTGCCACCGGCCCCTGTGTCACCTCCACGAACGACTCCGCAACCACTGCCACCAGCAGCACCGGTCACCAAACCTCTGCCTCGGCCTGCGATGCCAACACCTGGGCCTGCCGCGCCGGCACCAGCGCCGCCCATGGGCCAACGTCCGCCACAAGCCCAGCCGATGATGCCAAGTCTCCCATCACGCCCGGCAGCACCAGCACCGAAACCACCGGCTCAGACCGAACCCAAAAAGCCTGAGAAACCGGCCAACTGATACTGACCACAAACGCCAAGCCTCGGACAATAGCCAGCAGTGAATGCTGGCTATTGTTATTTGAAAGGGCTGTCTATGTTTAAACTCTCCGCCTTCGCGGACGAAATCTCCCCCGACCCACGGGAGCAAATCCGCGTCCTGCAACTCGCCAAAGTCAAGCACATCGAGTTCCGCTCGATCCACAAGACCAACGTCCTGGCCCTCACGGATGCCCAGATCGCCGAGTTCCAGAAGCAGTGCCAAGATGCTGGCATCGGCTACTCCGCCATCGGCTCACCAATCGGCAAAGTGGCCATCGATGCCTCTTTCGAACCGCACCTCGAAAAGTTCCAACGCGCCATCGAACTGGCTCATCGCCTGGGTACACCGAACATCCGCATCTTCAGCTACTATCCACCGGCGAATACCCCGTTCAGCGGAGACTGGTCGCCGTATCGAGACGAGATTCTGCGTCGGATGAATGTCAAAGCGGAGATCGCAGCTAAGGCTAACATCACCTTGTTCCACGAGAATGAGCACAAGATTTATGGCGATTCCCCGGAGCGTGTCGCGGACATCATCGCCAACGTCTCGAATCCAGCTTTGCAGTGTGCTTACGATGCCGCGAACTGGGTGTACTGCGGTTACGATCCGATCCAAGGCTGGGAACTGACAAAACATCGCACGACGCACCTGCACATCAAAGACTGGAAGACCGGCGAAGAGCATGGAGTCATCGCCGGCACAGGCCACGGGCACATTCCTTACAGCATAGCCGAAGCGGTGAAGTCCGGATACCACGGCTTCGCGGTGATGGAGCCACACCTCCGCGGCGGTGGCCCGACGGGCGGGGTTACGGGCGGGGATTTGTTCCCGTACGCCGTGGCCGCGTTCCGCAAGATCGTCGAAGTCGTTGGCGGGGTGACGGATTAATGCAGACTCTACATCTTCGAATCAACGACTCGACCACCAGCGAACCGACACCGGTTCGGCTGCGGATCACAACCGCCGAGGGCGGTTACTTTGTCCCTTTCGGTTGGCACCCCGAGTTCCCTGTCGGCAGAGGCGAGCAGCTTGGGGCGGGGTTATGGCTCGACCGGGAACGTTGGTGTTACACCAACGGTTCCAGTGAAATCCATTTGCCTCACTCGGTGCCACTTCGCATCCAGGCGATGAAAGGCCCAGCCTATCAACCGCTCGATGAGACGGTGACCCTCAAGCCAGGCCAAATGGCGCTTCGTTTCTCGATCTCGCGGAAACTCGACTTCCAAGAGTGGAAGTCCGGCGACGGTCGAGTCCATCACCTGACCCCGCACATGGCCGCGCTCGAAGGGCAGGGGGAGGATGTCGATGTCACGAACCTCCTCACGCTTGACTTTGCCGCTGCGGCCCTCGACGGTCAGACGTATCACGGCTCGCCGAACCTCGAAGCCTTCAGTGGCCAAGCGGATCAATCGGTGGCTGTGAACACACTCAATACCCACCAAGTCTTGGGGACGGTGGCACTGCTCAACTCGCATCGACCGGTATACCCGCTGCTCTTCGGCCCACCGGACAAGAGCGATGATTGGTCCATCTCGGATTGGTGCGACCAGTGCAAACGCAAAGCTGGCTTACCGGTGTGGGTCGATCCGTTCGAAACAGTCTCCGGTGTCTGGGGTGGCGAAGCGCTGATCGCATTGTTGAATGGCAACCTCTCGACCATCGAACTCAACGGCCAGGCTCGGCGTCAGCCGCTGTTGCCTCAGTGGTATCGCCTGCTGAACTCAGGGTTCCGGGTGTCTGCACTCGGAGCCAGTGGCAAGGATCGAAACAAGGTGCCCGTTGGCGGAATGCGAACTTATGTGCGAGGAGCCACGACCTACGCCGAGTGGATCGCGGGGATCCAGAACCCTGATAGCTTCGTGACGAATGGCCCGCTGCTGAAGGTGGAAGAGCAGGGGGGTGAGTGGAAAGTCTCAGCCCAGAGTCTGGCTCCGTTCGATGTGCTGGAACTCCTTGGCAACGGCGTTCTGATCGCGACTGCGAAGCCCGAAGTCCAAGACGGCATCTGGTCGGCGGAGATCATCAAACGCCCCGAGAAGCCTGCGATCTGGTTTGCGGCCCGAGCCACGGGCGCGAAGAGCTTCCTGAACCCCGAGCAGCCTGCCTTCGCGCACACTCAGCCAACGTATTCCGAAGACGTGCCCACGATCCGCAACGAAGAGGCTCTCAATGCCTGGAGAAAAGCGATCGAATCGACCTTGACCTGGATCGAGAGCCAAGGGCAGTTTGTCCACGAGGCTTCTCGAACTCGCTTACAAACTTACGCTGCCAAAGCCTTGGCCCGGTTGGCGTAAAGCTTCCGTAACCCTGCCACTCCCAGCAGTGACAACAAACTGACACCGAGCATCGTGGTCGGCTCGGGGACGGGGGTCCAGACGAGGTCCAGGCGTTGCTGGCCGGCTCCCGAGTTGCCGACTGTGATGATCTCATAGTTGAAGATCCCAAATCCTGTGTAGTTGATCGGTGGGTTGTTGGGGTTCTGCAAATCGTAGATATCCACGACAGCCGGGTATGGCATCGTGAGCGGTGTACTTGGCGGATCGCCGGGCACACCGTTTTGCAGGGTGATGCTGCCATTCGAAGTCGAGGCGATTGACCACCGTTGACCTGCATTCGCTCGCCAGAATGGAGATCCCGTCACGTTGAGATCATTGGCCCCAAGGCGAACGGTTGTCAACGCGGCCCGGATGATGATGTTTGTGGCTGAGTTGATGTTTGTCGGTGGCGGTTCGACCTTGACGGTATCAAACCCGCCGCCAGGAGAGGTGTTGCCTACCGTGGTCGAGTTGTTCGGGTTTGTCCCACCGGCAATCTCGATCTCCAACCCACCGCCGACATCCAATCCCCCGCCAATCGTAATCTGCCCCGGCGAGTTGCCAGGCGAGAGCCGGCCTCCTGTAAGAACTTGCGTCACCCCATTGATCCGCCCAGCGCCACCGACGATCCCGCCAGACTGAATCGTGGTCCGGGCATTGGCCGTACCGTTGATTGTTGCCAGAGAAGTGGTGGTCAACAACCCCGGCGTCGCCGCTGGCCCGAGGTTGAGAGTACCAGCGAGGGTAAAGGCGCCCGCGTTGGCAATCGTCGATGTCGCGGTGTTGCCAAAGTTCGAAGTTGTGCCCGTTGCCGCGGTAAAGACGCCTGCTGTGGTGTTGGTAAAGTTCGCCGTCCCTGCTGTTGTGACGTTGAAGGTCCCGCTTGTCACGGTCACGGTGCCCGCATTCGAAACGAGCGGCGTCAGGATGTTGATCTGGCCGGAAGTGGTGGTGAGCAGTTGGGAACCCGCGCCGATGACAAAGCCGCCACCGGGATTGATATCCACACGCCCGCTGGTGATCGCACGGATGATGTTGTTGTTGGTGAAAGTGCCGTTGTTGTCGATGAGTAGCATTCTGGCTAATCCAGAAGATTCAATAACACCGTTGTTAACAATATGATTCGTGCCGGTCGCATTTGATGTCAGTTTGCGAGTCCCGCTCGAGCCAGTGAGTGGGACATTCACGGTACTTCCCACAGCGATGGTCAAAGTGTTTCCATTCTGGACCTCGACATGTGCGTTGGCATTTTCAAGACTGATGGTGGTGTTGGCCATCGTCATCGTTTGCCGGACATAGAGGTTCGTATTGAGATTGCTCATCACGATATTCGTCGGGCCAGTGAAATTGGTGCCATTGGTGAGTGTCAACAACCCGCTAGCAATCTGTGAAAAGCTAATCGTCCCCGAAAAATTCACTCCCGAGAGTTCGTTGCCACCTGCGTTGCGAGGGTAGAGGGCATAGCCAGGAGCGGTGGTTACGGTTCCCCCAACAATCCTTAAGCCTCCCATTTCGATGGAGCCTGTTGTGCTGTTGAGTGTCAGTGTCGAGTTGTTCAAAACGACTGGCACACTGACGTTCCCAATACGAAGCCCACCGTCGGTTCGGCTTTTCCAAGCTCCAAGCTGGCCACTCGTCATCACGAGACCCACAGCGCTGATTTCAATCGAGCCGCCTGCGGAAGAGTCCAATAACCCTGTACCTGCTGAGTTATCGAATACAGAGCCAAGAGTCGGTGAATTCAAAACGAAATGAACATATCCACTACTATTCGTGGATACTATGCCACTGTTGGTGAACGTTGTTCCTTTCACCTGCAACAAGGCCGAGTTGCTTGCTGTCATTGTCCCAGAATTCGTAGTCGATGTCGTTGGTTCTAATGTAACGATCGACCCAGTACCATCCGCCAACATCGTCCCTGATGATGTGATGGTACTTGAACGAATCAGCACATCACCACCAGTCAGGCCACGGATGATTCCTTGGTTGTTGAGCACGACTCCGCTCTCGATGGTGATCCCGAATTGCCCCGATGCTGAAGGCCCGACGGTTTCTAGTACGCCCGAACTGGAATTGACCAGGCTTTCGAGGCCTGTGTTGAAGGAGATTGGGAAGCCAGATTCATGGCGGAAAGTGCCGTTGTTCGTCAGTGATTCTGTTCCCGTGGCACCGACCATCCCCATGAATTGCCCGTGGAATAGCGTGTTTGTAAGTATCGTCAGGTTGAGGTTCGGTGCGGAGCGAATACTCACACTATTGCCACCGGTCCCTCGAGAGTCGACTGTCAAGAGTTGCGAGCCACCGCCAAAAGTGGCTTGGTTGATCAACAACTCCCCGTTGTTTCGCAAGTTGATCGTCGATGCTGCGGTCGTTGCGAATTGGCTGCTTCCTGTGATTGTCAGCTTACTGAAACCATTTGTCGCAGCGTCAATGGTGCCGTTGAAGGTGACGCCATCGAGCGTGTTGGGGGGATCACTGCTCGTGTTGGTGATCCTGACCAAGGCACCTGCGGAGGTATTGACGTTGCCACCCAGAATCCGCCCACGATCCAGAACGATACTGCCCGTCTGCCCCGCCCCGCCGACGAGGTTGAGGGTTGCCGAGGTGTTGTTGATCGTGGTCAGAATCGAGTTGTTGCCAAACCAGATGTTCCCATCGCCCGCTCGGAAGTTTCCCAGTTGGGCCGTCGTCAGGTTGGGGCGGATATTGACTCGGCCAGCCGTCCCGGCGGCCTCGGCATCTATCAGCCCGGTGTTGCTGAAACTCGTCGAGTTGATGTTGATTAAGCCATTGATCCTCTGGATGGTGCCCGCGTTGTTGAAGGTTGTCACATTTGTAATGCTGAGAGTGTCGCCACCATCATTTGTTTTGAGAAAAGCCCCGCTTGTGTTGGTCAAGCCGCCAGCCGTGCGGATCTCCATGGAAGATCCACCGAAAGTCTGGATTCTACCAGAGTTCGTAATAGTTCCTATCAGATCGATAACGAAGCCTGTCGATTGAGTGGCTTCAATGAGTCCATTGTTGGTCAGGTTGCTCGTCCCACTGCCGGCGTAGCGAATCTCGGCTTGTCCGCCACTGCCACCGGCTCGAACACTGCGGACAATGGCTGAGCTGCCAAGTGTCAGTGAGTTACCGTCTCGCAACTCCAGACCGGGATAGGCCCGGAATCCACGAACATCCATCGTGTAGGTGAAGTTGTCTAAGGTACCGGTCTGCTCGATGAGCAGACCATTCGACAGGGAAGGGCTATTGCGATCATTCATGATGTAGATATTCGACGGTCCGCCGAACGATGTCAGAGTGCCTCCGGTGCCTGGGCGCAAGATGAAGGAGTGAGCGCCACCCGTTTCGGCGATGTTCAGAGTCCCGGTGAACGTCACTCCCTCGAAGGCTGGGAAGTTTGTGTAGTTCTCGCCGCTCACGGAGCGAATGCTGGCGCCACCTGTAGTCGTGACAGTTCCATCGCGGATGGTGCTGTTTGCCATGCTGATGCTTTGCGTCGTAGCATTGAGTGCGAACGTCGCACCGGCGTTATTCAAGATCATCCGAGGGGGCACAACTACGAAAGGAACGACATGGTCTCCGAGTTGAAATGTTCCAGCGGCATTCGATTTGAAGTTCCCCAGTTGAGCCGTTGTCATGCTCCTCACAACTAAGAACCTCGCAGCCGTTGTTGCCGTGCTGACATCGATCAGTCCTGTGTTGGAGAAAGCGCCACCAGCACCGACAATAAAATTGCCATCATTCGAGCTAAGCAGAGTGCCTGAGTTGACGAAATTCGAGCTGCCAATTCTAAAGTAACTTCCATTGGCAGTGATCTGCCCTTGATTGGTGAAGTTTGTGCTACCAAGTCCAAATCCATTGAATCCATTGAAAGCAGTGATCGTGCCGGTGGGAGCATTCGTAAAGTTCTCGGTCGAGATCTCGAAGCCACCGGATCCGTTTTTCTCAATCACGCCTTGGTTGATGATCGTACTCCCCGTTCCACCAGACAAGAGACCCGCACCACTCGTGTAACCACCAGAACTACTAGTCACATACGAATTGATCACTGAACTCGGGCCGAAAGTAACGGTGTGGCCGGCTTCCACTTGAATCCAACGCTCAGTATTCACGGAATGGCCGTTGAATTGCAAATTGAAGGCGTTTCCGCTGGCTCCATGAGTCACGGTTTGTGCAAAGCGAACCCTACCAAATGTCTGGTTGACATTGATATTCACTCCAGGCTGAAAGCTGGTATTCCCGCTGAGCATGACATTGTCATTGGTTCCACGGAAAACGATAACATTGTTCCCGAGGACACTGTCTCGAAATCTGCCACCTGATAACTGGAACCCACCTGACCCAGTGTTGGTGACAGTCGCCAGATCTACGATTCCCGTTGAACCTAAGGTGATCAACCCAGCGCCGTTCGTGGTGATTGTGCCCCCAGTGATGGTGCCGTTGAGAGTGTAGGCGCCTGCGGTGTGGGTCAGCGTGCCGCCGAGTGTCAGGTTGGCGCCGTTGTTATGGGTGAAGGTAGTGCCCGCGTTGTTGATGTTCAACGAACCGACGCTCGCGTTTCCGTTGAGTGTGATGGTGTAGGTCCCAGCGAGGTTGATGTTGTAGATGTCGCTCAATGTGTTGTAGGGCGGGGCAGCGTTCCAGTTCGTCGCGGTGAGGAATTGGCCTCCAGCGGCATTCGTCCAATCGAACTGAGCGCGAGCAGGCATCGCACTCGCCAGGAAGCCGAAGAGAACTAGGAATGTATAATTACGTATAGACATCGGGTGATCCGTCTGACTCTGTTTCTGACAGTCTACCAATCTGGCTACAAAAGTGCGATAATCTCTTCGTCATTATTGGTGTCGTTTGGCAAGACGTATCAGCCTTGCGGATCATTCTGTTCAAAACGAGATTCCCCATGAACGAAGAGAAGCCAGATCAGAACCCGAATCTGCCCGGCGACACCGAAGAAACGAATGCCTTCATTCCACCTCCAGCCAACCCAGAGGCAGGGCAGGGGGGTCAGCCTCCTTCGAGCGACGCCAATTCCCAGGATTTGACTCTCGATAGCGTCGAAGGTCCCGTTTTGCGGGATGATTCGCCCACGTTGACCAGTGCGAATCATCCTGCTTTGCCAGTCGACGAACGGGCCATGACCATCTCCAGTGCCAATCATCAGGCCTTGCGAGATGATGTCGATGAGCGAGCTGTTACGATGAGCAGTGCGAATCATGATGCACTCCCATCGCAAAATCGCACTTACAACAAACGCTCAGATCCGACCGATGTCTCGATGCAGCCACTTGAGAGCGTGCCGTTTATCCCTGGTTTTGAGATGATTGCCGAAGTGGGGCGAGGGGGCATGGGGGTCGTTTACAAAGCTCGGGAATTCACTCTCAACCGGCTCGTCGCCATCAAGATGGTGATCGCGGACCGCCGCTCGTCTTCAGAGGAGTTGATTCGCTTTCGGCTGGAAGCCGAGACTGCGGCCCGAGTGCGTCACCCGAATGTGGCTCAGGTTTTCGAAAGTAATGCGCATGCTGGGCGCCCATTTCTCGTCATGGAGTGGATTGATGGTGGCACATTATCGGACGTCTTGAAATCAGCACGCTTGTTACCACCACGAACAGCCATGGAGTTGATGATCATTGTAGCGCGAGCTGTGCATCAAATTCATATGACTGGCGTTATTCACCGGGACTTGAAGCCAGGAAATATAATGCTCGCGCGATCCGATCGCAAAGTGCTGGAGAGCACCTCGGGCAGCAAGCGATCAACAGGAACTGCCGATGCTGCGAATGTGGTCCCTTCACTCATCATGCGGATTGGTGCGGAGAACGTCACGATCATCCCGAAAGTGACGGACTTCGGGCTGGCGAAATCGATGAACATCGATTCGGGCCTCACTGAAACAGGTCGAATCATGGGTACGCCGGAGTTCATGGCCCCCGAACAGGCCGCGGGGCAAATCCGTGAGCTTTGCCCGGCTTCTGATGTCCATGCACTCGGTGTGATCCTCTACCAGATGGTCGTGGGCCATACGCCATTTCGGGCCGAATCGACCTACGCGGTCATCAAGCGTGTGATGAATGATGAGCCAAAATCGCTACGAGAAGTCACGAAAGTGTCGATTCCGAACGACTTAGAAATCGTATGCATGAAATGCTTACGAAAAATGATCAGTGAACGGTTTCAAACAGCGGCTGAATTGGCCGATGATCTTCAGGCCATTTTGGATAATCGGCCCATCAAGGCACGCGATGTTGGCAAGTTCGAAAGGTTTATCAAGTTCACCAAGCGAAACCCGGCTTTGGCTGGTTTGGTCGGATCATGCGCAGCCTCGCTGGTGATTGGTATCACTGGAGTCACCTGGCAATGGCGCGAAGCCGTAGCTGCACGCAATGAAGCGGAGCAATCTGAGCAGAGCGCGGTCGTGGCCCGTGACGAAGCCGTCCAATCAGAACAGAAAGCCGTCACCGCACGGAATGAGGCCCTGGTATCAGAGCAGAAAATGTTGATCGCCCGTGACGAAGCCATCGATGCAAAGGGGAAAGCGACGATCGCACGTGATCAGGCCCTCAGGGCCCAGAAAACGACGGATGCCGTCAACAACTTCTTGGTCAAAGAGATGCTCGCCTCAGCCTCGCCGGACAAAGCCCAGGGTCGGAGTATCACTGTTCTAGAAGTCCTTGACGACGCCAAGATTCGGTTAGGACGCGGGTTAGTCGACGAACCTGGAGTCGAAGCTGGGATCCGCGAAACCTTAGGTCGAAGTTATCGAGCCTTGGGGAAGCCCTCTCAGTCCATCGAGCAACTCCAGGCCAGCATCGAATACTTCCGTAAATCCCTTGGGGCAGGGCACATCACCACGTTGGAAAACCAATCCGAGTTGGCCCTCGCCTACGAGGATTCTGGGGATTGGAAAGCTGTCGAATCCTTACTCAACCAGATCCAGAAAGAATCGATAAACTCACATGGCGAAGAAGCAGAAATCACAGTTAAATTGAAAGCTCAGTATGGATTCTTTATCTCGATGCAACGGAAGCAATCCGAAGGCCTCGAGATTCTCAACCAAATTGCGACAAAACTGGAGTCATCTCCAAACATTTCACCTGTTGTCCGTTACACCATATGGAACAACTTTGGGACAGGACTTCACGAATCGAAGCGGTTTCAAGAAGCACTAACTTGGTCTCTCAAGGCGATGAAAGGGAGAAAGGAATTGCTCGGGCCCTCTCATCCAAGATACCTCGAGAGTGCCAATAATGTCGCTGCCATCTACATCCAGTTGAAGCAAGCGAAAGAAGCCGAGAAGATTTTTGAGGATTTGGTGGACGATTCTGTGCGTGTCCGAGGCCCCGCACACATCGATTCTTTAAGTTGCATGAGCAATTTGGCCCATGCCAAACTGGGGAACCAAAAGGCAGCTGAGGCTGAGGATTTATTCCAACGTGCACTAGAAGCTGCTTCGAAGTCCACGGAAATCGGTCCAAAACATCCGATTACCTTGCGGATCATGGCGTCCCTGGCCTTGGCGAAGACTCGACTCAAGAAAAACGACGAGTCGATCAAGCTACTTGAAATCTGTTACACGCAATTCCAACTCGTCCACAAACCTGAAAACCCAGAAATCGGAATCACGGGATCGGACCTCGGCAAACTCCATTTTCTGCAAGGCAACTACGCTCGTGCGACTGTCGTGCTCCAGGAGGCCCTCAAGCATTTCGAACGGGCCGGGAAATCTTCGGAAGACTACGCCCTCAACACGGCCAACTATTTTGGCGAATCGGCCACGACTGCCGCTGTCGACCAAACGACGACCCGTGTCGCCTACAACACACTCACAAAAATCAAAACAGAGTACGAGCAAAGAGCTCAGCGGAATCTGGCATTCCAATTGAAGCTCTCCGAGCTTTGCGCTCGGCTGGCATACAAGCTGAGCACCCAAGACCCGGCTCTTCGGCCCGTGGCAAGAGAATTGATCTTGGACACGATTCCCCTGCGCGAACTCGACAAGAAGAGTGTGCGGGACGCCGATGTGATGGCCAGCAAACTCCTTGACATCATGATTGCGGCTAAAGACGTCGAAGGGGGCTGGATGCTCCTTGAGAAAGTCATCCCTTCGTTACCCTCCGAACTGATCCAAGCCTATCGCTATCGGGCAGGGCGGTATGCCCTCCAGACGAAACATCCGAAGGAGGCACTCAAGCACTTCGACTGGCTCAGCGAACAGAATTGGTCGGAACACGAGGCGGCCAAGGTTCAGTTTTCGATCGGCCAATGCCGTCTCGCACTCGGACAAACCGAGGAAGCCCGCAAGCCGATGACCGAGAACTACGAGCTGATCATCAAGTCGTTTCCAGCCAACACAAAACCCGAGGACCGACTTCAGCAACTAGAGATGATGCTGACCCAACTCATTGCACTTCACGAAGCTCTTGACGAGCCTGCCGAGGCAAAGCGATACCAAGAACAGCTCGAAAAGACACAGCTCGAACTCAAGAAAGCCGTGCCGAAGAAGTGACAGAAATACCCCCGCAAACCCCAGGATTTATGGGGTTTCCCGGGTTTTTGAGCTTCTGACTCGAAGTGAACATAATAAACATTATCGGACGTGGACGCCACAAGACATCCACCCTGAAAACCCTCCATCCCAGCCTTCAGTCCCCGCACAGGCGGGCGATCGTGGCCGTCGCACTCCGGGTCACGAATGAGGCGAAGGCGGTCACGCGACCCTCGTTCGCCTCGTCGAGTGCCGAAAGATACTCGGCCCGATCTTCGACCGCGATGACGATCATCGGCAGCCCGTAGGCTAGCACGACCGCGTTCATGCAAAGCCGAGCAGTCCGGCCGTTGCCATCGACGAACGGGTGGATCGCGACGAGGTTGTAGTGGAACTCCGCCGCCTGCAAGATCGGTGGCATTCTCTTGACTGGCTCTCCGAAGAGTGCATCGATCAGCCCGGGAAACTTCTGCGGACTAGGAGGCACGAAACGCGTCCCGGTGATCAAGACCCTGCCCTGCCGGTAGCTCCCGGCCTCTGGCGAAATGTCCGCCAGGACATCCGAATGGATGGCGAGCAAATCGGTTTCTGTCAGCCGCCATCCTGCTGCACGACTCTTGGCCCACGATTCGATCCGTCGGAACGCCCGGTCGTGATTCCGAGCCTCATAGATCTCACGAAGACTTTTGCCTGTGTTCGGCTCTCGACCTTCCAGAATGAGTTGCGTGTCTCGTAGCGAAAGGGTCGAACCTTCGATGGCATTGGAGTGATAGGTCAATTCCACTCGAAGAGCGTCGTAGGTTCCTGGGAGTAATAGCCCGAGGTTGAGTTGGGCTTGGTATCTTTCCATGGCAGTCAGATAGGCAGACAGCTCGGCGTCGATTTTGGCATCAGCAAAGGAGAGGAGTGGTTCTGGGAGCATGACGTCCCTTTCGATCGCCCAAGGATCAGTGACTCGACCTTCATGTCATTGTAAAAACAACAAGACCCCGTGAGTTCTTCACAGGGTCTTGTTTGAGTGGTTCGAGCCGGGCTTGAACCGGCGACCTAGCGATTTTCAATCGCTCGCTCTACCAGCTGAGCTATCGAACCAAGTGAGTATAACTTAGGCTTCTCAAGCCGCTTGTCAACGGCACTTTGTGGACACATGGGTTCGGAATAGGTTCACGGTTGCTCGGGTGATTTGAGGTTTCGGTTGAGTCGCTGGATGACCTCGTAAATCATTCGGAGTGGCACCCCAGCTTGGCGAGCCGCTGCAGCGCAGTCTTCGTATTCTGGAGTCGTGATTTGGTACCATGCTCTCTCGCCGTCCTTGACGCGGATCGGCCCCCAGGGGGTTTCGAACGTGCGGGTTTGGCGGGTGAGTTTACTCCGTTGGCAGCGAGTCTGTCGGATGCCAAACGTCCCGGTCTCTCGGAAGAGGATCTCTTCCATCGTGGGTACTGAAGGCAGGTCGCAGAGGACAGTCAGTAGCGTCCCAGGTCGAGATTTCTTCATCTGAATGGGGATCGTGAAGACATCCAGCGCCCCAGCCGCGAAGAGCCGTTCGATCGTGTAGCCGAGGATTTCTCCGGAGACGTCGTCAAGGTTCGTTTCCAACACCACGATTTCATCCGCGGTCTCCGGTCTGACGCTTTCGCCGGTGAAGATTCGCAGGATGTTGGGCCGGTCAAGGAAGTCTTTGGCCCCAGTGCCGATGCCGATTTTGTCGATGCTCATCTTGGGAGTGTCGGTGAACTCAGTCACCACCGTCTTCAAAATCGCGGCCCCGGTGGGTGTCGTCAGTTCCCCGCGAACCTCCAATTTGGCGAGCGGGACACCTTGTAACAGTACAGCCGTCGCGGGCGCCGGAATTGGCATCTGGCCGTGGTCGCATTTCACGGTGCCAAAGCCCGTGGGCACGGAGGAGCAAGTAAACTTCTCGATGCTGAGAGCTTCAAAGCCGACGACCGCGCCGAGGATATCGGCGATGCTATCGAGTGCCCCGACTTCGTGGAAATGCACTTTCTCGATCGGCATGCCGTGCACCACGGCCTCGGCTTCAGCGAGGTTCCGAAAGATGCGTTTGGCCAAATCTTGGGACATCGCTGACAAGCTGGAACGGGCGATGATCTCTTCTATGTCTGGAAGGAAACGGTAGTCCTCCGAATCCTCGGCCACGATCGTCGCTTGAATGCAAGCAATACCACTGCGACGAGTGCGCTCGACTTCGAGGCGGATCGGCAACTTCAGTGAAGAGAAAGCATCCTGGAAAACCCGCTCAGGGACACCCGCATGGAGCAAAGCCCCCAAGACCATATCGCCACTGATGCCGTTGAAACAATCGAAGTGCAAGACTCGCAAGACGAGAACCTCCGGGTCGAATGATGCCATTATATCGCCATGAGGTATCCTGGACTGTGAGGAACCCCGGAGCATTCTGCATGACAGCCAACGAACTACGGCAACAACTGATCTCCTTACAGACCGACGAAGGCGGCTGGGGTTACCTCGCTGGCCAACGGGCGAACCTGGAGCCTACCTGTTGGGCGATGCTCGCCCTCGGTGCTGAGATCAACTCAAATGCGGACTCCCTCCGGCGTGGTCTGGTCTATCTCGCGCGGCATGTTCAACCCGATGGTAGCTACCGACTGCAACATGGCCGGCCTCAAGCGGTCTGGACGACGTCTTTAGTGCTGATGACGAAGACGGTCCTGAATGCCGATGCTGCTGATCGCCAAAAGATGGCGGAGCGACTTTTGAAGTTGGAAGGCCGCGTCATCCAGGCCGATCCCGAAGTGGCTCAGATGCACGACATCGATTATCAGCTTCTCGGGTGGCCGTGGGCCGAAGACACGTTTTCTTGGGTCGAGCCAACCTCCTGGGCGGTCACAGCGTTACGTGCTGCTGGTCAGGATCATCCGCGTATCGATGAAGGGTTGCGACTGATCCTTGATCGGGCATTCGCATCTGGTGGAGTCAACTACGGCAACCGGAGTGTCCTTGGGAAACCCACTGAGCCAATGCCAGGACCAACGGCGACAATGTTGATCGCTGTACAGGGCCTTGATGATCCACGGATTGACGCAGCCGTCGGATACCTGCGGATGCATTCTGAGAAGTCTGTCGATCTGGAAAACCTCGCATGGATCAAGTTGGCGATCAGCCTATATCCCTCGGACGAGGCGACTCGAACCGCCCTGCCCCGTCTTGATCAACGCATTCAAGAATCGTTGGCCTTTGAGTTACCTCTGACCGACGGCCTCGGTGGTGGTCCACTCCGCTTAGCACTCGCAGCGATGGCACTAGAAACCGAGTCTCGTCATCCGTTTCGTCTGAGTAGCCCGGCGAAGTTGTCCAGTGGGCCGAGCCTCGGTTCACAGAAGCCCACGAGCCGACCCGAGGATTTTTTCACGCAAACCGAATCGAAACCGTTGGGCGAACGACTGAAATCCAAAGTCTTCGGCTTCATGATGGGTGGCGTGAGCCAACTGCGTCGTTTACCAGCCACCTCGGCTGTGCATATTGCCAAGGCATCCAGTTATGACATGGATCTTCTGGGTATCTTGAAGACTCAATTCGAGCATTTTCGGCAACATTGCCCGATGGCAGGCAAGCGAGTGGTCTTGAAACCAAACTTGGTGGAATACCATCGTGATAAAGTCATCAATACCGACCCACGATTTATCGACGCTGTCATCCAGCTTTTTCAAGCAGAAGGAGCGAGCGAAATCATCGTCGCCGAGGGGCCTGGGCATTATCGAAATGTGCGATACCTGGTGAATGAATCAGGATTGGGCGATGTACTGAGAAAACACAAAATCCAATTCGTGGATATTAACCACGATGAACCCGTGAAGACGCCAAACCTAGGCCGAACCACTGGGCTTGAGTTTCTTTACCTCTCCAAGACGATCCTGAGTGCAGACGTCTTCGTCTCACTCCCCAAACTGAAAACCCACCACTGGGCTGGGGCAACTCTCGCACTGAAGAACCTCTTCGGCACACTCCCAGGGATCTGTTACGGATGGCCGAAAAATGAACTCCACTGGCGCGGTATCCCCAACAGCATCGTGGACATCGCTTGCACGCACACGCCGCATCTGGCGATCGTCGATGGCATCATCGGTATGGAAGGGGATGGCCCACTGAACGGCACCGCTAAGCCCATGGGGGCACTCGTCATGGGGGTTGACTTGCTGGCGGTCGATGCGACCTGTTGTCGATTGATGAAGTTACCTGTGGAGCAGTTACCGACGTTTGTGTTAGCCCATGATAAGAAACTGGGCCAGCTTCATGAAGACAAGATACCACAACTCGGTGACAGTATTGCCAGCCTCGCCAAGAGCTTTGAATGGCCACCTAGAATGGAAGAGATTCTCATCCGTCAACCTGTGAAGAAATAGAAAATGGATCGGCATTTTGTGCCAATCCCTTAGGTGAATCAGACTTAGGTTACTTGGTTTCGGCAACAGGCACTGTGGGTGCGGGAGCTGGCTTCATCAGCTTCATCGCCACCAGACCGAGACCCAGTGTGAAGCACATCGTACTGAGAACCACAAACGCGATAAATTTCGTGTTTGGGGTATCACCGAACGCTTTCTTCATCAAGGATGGCTCTGCGTTCGCATGCTGCAGCGGAGCATATTCTTCTTCCACTTGTCCACGGCTGTTCGGAGCCTGGGTGCTTGGCAGCATTTGGTTTGCAGGCTGTGTTTTCGGTGCGAATGGGCTGGGTGGGAACCCTTCCTGTCGACGGGTTGGCTTTGTAGCTGGGGCGCGGAATGGAGAAGCCGAAGTAGGAGCTGTTGCAACAGCTGCTGCATGAGCAGGTGCCAGTTGGCTTCCAGCCGAGTTGGCCCGTTGGTTCATGAACACACTTGCCGGAGCTTCGGCAGGATAGCGGCTCGGGGTATCCGCTTCCGTTTCCTGGGCACGGACAGTCTCCCCTGCCCCGTGTGATGGCTCGAATTCTGGTTGCGAACCATCGAGTGCAGCAGGGCTGAGTTGTGGCATCTCGTCGTGCGATGGTGGAGGGATTTCTCCCGGCACCCAGCGAACCAAATCAGCAGCCACTTCGGCTGGGGTTTGGTAACGAACATTGGGGTCTTTGGCCATCATCTTGGCGACGATATTAGCAATCCCCTCGGGGATTTCTGGGCGGATTTGACGAATCGGTGTTGGGTCTTTGGTGCGGTGCCAGAGGAGCTTCTGGGAGACCGTGCCTGTCGGGAAGGCGGGGTGACCAGCGAGCAAGAAGTAGAAACTCGCACCAAGAGCATAGATGTCAGCTCTGACATCGACGGAATGTGAGTTGGCCACTTGTTCCGGTGCGACATAATCCGCGGTGCCAAGCACGATCTTGTCGTCGTACTTCACCGTCAGCATGTCGGTTTGGTCTTTGTAAAACCGCGCGAGACCCATGTCGAGAATCTTGGCGTTCCCAGCTCGGTCGATCAAGATATTGCCTGGTTTGATATCGCGGTGGATGATGCCACTGCGGAACGCAAAGTCGAGGCCAAGGGCCACTTGACGGACATAATAGGTGGCACGGCGAATATCCATCGCGCCGAATTTTTTGACCATATCCAACATGTTGGAGCCATCCACATACTCCATCACGATGAAGTGCAGGTTACCGTCTTGGTCAATATCGTGGGTGCGAACAATATTCGGGTGTTCGAGAGACCCGGCAGCCCGAGCTTCGCGGTAAAAGCGGCCGAGTGCGGCAGGTTGTTCGGCTTTCGCAGGGGGAAGCACCTTAATGGCGACCCGGCGCTTCATGTACATGTGCTCGCAGAGGAACACCTGACCCATGCCACCAACGCCGACACGTTCGAGAAGTTTGTATTTGCCGATGGTGAAGCCACGCCATTTCCCGAGAAGGAACTGTTCGGCTTGGAAACCTGTGATGAGACCATCCTTGACCATGGCATCAGCAGCATCGCGTGGGTCGGGAGGTAATCCCCGACCCGCCTGACGACGTTGCAGATACGCATCGAATTTCTGATCCTCAATCATGCCACTCTTGCGGATGAGTTGGAGTAACTCTTCAACCGAGGAAGGGACAGACATCGTGGCGGCACCGTGTGACTTTCAGGGGGAATGCCAACGCCACTTCCAAATGTGGTACTGGCTTTTTTCTCTGCCGAAAGCTAGTACACCTCCCCCAAGACGCAAACCGCTTCCGGACATGATTCTCAGGGTTTTCAAAAAGAATCCCGGTTTCGCTACTGTCTCAGACTTCATAGCCCCCGACAAAGTTACCTAACCGCAACAGTTTCTGAGCGGGGCAGAATCGCTGGTCACTCATGTTTTAGCTTGATCAGCCAGGGGTCTGACGTGGATTTCTGCCAGTCTTGAAGTTTCGCCTGGAGCGAAACCAGCGTATCCTTTTGGGCAGGCTCCGCGGCAAGGTTCTTCAGCTCGTTGGGGTCGTTGATCAGGTCATAGAGTTCGAACTTCGGCCGGTTCACGAAGGCTTTGACGCTTCGCTGGCCCATCATGGTTGCTTGGCTCTTGAGAATCCCTTGCCAGCTGTCTGATCCCCAGAGGTCACTCGCAAAAGGGTACTCGAGGGCATGGGCGTAGTTGTGGATCAGCTTGTGCGTTCGGGTGCGGACCATTCGCATCGGGTAATACATCGTCACTTCGTGGAACTGGTGCGAGCCGTAGACAGTGTCCCACCCTGCCCCGTCTTCGGTTTCCAAAGTCGGTAGCAAAGAGCGTCCAGGAAGTTTGGAGTTTGCGTTCGCTTTCGTCCCGGTCCAATCGAGGATGGTCGGCACGATGTCGGTCCAGCTCGCCAGGGCTTGAGAGACGTTGCCCGCTTTGCCACCTGGCTTCCGGATGATGAGTGGCAGTTGCACCCCGGCATCGTAGAGCGTCGTCTTCGCACCGGGGAACGGCGGGCCGTTATCACTCAGGAAGATGACCAAAGTATCGTCGAGTTTTTTGGTCTCTTCGAGCAGTTTCATGAGCATGCCTACGCCATGATCGAGGCGATGGATCGATTGGTAATAGTCCGCCCATTCGGCTCGGGCTTCGGGTGAATCGGGTAGGAAGTAAGGCAGTGGGATCGTCTTGGGATCGAACTTGAGTGCGGGCACTGAGGGAGGGAATTTGCCATCGTTAGCGAAGCCTTTTTCGCCGGTGCGGTGAGGATCGGTCAAGCCAACCAGAAGAAAAAACGGCTTATCACCGGTTTCCTCGAGGAACTTCTTAGCCTTTGCAGTCACGGTCACGGGATTGCGGCCTCCATCGCCGATCACTGCGTCAAACGGGTAGACACTCTCCGGCTGGACATGCAACTTGGCGATGACGCCGGAGCGGTAGCCGTTGGGCTTGAGAAGTGCTGGTAACCCTTCGGTTTTAGCGAATGAGTACGAGTTGTGGCTGGAATGAGCGAGGCCGTATTGCCCGCATTGATGCGTCGGCAACCCGGTCAAGATCGTGGCTCGACTCGGGCTACAGGAAGCGACACTGGCAAAGGCATTCGCATAGCGTGTCCCCTGCCCTGCGAGTGAATCGAGGTGAGGAGTCTTTGTGACTTTGTCACCGTAGCACCCAACTTGCCGGCCCAGATCATCGGCGACGATCAGGAGAACATTCTTACCCGATGCGAGTGACCAAGTTGGGACAACCAGGAGAAGGAGAAACGCCAATAGACTTCGAGACATCGAGAAACTCCAGAAGAGTGTAGGAGAGTAATCTACCGTTCGATTTCCCTGGTTGCGAGTGTCGGTTTGCAGGAATAGACTGTGCAGAGTTGTTGAAATTGCCCACCAGGGAACATCTCCCCTTTTTCTGGAGCGTAGACATGAATCGCCGAGACTTTTTGAAAACCTCCGCCACTGTGGCTGCGGTCACCGCGACCGGCCCGATGTTGCTGGGCACCGAAGACAAAGCGGGCAAGAAGACGGCGCGTGTCGGGAGTGGCGAGTATGTCTATGAGTGCAACCATGCCTGGGGCGAACTGCCGATGGGCATGGAATGGCAGACGACGCATAATGTGGCCATCGATAGCCAAGGGCATGTCTACATCACCCACCAAGGGATTGGCAAAGTCATGGACACGGTCCTCGTGTTCGACGACAAAGGCAAGTTCATCCGCAGTTTCGGCAAAGAATGGCACGGCGGCGGTCACGGCATCGACATCCGCAAAGAAGGCTCGGAAGAGTTCATGTACCTTTGCAACACCTGGAAAAGCCCCAAGGTGATGAAGGTGAATTTGAAGGGCGAAGTGGTCTGGAAACTCGAACGCCCTGAGATCAAGGAATACGAAGACAAGAAGGTCTCCTACAACCCGACGAACGTCGCCTTCTGCCCAGATGGCACTCTGTTTGTTGGTGATGGTTACGGCGCGGGTGCCCAGATGTTGAAATACACCGCCGACGGCAAGCTCATAAAGAACTTCGGCGGGGCGGGGAACGGCGAAGGCAAGTTCCGCACACCTCACGGCAACTGGGTCGATAATCGGGACTATAAGAACCCCGTCCTGGTCGTCTGCGATCGGGCCAACGCTCGGCTGCAAACCTTCGACCTCGAAGGGAAGTTCCTCAAGATGACCGCTA